>JBBSBM010000145.1:0-14181 GCA_038251275.1 Aggregatilineales bacterium
GCAATACTCTAAACATCTCTTAAGAGCTACTCTGAACCAAGTGTAATAGTCGACTATACAGAAATTCCTATGTATTCCTACGGAAAGTCGGTTCAGTTTAGTTCAAAAGGGTTCAAACCAATTTTGATGCGATTACCCTGCTAATCGGCTCAATTTTACTTAATGACAATCGTTGTCTCTGCATCGGGCAAGCCTTGAGCCTTCGCGCGAATGGTGGCTGTGCCTACTTCATTTTTCGCGCGTACAAAGAAAGCCGCTTGACCACCCACCAACGGGAATGGATTATCACCAATCAACTCAGCGGGGCCTTCGATTTCAAAATCAATGACTTTGATGGCAAATGGTAAGCGGTTACCAAACTGATCCACAATCTTGAATACCAAACGTGTCATATCTGCACCATCAGCATTCAATTCGGTGTCATCTGGCAGCAGCAGCAACTTCTCAGGGAGTGGACTACAATCTATTTTCTGTTCGGCGACTTTCTCACCTTTGTAGTAACCGACCACGTGTAAAAATGGCAGTTTCCCGCCCCACGTTAGCCAAAGGTTCAGTCCCGGAACGGTAAAGGGAGGATGGGCTAAATTTGGAAACTGCGCCCGATCTGGTTGGTAACGCCCAATTTGATCGCGACCGACAAACAACTCAATCTCGTCACAATTACTAAATACAGTCAGTGGATCATTGCCGCCGGTGCTGCGATCTCCCATCGACCAGACCGTTGCTGCCCGTAACACAGGTCGAATTTCCGGTGAAATCTGACTTTCGTAGAAATACGCGGCATATTTCGGCAGCCGGAACATATCCATTACACCATGATAGCAAATCATGTCGCCTGAGCCGAATTCCTTGTGAGTATTATAATCAAAGGCGCACCAACCGATTGCCCCTGATACTCGCGGCATACCCAATTGTTTGTCCTGAACACGAGCGTGACGTAAGGCATGTTCAATCAGACGTTCTTCTTGGTCAAAACTCTTGGTCGGGAACATATGCCCATTAAACTCGGTAACCAGATGCGGCTGATTAATGGGTTCAATAACGCTGTTCGAGAAATCATTGTAGGTAAATACATCTTCCAAGAACTGGCTGTCGGGGAAGTTCCGCACGCCGCCAGTGGGGCGCGATGGATCGAGTTTGTGCGCTAACTCGTTGGTTTCTTTGTACAACGCCTCGTTATCAGGCGATTCATTAATGCGTACACCCCACATAACGATCGAGGTATGATTACGGTCGCGCAAAATCATGGCTTCGACATCACGCAGCGAAATCCCCTGCCAATCACTGTCGCCGATATGTTGCCAACCGGGAATTTCCTCGAAGACCAGCAAACCAATTTCGTCGCAGCGGTTTATAAAATGCCGTGATTGTGGGTAATGAGAGGTGCGGACGATGTTGCATCCCAACTCGTTCTTGATAATGTCGGCATCTTTGCGTTGCAAGCGTGCTGGTGCTGCCGCACCGATAAACGGAAAGGTCTGATGCCGATTCAATCCGATGAGCTTTAGGTGTTCCCCATTGAGGAAGAATCCGCCCTCTTTTCGGAATTCGGCGGTACGGAAACCCAGCTTAAACTCAACCAAGTCGGCTTGCTTATTCACTGTATCAGTTAATGTAACTGAAAAGGAATACAGCTTGGGGTTTTGTAATGTCCAAAGTTCAATTCCCGATGCAGGCACAGTTATCGTCAAAACTTGGCTGCCACCCACAGGAACTTGAATATCGTTTTGAGTCTGTGTTGTACCATCCTGTATACCAACGGCAAGTAAATGTTTTTGGTCGCTACCGGTGGTGTTCACAAGTGTCACCTCGACCTCAACAAAAGGAGAATCCGTGAGTACATCCTTTGTCTGTGCGAACACATCTTGAATATAAATGGGTTCGACGTAGCGCAGGTTCACTTCGCGGTAGATACCACCAAAGGTCAGATAATCGACCACAAACCCGAATGGCGGAATATCGGGGCGCTCACTCGAATCTAAGCGTACCGTCAACAGATTTTCGCCATTGTCCACTACATGATCGGTAATATCGAAGGAAAAGGGCGTAAAACCACCTTCATTCTCGCCGAGTTTTGTCCCGTTGATTGAGACTTCAGTTGCAATCATTGCCCCTTCGAAATCAATAAAAATGCGCCGTCCGTTTCGGGCTTCCGGTAGCTTAAAGCGCTTCCGGTAAGTGGAAACAAATTGGTAATCCATGTTATCGAAATTATGGTAAGGCAGAATCTTATTGGTGTGCGGCAGTGTGATCTGCTCAAATTGAGTATCCGGAACTGAGGCTTGAACATCAGCAGGCGTAAACAACCAATTGTCATTAAATGGAATTATAGACCGCAAGGCATTAAATCCTTAATAAAAAGTGCGTTTAAACACTTTACGAATTATGCACAATAATAAACCGTATCAACGCGGGTTGCCAACACGGGTTGACTCAGAATAATCCAACCACATTTCCCTCATCATCCAGATCAACGCGCTCTGCCGCCGGATGGGACGGAAGCCCCGGCATCGTTCGCATTTCGCCACATATTGGATAGATAAATCCCGCTCCCACTGAAGCCCGTACTTCACGGATGGGTAAACGGAAACCAGTCGGCGCACCTTTAATCGTCGGATCAGCCGTAAAGCTCAAGTGCGTTTTCGCCATACAAATCGGGTTTTTTTCAAAACCATTCTTCTCAAAAGTCGCGATTTGCTTCTCGGCCTCTGGGGTGTAATCCACTCCGTCCGCCCGATAAATCTCGGTGGCAATAGTTTCAATCTTGTGTTTGATTGACCATTCCACTGGATACAAGAACTTGAAATCATTTGGCTGGTCGCAAGCCGTCACGACCATTTCCGCCAACTCTGCTGCCCCTTTACCACCTTCAGCCCAATGTCGCGCAACCGAAACACCCACCGCACCGGATGCCATTGCAATCTCGCGAATCGCATCCATTTCTTTATCGGTGTCTGTTGAAAACGCGTTGATCGCCACCACTGGATTAACACCGAACTTCCGCATATTTTCGAGGTGCCGTACCATATTAACCGCGCCGACTTCGACATCTTCGACATTCTCGCTGGTTAAACCAACATCAAGTGGTTTACCGGGGGTAATCTTATATTTCCCGGTATGTGCCTTCAATGCACGGACGGTTACTACCAAAACCGCAGCATTCGGACGCAAGCCGGAAGCGCGGCACTTGATATCAAAAAACTTCTCCGCCCCAATATCAGCGCCAAATCCCGACTCGGTAAGGACATAATCTGAGCACTTCACGGCGATCATATCCGCCAATACCGATGAATTACCGTGTGCAATATTGGCAAAAGGCCCACAGTGGACAATCGCAGGCGTATTTTCTAGGGTTTGCATCAACGTTGGCTTGATTGCATCACGTAATAAAACGGTGGCTGCTCCTGCTGCCTGCAATTGTTCAACTGTAATTGGTTTCTTATCTTTGCTATAGGCGATGACGATGCGGCTAATCCGCACACGTAAATCTTCGAGCGATGTTGTCAGCGCCAATATCGCCATAATCTCCGAGGCAACCGTAATATCAAATCCGGTTTGTCGTGGAATGCCGTCACCCTTATCACCAAGGCCGATAATGACATTGCGTAAAGTCCGATCGTTCAAATCCATCACACGCCGCCAGACAATATTGTGTTCGTCAATATTGAGCGCATTACCGTGATACAGATGATTATCGATCATCGCGGCAATCAGATTGTGTGCCGCTGTAATTGCGTGAATATCACCTGTCAGATGCAAGTTAAAGTTTTCCATCGGCACAACTTGGCTATACCCACCACCCGCTGCACCGCCTTTGATGCCAAATGTCGGACCTTGCGACGGCTGACGGATGGTTATCGTCGCCCGTTTGCCTATGTAATTGAGTGCTTGCCCTAAACCCACAGTCGTTGTGGATTTCCCTTCGCCGAGTGGTGTAGGTGTTATAGCTGTCACATCAATATATTTTGCGGTTGGACGGTCTTTTATACGATCTAAAACCTCAAGATTAATCTTCGCCATATATTTGCCATAATGCTCAAGGTCAGTATCGGGGTCTAATCCAAGTTTTTCAGCAATTTTATTGACGTGAACCAGCTTGGCGGCCTGAGCGATTTCGATGTCAGAAGGAATGGTTGGCATGGTATATCACTTTCACACATGAAAACACATCTGTATAGTAAACAAAAAAAGGTCAGTATGACAACTTGCGATTGTCACACTGGCCTTATGTCATCCATCAACTGGCGTTGATTATCGCCATCATGTGCTTAACAGCAGTGATCTCATCTTCATTCACAGTATGTCCCATATCTGGGTACAAAACGTCGGACACGTTCGCGCCTAACTTTCTGAACACTTCCGCGCTTTCAATAACACGCTCCTTTGGGATGTGAAAATCCTTATCGCTGCATCCCAGAAAGATGGGGGTCTCAGCCATCGAACCGTCGTACTCGCGCAGCACATCGCCAATGAGTCCGCCGCTTAAACCTGCTACACCACCATAACGCTGCGGATTGCGAGCTGCATATTCCAGTGCGAGACATGCGCCTTGAGAAAATCCCAGCAGCAGTATCTTGGTTTTGGGAATGCCATCGCTTCGCAACTTCACAACGATGTCATCGACCAATTTCAAAGCCGATGACAAATAGGGCTCATTGCTAGCAACCGGCATAATAAACCGATTCGGATACCATTGATAACCAGCCGCTTGTGGCGCAAGATAAGCGAAATCTGGCTGATTAAAATCATTCGCCAGCGTCAAAATATCCTCTGCTGTAGCACCTCGACCGTGCAGCATAATCATTGCACTTTTTGCATCTTCGATTGCTGCTCCAGTGTGTAAAATCGGTTGTCCTTGATGCAGTCCATTTGCACTCATGAATTTATCTCCTCAGCAGGTTTCCATTCAGGAACGGTCAGTGGGCTAAGTCGACTGACAATTATTTCACGTTGTGGCTCAAGCCACGGTGGCAACATCAATTTTGTACCCAATGTTGCTACCTCCTCATCGAAATGGAAACCCGGCCCAACCGTCGCTAACTCAACAATATGACCGTCAGGATCATTGCTATACACGCTCTTGAAGTATGTCCGATCCATAATCGGTGAAACTCGATAACCAGCTTTGCTCAAGCGAATCCGCCAATCATCCTGTTCGTCCTCACTTCCCACAGCGAAGGCAAAATGATGTGTTTGTCCCGCTCCCATTTGGGCATAACCTTCTTTCTCAGGATCACGCTCAAAATAGGTGATCAGCGTTCCCGGTTTACCATCATCCACACCCCAATACCAATGGGCTGAGTTTGGGTCATCAAAATTGGAAGTCATTTTGACACGCCGCATTCCCAACACATCGACATAAAAGGCGTTGGTGCGCTCAATATCTGAACCAATCGCCGTAATATGGTGCATCCCGTGTGACAAGGCCATATCAGCAGTTATTACTGGCACAGATTCAGGCCATGTTTCATCAGTAATCCGTACTTCATCGCGGTTATTGACCATCATTTGGGCAGGAGGTTTACGGTATTCCGTACCGATTTTGCCAGCCGATTCATCCAACGTCCAACCGGGACCGATCGTCGCGATTTCGACAATTGTTCCGTCAGGATCGTGAAAATAGATTGACTTGAAGTAATGTCGGTCTAGCGGCCCATCGACTGTAAGTCGTAAATCAACGAGGCGACGTTTCCATTTGAGCAAGCTGTCGTAATCATTTACTTGGAGTGCGAAGTGATGTGTTCCGCCGACTCCAGGCTTGCCCCTTTTTGCCCCTTTTATCTCGAAAAAAGTGATTGCGGTTCCCGGTTTACCTGTTTCATCACCAAAATAGAGGTGATAACTGCCGGGGTCATCAAAATTGACGGTTTGTTTGACTAATCTCAGCCCCAATACTTGGGTATAAAAATCAACCGTTCGCTGAGCATTGGCACTAATAATGGAGATATGGTGAAGTCCCAAGACTTTCATGTAGGGTTCCTTTCCCAATGAGTGAGAAGATAGGGAATGCTATATTGACTATACGAAAATACATTTTCTTACTATAGCGTGTTTCTTGCTCTAGCTTCTGTCAAAGTTATCTACTTATGGTGAAACCATTCAAAGGTCGCATATTGGAATGCTTGCCAATCCCGTCCCAATGTGCGGATTCTATCTAGTTTCACCATTAGTCAATATCATGCCCCCAATTGTTACCAAAATGTTCCCTGTCTTAAACGAATTTTGGCAAACTTCAAGATTAGTGTATACAATTTCGAGTTACGAACCTTTTGGGGAGAAGTAGTGTATTTCACACAGAAGATTTGATTCGTGTTCGTTGACATTTTCAAGGAGCTTGATTATGAAGTCTGTTTTTCGCATGATACCGCTGCTCACAACAGCAGTGGTTGCCTTGGGCTTGGCAGTGCCAGCCTTTGCGCAGGATACCATGAAACTCGAAGCGCCAGATTGCGGCTCTACCTACACGGGTAACCTCAAGGCAATCGAAGTGGTAGACAAATACACCTTTAAGTTCACGCTGTGCAATCCTGATCCTGCTATTCCGTCGAAGGTCGCCTTCTCGGCAATGGCAATTCATTCATCAGACCAACTTATCGCTGATAACGGCGGTGGTGAAGACCTTCTCAACAACCCCATTGGCACCGGCCCATATATGTTGGAAAAGTGGGACAAGGGCAACGAAATGGTGTTCACTGCCAATCCCAACTATTGGGGCGACGCACCTATTGAGAAGACTGCTATTCTAAAGTGGAACTCCGAAGCCGCAGCTCGCTGGAATGAACTCCAAGCAGGCACGGTTGATGGTATTACAAATGTTGGCCCTGCGGACTTTGATGTTATTGAAGCTAACCCCGATTACAAGTTGTATCCGGGTCTGTCCACCAACACCATGTACCTTGGTATCAACAATACATTCGCGCCGTTCGACAATGTCAAGGTTCGTCAGGCGCTGGAATACGGAGTTGATAGACAACGCATCGTCGACAATTTCTATCCCCCGGGATCAGTTGCTGCTGATCAATTCATGCCTCCTAGCATTTTTGGTTACACTGCCGATTCGATGACTGTTGGCTACGATCTGGATAAAGCCAAGGCGCTGATGGCTGAATCAGGCGTTACACTTCCCATCAAGGTGCAATTGAGCTACCGCGACGTCGTCCGTGGCTACCTGCCACAACCCGGTGTCGTTGCCACAGACCTACAGGCACAGCTCAAAGAACTTGGGATTGAAGTCGAAATCAATGTCATGGAATCGGGTGCATTCCTTGATGCCGCATCCGCTGGTAAGCTGCCTCTGTTCATGCTGGGTTGGGGCGCAGATTATCCGGACGCGACAAACTTCTTGGACTATCACTTCGGAGCAGGAGCCAGCGCCAGCTTCGGTGACAAAGATACTAAGCTCACTGACCTCTTGACTCAGGCTGCTCAACTCTCTGATCCGGCAGCACGTCTTAAGCTTTACACCGAAGCCAACAATGAAATTGCAGACTTCGTTCCAATGGTTCCGATTGCTCACGGCGGTAACGCAAACGCCTTTAAGGCCAGCATCAAGGGTGCATATACCGGAGCATTCTCTGCCGCACAGTTCCGTGTAATGGAAAATCCGGACAGTGATCAACTCGTATTCGAACAAAATGCTGAACCCATTAGCCTTTTCTGCAATGACGAGAGTGATGGCGAAACATTCTATGCCTGTGAGCAAATAACCGACTCACTGCTCGGCTTCGAGTTGGGCGGCGGCAACGTTGTGCCAGCATTGGCAACTGAATGGTCAGCCAACACTGACCTGACCGAATGGACCTTCAAACTACGTGAAGGTGTCAAGTTCTCTGATGGCTCAGACTTTGATGCTACAGACGTTTTCACAACCTACAGTGCCATGTGGGATGCGAAGAGCCCGATGCATGTCGGTCGTACCGGCGCATGGGATTACTTCAGTGTCTTCTTTGGTGGCTTCTTGAATGCCCCAGCAGCTAGCTAAGTCGAAGCATTGTTTGTTTTGAATGTGCAGGGCGGGTATATTTAACCCGCCCTTCCATTTGCAATAGTTTTGAAATTAACGGAACCATTCACCATGTCAACATTCATCCTACGACGGCTCATTCTTGCCATTCCGGTCTTGTTTGGAATTCTCCTTGTAACCTTTGCATTAGGTCGTTCAATTCCCGGTGATCCGTGTAGGGCAATGCTCGGCGAAAAAGCGACTGAGGAAGTCTGCATCCCACTCATCGAAAAGCTGGGACTGAACAAGTCGATCCCAACGCAGTTCGTGATCTATGTTGGGGATATTATTCATGGTGATTTGGGCAATTCGTTCCGTTTTGGTCGTCCGGTAACAGACTTACTTGTTGAGCGACTACCTGTCACGATGGAGTTAGCCGTCGTCGCATTACTTTTTGCAATTGTCGTAGGAATTCCGCTTGGGATTATTTCAGCTTATCGCTATAACTCAAAACTTGATGTAATTACTATGGTTGGAGCAAATATAGGTGTCTCCATGCCAGTGTTCTGGCTTGGATTAATGCTTGCTTTCATATTTAGTGTCCTGTTAAAAGACACACCTTTTGTATTACCCCCTTCGGGCAGATTGACTGCTGGGGCTAACTTCGCACCGTTTTATGTTTCGTGGGGACTCGCAGCAAGTGAGCAAACCGCCAGCGGCCTTATGATTTTTATATCACGGCTGAATATTATAAATTCCGTTCTCACGTTGAATGGACAGCAATTTCTTGATGCCATTCGCCATTTATTGCTGCCGGCGATTGCGGTAGGAACGATTCCGCTTTCAATTATTGCGCGTATGACGCGTTCAAGTGTGCTTGAAACCCTCGGTCAAGATTACGTCCGGACAGCCCGTGCTAAAGGCTTATCAGAATATCGTGTTGTGGTACGCCACGCAGTCAGCAACGCCCTTCTTCCAGTAGTCACCATTATCGGTCTTAATTTTGGTGGTCTTATCGCAGGTGCGGTACTGACTGAAACCATTTTCGGTTTTGCAGGCATCGGCAAAACCCTCTTTGATGGCATTACTGCGCGTGATTATGCATTGGTACAAGGTGTAACACTTGTAACAGCGGTTGCCTTTGTCATCATCAATTTACTGGTAGATATTCTATACGGATACGTAGATCCTCGTATCCGTTTGAGTTAAGTGTTATAAGGTGGCTCGAGACATGACAAGCGCAAATCCCTCTATCGTTAGCATAAAAGAAGCTCAAATTCTCCCGAAATCGAGTTCTGAAAATCGCCTACTTGAAACATTGAAGAATTTACGGCGAAATCGATCAGCCGTATCTGGAGCATTAATCATCGGATTTCTGTTTCTAGTAGCTATTTTTGCTCCGATTATCGCCCCTTATGATCCGAACCTCTCAATGATTGGTCAACCGGGTGAGAGCGGGAAGCTACCGGCAAGCGTGCCTTGTATAGCAATTTTGGGTTGTGAAAAACCACAGCACATTCTCGGCCTAGACTTAAACGCGCGTGACATTTTCAGCCGCTTGGTTTATGGCGCACGTACTTCACTTTTGGTGGGCATCACCAGCGTTACTTTCGCTATTGTTGTAGGCTCGACATTGGGCTTAGTAGCCGGTTATGTAGGTGGTTGGACTGATAATATCATTATGCGACTGATGGATGTATTGTTGGCATTTCCGTCGCTACTGTTGGCAATCACCATTGTCACAGTTCGTGGTCCCGGTCTCCAAAACGCCCTGATTGCAATAGCAATCGTATCTATCCCCGTATACGCTCGGTTGATTCGAGCCAGCGTCTTGTCCGTCAAAGAACTCGAATTCGTTACTGCTGAACGTGCGCTTGGTGCACCTCCGGCTCGCATCCTCTTTCAACAAATTTTCCCGAATACGCTAACCCCGCTTATTGTACAAGGAACGCTTGGCATTGGTGGTGCCGTACTAGAAGCGGCTGCGCTCTCATTCTTGGGCTTAGGAGCACAACCACCTCTCGCTGAATGGGGACAAATGTTGAGCGAGGCGCGAAACTATGTCTTCACAGCTCCGCACCTCGTATTCTTCCCCGGTGCAGCAATTATGCTAACGGTTCTTGGCTTTAATTTGCTGGGTGACGGTCTGCGGGATGCTCTCGACCCACGCCTAAACCGTAACTAATAGCCTTTAACGACATTCAAAACAGTGTCATAGAGATGACCATTAGTGGCAAACGACTCACCGTTATAGATCGTTGCTGTACCTTTCCAATCGGTAAATGTGCCGCCTGCCTCTTCAAGTATGACCTGTAATGGACCGCAGTCCCAGATTGCCATCCACGGGTCAATCATAATATCGGCGCGTCCGGTAGCAACCAACGCATAGCCATACGAGTCGCCCCACGTGCGTTGAATATATGTGGATTGCACAAGCTGATTCCAAGGTTTAGCGCGATCAGCAAATTTTGAGTAGTCAATCTCGCTCGAAACCAATACCGCATCCTTGAGTTCTTTCACATCCGACACATGCGCCCGACGACCATTCCAAAAACAGCCTCCACCGCGCGTTGCATAAATCGTCTCGTTCAGCGCGGGGAAATTCGCTACCCCTACCAGCGGCCCTTTATCATCAGTCAAAGCAATCAAATTGGAATAAATCGGCACACCCTGAACAAAGGACTTTGTTCCGTCAATCGGATCAACAGTCCACGTCAAACCGCTCGTTCCAGCTTGGTCACCAAATTCTTCACCAATAATGCCGTGATTCGGCCAATATTGTTGAATCAATTCGCGCAGGCGTTTTTCGGCCGTCTTATCGGCAATTGTCACCGGCGAATTATCACTTTTTCGTTCAGCAGTCACGCCATTTTGAAAATAACCCAACGTAATACGTCCTGCTTGCCATGCGGCATCCAAAGCAAATTCAAGCAAATCAGAAATAGGCGGTGTAGTCATAAAAAACTCCAGTCAGCGAGTAAATGAGTGGCTATATTACCTTTTTAACCTTCATTGGTACAATCCACACACTCAGTCTTATATCCGCTTTTAAGGAAATAAACATGAAAATCCAAGCTGCTCTTTTACTAGAAGCACATAAACCCTTTATAGTTGAAGAAGTCGAACTTGACGAACCTCGCGCAGGTGAAGTATTAGTCAAAATTGCTGCATCTGGTGTCTGCCACAGTGACTATCACCTCGTTTCCGGCGCAACCAAACACCCTATGCCTGTTGTTATTGGGCATGAAGGTGCAGGTGTTGTCACTGCAGTTGGTGCAGGTGTAACCCGCGTCCAACCCGGCGACCATGTGACGCTCAATTGGGCACCGGACTGCGGACACTGTTTCTACTGCCTACGCGGCAAACCCAATCTCTGCGAAACCTATGTTGAACCCATCTGGGCTGGCACAATGCTCGACGGCACAACCCGACTTAATTGGAAGGGTCAAACGGTCTATCATTTCTCAGGTTTGGCCAGCTTTGCCGAATATGCAGTTGTTCCCCAAGAAAGCTGTGTCCGCATCCGCAAAGATGTCCCACTGACCGTTGCGGCACTGGTCGGATGTGCCGTGGCTACAGGAGTCGGTGCAGCAATGTATACCGCCGAAGTCAAAGCAGGCGAAAGCGTGGTGGTCTTTGGCTGCGGCGGTGTTGGCTTGAACATCCTTCAGGGTGCGGCCTTATGTGGTGCTGAAAAAATTATCGCTGTAGATAACAATCCCGCAAAAATGGAAATTGCACGTCAATTCGGCGCAACGCATACCGTTTTATCAACCCATAACCCAATAGAAACCATACGCGAAATTACCAATGGACGCGGTGCAGAACACGCCTTTGAAGCAGTAGGCATCCCTTCACTGCAAGAATTGGCACTTGATGCTATTCGCCCCGGCGGGACACTAACACTCGCTGGCCTCTCTGCAATGGGTACAGGTACAAATCTGCCCGGTGCAATCATTACCCGTCAAGAAAAAGTCATCAAAGGCAGCTATTACGGCACAGTCAACGCCACCCGTGACTTCCCTCTACTACTTGACCTATATATGGCAGGTAAACTCAAACTCGATGAATTAGTATCACAAGAATACCGACTCGATCAAATAAACGAAGCCTACGATGCCATGCTCAGTGGTTCAGTAGCGCGCGGAGTCGTCGTTTTCAATTAATCAGACTACTCACCTGTAAATTGAGGTGGCCGTTTTTCAAGGAAAGCGGCCACGCCTTCCATATGGTCGGCGCTCTTACCCGCCTCATCTTGCAGTCTTGCCTCATTTTTCATAGCAGCTTCCAATGTACTGGTTGAGGCAAAATTCACAGCATGCTTGATCAGCCCAATAGCCTTAGTTGGTGCATTAGCAAATGTCTCTGCCATCGTGAGTACAACCTCACCAAGATCAGCGTCAGGCACGACTTTATTAACCATTCCCAACGTCAACGCTTCATGTGCACTAACCTTCTTTCCAGTCAACATCAACTCAAGCGCCTTCGTCATACCAATTAACCTTGGCAGCAGCCATGTTGATCCGCTGTCAGGAACCAGCCCAATTTTCACAAATGCTTGCAAAAAGCTAGCACTTTCCGCAGCGATTCGCAGGTCACAGGCCAGCGCCAAGCTCATACCCGCACCTGCCGCTACACCATTCACTGCCGCGATAATTGGTTTTTGCAAACCCTGCATGGTCAAAATCAGTGGGTTATAGGTCGCATTCAAATTTTCCTCGTATGAGAAACCCCCGCTCATCATCAGTTCTGAGGCTGCCACCAGATCAGCCCCCGCACAAAAACCTCGTCCAGCGCCTGTTAAAATAACTACTCGGACTTGCTTATCTTTTCCCGCTTCCACAAACGCTCCCTTAAGTTCGCGAAGCAGAATTGGAGTCATTGCATTCAGTTTATCGGGACGATTGAGGGTGATTGTCAGGATGTTGTTTTCAACCGCATACAAAATAGTTTCAAAATACATAGAATTATCCTTGCGTTAAGCACTTGGGAAAGTTTTGTGGAACATAGTAACATATCTCTATCAATCAAGAATAAACATCAAATGATGAAAAATTGGAAGTCAAAATGAAAAAAATCGCAGTTCTCACAAGTGGTGGTGATGCGCCCGGCATGAACGCTGCCGTACGAGCAGTAGTGCGTACAGGTATTGCCAAAGGATGGGAAGTTTATGGCGTTCAGCAAGGCTACGAAGGTTTAATGTGCGGCGAGATGGATATTTTGGGACAGCGCGATGTGGGTGGCATCGTACAACAAGGTGGCACAATTCTCGGCAGCGCCCGCGCGTTGGAATTCAAAACTGAAACAGGGCGCCGAAATGCCTTGCGTGAACTCAACAAACGAAACATTGATGGTCTGGTCGTAATCGGTGGCAATGGTTCTCAAGCTGGTGCAAATGCGCTTACAGAAATGGGTTTTCCTGTGGTAGGCATTGCCTCCACCATTGACAACGACCTTTATGGCTCAGAAATGACCATAGGTGTTGATACCGCGCTCAACATCGCATTAGAAGCTATTGACCGCCTCAAAATCACTGCATCATCTCACAAACGTGCTTTCCTATTAGAAGTTATGGGTCGTGATTGCGGCTATCTGGCACTCATGGCAGGGATAGCTGGCGGTGCGGAATACATCGCAATTCCCGAAGTTCCAACCGAACCGGAACAGATTGCTAAGGAACTACATGCCAATTATGAACGCGGCAAGAAGCACAGCATCATCGTCGTTGCTGAAGGTGCAAAATATAACGCCAACGCATTGCTTGAATATTTTAAGGAACACAAAGCTGAGCTAGGTTTTCAGGTTCGTGCGACTATTCTCGGGCATGTCCAACGCGGCGGTGCCCCCACTGCTTTTGATCGCCTACTTGCGACGCGCCTCGGTGCCGCCGCAACCGCAGCCTTAGCCCGTGGTGAACAAGGAGTACTCGTTGGCATGAATAAAAGCGCAATAACATCGACACCTTTATCAGTGGTCGTTGCCAACAAGAAGTCCTTGGACTTTAGCCTCATTGACCTCCAAAAAGAACTTGACGGTTAGCCAATAACTGAGGGGCAATTATGCCCCTCTCTTTCAATCTTATGATCCAGCCTCTAACTGCAGGGTAATCGCATCAAATTCCAGCAATACTCTAAACATCTCTTAAGAGCTACTCTGAACCAAGTGTAATAGTCGACTATACAGAAATTCCTATGTATTCCTACGGAAAGTCGGTTCAGTTTAGTTCAAAAGGGTTCAAA
>JBBSBM010000146.1:0-14094 GCA_038251275.1 Aggregatilineales bacterium
CTTTTGGGGTCTATGTACCCGCTTATTAACCAAATTGACGGCTCATACTCTTTCGATTTATATCAATCGTCTTTTGGACAAGCCTCATCCTTTGCAGATCAAGTCTTTAGCTTTCCCGATCTAGCATAAGACCCTAATTGAAGACAGGAATCACTTTGTTGGGTTCTTTGGTTGGTTGCAACAAATGACCAATGAGGAAATAAAAGCGTTCCTTGAAGCTGAAGTTAAAATGCACATGTGGCTGGTATTAATTGAGACCAAAAACGCGAACTGCTCCGATTGGGTGAAATTTGAGATTGAACGCGCCAAACATTATGGAAAGGCGCTTTACGCAATTGACGCTCAACGATTCACGGAAGATACCGTAAAGACACGCCAAGAAATTGAAACAGATGCAAAGTTCCGCTCGTGTATCCACAAACTCTCAAAAGGATTTCGTATCTTTTTATCACATACCAGAGTTGATACTCCTTTTGCGGATGGATTGCGTAATGCGTTAGAGGTAGCGGGATTTGAAGTTTATAACCCAGAGTCTATGTCGCTCGGTACAAACTGGATTCTAGAACTTGAAAATGCTATCCGTGAAGTGACCGATACGGGGATTTTCGTCACGCTTATATCCAAGACGAGTTTACGCAGTGAATATGGGTTAAAAGAGCTTACTTTCGCCCAACAGAATAATGGTCTAGTGCTTCCTGTAATTATTGAACCAATCGACAAAGCTGCAATTCCTAGCCACTTGCAGAGCATACAATGGCTGGATGTGAGTAAAGAAGACAGTTCATACAAGATGTTTGAGAAGATTCTCCCGGCAATAACCCGTATTCGTCATGATGATTTTGCTCGAACGTGTGGTCGCATCATTACCTAGGCGAGTTCGTCCGATGGGGATTCGGGGGGTGCGGTCAGCATGGCGAAGAACTGCGAAACTGTCAGAATGATTACCTCGTTGTACTTCTGGAGAGTGGTCAAATCCTTATCGCCGCTGATGAGGTGTGACGCGCCGCCGCCAACCGCTGCTGCCAGAATGATCCCGTCTTTCGGATCGCGCACGCTGTCGGCGGGGATTTCGGCGGGTGTCACTAACTCTATCATGTGGCGATACTCGTCCATCAGATCATCAGGGGTGATGCCCTTCGCCTGAAAACGCTTGTTAAATTTCGGCTTACGCAGCGTTGCATCAAGTTCGTCAATCATTGCTCGTGTGGTCAACATCGGAATGCCGCGAGTGAGCATCTCGCTGATCATCTTTGCCGGCGGGCCACCCCACAAAAATGCAGAGATGATGAGATTCGTATCAACAACGACCTGAAGCTTCATGAACTGCGATCACGAGGAGTGGCATCCGCCTCATCAATCCACTGGTCAATCATGGTCTGAACTTCATCATCCGACAGATTTCCGTATTCTTCCCGAAAAGCAGCCTGAACTGGCGCAAGCTTGGCTTGCAACCGTTCCCATGCTGCTTGTCGTTGACGCTGCACCTCCGACTCGATCATCTGTGCAATTTTCTCGCTGGTGAACAGACCAGCCTCACGTGCTTTTCGCTCGACATCTTCGGGGAGTTGTAGTGTTACATTTAAGTCCACAGTTGTCATCGTATCACACTTTCGCTCGGTTACTACACCCTTATTATAAATCAAATAACCCTAACAGGCATAGAATGTACACCAAGCGAAAGCCCTATCTGACAGGTTGATTTAAGCGTTGGGTTCATCACCGGCGGGTTTGAGCGAAACACCTGTGCCTGTCTTTTGTTCTTCTTCCTCTTGTTTCAAGATCATCAGATGGAATGTTTCGGCATAAGCATAGCCCTGTGCCTTACCCGATTCACGATCCCAACTTTTGACCATATCGACAACTTCCGGGCCAAGCTGCGATTTGTGACACAACAGCGCTTCAATTTTCTGGTCTACGTGCGGGGTAATATCCATGACCGTTTCGGCAATAGTGGCAAACATCAGCCAAAGCTGCGAAGGGTCAAAGGGTTCAAGACCTTCTGCTAAAAGTTCAGGGAAAATCGGGCGTGTGCCGGCACTTGGAAAGACTGCATAAGCGGCAGCTTCGCCTGCTGCACGGTGGTCGGGATGGTTAATGTAGTAATTTCCAGCAAAGAACATGGTCGGGTCTTGAATCATCACCCGATCAGGTTTGAGTTCACGAATAACGCGGGTTAAGTCGCGCCGTAATTCGAGCGTTGGTTGGAGGATACCATCTTGATAACCCATGAAGCGCACATCATGCACACCGAGGATCGCGGCGGCGGCACATTGTTCTTCTTGTCGCTGTTTGATTAAAGCGGTCAGGTCAGCATCCGGTTTATTGCTGCCCGCCGCACCGTTGGTGACCATACAAAATGTGACTCGCGCCCCGGCTGCTGTCCATAAAGCAATGGTGCCAGCCGCGCCAAATTCAATGTCGTCGGGATGAGCGGCGATGACCAAAAGATGCTTGGGTGGGAGAATAGTCATATATGCACTAACCTTTATATCCGTATGATGGGTCTATTGTATACCCACAAAAGGGGTTTTGCCGCCAGATATTAGGGTATGACCGGTCCATTGCCGATAGATTTGTGTTGTCACATACATTGTCATGTTATACTCGGAGAAATGATATTCGGGTAACATTGGAAACAGAATGTTTTCTCTTCTTTTAGAGACAATCCGAAAATCCAGTGCGCGCATCTGGGATTTTCTGACACGACCTTCTCCTTCTATTACTGATCCACATATCCGACAGCAAGCTCGTCTGCTCGCCTCCATGCTGCTGGGGGCAATGTTCGCTGTCTTCTTCGTGATTTTATTATCAACCCGCACCAGTAACGCACTTTCTGGTGCGGGTATCTGGTTATTCATCAGCATCGGGTTGATGGTCATGGTTTGGGTGGCGTATATCCTTACTCGGAAGGGATACTATCGTTTTACCATAAGTATCCTTTTGATTTTGGGAACCGCTGGCATTCTTATTCCGGCTCTAGTGGCTGGTGGTCGCAGTTCATACAACAGCTTGTTTTATCTCTTTACCATCACCTTATTAGCCAGTACTTTTTTAAGGATGCGTAACATCATCATTGTGGCAAGTAGTGAGTTGATTCTCTTGCTGCTTTTGAGTTCAAGCTTCCCTTCCCTTTCAGCGGATGCAATTATCAGTGGACCATTTAGTTTCAATCTCTTTTTGTCGATGTTTATGCTGCTGGTAGCTTACTATCAAAAACGGTCAACTATTGAACGACAGCAGGAATTAGCCGCCAGCGAAGGCCGATACCGGATCGTCAACGAACTCATTTCCGACTATGCCTATTCGCTGCGCATTACGCCAGAGGGCGATGTCTTACACGAATGGATTACCGAGGATTCATTCCAACGGGTAACAGGATTTGCCCATGAGGAGTTGGATAACGGTGACCATGTCAACATGTCGTTATTTTTCGATGAGGATAAACAGGATCTAGAAACCGAGCTACAACAAACAATAGCCAATAAACCGACGACTGCTCAACATCGCATTCAAACCAAAAGCGGTGACATACGTTGGTTACAAATCTCGCGTCTTCCAGAATGGGATGAAAAAGAAGGGCGTGTAACCCGTTTTTATGGGGTAGCACAGGACATAACGGAACGGAAGCGCACCGAAAAAGCCCTCAAAGAAAGTGAAGAACGCTACCGTCTATTGACCGAAACAATAGCTGATTTTGTCATGCAGTATGATGTTGCCAGCAATAAAATGGTTTACATCAGCCCTTCTTACGAGAGAGCCTTAGGCTATACGCTGGATGAGATCAACAATCTTGATCCCTATATACGTGTCCATCCGGATGATCTGGAAATGGCGACCACATCCATGCTGCAAGTGGTTGCCGGAAAACCAGTCGAGAGTGCCCAATATCGCTCCCACGCAAAATCAGGCGAATACATTTGGGTCGAGGCATACTCTAATCCTGTCAAAGACGATCAAGGTAATGTCCAACAAATAATCATTTCAGCGCGTGATATTACTTTACGCAAACAAACTGAAATGGCTTTAAAGTCTAGCGAAGAACGCTACCGGATTATCAGCGAACTGATTTCCGATTACGCGTATTTCTACCGCTTCAACCCGGATGGTACGCGCACCCGTGAGTGGATTACGGACTCGGTAGAGCGGGTCACAGGCTTCGCGCCCTCTGAACTACCTCAACAAACGAGAGGATTGACCGACAAAAACTATCTGGGCGATTACAATGCTGCCCAAGACGACATCGAACAAATTCACCGTGGATCACAAATTTACCGCGAGTTCCAAACTTATACCAAACAGCATGAACTACGATGGCTGAGCGTTTTCCGCCGTCCTGTATGGAATGACAACCACACCGAGGTCACGGGTTACTACGGTGTCGCACAGGATATTACCGAACGCAAACAAGCTGCATTGGCCTTAGAGGCCAGTGAAGAACGTTACCGCACCTTGACCGAACTCACATCAGACTATGCTTACTTCTTCCGTATCAACGAAGATGGCACGCGCACCCGCGAATGGATTACGGACTCGGTCGAGCGGGTTACAGGATATTCTGCGGCTGAAATGCCAGAAGATGCCGAGGGTTTGTCAAAAATCTTTTTTTCCGAAGATATTGACCAAGCGATGGATGATGTCGCACTTTTAAAGCAAGGTAAAATCGTCAATCACGAAACTCGCTTGCACACCAAGACCGGCGAACTGCATTGGCTAAGTGTTTCGCGCCGCCCTGTATGGAATCAAATTCATACACGGGTAGCCGGTTATTATGGTGTCGCCAAAGATATTACTGGCCGCAAGGTAGCAGAACTGGCACTGCGTGATAGCGAACAACGCTACCGAAAAATTTCCGAACTCATTTCGGATTACGCCTTTTATACCCGCGTCAATGAGGATGGAACTCAATTCCGCGAATGGATTACCGACTCATTTTTACGGGTGACCGGTTATACACCTGCAGAAATTGGCGCAAGTGATGCTGAAAAACTGTTTCATCCCGATAGTCTTGCCCAGTTAGAAGCCGACCGTCAGCGCATGTTAGAAGGTGAACAGTTCAGCAATGATTATCGGATTATCACCAAACAAGGAGCAATCCGCTGGTTGAATCTGGTGCGCCAACCGGCTTGGAATGAAGATCATACGCGTGTCATCGGTTATTTCGGTGTAGCACGAGATGTGACCGAGCATAAGCAGGTCGAAGCCCAAAAAATGAAGCTCATGCTTGAGCAAGAGCAATTCGTCATGGTGGGGCATCTGGTAGATGCACTATCACATGATTTCCGAACATCATTGGCAACTATTGAAACCAGTCGCTATTTGACCGAGCGCTTAGTGGGTGATGCAGTACGTCCTACAGTGCAGCCCAAGTTGGAATCAATCCAGCGTTCCGTGAACCATCTGGCAGCACAACTCGAACACCTACACATGGTATCATTTCTGGCAGCGCCCTCTCCAATCCCCTCGAACCTGAACTATCTTGTAAGCGGCATTATCAGCGACCAGAGTCACAGAGCCTTACAGAAGCATATCAATCTGATTTTTGAAGCTGATGACGGCCTACCGATACTACAAATCGATGCTGTCAAAATTGAAAAAGCCATACGTCATTTGGTCGCAAATGCCTTAAGTCATACGCCTGACAATGGTACAGTTATAATTTCTACGCGCCATACCGTTGATCACGCCATCATCGAAGTTCAAGATACGGGAACCGGGATTGCAGCGGAAATGATTGAGCGCATTTTTGAGCCATTCTTCAAAGGCGATAAAGCGCGTACTGTCGATAAAGGTGGAGTGGGATTAGGATTGACTATTGTTAAAATGATTGTCGAAGCCCACGGTGGTACCGTCAATGTACAGAGCAAAGCAGACAGTGGCAGCACTTTTACCCTAAGTTTACCGCTGAAGGTAGACATCGCAGTCTCGGCTTGAGTTTAATCCTTCACCCTAACCAACATGGCAATGCATCGCCTACAGCGGCAGTCACCACCGACCGCAGGTTATATATCGTGCAACCCGATGGCAGCGATACGCATGTCGTAGGAAAATGTTAGCGTAACCGTAGTGATCGCTTTCTGATGGGAGAAACCTTTGTGCGCTTGAATCCTCATAAGCAAGTTCGTCTTGCCCGCCTCTTACTACATCGCAGCTATAACGCACCCATTACTATTAAAGATTTGGGTCGTGAGGTATCCCTTTCCCCTTATTACCTGATCCGTGCATTCAGACATGTCTATAAGCAAACACCCCATCAATACCTGATGGAATTGCGTATTGCCAAGGCCAAAGAACTCTTGCGGAATTCGGATCTCAGCATAACGGAGATTTGCGCGGCGGTTGGCTTTGAAAGTCTGGGGTCATTTAGTACGTTGTTTCGCAAAGCTGCCGGATTATCCCCCAGCGCATATCGAGCCAGCAGTCGCCCTACTCCTACCCCGGCATATATTCCCTTTTGTATCTGTTTACTTCACGGAATCAAAGATCAGCCGAATCTATAAAAACAGAACAATTTTCGAGAAGTCAACATAGCACAAATGTTATACAATTCGAAATATAAAGGAGATGGCTGATGATCAATAGGCTTTCTGTAGCAACCATTTGGGTCAAGGATCAAAATGAGGCGCTGCGCTTTTATACGGAAAAGCTCGGTTTCGAAATCCGCGCAGATGTCAAAAATGGCGATTATCGCTGGCTAACACTCGGCTTGAAAGACCAACCGGATATCGAGTTTCAACTGGCAGCGGTGAAACTGGGTGGAGGATTTACTCAAGAAGACGTGGATGAAATGACCAAACTCGTGGAAGCCGGCAAGCTTGGCATCGGTCCGTGGAAAACCGACGATTGCCAGAAGACCTACGAGACGCTCAAGGCCAAAGGCGTGGAATTTATTCAACCTCCTACAGATCGCCCTTATGGCATTATCGAAGCGGTCTTCAAAGATAACAGCGGCAACGTGATGGTGCTTGCTCAGGACAAGCCCAAGAGGGCTTAGCCAGAGCGTCTTTCTGATCATTACAGGGATGGTTAGTATCACAACTCATTTGTGTTAAGCAGTACGGAAGGAAGTTTCTATGAGCCCAACTACAAAAAAGGATACGACGAAGTCCACCAAGAAGGACAAGGCATTCTCCGCCGAAGAACGCGCCGCGATGAAGGAACGCGCCAAAGAGATGAAGGCCGAAGCCGAGGCGGCAGACGGTGAAAACGCCGTGATGGCGAAGATCGACGAAATGCCAGAACCGGAGCGCGCGATGGCTAAGCGCCTGCATGAGATTATCAAAGCCACCGCCCCAACCCTCATGCCGAAAACATGGTACGGGCAGCCCGCGTATACCAAAGATGGCAAGGTCTTGTGCTTCTTCCAAAGCGCACAGAAGTTCAACACACGGTACGCGACGCTCGGCTTCAGCGATGTGGCGAACCTCGACGACGGCGCTCTGTGGCCGGTCGCCTTCGCGCTGAAAGAGTTGACCCCCACCATAGAAAAAAAGATTACTGAGCTGGTGAAGAAAGCGGCAAGCTAAGGACTGATTGTGTCGCTAGCAGTCTAAAATTGAATATCAAAGACAGATCAGGTGGCAGTTTTGACTGCCACTTTTGTTTCTATACTCTGTTTGAACCAGATGTACGGCATAATGGCGACCCGTTAGTCGCAAGTCTCCAGTGAATACAGAAAATACTCAAGATACGGGCTGATTTATTCCGCGACGAAACCGATTTTATTGTGGGTGCTGTCGCAAAACGGTTTGTTGGCAGACCCACCGCAGCGGCAGAACCATTCATCAGTGCCTTGATAGACAGTTTCACCCTCGTCGTTTAGTACGGTGAAGTTGCCAGTAATATGCAGCGAACCGTTAGTCGTGGTTTCGATATGCAATTTGCCACCATCCAACGTTTGAAGCGTCATTTGAGGTTCGGCAACAGTCGCAGATGCATTAAAGCCAATGGTGATGTGGGCATTATCGCAGAACGGTTTGTTTTGTGATGCACCGCAGCGACAAAGGGCGGCACGAGTGTCATTCACAACCAGCTCACCCGCGCCATTGACGATGGTGAAGTCACCACGCAGATACAAGGGACCATCTTCTGATAAGAGAATGGTGTTATGCTCAGGGATCGGTTCGAGCGCACCGCCATCTTTGCGTTCGTAATGCAGCGCACCGGAAGGACAATGCAGGATGGTCGCCGCCACGCCATCCGCTAAACCCGCATCCGGCTGTACCCAAGGACGTTTGCTATTGTCAAAAACGGTGTGTAAACGCCGGATACATTCCTCGGCATGAATACAGCGTGTCACATCATAGGAAACATCAATTTTTTCGCCGGTGTAATTATGAATCCGGTGTGCCATCGCATCTTCTCCTGATCTAGCTGGACCGTGACGAGAGTTAGTCTGATTGCTACAATCCTGCTTACGAAAATACCGTTAATCACGGGCATGGGCAAATTTTACCGTGTTTTTACTCATACGGACTGACCGAAACGGTCAAGGAAAGATAGGATTTCAGCTATGGAAATCGCATGGGGAAAAGTCGCTCCGGTTATTGTCTCGATCATTATTATTATTTTTATCGCGATTATACGGGAGTATTCCAAGACCTTTGCGGCGATCGCAGTCACCATGCCGATTAACCTGCCTCTCGGAATCTGGTTAGTCTATGGCAGCAGCACCAAAGCCGAGATGGAACAGTTCACCCGTGCCTTGATGTTCAACCTCGTTCCGACCTTTGCCTTTGTGGTTATTGCGTGGCTGGTAGCACGAGCCGGCTGGAAGCTTATTCCGATGGTGGTGGCAGGTTACGCTGGTTGGGGCGTGGGGTTATTCTTGATGATGTTGTTTCGGCGTGCGGTTGGGTTCTAGAAGTCGATAGTCACGAGGATGGTAAAGAGTAAAAATGCAAAAGAAGCTCATTATCACTGTTATAGTTATTATTTCATTACTGGGGATAATCAAGGAAGATTTGCGTTCCGCTGTATCATCAGTTGCATTTGAATCAAATTCAGCAACCCTAGATTGCAACGCTTTATTTGCTAAATTTTCTCCAGATGATAAGTCTGTAATTACAACTTGGCGGACTCCACCTACCAGCCCTTCCCAAATGCGCTTGTGGGACATTCAATCAGGGAAAGGTAAGCTCCTTCAAATTTTCGATGGTGAATCAAATTCCTTTATTGGATCACCCTATTTTTCGCCTGACGGAACACTCATCCTTGTTGGTTATAATTCTAAAGCCATTCTTTGGGATACGCAGACAGGCGAACAGGTACATGTATTTGAACGCGATCAACGAAATCCAAATGATATAACAGACGCATTTTTTAGCGCTGATGGCCTTTACATCGTTACTGCTGGTAGAGAGGGTGCAAATATATGGGAAACCAAATCTGGGAAAAAACTACTTCATATTTTGCCTAATCGTTTGTTGCTAAAAACCCAACTTTCATCAGATGGAAATTTTTTGTTGCTGATTGAAGTCGATGGAGGAGCAACTCTTTGGAGCGTTAAAAACAATCGCAAACTCTACACTTTTGACAACGCTGCCGATGCTATGTTTTCTCCCAATGGAAAATGGATCATAACGAAAGGATCTGATGGTCTCAATTTGTGGGAAGTCAGTAATCCAAAGATAATCAAAAATTTTGATACCCAAATTGGTTGGAGTGTATTTGAAATATCATTCGACAGTAAATATTTATTTGCACTTGATCGTTTGTGGGAACATTTGTATATATGGAATATTGAGACGGGAAGTCAAATTAAGTCTTTTGAGGGAAAAAATATAGAAGGAAGATTTTTTCCTGATAGAGATTCCATGCTGTTATCTTACGTGAAAGATGATGTCGATACAGCAAATCTCCAAATTTGGGATATTGAACCTCAGTCAGTGACTAAGAGAATGACTATTCCCACCGAATTAGAAAATATCCATGATATTTCAAAAGATGGTAAGTTGATTCTAGGTCTTTTTAATTCTAATGTACAACTTCGTACCCTTGAAACTGGAGAAAAACTCTTTGAATTTTGCTGATATACGATCATTGTTAATTAAAAATACAAAAATTATTATTAAGAGCTATTCTATTTAGTGTTCAAATCCGTGTATAACTCCAGTGGTTATAATCGTAATTTGCTGAAATTTATTTCAAGTTAGGTGTTAATGATGCATAAATTACTGTTGGATTTACCCGCACAATTTGAAACTGAACGCCTGATATTGCGACCGTATCGAGCAGGAGATGGAACGAACTACTACAAGCTTGCCCAAAATAATAAGGAGCATTTACTGCCGTTTGAGAAAGGCAATCCAGCACTCGACATCAATACTGAAGAGGATGCGGAAATTCTGGTGCGCCAGTTCGCTCTGGATTGGGCTGCACAGACGATCTTTTTTGTGGGCGGTTGGGAAAAGTCGACAGATGAATTGGTCGTCCAAATCGTGCTTATGGTGGTCAATTGGAACATACCGGAATTTGAGATCGGTTTCTTCGTGGATAAAGATCACGAAGGACAAGGCTTTGTCACTGAAGGATCGCGGGCGATGATGCGTTTCGCCTTCGAATGCTTAGGCGCGCATCGCGTGTCGGCGGGATGCAATGATACTAACCTCCGCAGTCAACGGGCGATTGAGCACCTTGGCTTGATTCGTGAAGCCCATTATCGCCAGAATAAGCCGCATATCAAACTGGCTGATGGAACCTTCAGTGGCGATTATCACTACGGCATGTTGCGGGACGAATACAATAAGCTGCAAAATAAGTAACTCACCTTACGCACCAATAGATTTTCTCCCTCATGCGAACTGTTTTCACCCGTTCGGCAATTTAGAAGTCCTTCGCCCTGAGGGAGAAGGATTTAGGATGAGGGTCAATTGCGTAAGGTGAGTAAGTAACAAATATTTACCTTGATAAAGGACTATTTAAATGAATTTTGAACTGACCTCCGAACAACAGATGTACCAGCGAGCCGTACATGATTTTTGCGCCAAAGAATTGAAACCGTATGCGACTGAGGTCGATGAAAACGGCAAGATGCGCTGGGAAGCCATCCACAAAATGCCCGCGTTGGGTTTGACAGGATTACAAGTACCGGAGGCTTACGGCGGCGTGGGTTTGGATACATTGAGTGCGGCGATTGCGGTTGAGGAATTGGGTTGGGCATGCGGATCAACGGCACTTTCGGTATCCGCACACAACGGCCTATGCTGCGGGCCGATTAACAATTGGGGAACAGACTCCCAGAAAGAAAAATATCTGCCCAAGCTGACCAGCGGCAACTTTCTTGGTTCGCTGGCACTGACCGAACCGGGTGCAGGTTCTGATCTGGCGGGAGGCGTACAAACCAGCGCTGTTCGAGATGGCGATAGCTGGGTCATCAACGGCAGCAAAGCATGGATCACCAATCCAATGTTTGCGCCGGTAATCGTGACGCTGGTTCGGCTGGATAAAGAAGCCGGTACACGCGGTTTCGGGATGTTATTAGTCGAACCGGGAACAGCAGGGTTGACCATTCATCCGCCGGAAAAGAAAATGGGTTTGAAAGGCTCACCCACCCAAATGCTGACCTTCGAGGATGTGCGTGTGCCAGCCGATGCACTGCTGGGTGCGGAAGGTCGCGGCTTTCACCAGACCATGCAAACCTTGGATGGCGGACGCATCAGCATCGGGGCGTTGAGCATCGGGTTAGCACAGGCGGCTTTCGAGGAATCAGTACGCTATGCCCAGCAGCGGCGAACGTTCGGCAAGCCGATCAGTGAACATCAAGCGATTCAATGGATGCTGGCGGATGCAGCCGTCGAGATCGAGGCGGCACGGATGCTGGTTTATCGTGCGGCGTGGTTGAAAGATAACGGCAAAGACTTCGGCAAAATGGCCGCGATGGGCAAATTGAAAGCCACTGAAGTTGCCGAGAAGGTGTGCCACAACGCCATCCAAATTCATGGTAGTTATGGTTACAGCCGGGAATTTCCCGTCGAGCGCATCTACCGTGACCAACGGCTCATGAGCATCGGTGAAGGCACGAGCGAAATTCAGCGTATGGTGATCGCCCGTCATGTGCTGCGCGAGATGGCAGGGATCTAGCATGGGGCAAGCAGAGGGTAACAGGAGGGCAAGGCAACTGCAATCTACACGTGTCGGGCTAAGATAGAGACACAATTATGAGTAATAGGCAGCCTATGAAGACACGAATTTTCTTGCTGACCCTTATTTTGGTATTTTTCAGCATATCTTCTGTATTTGCTCAACAAAATCCTGATTGCGTCGCTCTTTCTCGGCTTAAGTCTAACGATATAGCACAAGTAGTAACGGGGAAAAAGATTCTGATTCATGCTCAACCAGATGAAAATAGTCCGGTTCTGGGTGAATATTCATCTGAGCCTGTCTTTTCTATAGGATCCGGTCCAAATTGCAAAGGCAATCTCCCTTGGTGGCCTATACAATATAAACGAGAACAGGCATGGATCAGTGAAACAGAAGGTAAGAGCTACAATATTGTGCCTTATGTCATGCCGACACCGTCTGGCGTTTTTCCAACTTCAACATCACCCCTCGATCCCGAAATTATTTCTATAGACAATGCCTCGCGGCTTGTAGAGCAAGTTCGGTTTGGTAGTGGTTGGCCGATTGATGTTGATTGGTCGCCAGATGGCAAAACAATGGCGGTAGCTACATCAATTGGTGTGCGTCTATATGATGTCACTAAGCCGGATGATAGCAGCGTACCTTTTGAATTGCTGACCGATACTGTACACATCAATGGTGTGGCATTTAGCCCGGACGGTCATTTGTTGGCGGCAGTAGGACAAAATGGCGTTCTCTATGTGTGGAATATACAATCGCGCCAACTGGCTTATTCCCATAAATTGAGCAACGAAATCAAGATGCTCAGTTTTAGTCCTGATGGAAAATGGCTGGCATTCACTGAACATGCCCAACCTATTGATGCAGATCGTGTTTTTAGCGACAGACTATGGCTTTTTGAAGCTCAAACAGGGGTAAAACAAAGCTTCATTAATGAAAACGAGAGTGACCTAAAACGTATTGCTTTTTCGGATGATGGCCAAAGACTTATTATCTATTATCAGCATACTATTAATGTATATCATATTGATAGTTCGAATAAACTTATTTCCGAGTCCCTTACAGGTTTGAACAATGTCTCAGCTTGGGCGTTGAGCGAGGATGGTAAGCAGCGGGCAGTGTTACAAAGTTCTGGCGAAGATGACTCACTTGTACAATACCTTTCAATTCAAGATGCCCAAAGCCACAAGGAACTCATCAATAAAGATGTTTCCAAGGAACCTGACATTAAACGTCTGTTATTTAACCCTAATGGGGACTTACTCTTCTCTGTGGATCGGCTTGGACGATTATATGCGCGGTCTCCTAAGACACTTCAAATCAAAGGTCTCATTACAGAGAGTCCCGAGCTTATAATCTTCAGCCCCGACAAAAGTTTAATGGCAACAGCTAGTTTTTCGGATGGTATGCGCGTTTTTACAACCCCCGTTGCAGATGCTAATGGCACGATGCACTTCAGACAATTGAAAGTGTTTTCCGGCATAGTAGGGGCAGCATGGCATATCATGTTCAGCCCAGATCAAACCCGGATTGCTGCCATCGGATCAGATAAGACAATTCGCATTTGGGATCTTTCGAGTGGGAAAGCACTGGCAGTCTATCGTGATTTCATAGCGCCGCTGGATTCAATAGCCGTAAGTCCCAATGGAGCGTTATTGGCGGCAAGGGGCGACCCAAATAACCTCTATCTTTGGGATACGCAGACCGGGGAGCATCTGGAGACATTTAAATCGTTTAGTTATCGGCCAATATTTAGCCCTGATAACACCTATCTTATGGCATTGGGTCTCTCATTGGAGACATGGGATATTGAAAAAGGAATCTATACGAGTTTTAAAAGAACGAACGGCCTGATGGGTGAAAATCTAACTTTTCTACTAGCTACCGGACACCAAACAAAGGTTCGAAGGGGAGATAATGGGAAGAGGGTCAGAGAGGGCTAAACAGCGCTCCACGAAATCCCAACCCCAGCGAAAGATACTCAAATCGTGGCGGTCATGACGATCCACTAAATCA
>JBBSBM010000147.1:0-13955 GCA_038251275.1 Aggregatilineales bacterium
ACCGTTTACAGCCAAATGCAGGCTATGGGTATCCAACATCTCCATGTCCGAACTAACGCTGGCTTTGACTTAAAGGTCTTAGCCTCTATCCTTGCTCTCGCTTTTACCAACCTCATTCCCAACTAGCAATCACGGTAAATATACTTTTTGTCCTTAAAGTGAAATGCACTCAATGGGTTGCAGCGATTTGGCAGGCTAACACAAGCATGTTACTTTATGGCAAATGACAAGTTCAAAAATATTTAAGGGGACTTGCTAATGAGCCAAGCGGTTAAGATAGCAGTGGTTGGTGCCGGAATCATGGGGAAAGCCCATATCAAAGACATCGCCAGTTTGGAAAACACAGCATTGGTAGCAGTGTGTGATGTTGATCACGCGGTGGCCGACGCTCTTGCAAATGAAATGCATGTCCCTGCTTATTATGACTTTAACGACTTGCTCGAACACGAGGTGCTTGATGCTATGCTCATCAGTACGCCGCATTATGACCACACGCCGATCAGTATCGCAGCGCTGAAAAAAGGGCTTCACGTTCTGGTTGAGAAACCCATTGCTGTGCAGGTCAAAGATGCGCGTAAGATGATTGCAGCCTACGAAGAGGCTAAGCAGACGAACCCGAACCTCGTGTTTGCGGCGATGTTTATGCAGCGAACCTATGGACACTGGCGAAAAATCAAAGCGATGATTGATGGTGGTGAATTGGGACGGTTGGTACGCACGACATGGCTGATTACCGACTGGTTTCGCACCCAGAGCTATTATAACAACGGCGGTTGGCGAGCAACGTGGAAAGGTGAAGGTGGCGGTGTTCTATTGAACCAATGTCCACACAACCTCGACCTGTATCAGTGGTTCGTGGGCATGCCCAAGCGCGTGAATGGGTTCGTAACGCTCGGCAAATATCACCGGATCGAAGTTGAAGACGAAGTGACGGCCTATTTTGAACACGAAAACGGGATGGTCGGACACTTTATCACTACCACTGCTGAATCTCCCGGCACAAATCGGTTGGAAATCGTCGGTGAGCGGGGCAAACTGGTTTACGAAAGCGGCAAACTGACATTTTTTCGTAACCAGCGTTCGATGTTTGAGCAAATTGAACAGGCAGTAGGCGGCTTTGATAAAGTCGAATTTGTGCAAGAGGATGTGCCGTTCGAGCCAATGGTTGGGCCGGGACATCGTACGGTTATCGAAAATTTCGCCAACGCGATTTTGAAGGGTGAAAAGCTAATTGCTCCCGCAGCGGAGGGTATTAGCTCGGTGATGCTTGCCAATACTATTCTGATGTCGTCGTTTGAGGGTCGAGCGGTTGAGATGCCACTTGATGAAGCTATTTACGAACAAAAACTTCTTTCACTGATTGAGACATCAGCCGCGGAGTACACCCGAAGATGAAAAAATTATCTCCAAGAGATGAAAATAAACATCCAGAAACCCCCACCCCAGCCCTCCCCCGTAAACGAGGGAGGGAGCAATACAGCCTATGAGGTGGATTAGTTTTAGAATAGAAACCAAAACTCTAGCAGATGGCTTGTTAAGTAGTTTGAAGATTATTTTTCAACGTTTTTATAGGAACAGAACTGATGAAAATATCCTTTACGACGCTAGGCTGCCCGAAATGGGATTTGGACACGATTTGCCAAAAAGGTCAGGAATACGGTTTTGACGGTGTGGACTTTCGCGGGTATCTGAATGAGATCGACATCACCAATCTGGCATTGTTCACGACTCAAGGTTCTGAAACTAAGCAGCGCCTCGATGATGCCGGGTTAGCGGTCAGCGGTATGAGTTCAAGCCTCAAGGTGTGCGAGGCGGAGCGCAAAACCGAAAATATCGAAGAGGCCAAGCGTACAATTGATCTGGCTAAAACGTTTGATTGCCAGAATGTACGGGTTTTTGGTGGCGGGAAGTTGGAAGGATCAAGCCACGAAGAATTGGCGAAAATCGGTTTGGACTGCGTACAAGCGGTTCTTGATTTGGATGGTGCAAGTGAACTCCATTGGCTATTTGAAACCCACGATAATTGGGTAACCTCATCGAACTGTACCCTGCTCCTGAACCGTATTGATAATCCGGCATTCGGTGCGTTGTGGGATCTGGGGCATACTGCCCGCGTCGGTGGGGAGACTCCCGAACAAACGTGGGCGGCAATCGGCTCGCGCGTGGGTTATACCCATGTGAAGGATGCTATTTATGATACCCAACATCCACAGGCGATGGATGACGGTTGGCGTTATGTGCTGCCGGGTACAGGTCAACTACCCCTGACCGAAGCAATTGGTGTTCTACGGCTGCATGGGTATGACGGTTGGATAATGTACGAACTGGAAAAGCGCTGGCATCCTAACCTCGAAGAACCCGAAGTCGCGTTTCCGGCGTTCGTGGAGTGGGTTAAACCGTTAATCGGATAACTGCACTTTCTGCACAATTTGCACATTATCCGCTGAAATGACAGGCGGGAAGCCGCCGAGAACCCGCTGAATTGACATTTTGTGTCGGCGGGAGGTTCGCTCATGTCCGCTGAAATAGCACGAGTGCAGCGGATTGCTCCCGTAATGCCGCCGCTGCACAATTTGCAGTATCGCATTGGCGGATGTGAGGGAGAGAACCGCCAGAGTTAGATTTTGAGTGAGATGTTAAAAGCAAAATTTCACCGCCAAAAATAGCGTTTTACGGTGCTCAAAATGTCGCAGTTTGCCTCGCCGAGGGCTAAAGCCGCACGGCTAAACATCAGACAAGTCTGCTAAAGCGACTTCAAGAACGCGTATTTCCTGTTTAATAAGCGCGGGCGGATTTACCCCTCCCCTACAAAAATAGGATTTCGGGTTTGGAAGATGCCAATCTTGTAGGCATTCAAGTTTATTCGTTGAATATTTTCTACCGATTAGTGTGGTGCTACCGAGAGAAAATCCTTAGTTCATTTTAGAACAAAAGTTCAAAATTAACAATTGGAATTGGGTTAGGAAATGGTCAGGAAACAGGTATAGAGATATTACAGGCTACCGAAGTCAATTTGCGCGTCGGATTTGGCGACCATTACACTTGCCTTTCACAATGATTTGCTCCGGTTCTACGCATTTTTCGTTGCTGAGTAGTGCCATGTATTTCTTCGGTATAATCTATACTCCTTTACCGAATTTGAGAGTATCCTGAACGCAAACACCTAATTCCGAACCATTGCACATGGGCTAATATCAGTAGAATTCGAGTAGTCCAATGCTAAACTTCTTAAAGCGTATACGACAGCCGCAATTACCAGATTGGCGCTCAGACTGGCTTTATCGCATCATTTTTCGAAAAGCTGAAAGTTCTTGGGAATTCTGCAAGCGGAACAAAGATCCCAATTACTGGCAGTATGTTCTCATCGAGGAATGGAGTTCTGCACAACGTGCATTTTGTGGAGGCACACTGCTCCGATTATGGCTCCACGATGCACAGGGCTTAAGACAGATTCCATTGCGTTCCCGCGCCGAACATCAAAGGAAAATTCATGACCGAATTTTCCCTTTCGTAATCATCTCTTTTCATATCTACCCAGATAAAACTCGCGTTGTTTATTGTCATCGTGAGGCGAATACGGCTGGACGTGGAAAATGCTACAAGGTCGTTGGAGATGATGACAACGCGGTGCTTGTCGCCGATCCTTTAGGTGGCTTTTGGGTCTCATAAAGTTAGGATTTCGAATGTTTAACGTCGACCCCACCCTAACCCTCCCCGTAGTAACAGGGAGGGAACTAATCCCAATTCCATAAACGAATTACTCAACACATTTTGTAAAACATTAGAACCGAGGTCTATTCCGGAATCAAAAAAGGGCAGTGACGCCCTTTTGATGAAGTCTCATGAGATAAATCTATTTAGGGCTTAGCCAAATATATGGTTCTCGACGTCCTTGGATATTACGGTAAATATCTGGAAGAATTTCCCTTGTCACAAACGCAGTGGTAAGTCAGGCTGCGTTGGAGGTCTGTGTTTCCAAATAGTGTTCACGATTGATTTATATAAGCGAATCTTCCTTTCGTTTCAACCAGATTTTTGAACCATTGATTGAAAGAAGGACAATACCATTCATAAAATACTGATTTGAAATCCGCTCCATAAGGTAAAGTTTGCTGGTATATGCCATAAGGTCGATTGCCTGTAATGTCGAATGCGTAACTCAAACCTACAAAATCCTTTTTTGTATTTCCTGTTTTCACAATGACTTCAGCAAATCTAAAAAAATTATTCTTGTCGATTAGAGGTTCATCTGGTTGTGAAACGAGCATTATATCGGGGGAGAACCCGTAGATAACTACAATCAAACTCTCATCGGGCCAACAGATTTGCGCTGCTGAATAAGTTTCGAGAAAATCTACGTAGCCTTGGTCAGTTTTCAGAATAGGATTTTTTTGAAAAAATTCATCTATCTCAGTTTGTAGAGCAGGTTTAGATAATCTTGGATGCTTCGGGCCGTAACCCACATCCGCATAGCCTAAAGCAATAAATCTTTTTATCAGTTCACTTAGATCCATAAATAATACTCCTAAGGTCACAAATGATAGATCCATTTACTCTATGACATAGTCAATAAGCAAAAAGATTAAAGACGTTAGCGAACTCGTCGAGTAAATGGAAGTCTATTATGAAACTTAACATGTCATTTTCTAAAACCGTCCATTGTAATGAAAAATGGTATTAGACGACTTATCAAGAATCGAAAAAGGGCGATGATGCCCTTTTGATCCGTTTCTAGAGAGTGTGTTAGGCGCGTTTGGGAGTACGCGCGGGCTTCGGTGGTTTAGAACGGGCTTTGTAAACACGGTAGGCGGTAAAGCCGGAGACGAGCAGCACACCCAAGAGCAGCAGGATACGAATGCCAAGGCGTTCTGAGTCGGTGCCTGCCAATAAGCCGTGTGCAGTCGCCAAGCCGAAGGTGACGTAGCTGGTAAGATGCAGCCACCACCAATTGCGATGCCCCATGCGGTCTTTAATCCAGAAGCTCGCCGAAACCGCTACCATAATCCATAGACCTAATGTACCGAGACCGACGGCCAGAGGACGATAAGGCCCGATAAACGGCACGAGTACGTCGGCAAGGGTGTAGGCAAAATACTTATCGACCATCAAGAGCAAGGCATGAGCAATCGCTAGAACGACTGCCAGCCATGAAACGGTGCTGTGCATCAACATGGTCAATACACCGGGTGAACAATCGCTGACAGCGCGGCTGCTGACCGCTAATCCCCAGAGCATGGATATGGTCAATAAGACATATGAGAGTATGCCCGCCGAGCGGATGAGATGCCAAGTGATTTGTGAATCCGCCGACAAGCTGGACGTGAACATGCCCGATTGTCGGCTGGGCCATGAGCGCTCATGGCGACCTTCATCTTGTCAACAATGCCTTGCACATGGCACTTGCCCAGCGTCATCCGCAAGCCGATTTACTGCACCATTCGGATCGCGGCAGCCAATATGCCACTCATGACTAACAATCGCTGTTAGCTGACCACCACCTCACCGTCAGCATGAGCCGCAAAGGCAATTGCTACGACAACGCCGTCATGGAAAGCTTTTTTCGCACCCTCAAAGCGGAGTGCGTCAAGCTGCATGCCTTTCAGTCCCGCACCCAAGCCCGTTCCATTATCTTTGAGTTCTTGGAGGTTTATTACAATCGTCAACGTTTACATTCCACCTTAGGCTATTGCACACCGGTCGCTTTTGAGGCAGCATTGTCACTCTGACAATTTTTACTCTCCACTATATCGGATAACTTCAGATAAACAGTTTCCAATCGATTCAAATTGTGCATTTTGTGAATCAAAAAGCGGCGAACCATAGTCGCCACTTCTTTTTTATAGACTATCGACTAAAGACTACTGATTTCTTCCTAGCCCCTCATCGCGGTCTTGAGTACCGCACCCAAACGCTTAATGCCTTCTGCAATCATTTCAGGGCGCGCATTGCTGAAGTTCAAGCGGAAAGTGTTATGTCCCATATCACCGATGAAGAAGGCATCACACGGCACAAAAGCCACATTCTGTTCCAGCGCCTTCACCAGAATTTCGGCTGCATTGAGATGAGCCGGCATCGTCACCATCAAGAACAAGCCGCCTTCAGGCCGCGTCCATGTCACCTCTTCAGGGAAATGAGCCGCCATCTTTTCCAGCATCAGGTCACGGCGCTGGCGGTAAACATTGCGCAGCGTTTCGATATGGGCATTCAAGAATTCCTCGTCACGCGCCACTTCATAGCTGATGAACTGGTTGAGCGTGCTGGTATGCAAATCGGTGGCCTGCTTAACCTGTACCAGTTTATCGATTACTGGATAAGCCGCCGCAATCCAGCCAATACGGAGGCCGGGAGTCAGCACTTTAGAAAATGTTCCACAGTAAATAACGTTGCCCGTCACATCAGTTGCCCCACGAAGAGCCGCTTCGGTTTGCAAAACAGTCGGCACAGGTTCACCACTGTAACGCAGTTCACCGTATGGATCATCCTCGACATACAACAGATTATGCTCGACCAGAATTTCGGCTAATCTTTTGCGGCGTTCCACTGTCAGCGTTGTACCCTGTGGATTTTGGAAGGTCGGGATCGAGTAAATCAGCTTATGTTTATCCTTCATCAATGGCACAATTTCCTCGACTTGCATCCCATTATTATCAGTGGGTACGGCCGAAAAGTGCAGATGAAATGGCTTCCACGAACTCAACATACCGACATAAGTTGGGTTTTCAACAATCACTCGGTCGCGTTCGTCTAATAAAATGCGGGCGATCATATCCACGCCCTGCTGTGAACCGCTGGTAATCAGAATATTTTCAGGGCTAATTTTGAGCGTATCGTTGGAAAGGCGTTTGGCGATGAGTTGGCGCAGTTCGGGCATGCCTTCGGTGGTGCTGTATTGCAACACTTCGGTTCCTCGCTCGGACAAAATGGTATCGGTTGCCTCCCGAATTCGTTCTACCGGAAACAGTTCGGGTGCGGGCAAACCACCAGCAAATGAAATCACTTCCGGTTTAGCTGTCAGTTTAAGGATTTCGCGCACCGTCGAGCGCTTCATCTCGGAGGTACGCTCGGCAAACACCGTATCCCAATTCATATCGTTGGCCTTTCTGGGGTAAACATATCGGTAGATGATACCCAGTATAGGCTTTCAAAGCGATGTGGCTATTCCCACCAGAGTCCATCCAAATTACGGCTTATCCTGTACTCGTTTTAGTCGAATGCAGACCAGATGAGTATTTCTCAAACCAAACATCCTGTTTTTGTAGAGACGGATTTCTTCCCAACGTCCGTTCCCCAATCGCATCTTAACATCGAAATCGGCTGACATTTCCGACATAAATCCCCTGTCATATTTGCTGCTTTCGCCGCATTTGCCGCTTATTGTGCTGAATAGGCTTTTGTATTTTGACTAACGACTGAGTGACTTATTGAAAGTTGTGAGCCGATAAACCACCGTATGGATATGGTTCCCTCCCGTGCAAGCGATGGAGGGTTAGGGGGTTGGCTTGTTATTTTCGAAAATCTACTGGGAGACTGTTGACTGAAGACTAAACCCATAAAGTTGGTCAAGTTTCCTGCTGTACGCTAAGATGATGCCTTATTTAGACACATCATTTAAGGACAGCGATTCATGAAGATTGCACTCATCGGCTTCGGGGTGGTTGGGCAGGGTTTACTCGAAATCTTGCGCGATAAAGGCGCGGAACTCAAAGCACAGTACGGTATTGAAGCCCAAGTTGTAGCCGTCGCCACCCGTAGTAATGGTACACTTTACAATCCCACCGGATTAGATATTCCGAAGCTGTTAGCTGCGGCAAACGATTTCAGCCAATATTCTGATGCATCCGGCTTGGAACGCGGACAGGATATTCTGTCACTCATCAAGAACTGCAACGCTGATGTGATGGTTGAGTGCAGCCATACCAATTTACAAACCGGACAACCCGCGCTTGATTATTGCTATGCCGCCTTTGACAGTGGCAAGCATGTGGTCTTAGCCAACAAAGGGCCTGTAGCAGTGGGCTACAACGATTTGGTTGAACGAGCGGCAAACTCTGGAAGGCAACTGCGTTTCGAGGCAACTGTCATGGCTGGCACACCCTCCATTCGTTTGGCGATGCAAGCGTTGGCAGGCTGCAAAATCACCGAAGCACGCGGCATCCTCAACGGCACGACCAACTACATCCTCACGCAGATGGAAGGCGGCATGAGCTACGCCGATGCCTTAGCGCAAGCCCAACAGCTCGGTTATGCCGAAGCTGATCCGGCTGGTGATGTTGAAGGCTGGGATGCAGCCGGCAAAGTCATCATTCTGGCGCGGGCATTGTTCAACAGCACCATCACCTTCAAGGATATGGATGTAAAAGGCATCACCGGCATTACATCCGATGATGTGAAGGCTGCCGCTGAAGCAGGTGAAAAATGGAAACTCGTCGCACGTATCGCAGCCGACGGTGGCAGCGTCCAACCGATGCGCGTCAAACTCAGCAATCCACTAGCAGCCGTTTCAGGCGCAACCAACGCCATCACCTACGCCACAGATTTGATGGGTGATATAACCTTAGTCGGTTCGGGTGCGGGAAAGTTGCAGACAGGCTTTGGTCTACTCTCCGACTTGCTGGATATTGCCAGACACTAACCTATAAATTTTGAGATTGATAAAAATAACTGTGACAACCGCCGTTACAAAAAGGTTATTTTTGTAACGTAGTGCTACGGTGTAACGATTCGCCCTATTGACGAATTATAGAGGTAATGCCATAGTAATTTATAGGACAACTCTATGGATTCAGGGATAGGAAGCGGTATGGCAAGCAGCACCACAATACAAAAGGCGAAAGTTTTAGTCGTCGAAGATGATATTCATCTTCTAGAAGGCATACGTGATATTCTAGAATTGGATGGGTACTCGGTACTCACGGCTGAAAATGGCGTCAACGGAATTGAAGTGCTAAACAAGCAATCCGCACCGCCGGATTTGATTGTCTCCGACATCATGATGCCCAAAATGGACGGCATCCAATTTCTGAAGGAAGTTCGCAAAGAAAACCGCTGGTTCAGCATCCCCTTTATCTTTTTGACGGCCAAAGGCGAACGCGCCGATGTCCATCGGGGTATGCGCTTGGGCGTGGACGATTATGTCATTAAGCCCTACGACCCCAGTGATTTGCTGGTCAAGATTGAGTCGCGTTTGGAACGTCATCGCAGCCTGAACCAGATGCACAACAGCGGTATGGCATCTCTAAAACGCCAGATTCTGACGATGCTCAACCATGAATTCCGCACACCGCTGACCTTTGTGGTGGCCTACTCGGACATGCTGAATAACCCCGGTGACCAGGAACTGAGCAAAGAAGAAATGCTCAGTTATATATCAGGTATCACAGCCGGTGCGGATCGTCTTCGTAACCTCATTGAAAACTTCATCATTTTAGTGGAGCTTGAAACTGACTCGGCACGTCAAACCTTTGATTGGCGTAAAGGTCCAATTGCCAGCGTACAAGGCATATTCAAAGAGGCTCAAGAACGCGTTAAAGAAATCCAAACGGATGACCATCCTGTAACCGTCGAGATTCCGGCAGAAATGCCCCTTATTACCGGTGACGTGGAATACTTGACCGTTGCCTTAGCCCTCTTGTTGAACAACGCCTGTAAATTCTCGGACGAAGGTGCACCAATTACATTGGGTGTATCAGTTGTTGATAAAGAAGTGACACTCTGTGTAAAGGATAAAGGGCGGGGTATTGCCAATGCCGAACAGGAGCATGTCTGGGAGAGTTTCTACCAGATTGACCGCGCCGTGAATGAAGACCAAGGCGCAGGCTCAGGGCTGGCAATCGTCAAAGGTATTGCGCTGTTACACGGTGGACGTGTCAGCTTGGAGAGTGAAGTTGGGGAAGGCAGCACCTTCAAAATCACACTGCCAGTGACGGAACCCGAACCTGCCAGTCTCGCTTAAGGGTTAGGACAAATAGTTAATTGGTCAGAAGGGTAAACCAGAGTGGGTTCGCCCTTCTTTTTTAGAGATTTGTTTTGTGCAACTTGGGGTATACTAAAAGCGTATACCGTTTCATTCATTACAGGGACTTATGCAGGAGAATGTGATTTATGGCTCCCGGACTTTTTGAAAAAATCAACACACTGATTAGCGCCAATTTACATGGCATCGTTGACCGTGCTTTGCAAGCCAACTCCGTTCAGGTGATGGATGAATACGTTCGTCAGGTCGAAAGTAACTTGGGCGACCTCGAAGAATCGACCGCTACCGTAGGCGGAACGGTCAAGACACTCAAACGCAAATATGATGAGTTCGCAGCGGCGGCTGAAAAACTGGATCGTGATATTGATACGCTGGTTGTCAAAGGCAAAGATGATCTGGCGGCGGCAGCTCAGGCGGAACTGAACACTAAACAGCAGCTTTCGCAGGAATATTATCAACAGTGGCAAGAACAAACGACCCAATACCAGAAGATGCTCGATATGCGTCTCAAACTGGAAAGTCGTCTGACGGCTATCAAGCAGGAACGTGAACATCTGCGCGCATTAATCGAACTGGCAGAAGCCAAGAAGATGACCACCAAAACGGTCAAGAGCTTGGACGCCTTTTCCAACATGGGCGACGAACAGATCAGCAGCTTGAGTGACCAAATTCGCCAGCGCTTGGATCAGGAAGACGCTCGTTTGGATATGGCAACCCATAACCTCTCTGAGGAGATTGACCAAGCTGTGGGCAACAGCGAAGTCGAACGTCAGCTTGACGAACGCAAGCGCCGTTTGTTGGGTGGCACAGGTGGTTCCGGTGGTGCAGCCAGCAGCGGTGGAGAATCCAGCAGCAGTAGCAGTAATTAGTAGGCAGTCCCCCAATTTGCGGGTGTAACATCACAATCATAGTCGATTACTATGTAGGGGCTTGCCGATGGCAAGCCCCTACGCATATACATATATGTCAGGATGACCGCATGTGGGCTAAAATAGAGACAGAAAACCGCAACTGAAGCGGGCATTAACCGTATATATAAACGGTATGATGGAGATCGAAGTTTACTATGGCACGAAATTCACTTGATCCGGTACAGGAACGAGCGTTTGGGGCAATCCTACGTAACGCCGTTTTAAGTTGGCAAACGGGACTGACGCTGTTGGTGACGCTGGTGTTGTTCTTTGGCGTTCAAATCACCAATATTCCCGGCTGGCAAAGTTGGTTCTGGTTGGTGTTGGGCGGTGTGGCCGAAGCGGCCTTTATCGTCTCGAATTTGGCCGATCCCAACGCGGCGACCCAAGCCGTCGCCAAAGCCTTTGAAGGCCAGTATGATTTAGGCCAAATCCACAGTCCAGTTTCACGGCAGCGTTTACAAAGTGCCCTCGAATACCGCCGCAATATGATGACCTTAGCGACACGGCATCAAGGCGCGATGCGGACGAATATGCAGCAGACCATTTCCGACATTAATGATTGGATTGGGCATATGTACGATCTGGCGCTGCACATTGATGCCTTTGATAACAATGACTTGGTAGAACGTGACCGTAAAATGGTTCCTGAACAAATCAAAAAAACCGGTCAACGCATTAACCTCGAAACCGATCCTAATGTGAAGCGCGATTTGGAAGAGCAGCTAAAAACGCTTATGCAGCAGCGGGATAATCTGGACGCGACCGTCAACAGCGTCAAACGCGCCGAAATCCAACTGGAAAGCACCTTATCCTCACTTGGCACAATCTATGCCCAAATGTCGTTGCTCGGCACGAAAGAAGTCGATAGTTCAAAGGCACAGCGTTTGCGTTTGGAAATTAAGGACGAAGTTTCCAGCTTGCAGGATACCATTAGCGCACTCGATGAGGTGCAATCTCAACGCTTGCAGTTGCAGTAGCATTGAAATCAATATAAAAAGCCGCACCTACAGCGTGTAAGTGCGGCTTTTTTTGTAGGGAAAAGGTACGCCTTTTCCGCATTCACTAGCTTTCTTTAAACAATCTTGTTACGGGTCAATGTGATCGTGATCGCACTGCTATCCACGTTGATGCTGCTGACCGTGAAGCGACGTTCACGTTGCGCTATTCTGCCACCAATCAAATTGGTCACACGTTCTTTCAGCTTATCCATCTGATCTTGCGTAGCGGCGGTACCATCAATCGTCAAACTGTCCAGTTTCCAACTCACCTTACCATCGACAACACTCGGCGTAACGACCGCGACAATCGCCTTGCCAGTACCGCCCTTCTTATCACCCTTAGTCGTGAACGACACCGTAATTTGATTATCACCGAGGACGATGCTCAAGTCTTTGAGGCGTTCGCCGGGGCGATTTTCAAGGCGAGTATTGATCTGTTCCTGCGTAATTGTAATGGTACGGGTTTTGGGTAATTGAGCGCTGTTCCCGGCTGCTGGAGGTGTGGCAGTTGGGGTGTTGTCCTGCGCGAATGTTGGCGCGACCAACAGCGCCGCAGACATCACAACAACTAAGACGACAATCAAGTTACGAATGCTTTTCATGATAGATTTCCTTCTGCTGATTTGCTCTCGACTTATGACACCATCGTAAAGCGCATTTGTAACCGAAGTGTTATCTAGCATGAAGAATTCGTAAATTATGTGAAAACCTGAGTATTGAAAACAATGAAAAAATGAATTTTTCGTAGGGACCCGGCTTGTGTTGAGCGTCATAAGGTTGTCACGACACAAGGATAAAACAATTTCAAACGACTAATTTCCGTAATCTGTAGCGCGTCCCGGTGGGTCAGAGTGCCCTTTAGGGTACTTCCCACCGGAAAATGGAGCCGGACGGCTTTAGCCTCTGGCTGACGGAAAACCCACCGACTCAATGCTTTTGATCCAACCTTATGTTACTTTCCCGACGTTCGTTAGGGAATCGCCTCAATCTTTCGCACAGCATACCGTATTTTGCCTTCAGGTGTTTCGACCTCGACAATATCACCGATACCCTTGCCAAGTAGGGCTTTGCCAATTGGCGAGTTATCAGACGCATCTTTCACTTCAGGATTCGTTTTAATACGTGTGGTCACTTCAGCACTCGAAACCACATCAAGCTGAAATTCATCTTTGTTTTCAAAATCCCACAGCGTTACCCGTTCGCCTACATCGATCTTGTCAGGATTGATATCTGTGTAAATCTCGGCGCGTTCCAGAATAAAACGCAGATGACCGATTTTCTCTTCGGTACGTTCCTTACGTACACGGGCATCAAATTCGACAGCAACATCCGAATCATCATCATCGCCGCCAGCCTTATCATTCACCGCATCTGCAAACTGGGCGCGTTTTTGTTTCTCATCAGCTTCAAAGTCGGCCAGCTGCTGTTTGATGTTGTCGTAGCCTTCTTGTGTCAGGATGAATTTTTCATGTTCAACGGCCATTTCTTATCCTCCCCTGATTAATCACGGTCAGCGCACAGCCTAATATACCCGAAAAATGGTGCTAGGCTAAGATGTGTTATAAGTGACAGGAAATATCTACCCCGGTGTTTCCCGACCGGCTGGCATGACCTCTTCACCTTCATTTCCCTGACCAGCAGCATTACTTTTGCTGTCCACTTTGCTTTTATCGTCAGTTTTATTTTGCCCGACACTAGGATTCGGCTGAACACCTTGTGCCTGTTTCTCATCCGATGTATTCGAGCCGCTTTGCCGCGTTCGGTTATTGTCACTCATCTATAGCCTCTTCCAAAAACACATTGCCAAAAATTGATGTGTCCTTTTATGGTAACTGGCTACGCAAACGGACGGATGGGCTGAGTGGCTGAAGTTGTCGATACATTCAGCCTGATTAATCGACGGCTTAAACCAATATCAATGAAATGAAGCTAATAGTGAAAGCATTTAAAGGTGGCACAGAGTAAAATAAAAAGATGAAACAACGACAATTCCGACTAACAGACACACAGATACGGGAACTGGAACTGCGAGAGGGTCAGACACGGGATGCGCTGGAATTGCGGCGGTTG
>JBBSBM010000148.1:0-13919 GCA_038251275.1 Aggregatilineales bacterium
AGGCAGTGCGCCACCCGGTGAACGTATCCTGGTTTCCCCCTACGATCCCGATGCGCGTATGAGCAAAAAACGGGACACCAGCTGGATCGGTTACAAAGTCCATCTGACTGAAACGTGCGATGACGATACACCGCATCTCATTACTCACGTTGAAACGACCCTAGCAACCGAAGCAGATAGCGCTGTGGTAGATCCCATCCACGCTGCATTAGAGCGGAAGGACTGTCTACCTGCCCAGCATCTGGTCGATAATGGTTACGGGGCAGGAAAAGCTTTCGTCAGTAGCCAGGAAAACTATGGTGTCGATTTATTTGGTCCAGCTCGACCGGATACCAGTTGGCAGGGAAAAACCACCGAAGCTTTCGATTTATCTTACTTTCAAGTTGATTTTGTCAATCGTACAGCGCTCTGTCCGCAGGGGCAGACGAGCCAGCGGTGGTATGAGCGACGTAGCGCTCGCGGTAATCCGATGATCCAGATCAAGTTTCCGGACGAAGTCTGTCATGCCTGTCCGGTGCGTTATCGCTGTACGACCTCAAAAACAGGTCGCCAAATCGGTATCATTCCTGAACCAGGGTTCAGTGCACTACTCGCTGCTCGGCAACGTGAGCAAACAGAGGTGTTCAAGGAAATCTACAAGACACGAGCAGGTATCGAGGGCACGATCTCGCAGGCAGTCGGTGTGCTGGGGATGCGGCGTACCCGTTACCACCACCTCGAGAAAGTGCATCTGCAACATTTGATGACGGCGACAGCCATGAATCTGATGCGGGTGCTTGATTGGCTGTCTGGTAAAGAACGTTCCAGCACCCGCACATCGGTCTTTGCGCGGCTCGCTGTTGCCTAACTTGCGATTCGCCAACAGCATCATAGTCACAGGCTCTTTCATTTTCGGCCTCAACTCAAGGCGTTCGTGCGTGAAGCGCAACTAGAAGGCGAGAGGTGTAGGGCAAAGTGTATAGACGATGGCGTGAGGGTCGGGTGGATTTTCGCGGTTAGGCTGGGGAATGGAGCGAAGACACGCCAGGTTGGTGGAAAACGCGTAAAAAGGTGGGTTGTGGGGCGTTCAAGAGCCTGTGAGAATGCAGGCTCTTCGCTTTCATTCCAATTTGGGTTGAGTAAGTATGAAAGTCGTCATTGGAGGAGGCAGGAAGGAAAAGCAGGCGAAAGGCCGTGTACCCCTACAGTCGTGGAGATTTGAAAGGTGGAAGGAAGCGGAACGGTCTGAGATTGTTCCCTACATAAAAGAAGTATTTATTCAAAAAAGTTGGCGGGCTAGGCACGCCTCGTCACTACAATTATTTAGATTTTAATTCGGTTGGTTATAAGTCAACGTCTTTTGGAATGAAACATTTCATTTAATCGAAGAATTCGAGGTTATTGACAACAAATGCGATTTCTGATAACGTTATCAGAAATCGTTATCAGAAAATTTTTAAGATCGTTTATTTATGGCGCAATCCAAATCCTCGACTCTAAAACAAACGGTTACTATTACGGATGTCGCCAAGGTAGCCGGAGTATCCGTGCCCACAGTCTCACGTATCCTCAACAATAAAGAATACGTGTCAGACGAGACCCGAGAGCGGGTAAATCAGGCGATTAAGCAGCTTGGCTATGTTCCTCATATGCAAGCACGCCAATTGCGAGGTGCGGCAAGTCAAACGCTTGCTTTGCATCATCCTATCGAATCCCCTCATGAACTCAGCAGCATCATCGAAACGTCCTATTTTACGGGCACAGCGGAGGCGGCCAGCGAAAAAGAATATTTCATAAACTTCCTTGTCTCGCAGCTAACCCCTGATGCATTACTCAATATGTACCGGAGCAATCAGATTGATGGGATTATTCTGTTACAGGTCCGTATGGATGACTGGCGTGTCAATCTCCTTCGGGAAAACAATTATCCCTTCGTTATGATTGGCCGATGCGGGGACTTGGAAGGCTTAAGTTTCATTGACCTTGATTTTGAAAATGCAATGCTTCTAGCCTTTGATCATCTAGTGGAGTTAGGACACCGCAACATCGGTTTTCTGACTTACCCGGAATCGTGGCGCAAATTAGAGATCGGTCCCGCCATTCACTCCCTCGATGGCTATCGACACGCTCTAAACAAGTATGGTTTGCGTTGCACTTACCGCGAGATTGGGTTGAACAGCGTTGAAGAAGGCTTTGAGGGAACCAATGATTTGCTTCGAGAAGACCCTGACATAACTGCCATCGTCACCGTAAGCCATTTGACGGCTGCTGGCAGCATCAAAGCGCTCGTTCAGCATGGACGCAGTGTTCCTCAAGATTGTTCAGTCATGGCAATTGGCTTTGGCGGTAATTTTGCTAATGTCGTGACACCTTCGCTGACGACCTTGGAATGGTCACCTTACGACATCAGTTATCAAGCAACGATGCTGATGATTGACAGGCTCAGACAAGAAGATTTACTGCCTCAACAGATTCTCGTGGCACCCAAATTGATAATTCGGGAGAGTACAAAAGCGGTAAATTAATCGACGCTCGCATTTAAGAGCATATAACTTTTTTCACTACCAATCAGGATTGTCAAGGAGGGTTAACTTATGCCGGTTACCTATTAGTTTTGTTTTGCTTATTGCCAGTTTGCCATTGCAGCACTTTCATTGCCGTAAAAAGATCATTTAATTAGTGCTTTTAGAGGAGCAAGTATCGTGAAAAAAGCCATACTGATCGCGTTTTTAGTAACAACCATTGCTGGTCTAGGAGGAATGTCTGTCCATGCACAGGCAAAGACCACTTTGACCTACATTATAAGCCAAGGTTGGATATTCGACGCGGAACAGGAATTGGGGAAAAAGTTTGAGGAAAAAACGGGTATCCACATCGACTATCAAGTCATCCCAGCCGATCAATATACCCCGGTCTTAAAGACCAAATTGAATTCTGGTGAAGCGCCGGACATCTTTGGTGGGCAAAGTGGTGTGACAGACTTAAAAGTCCAATACGATGTCGAAAAGAACGCCGTCGATTTGTCTGGCGAAGCGTGGGCAAAGCAGGAAGATCCACTGGTCGCCGCTCAATCAACACTTGACGGCAAACTTTATGGCCTGACCGTTTGGGATATTTACGGCACCACATGGGTTGTCAATTACAACAAAGCTATTTTTGAAAAACTGGGTCTGAGCGAACCCAAAACTTATGCTGAGTTCAAGGATGTATGCCAGAAACTGCTCGACGCTGGCATTCAGCCAATCTATGAGCCAATTTCAGATGGCTGGCACCATGTACTGTGGTTCCCTGAGAACGGCCCGCGCTATGAAGAAATTACTTCCGGTTTGGCTAATGAACTCAATGCCAATAAGGCAACATTCACCGATAATGAAACGATGCTGACAGACGTGCAACAGTTTAAGGAATTGTATGATGCCGGGTACATGGGTCAAAATGCCTTAAGCGACACCTATGCAGATCGTACCAAAGTCTTGTCCAGTGGGACTGCCGCCATGATTTTGGCAAACCTGACTTTCCCCCAGCAAGTTGAACACGATTATCCAGATGTGAAAGCGGATACCTTTGGCGCTTTTGTCATCCCACTTGCGGACAATCAGAACCTGAACATCAACCCGGCTGGCCCGACCAAGTTCATTTATTCAGGTTCACAATATGTTAGCGAAGCCAAACAGTATTTTGACTTCCTTACACAGCCTGAGAACCTGCAATATCTGCTCGACAACACTCCGGAAATAACCAGTCTGCCATTTTCGGGTGTGAAAAGTAAATTGCTCCCCAGTCAGCAAGCGTTTCTTGATGCTCACACGCAGCGTGGAACCGTATACCAGACGGCTGTTAATTATGTGAATCCGCAATGGATGGATATAGGTAAAGATTTGACAGCTATGGTCACTGGTGGAATGGAACCGAAAGATGTATTGGCGAGTATCGACAAGCGCCGTGCCGATTTGGCGAAAGCGGCTAAAGATCCTGCTTGGAATAACTAAGCTCAGCAAGTGTTGACATAATACAGTTCAATCGCCCCAATCCAGAAAACCAAGGTTGGGGCGACTACTGATACGCAGGAAAAATGTAATGAAACTCCGAAGTCAATATTATCCTTTTTATTTTGTACTGGCTGCTCTTGCGTTGTATATCATATTTTTTATCATTCCAAGTGTGAGTGGCATCGCCTATGCCTTTACCGATTGGAGCAGCTATTCCAATGATGTGAATTTCGTTGGGTTAGCGAACTTCAAAACGATATTTGCGCCCGGTGAAAATTACCTGAAATACATTTCGAATACTCTTATCTTCACCTTCAATACTAGCTTGCTCAAGTTGGTTCTTGGCCTAGCACTAGCGGTACTGTTGAATGAGGGAATTAAACGCTTCGTCCATATCTATCGGACAATGATCTACTTGCCCGCTGTACTGCCTACGCTCGTTGTCGCCTTGATCTTCAAATCCATCTTGAATCCCTCAACCGGTCTGCTCAATACATTCTTTCGCGGTATTGGAGCCGAGTCGCTGGCGAAACCGTGGCTGGTTGATCCCCGCATCGCATTGATGTCGGTTATCGGGGTGGATACGTGGAAAGGTGTTGGCTATATCATGGTCATCTTGCTGGCAGGTCTTCAGACCATTCCCCGCGAGTATTACGAAGCAGCCGAGGTGGATGGTGCAAACGCATGGTCACGATTCCGGCACATTACATTCCCCTTACTCATGCCAGCCATCAGCGTTGTCACTGTACTTAATATCCTGTATGGACTACGCGTTTTTGACATCGTTTATGCCCTGACCAACGGCGGTCCCGGTTACGCGACGGAAGTCATATCAACGGAAATATTTAAGACATTTTCGCAAGGCCAATACGGACTGGGCACGGCAATCTCCAGCATCTTGTTCCTGATTTTGATTATCGCTGGTTATATTGTCATTCGGTTGATGGATCGCGAACGAGTCAGAGAATAATCTTTTTTGAAAACACATAAGTGAGTTACCTATGCAGCCCAAAATAATTCAACGCGCTGGTGCCCATACCGCTGCGATTCTGATCAGCCTGATTATGGTTATTCCCGTTTATTTAATTGTCACGAACGCATTCAAATCATCTGTTCAAGCCAGCTCGATGGGAATCGAACTGCCGACTAACTTTTATTTTGAAAACTTCACGACGGTGATTGATAAAGGAAAATTGGCGACCAGCTTTCTCAATAGTGTGTTATATGCCACTGTTTCGACAGTTTTAGGAACCCTTTTTGCGGCGATGGCGGCCTATGTGCTGTCGCGTAACCCGACGCGGCTCAACCGGTTCGTTTACTTCTTTCTGATTATGGGTATCGCGCTTCCGGTCAATTTTTTCACCCTGACCAAAATTATGCAGGTCACTCACCTGATCAATACCAAGGCAGGGATTATTATCCTGTATACGGCGACACAGATTCCATTTGCCGTTTTCCTGATGTATGGATTCATCGATTCAGTTCCGAGAGAACTTGACGAGGCCGCCATTATCGATGGTTGTGGGCCGGTTCAGCTTTTTGTTCGCATTATCCTACCGTTGCTGACACCTGTGCTGGTGACGGCAGGCATCCTGAACTTCTTAGGAGTCTGGAACGATTTTTTGCTGCCGCTTTACTATCTGAACAACAGTGCCAATTGGCCGATGACTCTTGCAGTCTATAATTTCTTTGGGCAGTACCAGCAGAGTTGGAATCTGGTGTCTGCGGACATATTGCTCACGATTTTGCCCGTAATTTTGATCTACTTGGGGGGGCAGCGTTTCATTCTCTCAGGTTTAACATCTGGAGCGGTCAAAGGCTAGGTATCGTGCAATCCGGTAAATATCACAAGAGTAATTTGGCGCGGACGTAGCACGCTACGTCCCTACAGAAATGCGATTTACGCGAATATTTAAGCCAAATTGTTATCATCTTATCTGTAGGGCAAAGCACTTAGGTATCTCGAAAATGTCTGATATTTCCATTGGTAGAAGTCATTCACTTTTAAACACGGAGTACTCACTTGCAATCCATCCAGTACACCCTGCATAGCAACACTGCGATCATTCAAATCCCAACCGGATTTCTTGAACTGATCCCTTATTCGGACAGTATTGTTCGCGTGCGTTATGCGCTGACTCAAGCATTTAGCACCAAAAAAAGTATGATGATCGAAAGCGCACCGAGTCCGTCTGCTGCTATGGACGTAAGTGAAACCGCAGAGGCATTTGTATTCTCAACTCCAAAGCTATCCATACAGATCAATAAGCAGACCGGCGCGTTTACCTATTTTGATCATTCGGGGCAGATTCTGACTAAAGAACCTGATCGAGGCGGAAAAACACTCATTCCAACGGATGTTGTCAAATCGGTATTTGACGAAACGGTTGAGGCGCAAATACGGCAGGACGCGGATGGTGTTCATGCCTATGCTCCATCCGTTCGGCAGGTTGTTGACCGCCAAGCTTTCCATACAAAACTGGAGTTTGAATGGATGCCTGATGAGGCGTTATACGGGCTGGGGTCGCATGAAGAAGGCATGATGAATTTGCGGGGACAGCATCAGTATTTGTATCAGCAAAATATGAAGGTTGTTGTTCCGGCTCTGCTCTCGACCAGAGGCTATGGCATTCTAATTGACAGTTATTCCTTAATGAAATTCCATGATGACGCCTTCGGTTCTTATATATGGACGGATGTTGATGATGAACTGGAATACTATTTCATTTATGGGCCAGAGTTCGACCAGATCGTACACAGTATTCGGCAGCTCACAGGGAAAGCGACGATGCTGCCCCGTTGGTCGTTTGGTTACATCCAGTCTAAAGAAAGATATGTCTCGCAAGCCGAGTTGATCAGCGTTGTCAAAGAATATCGTGAACGAGGTCTGCCGCTGGATTGCATCGTGCAAGATTGGAAATCATGGCCTAATAACCTCTGGGGACAAAAGTCATTCGATTTAGAGCGTTTTCCTGATCCAAAGGGCATGACGGATGAACTTCACCGTATGAATGCCCGACTGATGATTTCGATTTGGCCGAATATGAATCCGGGAGGCGACAACTGGCGCGAAATGATCCAGCAGGGCTTTATGCTTGGCAATAAGTCGACTTACGATGCTTTTCAGGATGCGGCACGTCAGCTTTATTGGAAGCAGGCCAACGAAGGATTATTCGCTCACGGTATTGATGCATGGTGGAGCGACTGCACCGAACCTTTTCAGGCAGATTGGAACGGTGTGTTTAAACCCGAACCCGAAGAACGTCTGCGTATCAATACCGGAGAAGCAAAACGCTATTTGGATCCAGAATTGATCAACGCCTATTCGCTGCTGCACTCTCAGGGGATTTATGAAGGGCAGCGCAAGACAGGCACCGACAAACGGGTGGTCAATCTCACCCGTTCCGCATATGCGGGTCAGCAGCGTTATGGCACGATCACATGGGGAGGCGATGTTTCGGCGACATGGGACACGCTGCGCCGACAGATTGCCGATGGGCTGAATTTCTGTGCAACCGGCTTACCTTATTGGACGGTCGATATTGGTGCGTTCTTTGTCAAAAATGACCCGAAGCTCTGGTTCTGGAATGGTGATTACAATGGCGGTGTCGAGGATATGGGCTACCGCGAATTGTATGTGCGCTGGTTCCAATATGCCGCTTTCCTGCCCATGTTTCGTGCACATGGTACGGATACACCGCGTGAAATCTGGCGATTCGGAAATCCCGGCGATCTGATGTACGAGGCACTGGCAAAGTTTTTGCGTCTTCGTTACCGCTTGATGCCCTATATTTATTCGTTGGCGGGGCTGACGACTCAGTGCGACTATACCATGATGCGCGCCCTAGCATTTGATTTCAGAGCCGATTCAGCGACATATGATGTTGACAATCAATTCATGTTTGGCTCCGCTTTGCTGGTTAATCCTGTAACAAAACCGATGTACTTCGCGGCAGAATCAGCAGTCATTGATGGGGTTTCCAAAACCCGCGAGGTTTATTTGCCAAGCGGCGCTGACTGGTATGATTTTTGGACAGGTCAGCGCTATACGGGTGGGCAAACCATCAGCGCGGATGCAGCACTGGATATGATGCCGCTGTATGTGCGCAGTGGATCCATTGTGCCAATTGGCCCCGAAGTCTCTTATGCTGACGAACAACCCAACGGCACTCTTGAACTACGGATTTATCCCGGACAGAGCGGCAGTTTCACGCTGTATGAGGATGAATGTGATAACTACAACTACGAGCAGGGACATTTCGCCATAACCCGTCTTTCTTGGGATGAGGCATCTCGACTCTTCACCCTTCATGAACGACAAGGAAGTTATCCGGGCATGCCGAGTTCACGAGAGTTTAGGATTATCATTGTTGGCGATAATGCCATTTTGCCAGAAACTTCATCATTCAGAAGCATTGGTTATGAAGGACAGGAAATTACTATTGCACTTTGACCTGCGTAGCAAGACCCTAGATGATGACAATAGGCCAAATGAGATTTGAATATAGCGACGATGTTGGTCATCAAATGATACCCAATAAGCGATATGTAATTGCGGAGCTTTTTGGATACACTTCGTACGGAATTAATGACATAGGATTTTTAACAATGACGCAAAATACATCAATAGATGGGCCGTTTGAGCCGACATGGGAGTCGCTCAAACAGGTTCAAGTGCCAGATTGGTACATCAATGGGAAGTTCGGCATCTTCATACACTGGGGGCTGTATTCCGTTCCCGCCTTCGCCAATGAATGGTATCCACGTAACATGTATCGCGAGGGTACACCGGAGTTTGAACATCACGTCAAAACCTATGGGCCGCATACCCAGTTCGGTTATAAAGATTTTATCCCGCAGTTAACCGCCGAAAAGTTTAATGCGGACGAATGGGTGCAGTTGTTCAAAGATGCGGGTGCGCGTTTTGTGGTTCCAGTCGCCGAGCATCATGACGGATTCCCCATGTACGACTGCTCGTTTACTGAATGGTCTGCCGCCAAGATGGGGCCGAAGAGGGACATCGTGGGCGAACTCGCTGAATCCACCCGTAAGCATGGCTTGGTCTTTGGCGCATCCAGCCACCGTGTCGAACATTGGTGGTTCATGGATGGTGGGCGCAAGTTTCCTTCAGACGTGCAAGACTCGGCCTACGATAGCTTCTATGGTCCAGCAGTCACAGCCTCACCCCCTTCATTTGATGTTCCTGAATGGCACAGCCACGATTGGCAGCCGCGTCCTGATGCCAAGTTTCTTGAAGATTGGTTGGCGCGTACCTGCGAGATCGTGGATAAATACAAACCCCAGTTGATCTGGTTCGACTGGTGGATTGAACAAACCATCATGAAGCCCTATTTGCAGCGCTTCGCCGCCTATTACTACAATCGCGCGGCGGAGTGGGGGCTGGGTGCGGCCATCAATTACAAGCACGATGCTTTTCCCGAAGGTGCAGCCGTTTATGATGTTGAGCGCGGACAGTTCAAAGGGATTGCGCCGCGTTTCTGGCAGAACGACACCTCGGTATCGAAGAATTCATGGGGTTATATTCACGCCCATGATTACAAGAAAGTCGCCGATATCATTGGCGATTTAGTCGATGTGGTGAGCAAGAACGGTGCGTTGCTGTTGAATATCGGCCCTAAACCAGATGGCACAATTCCGGAACCTGAAGTCGAAATGCTGCGTGGCATTGGTCGCTGGTTAACCGTTAATGGTGAAGCCATTTACGACACCCGCCCTGCAGAACTATTTGGCGAAGGCCCCACTGAAGTCGCCGAAGGTCAATTTACCGATACGAAGCGCACCCCATTCACCGGACAAGATTTCCGCTTCACCACCAACGGAAACACCTTGTATGCCATTGCCTTAGCGTGGCCGGGTGAGGAAGCGGTTATCAAGAGTTTGGCAAATGGTTCTTCGCTGCAAATGGGCGAAATCGCTACAATCAGCATGTTGGGTGCGGGCGAGTTAGAGTGGACACAAAACAGCGACGGGTTACACATCAAGACTCCCGCTCAAAAACCCTGTGAAGATGCCTTCAGCTTCAAGATTCAGTTTGCAGATTGATGTTTCATGTTAAAGGAAATGAGTTGTGAATAATCAAAATAGTCGCCCATTTGCGCTCGCTGCTGATGGGGTCGATCCCAGTAAAGTACCCTATAAAACCGTGTATACAGGCGCAAGAATACCGGTAGTTGGCCTCGGTACATTTGGTTCGGATCGCTATAACGGCGAGGCCATCGCGCAGGCGGTCAAAGATGCCATCGCGGTCGGTTATCGCCATATTGATTGTGCCGCTGTTTACGGCAATGAACATCTAATCGGTCAGTCACTTAAGGATGTGCAGACGCAGGGGCTTAAACGCGAAGACCTGTGGATCACCTCCAAGTTGTGGAACGATATGCACGACGAGAACAAGGTGATCGCCGCCTGCGAGAAATCCCTCAAAGATTTGCAGTTGGATTACCTTGATTTGTATTTGATCCACTGGCCGTTCCCCAACTTTCATGCCCCCGGTGTGGATGTCTCCTCGCGTGATCCCCACGCCCAACCTTATATCCACGAAAAGTATATGAAAACGTGGCGGCAGTTGGAAAAACTGGTCGAGCGCGGCTTGGTCAAGCACATCGGCACCTCCAACATGACTATTCCGAAGCTCAATCTGCTGCTGCGGGATGCTGCTATCAAACCCATCTGCAACGAGATGGAGCTGCATCCGCACTTCCAACAGCCGGAGTTGTTCCAATTCGTGGTCGATAGCGGCATGGTCGCCATTGGCTTTTCGCCGATAGGTTCTCCAGCTCGTCCAGACCGGGATCGTACACAAGATGATACAGTGGATATTGAAGATCCGGTCATTGTCGAGATTGCCCAACGACACGGCCTTCATCCGGCAGTTGTTTGTGTGAAGTGGGCTTTTCAGCGCGGACAAGTACTCATCCCGTTTTCGACACGCCGCAGCAGTTATCTCAGTAACTTGCAAGCGGTTGTCTCTGATCCGCTTACGGCTGACGAGATGCAAGCCATCGCCAAGATCGACAAAAACTGTCGCCTAATCAAAGGGCAGGTCTTTCTGTGGAAAGATGGTCAAACGTGGGAAGACCTTTGGGATCTCAATGGGGAGATTACCCCGTCGTAAGCAGGCACTAACATGACAGCACAGCACATCATCACCATAGACGTTGGCACATCCAGCACCAAAACAGCCATCTGGGACGAAGCTGGTCATACTCTTGCTGAAGCGTCCGCTAGTTATGCACTTGATCGTCCCAGCCCATTATGGGCGGAAATTGATGCCAACCTATGGTGGCGTGCTATCTGTGAAACCACGCTTGAAGTGATGGCTCATAGTGGACTTAGCTCCTCGGACATCGCTGCTATCGGCGTGGATGGTGTCGGTTGGACACTCATACCGGTTGATCAGGATGCCGAACCGCTTGCACCGGCTATGATCTGGTTGGATCGGCGCGCCCAAAGCGAAACCGATTGGCTCAATGGCCTGCCGGATGCGCGACGCTTAATCGAGCTGGATGCCAACCCCATCGACCCGGCTTATATCACACCCAAGCTGTTGTGGTTGAAGCAGCATCAACCGGAAGTTTTTGACAACACATATCGCTTCCTGACAGCTTCGGGCTTTATCGCGGCGCGTTTAACTGACGAATTCACCTGCGACTACACCCAAGCCTATGGGTATCATTTTTTTGATATAGTCCATGAGTGTTGGGATGTCGTAGCCACCAACCAAATTGGTATTCCACTGGAGAAGATGCCGCGCCTGTGCGCCTGCACGGAAGTGATTGGTAGCCTCACGGAACGCTCCGCTAAAGAACTCGGTTTACGTGCTGGTATTCCAGTGATTGCAGGTTGCTTAGATGCGGCAGTCGGCGCATTAGGTGCGGGCGTTACCCGTCTCGGCCAAACCAACGATCAAGGTGGACAAGCGGGTGGCTTCGCCGTGAGTGTTGATCATGTTATCGTCGAGCCACAGTTGATCTTTTCGCATCATGTCTTGCCGCAGCAGTATCTGCTTCAGGCGGGAACGGTTGGCGGGGGATCGCTCGGCTGGTTCCGTAATGTCTTGGGTGGCAGCGAGACGATTTCCTTCGAGTCGCTCAGCCAGCAGGCCGCACAAACCGCCGCTGGTTCGCATGGTCTGCTCTTTTTGCCCTACATGGCAGGTGAGCGAACGCCTTTGTGGAGCAGCAATCCGCGTGGTATCTTCTTTGGGCTCTCTTATAAAACCTCCCGCGCTGATATGATCCGCGCCTTGATGGAAGGCTGTGCTTTCGCCGTGCGCGATAACCTCGCTGTCGCCGAAGCCAAAGGCGCTGTCGTCACCGAATATCTGGCCTCGGGTGGAGCAAGCCAGAGCGCCGTTTGGTGCCAAATCAAAGCTGACATTTATGGCAAGCCGCTGATCGTCGCCCATCGCGCGGACGGCGGCGAAGGTGGGCATACCCTCGGACTGTACGCGCTGACAGCCTATGCCATTGGGCAGGTGGATGACATTGGCGCGTGCGTCGAACGTTTATTACCTAACCGTCAAGTGTATGAGCCATCACCGCAGCGTCACGCCCTGTACGAAGACTTATTCGGACTTTATCGGGACTTATCCCGTAAATTGCTCACGGACTTTGAGCATCTCGCCGCCCTTAACCGCAAACATAACCTTGAATGAGGTCTCAGATGAAAGCAGTCGTACTCGAAAATAAAGCTTCGATGGTCTATCAAGATTTACCGCAGCCCACCGCCCAACCGGGACATGTTGTGTTGCATGTCAAGGCCGCCTCGATTTGTGGCTCGGACATCAGTCGTTTCGCTAAAGGACACCGTATGTATCCGCTGGTGCTGGGACATGAAGTGGCGGGCATCATTAGCGCGGTGGGCGAAGGAGTTAGCGCCGATCTGATCGGCAAACACGCCGCCATTATCCCGCTCGTCCCGTGTTTCCACTGCGAGGAATGCCAGCGTGGTTATTATTCCGCCTGCCACACTTACTCCTTCATCGGGTCACGCCAAGCCGGTGGCTTTGCCGACTACGTGGAAATCCCCGAACGCAACGCACTAATCGTGCCGGATGATCTGCCGTTTGAAGCCGCCGCCTTAATCGAACCCTCAACCGTTGCCCGCCACATCCTTGATCTGGGCAGTTTCCAAGCCGGACAAAGCGCTGTGGTTTTCGGCGCGGGGTCGATTGGCTTGATGGTCGTCCAATGGCTGCGTATCCTCAAAGCCTCGCTGATTATTTGTACGGATATATCCGAAACCAATCTGGCAATCGCTCGCAAACTCGGCGCCCATGTCACCCTTAATCCGAGCAAAGTTGACATTAAAGAAGAAGTTAAAAAGTTGACGGGTGATGGTGTGGATGTCGCCATCGAGGCGGCTGGTGCCCCGCAAGCCTTGCTGCAAACCATTCAGGTCACACGTCCACGCGGATCAGTCGTTTTTGGTGGCAACCAACCGCTCGATCAGGGTTTGCCGATGACTTTCATCGAAGATGTCATGCGTAAGGAACTGCGTTTAAACGGCTGTTTCATGTCCTATTCCGCGCCCTTTCCCGGTCACGAATGGACGGACACGGTGCAGACCATTCGCGATGGTGAAATGGACATCGACACGATGATTTCGCATCACTTCCCGCTTTCGGAAGCGCCCAATGTATTCAGTCAGATTGCTGCACACCAACTGCCGCATCAGAAGATTATTTTGCATCCTGAAGGTAACTACTCATGGTGAAACTAGATAGAACTCGCATATTGGAATAGGAGTGACAAGCAATCCAATACGTGGCTTTTAAATAGTTTCACCATCAGGTGGGGAAAAAGTACCAAAAAAGATAAAAACGAGCTAGAGTCATAAGGATGAAACCCACAGAGAAGCCGTTAAGCAAAGAACAACTACAAGGGCTAGAAAAAGCCGACTTGGTAGATTTGGTTGTGGCGCTGCAGG
>JBBSBM010000149.1:0-13794 GCA_038251275.1 Aggregatilineales bacterium
CTGAACGCGTTCATCAAATTCTTGAACATGTTCACCGATCATAATGGTTCAGGAAGGTCTATATTGGCGGCCCTACTTCTATGATTTGTGATGCGCTTGATTTCGTCGCTTTTCTCCACCGTTTAGTGCAGTCCTACCCGCTATCATCATATCTCTCATTATAGAACAAAAGTACGCAAGGCGTCAATGCGAATCGGTTCGAGTTTCCAAATCTTTAGGCGAGAGAGAATATCGACTGACCAAGATCAGTTAGCTTGAAAACGACTGTAAACTGACTACGATTAACTTTCGACTTTACAAGGCCTGCTTCGAAATAATGTACTTTGCGGTTGCTGCGTTTGTCGCCAGCGGAACATTATGGACGTTACAGATTCGGAGTAATCCTTGAATATCAGGATCATGCGGATTGGCTGTTAGCGGATCAACAAAAAAGAATACCGCCTCGATTTTTCCTTCAGCTACTTGTCCTGCGATTTGCGCGTCGCCGCCCAAAGGCCCCGAAAGCATTTGTCGGACTGTTAACCCGCAATTTTCGATGAGCAGTTGTCCGGTCGTCTTGGTCGCTACCAGATCATATCGTTGCAAGACTTCTTTGTTGGATAGTGCAAACGCGACCATGTCGGCTTTCTTGCCGTCGTGCGCGACCAGCGCCAGTGTTTTTGTGTTTTCACTCATGTGTTTGTTCTATTTCGAGAGATTCTACCTAATAATCAATTGGCTAAACTGTCTTTAAATCTTAATCGGTAGTACAAATCGGCTTGCTCGTTGCACACGTTCCGCTCGTTGGCTCATCCTGAGTGCCTCTGCATAATATCCCTCAAGCTGTGCCATAATCGCACTCCAAGGATGCTCTTCGGCATAACATCTCGCTTGATAAGCCATTTGTGCTCGTGTTTCAGGATGATCGCGCAATCGTCGGACTGCTTCTGCAAATGATCGCGCATCTGGCTCACAAATGTACCCTGTTTCCCCGTCTTGCACCAGATCAACCACTCCACCTTGATTGATCACCACTGCTGGTAATCCCGAAGCCATTGCTTCTTGCACCACCTGACCGAATGTTTCCGATGGGCTGGGGAAAATGAATACATCCGCACTTGCATAAGCCTGTGCCAGTTCTTCGCCGAACAGGTATCCCATAAAGTGAGTGCCTGTACCAGCGAATTGAGTTTCGAGCTCACTCCGCAGTGCTCCGTCACCAATAATTGTCAATGCAATTCCCGATGTTCGCGCCACTTCCAACAATAAATCAATTCGTTTCTCGTTCGCCAGTCTGCCCACATAAATCACAATCAAGTTGGACGCATCACGCCCGTTTAGTAGTCGCGCTCGCCACTCAATACTGCGATGCTGCGGATTAAAAACCGTGGTGTTGACTCCGCGCACCCAACGTCGCAGTCGTTTATATCCTGACTTTTGTAATTGGTTCGCTGTGTAATTGGAAGGCACGAGCGTTAAATGACAGCCATTATGAATAAATCGCAGCCAATTCCGGCTTGGGCGCGAAAATAAAGATAATCCATAGTGATTCGCATAGGACGGAATATCGGTCTGGTAGTTTGCGATCACCGGAATATGTCGGCGTCGCCCCGCCAGCATCCCACTGACCGAAAGCAGTGCAGGGCTGAATAGATGGATCAAATCGGGTTGAAACGCATCTAAATGTTGATTAATCATCAGGTTGGGCAGTGCGATCCGCGTTTCGGGGGCGACTCGTACACCGAGACTTGGCATGGGTACGACTTTTGATGGGCCGATTTGTGTGGGTGCTATATCAGGAGCGAATACTAGTACCTCGCGTCCCGTTTCCTGCAAATAGCGTGTTGTTAAATAAGCGGTCTTTGAAACCCCGTCAACTTTCGGCAAAAACGACTCAGCAAAAATCGCTACCCGTTTGATCAGGCTGCTGCTGCCTAAGCGGTTGGGTAAGTCGAAAGCGAACTCGGAACCATAGATTTGTTCCGCTTGATCGGGATTGATTTGACTGAGAGCTTTAAGTAATCGGTTAGCTGCCATCGTCTGCCTTCTGCTGCGGTTTGGTGTTGTGTCAAGGCACTGCGGAAATCGGCGGCACTGCGTCCCTTGAACCGCGTGAGTCCGCGCCCAATGGCACTCAAAGTGTGGGCATCACTGTTTCCCACCACCGGGATATCGAGTCCGCGCATAATCCGCCGCGCCAGCACATTGTTACCGGGTGTCATTGCGCCTGCGTTGAAAACTTCAACGGCATCCAATTTCATATCTAGTAACACTGCTGGATTGCGGAGGTATCGCAGCACTTGACCCCCATTCATCAATAACTCACCCGGATGTGCCAGAATCGCCACACCGCCTTGTTCATGAATAGCATCAACCGTTTCAATAATCGAAAGATTCATCGGAATAGGTTTTGTGATCCATAACCCCAATACGTGACCACCCCGCGCTGTTACTTCCACGCCGGGAATAATATCGAATGTATATTTGGAGCGTTGTTCGTAAGCCCACAGGCTTGCATCCAATACATCATGATCTGTAATAGCAATCACATCCAAATTTTTCCGCTTTGCTATGCTATCCAGTATTTGTTTTGCAGTTGGTAATCCGTCGCTGGCATGGGTGTGCATGTGAATATCGGCCCGTCCGGTCAACTCATGTGTCGTTGTCATAGGTTCGCTTTTTATGCCTGTAATTACAATTTCATTTTTCAACGATCTCTACTTTCCCATAACAACATTCAGCCCTCACTAAGCGCAGAATAACAACCTGTAAAGCCTTGCACTTATTCATTAATATTCAGTGCCGCACCGCTTGCCGACTTGCTGTACAATCCACCATATGCGCCCAGATACGCCTTTTAACCGTGCTTCCCGTTGGCTCGTCCTCACTGCTGTTGTAGGAGCAGTATTGATTTTGGGTTACATTGCCACTCGCTTTGGTAGTCAACCACAAACCCAGCAGACAGTTTTGTTGTCTCCATACCCTACTATTTCTACAATCGAATGGACTCCTATCGCACCTTTTGCTCAAGTTGATCCTGCCATTATTCCGTACCTGCAATATGGTCAACCTGATTATGGTATCGCTCCCTTACAAGTATTGGGTGAGGGCATCCCGCCTGTGGGTGCATATCTACCCCAATCCGGTAACACCCGTTTTGAAGTTATGACATCGACTCCCTCGCCGACTTTTACCGTGACTCCCATTCCTACTACGACACTCATTCCCGTATTTCAACCATCACAAACACCAATTCCATCACGAACGCCTGTGCCGACTCGTACTCCTATTCCGACTTTTACGCCATCACCTACTATCACGCCAACCAATGAGTTGGTCGCTACTGTATTGGCCTTTGCAGCTACAGTTAACGCGCCGACTGCTGTAATCATTGTCCCAACCATTACCATCGTCGTAACTGTTGTTCCGGGCACAGAATGCGCGCCGTCTGGATTGCCCGTTGCAGGCTTACTCACACAGCGCTATTTCATCGGTCACACCGGCATTGACCTAGCGGTTCCACCCGGCACGCCGGTTATCGCCACCCAAAGCGGTTACGTGGATTGGGCAGAATGGAATATTTATGGTTATGGCAACCTTGTTGTCATACACAGTGATCACTTCATCACTTATTACGCACACAACTCGTCTTTCAACGTCAAAAAAGGCGATTTTGTTAACAAGGGTGCTGTGATAGCTTTTAGTGGCAACACCGGACATAGCAGCGGTCCTCATGTACACTACGAAACCCGCATAAATGATGTGACTGTCGATCCTTTAACCTTTGGGGCGCGTGGTTACCGTTCATGTTGAACACCCCGACTTATTTCCAATTTCGAAAAAGTTGAACTGGCCTATAATGAAAGTTGTAAAACTTAATCCGCACCTTCAGGAGTTTTTATGACGGTTGGCTCAGTTAAGCCTCGTTATATCTCGCTGCGCTGGCGACTCATTCTGCCCGTATTTGTCGCATTACTCATTGCTGTGATGGCAGGAGCCTATGCACTTGGGCAAAGCCTGACGCAAGCCGCTGCCGCGCCCCAAACCAATTTACTGGTTCAAACAGGTGATGGACTGCGGAGTCACGCCAACGATCTTTACGAACAAATGCGGCTTGAAGCTCAGCGAGTAGCCTTTACACGTGGTGTTGCGGATGCCATTCGTTCCCGTGCTGCTACTGATTTGCAACCTGTTTTGGAAAGTTCAGCCCGTCTCGCTAACCTCGATAGTATTATCGTCACTGATATGCAGGGTATCGAGGTTGCGGGGGTCTTGCGTGTCGAACAGCAGTCCAATGTCTACTACACCGTCAGCACCGATACCGACCTTCATGTCCAGTCGGTCGTTCGTGCTGTGTTGGATGAACATACTATTGGTTCAACAGCTTTACTTCGCACACCGTCAGGCTTAGTTCTTTATACTGCTGTGCCATTGTTGGATGCTAACCAACCCATAGGCATTGTCCTTGTCGGTCGGACACTCGATAATGTGTTGACCGATTTGAGAGCTGATGGCATGGCCGACCTTGCCCTTTATGGTTCAGATGCCGCTTTACTACAAACCACTACGAAACCTGTGGACACCACAGCTACTGAACTGACATTGTCGCTGGAAGTTTTTCAGACAATACTTGCTGTACCTAACCAACTCACTTTACGACCGATCCAACTGAATAATCAGGCTTATCAAGCTGCTTATGGAACATTTCAATTTGGACCGCAGCCATTAGGCGTAATTGCCTTATTCTTGCCCGATAGTGTGCCTTCCATTGCCCGAACAGGACAGCAGCTTGGCGGATTAACATTAGCTGCTGTAGCGGGTGCAGCCATTATCGCCTTATTTATCGCCACTTACTTCTATATCACTCGTCCGGCAGGAGATGTGACTTCAGTTGCTCAGTCGCTCACCGCTGGTCAATCGTTCGTGCGTACCGGAATGCAGCCTACCAACGAAATCGCTGCAGTCGGTCACGCCCTTGATCAATATGCTGATTATGTCGAGGAACGGCTAGATGCCTTACGTGTATCTTTGCGTCGTCAGCGTCGTGAAACCGAATATTTACTATCTGTTTTAGAGTCCATGCCGGACGGTGTGATTGTTCATGATCAAAATGGACAAATCGTTGTCATGAATGAGCAAGCACGGGTATTGCTCGGAACACAACCTGAAGATAAACTCGGCTTGCGAGAAGTTGCTAGTCAATCGAAAACACTGTTACGCCCGCTTGCCCCCGGTTTATACACCCTTGGTGATCCGCGCCGTATCGAATTTGACGGGCATATGGTCAGTGCTCAAGCTGCCGCCTTAGTTAATATATCTGATGAACGAGTCGGTACATTGGTGGTGTTGCGTGACATTACCCGCGAAGTACGTCGTGAACAACTGCAAGAAGCCATGCTCAAACGCTTGTCCAGCGAAGTGCAATTGTCACTGCAAAATGCTCCTTCTGTGAGTGCGTTGCCATCACTCATGAATGAAGTTGCTCATGATTTAGGTCGCCATTCCGCCGCCCTTCAAAAATTGATTTTTGAGATGCGCGAAATTACCATGCCTGATGCCCCCAATATGCGTGAAACACAGCATCCACTCTATTTGGATACGCTCATCTGGGTGATTGCTAATGAATGGCGGCAAATCGCGACGGCGGCCAATCTATCGCTGGAGGTTCTCATTGAGAAACGCAGTTTGTTTGTCCTTGGAGATGAACGTCGTCTGCGTTGGGCAATTGGCAATCTTGTCGATAATGCTATCAAGTACACACTTCCCGGTGGCAAACTAACACTCGAAATCAATGGCGAGTCAGATGGGCGTGCACTCATGCGTATTCGCGATAACGGTGTAGGGATCATTCGCGAAGAAATCCCACATCTGACAACACGCTTTTATCGTGGTACACCGCGCACTACCGATGGTGATATACTCCATGTTCCCGGAACAGGTCAGGGGCTTTACGTAGCCAAGCAAGTCATCGAAGCACATGGTGGGTTGCTTCAGATTAAAAGTAAACTCGGCATCGGAACAGCAGTTTACTTTGCCTTGCCTGTTACGGCCTCTGTCAGTTACGAATTACCTGTATTACCGCATGAGTTCGATCTTGAAGGCGAAACAGTGCGGATTAAACGCAACAACCTGTAACTGCCACCAAACATGGAGCCTGCTTGAATGAGATCGTGGTCAAAATATCGCATCTTTGTATTGTTATGGCTGCTCACCGCCATATATATCGCCCTATTGCCAACCCGACATTACACACCGGATGCGGTTAATAACCTCACTTATCTTGAAGCGCATAACGGCTTTGAAAGTTGGCATAGTCAGCATCTCTTAGGGCTAAAACCCGGCGAATGGATCTACAACTTGACCAGCCTTCGCGCATGGCAAGCCATGCGTATCGCACAGGCACTTTTAGCTGGACTAACGGTTGCGTTGCTTTTTCTTGGTCTAGAAGAATTGACTCAGCGCCGTTGGCTGTCAATGATTTGCGGCTTGTCGCTGTGTTTTTGCTATGGCTTCTGGCATTACAGCAGCGATCCCGACATTTACAGCTTGGGTTATGTGACGGTTGCACTTTTAATGTGGAGCTACGTTCGATTTTTGCGCTTGCCCTCAACCAATCGCGTAATCATCCTCGGCATCAGCGCGGCGCTCGCTTTACTCTCGCATCAAATCAATGTCGAATTAGCAGGCTTAATCGGACTCTCGCTCATCGTTGGTACGTTTCGCAAATTGTCTGCCATTCCTATCAACTGGAAGCATGTTGTCTTATATGCTGATTTCAGCCTCATACCCACATTGTTGTTGTATGTGGTCGCATGGCTCACAGTAAACGGCATGTTTGCCCAACAGGGTTTGCCAACACCTACCTTTGTAGAATGGTTTCTGAGATATTTTCGCAGTGCTGAAGCAGGGCAGGCTACATGGGGTGTTTCTTTTGGGCTAAGCACTTTGCCCACAGTCGTTTATACACTGTTATCGAGTTGGATTTTAGTTCCCTTACTTGGTGTGACTCCGGTTTGGCAGTTCATCCCGATAGGAATCTTCGGCTTACTTCTGATTGTCGTTTTTATCCGTGCGTTTTATAAAATCACCCGTACTGAATCGGTTGCTCAATATATCTTGTGGGTTAGCGTAATAACGCTTGTTGCCAATGGCATCAGTGGATGGTGGTGGCAAACGGGTAACATCAAGTTTTACCTGTTCATGCAAATTAATATTATCTACATAATTGCTTTGTACGCTTCCAAAATCCTTGAGCGTGAATCTGTCGCCCGACCACGAGAGCTACTTTTACCACTCGCCACTGTCTTACTACTTGTTGCCTTCCATCTCACCCTAACCTTGCCTTATGAAACTTCCGGCGGTGTTTTTGAGGTAGCTGATCGACTCAAAGGTCAACAAACAGTGGTTGCTTTCCAGGACCCCTACCAGCGTCGTATTTTGCCCTATATTTCTAACAATCAAGCTGAGGATTTACCAGCCGATTTTTGCCACGCGCCTATATTCGATAATGTCCATTCACTTTGGTGGGTAGTGCGGCAGGATGCAGTGGGTAGTTGTCCACTTTTGGCTTCTGCCACCGAACTTAGCCGTTTTCAGGTGGATCGTACCCGCGCAATTTGGGTGCTGTTTGATATGACTTCGGCAGTAGAAACAAAATAGCACAGGCCATTTTGCACCTGTGCTATTCGTCAATTTAGATAATCTGTGTAGAGGTGCAATGCCTGCACCCGATTGAACTTTAGCCCTTGAGTGTGTACAGATAAGCGATGATGTCGTTGATCTGTTCTTCAGTCCATATATCTTTATAGACTTTTGGCATCAATCCGTCAGGGAAGCCGGGAACAACAAATGCGCCGGGGTTCACAATTGATGTGTGAATATACTCATAGGCTGATTCTCCCGATACACGACTGGCTGCACGGACACTTACATTGAGCAAGCCGGGGCCAATCAGTTGTGCTTCCGTGTCAAAGTGATGGCACGTGGCACAGGCGAAATTAACCTCTGAACGGACTGTGTTAAAGTACTCTTTGCCTTTTTCGGGATCACCTGTGACGTCTCCCGACGCAGCTTGTTGAGGAGTTGCCGTTGGCAGTTCAACAGTGGCAGTTGATGCATCAGTAGGTACCTCGGTCGCCGTGACCGGTATATCTGTGGCTGTAGGCGCACCGGTTGGTGTGTTCGTCGGGACGAACGTTGCCGTTGCGGTAGGTGCGATCTCGGTCAGATGATCGGCAGTGGCTACTAGGGCGGATTGCGTACCCTGTGCCTGTTCTGACCATACTGGTGTAGCTACTGTGCCACATGCACCCAGTAGCAATCCAAATAAAGGTAGGGCAAGACGGTAGATTGATTTCATTACCAAAACCCCTGCGGATGTCTTATTGTGAGGAATTGAACAAGTTAATAATCCGAGTATAGCACAGCCCCTATGCACCTGCAATTGGCTTCATCTTATGGATTCATGCATCAAAAAGGCGTACAACCGTTGTACGCCTTTAAAATTTTGCCACTCGCATCAAATTGTTACACTAGAATCCAGTTGTTTCCGGTCTGCGATAATGAATCACCCGTTGCAGCGCCTTGAGTTCATAAGGCCATTGATAGTATTCCATCTTATATCGCCAACCGCTTAATGCCCGTAAAGCTTGTCGCCATTGCCCTTGGAGTCGCATATCGGTCACGGTGGGATAGTAAGCGTTAATGACCGACTCGAAATTCCGTACCCGACGGCGAGTACTGTCCTTGAACCACGGTGTACTCGGATCACGCCGCATGGAAAACTTCGCCCATTCGGGACTTGCCCACTCGTCCAAGGAAGTTGGGAAGCGGAAGCCGAGTTTGGTCGCCTCATCCAATAGAATGCTGCCTTCTTGCGGTACAGGCGTATAAATATAAAGCACCAATTCGGTCGCAGGGTTAATCTGTTTAATCTTACGGATGAAACTGATCGTTGATTCAATATCGGCACGGGGATCAGGCGGATTACCCATCACGAAGGACAGTTCTGGCACAATTCCATAATGCTTCATGCGCTCAACTAATGCCAGCGTTTGGGCCGTACCGGATTTACCACCCTTGTTCATGCGCTTCAGCGTTTCATCATCACCGCTTTCTGCGCCCATAAAGATCATCTTTGCGCCACTACGTTTCATCTTCTCCCATGTATCGTCACTGTAACTCATCAGCGTATCGACGCGCCCTAGACCCCACCAATTAATATCCTTGCCTGTAATGCGCTCCGAAAATTCGGCTGTGCGGTCTTCATTAACAAAGAAATCCATATCATGTAATTCCAGACCATTGATATGCCAGTTGTCTTGCAAATGGGTCACGATGTCTGCGACACGCTTGGCGCTTTCCGGCAGCCAGCGACGGTTCGCCAGCGCCACTACCGCACAGAAATTACAAGCGAATGGACATCCAAAACTGGTGTTATGGTTGAGTACACGTGTTCCAAGATAACTGCTCCCTACATAACGGCTGACATCAATTTTGTCATATGGGAACCACGGCAGATTATCCATTGGCACATTCGGTGCACGATCATTCACACATACTTCGCCATTTTTGAGGTAGGCTACCGATGGCACATCTTCAATCGAGCCACCGGTGTAAAGCCGGTCAACCAATTGTCGAAAGGGCGCTTCACCTTGTCCCGCAATTGTGTAATCGACGTATCCGCTTTTAAGGACAACCTCAAAATGCTGAGTGGGGAAGTATCCACCCCATAAAATTTTCAAGTCGGGGAGGGCAGCTTTGACCTGCTTACAGACAGGCACAGCTTGCCGTAACTGTGGGCCCGGCATACAGGTCACCGCTAACAATTGGGCTTTGGTTGCCTTCGTCCGTTCAATAATCATCGTAGCAGGGTCATCAACCAAATTACCGTCAATGAATTCCACATCGTAATCATTGGCGATTACGGCAGATACAGCCAGTAACGAGAGCGGTAGCCGTTGTTTTCCTTTTGATGTGCTAATCGGATTATAGAATAAAACGGTATGCCGCATTGTTAAACCTCGTCTTTGCCTGTAATTTGTTCATAAACTATTGTGACCGATGTATACTGTCTACGCAAATAGCGCTCTGGTCAGAGTTTTCCATTGAACTTCCTATTGGTTAGCTGAAGATTAAAATGAATCGTACTGATCGTCTATTGGCTCTGATTGTTGAACTCCAAGCCAAACATTGGCAGCGCGCCGAAGATCTTGCCGCTACCTTTGAAATCAGCAAACGCACCGTCTATCGCGATATGTTGGCACTCATGGAATCCGGTGTACCTGTCATCTCGTCACCGGGGCAGGGGTATGCACTCGATGAAGGTTATTTTCTCCCGCCTTTGAGTTTTACCACTGATGAGTCGATTGTTCTGCTGCTGGGTACAGACTTTATGCAGCAAACCTTTGATGCCCAGTATCAATCGGCAGCTCGTTCCGCGACCAGCAAAATTCGCGCGGTTCTCAGTCAGCGCTTGCGTGATGAAGTAGATGATTTACAAACCAGTATGCGCTTCATCGCCGTCAATCCACTCGAATCAACCACTCACCCGGAAACGCTCCAACAGGTACGCCGCGCCATTATCCAGCATCGGACTATCCGCATGGAGTATCACACACGTTCAACAGGCAATCAGGATGTTGCGGGCAGCAAAACCACCCGTGACGTTGACCCTTATGCACTCGTTCATCTGGATAACGCCTGGTATCTCGCGGGTTACTGCCACCTGCGTTACGATACCCGTAACTTTCGCCTTGACCGGATTGATGCGTTGCAAATTCTCCCAAAGACCTTCACCCGCCCTGAAAACTTTCGGGTTGGCCCAAAACCTTCCACCGAAAATGAAATTACTGCACGGGTGCTTTTTAATCCGGCTGTTGCCCGTTGGGTACAAGAAGACTCTTTCTTTTACGTCAAAGCGATGGAAAACCAGCCTGACGGTTTATTGGTCACTTTGCGTGTTCGCCAAGAAGCCGATCTTGTGCAGTGGCTTCTCGGTTGGGGATCAAATGTCCGCGTCCTTGAACCCGCTAGCCTTCAGCAGCGTCTTGCCACCGAACTCACCGCTGCTCTCCGCCAATACCAACCCGTCACAAACTCTTAAAATTCCCTTTTTTTGGCAACAAGCATTTTGTCTTTTCTCGGTACTCGGAACTCAATACTCCGCACTTTATTTGCTGTTGCCATAATGGTGTCACACGCTCCGTTTAATCTGATGAATATAAGTGAGCAACAACAAGTCGCTAATAGCTTAATAGGAGCAAATCTCGTGAAAAACAAAATCAACTGGTTCGAAATTCCCGCGGCTGACTTTGACCGTGCTGTCCAGTTCTACAGTACCATTTTCAATATTGAACTCCACAATGAACTGGTCATGGGTGTTCAGAGCGCCATATTCCCGGGTGACGGTGAAGGATCGGTCAATGGCGCTATTGTGTGTGCTGAGCGTTACGTGCCTTCAACCACAGGCTCGGTTGTTTACCTCAACGCCGATCATCAGATGGAACCTATTCTCGCCCGTGTTGAATTGGCTGGTGGCAAAGTCGTCATGCCACCGACAGATATTGGTTTTGGTTTTATCGCGTTTTTCCTCGACACCGAAGGCAACAAAGTCGGCCTCCACACCGAGAACTAAATAGAAATCAGTAAGCAGCTTCTAAAAGCTGAGCAAAACAAAGTACTCTCCTTTACCGATTCTTCTCTGTTTCTGATGTGTTAGTCTGTATAATCGCCTCTATACAACAGAGGATGATTTATGAAACTTGCCGAAGCTTTGATACTACGTTCTGATACCATGAAACGTATCCAACAATTGCGCGAACGCCTGACCCGTAGCGCCCAAACGCCCGAAGGCGAAAAGCCGTCGGAAGATCCACAAGAATTGCTGGCTGAAGTTGATCGCCTATTGGCACAATATACGGACATTGTGAGTCGCATCAACCGCACCAATTCGCTCACACCTTTTCAAGACGGAAAAACGGTGACCGATGCCTTGGCGGAGCGGGACACGCTGTCTTTGGAACGCGGCTTACTGGAATCTCTAATGACTGCTGCGACGAACCAGAGCTTCCGCTATCAACGTGCCGAAATTAAATATGTCAGCACCGTTTCAGTAGCCGCCGTACAAAAACGTATGGATGATCTGGCACGTCGTTATCGTGAACTAGACTCGGCTATTCAAGCGCTGAACTGGCAAATTGATTTGATCTAACAACAGCGGTTAAGCAGGTAGCTATTGGATTGATCGAAGCGAGCGCAACCCGTGCCAACCGGGAAAGTTGGTTTCGGCTAAAACCCGACTAAATGTCGCGTGCGGAGCCATGCGGTAAACCATTGTTATGCTCATCAAGGTTATCGTGTACAAACGCAATGCGTAATGTTATCACCACGCGCAGATTGATCGGTTCAATAGTGACGGTGGGTAAGGGGCAACTTACCGCTGTTTGTATGGAGTAAGAGCGAATTTTCTGCGAGTTGTGGAGTGAGGTGAATATCATGAAATCTATTGCGCTCGAAACCGATTGGCGCTATTTTCCCACCGAAGTGATAGATGCGGCTTATGGTGCATCTGAACTGGATGAATCATCGTGGGGCGTGTTACCGCAGGTCGCCGATTATCCTCGTGATCTCATTGCGGTATCGGGTACACTCAACTTGCGCCGTACTTTTGACCTCGAACCCATCGGCGATGTTTGCTTGCGTTTCCATCTCCATGTTGATCGAGCACCGATTGGCACACAAGTTTATGTCAACGGTTGGCATCTCGGTACAATGCAATCAACTGAGGCATTACAAGCTGAAGTAACCGATTATGTCACGCTTGAAGATAATTTCATCCTACTCAAACTGAGCTATTCCGGTGAATTACACGGCCTCTCGATTCAACCTATCCCATGTGAAAGCTAAAAGAGTCACGGCTTATGCATTATCATGTTGGTGTTGAAGATATAGAGCCGGATAATTGGGTCGCTTATGTCTATGAACTGCTGGGATGTTTCAGTTCGGCTCGTAATCAGTCGGATGCTATCGCAGGTGTAGCACTTGCCGTAAGAAATCACTTCGATTGGCGGCGCGTTCATGTCTGTCCCGCAATGAATCTCCCGGTTCATCTCTCCTTTGAAATTAAGATTGATGAAGTCTTTTTTTCTTATCCCGCCAAAGAAGACCCCGAATATTTAGTCAACGCTTTTTTTGAAGATGATTTACAGCCAATTGATATGTCTGGTACGTTGCAGATATTAGAATGGGGTCGCCAAGATTTACTGAATCTCGTGAAACCTTTATCCAGCGAAGTTTTGAATCGCCCCTGTGATTCACGCTTTGGAAACATCGCAGGTATTTTGAAGCATATTGCATGGTCAGAATGGTGGTATTTCGACCGGATTGGCTTGGTTGCGGATTGGAACGCGTTACCTGACAATCCTTTTGAAGTACTTGTAGTTGTCCGCGCTAACACTCTGACTCGCTTGCCCGAAGTTAACAGAAACACCCATGTTGTCGAACTTATCAGTGAAAAATGGTCACCTCGAAAAGTAGTTCGCCGAACGCTTTGGCACGAACGCGACCACATCAATCACATTAACCAAATACTTGCGTCGATGAAGTTAGGACTTTCGCTTTAGGGACTGAGAAAGGCGGAAATACGGGGTTGGCGTAACTCTGCCCGTAGATAACCGCTAAGCAAATCGTGCTGGACAGCATAGAGCGTTTTGCTCAGTTGCAGCGCTTTGACGTTGAGGGTCAGCCAAGCATGATAACAACAGGCCAGATGGTTACGTTGCGAACGAGCATGACGACATTCACACTTCTCGGTGC
>JBBSBM010000150.1:0-13730 GCA_038251275.1 Aggregatilineales bacterium
GATGGGAGCTGCCCAACGCACACTGTTAGCAATCACGCGCTTCACTTCGGTTTGGTAATAAGTCGGGTAAGTCTCATGTCCGGGGCGGAAATAAAATACTTTTCCACGTCCGCGATGGTAACAACAGCCACTGCGGAAAACTTCGCCGCCCTGGAACCAACTGATAAACACAAGCATATCCGGCGTGGGAACATCAAAAAGCTCGCCATACATTTCTTCGTGCGGAATCTCAAAATATGCCCCTAGTCCTTCGGCAATGGGGTGTCCCGGCGCAACGACCCACAGACGTTCTTTTTCGCCTGCTTCACGCCACAGCAGATCGCACGATGTCCCCATCAGCTTCTTGAAGATTTTGGAGTGGTGCCCAGAGTGCAGCATTACCAGCCCCATGCCATCCCGCAGCACGCGCTGCTGCACACGCTCTACGATGGCATCCTCTACATCGTCATGCGCCATGTGCCCCCACCATGTCAGGACATCCGTTTCGGCAAGAACAGCGTCAGTGAGTCCATGTTCGGGTTCATCAAGTGTGGCTGTACGGACAGCAAAGCCATGCGTACGAAGATGCTCTGCGATGACGGTGTGAATTCCATTTGGATAGACTTTCATGACCTCTGGGTGTATCTTTTCGTGGCGACCTTCGTTCCACACGGTAACTCGTATTGATGATGCCATGTTGATTTCTCCTAATAGATAGTTTCAGATAAATGAAGTTGACCCGTGTATCAGATTGGTGAGATGGATACACTTTCGGTAGCCATTCGTCCCTCAGTACAGACAAGCGCTATGGCACCATGTGTCAGTGGTTGCTCGTAATCGTCAAACTCAAAGAGTGTGTGTCCATCAATCTGACCGGAAAGGTGAGTTCCGTTGACATTCAGTTGGAGCAGGTATTCGATTTCCGGCTGCCAGGGAAACTCAACTTCGGCAAGGATTGTCTCTCCATCTAACGCTTTTACGAGACGCGCTTTCCCACCTTGTCCCAGCAACAGGGCGTAATACCGCCGCATCCCTTGCACCCGTGCCCCAATTCCCGCTGCCTGAACCAAGCGAGGCGTAATCGTGGCGCTGACCGAATAGTTGGTCCATTCTCTCGTCCCCTGCATCAATAGACCTGTTCCCTCGTTCTGAACGAGCCGAAATGCTTCTGATGCATAAGGATCGGCTGGATCGACACCTTTGACCCACGCGCGCCGCCACATTGTTCCACCATAGGTGGGTCGCTTGAAAATAACTTCCGGTTCCCCGTCCCAGGTCAGGAAGTCTAAATAAACGGTACCAACTGTTTGTTTGTCGAGGGTTGTAATTTCAAGTCCAACTTGAGCAATGGGCGCACCATCGGTATCTTCCAGATGCCATTCAGTTTGCACGATTTCACCGGGCTGGAGGTGGGTTTGTGGTCCATACGTTATGACCAGTTTGTCTTCTGCTCCATATGTCTGAATGTAAAGTCTGCATACGACCTGACCGTTGTTTGTTGGGTCAGCCATGAAACCAGCGCGAATAGTTTGTCCCGGATACAAATTTGGGCATGCATGAAGCTCATAGCCAATCATGTTGATCGCATCCGGGGGGATAAAGGTTGGGGTCGATACCCGGACGATGCGACCTAGCGCCAGATGGTGATAGCGGATCGCAAGGCTACGCATTCCGAGTTGACTATAGCCTTCGACGTTTTCGAGGGTAGTTACACCTTTCGAGTCATTGCTCGTATCGGCGGTAAATCCTTGCACAGAACCAGGTAATTCAAAGTGGAACCGGCTTCCTTTTTTAGGCTGCACTACAGGCATCCCCGCGAGCGCCCGACCTATGTTGACAATGTGATATGTTTCAGTCAGTGCGTCAGTGATTGCACGTCCACCATCGGCAGATGGGATATATAGACGATCAGCAATGGGACCGCGCCAATCTGGCCCTGCATCAATGCCTGCTAACCCGTTCTTGATTCCGAGCAAACAACCGATATTGCCCGAATTACAGTCGGTATCCCATCCAGACGTATTCACAATCATCAGCGACTTTTGAAAATCATCATCCCCATACAGGAGCCCAAGGATAATCAACGCGTGATTGGGGACAATATGGGGACCACCACGATATTTGGTATAACCATAGTGCTCAGCGATTTTCTCACGCGCAGCGTGCCAATCTGTAATCCCACCATGCCATTCGCGCAGGTCATTGATCATCCGCCGGATAATCGAGTCTGAGGGAACAAAGGTGACGGCGGTATCGAGGAGGCGACTGATATCATGTTCGACATACGCCAGTGACTCCATTGCCGCTATGACCTGTGCTCCATAAATGGCTTCGCCGTCGTGGCTGACGCTTGCGGCGCGACGTGCGAGATCTGCGGCCAATTCAGGGTCACCAGGCGCAACCATAGCCCATCCGTCTATGAAAATCTGCGCGCCAATTTGCTCCGCGACCATCTTTGTATTCACTGCAATAGAGCCACTGTGCGGTGCTGGAATGCCGCTCTTCAATCGCAAATAGGCAGTATGTTCGGTCGAATTCCCCAGTCCTGCCCACGATAGCGTTGTCCGTTTCTCGATGATGTAGTTTAACCACGTCTGACCGATCTGTTGCGCGGTCAGATCACGCGGGTTGCCGTAATCCGGTAGTGCGCGCAAAAAGGTGAATGTTCCTGAAATGTCGTCGTCAGTTACGACCAGTGGCAGCCCAAGCTTCTCGTGTACGTAATATCTAATCTCCCCTAGCTCTGCCATGATCCGGTCGTACAACCATCCCTCGAACGGACGACCAAGATAAACCCCGATGAGCTTACCTAGCACACCCGCATAGGTGCGCTCTGTGTAATCGTGCGGAAGTGTCATTTTTCTGTCCTCTCAGCCCTTACTCCGAAGTGAATGCTTAATGCGCATTAAAGTGGTGAAATAGATAGGTTCTCGCTTGACATGCATCCCTCGCAGCAAACGTACGCGATGCCGCCACATTCAAGAGGTTCTTCAGTATCCTCCACGTCAAATAGGATTTGCCCGTTAATCCGCCCTATCAAACGTCTGGATTGTGCGTCCAGTTGAAACACATATTCGTTTTCCTGTTGCCAAGAAAACTCGGTCTCAGCGAAAATCTTCACGCCGTCCAATGCTTTCACGAGACGCGCTTTCCCGTCGTTGGTAAGCAGTAGGGCATAGTAGCGCTGAAGCCCCTGTACCCGTGCAGAGATGCCAAATGCACGCACCATATGCGGCATGATCGTCGCACTAATCGAGTAATTCGTCCAATCGCGGCAGCCTAAAGTTAGCAAACCAGTGCCCTCATTTTGGATAACACGATACGCTTCCGGCCAGTATTTGTCATGAGAAGAATCGACCCCTTTGACCCATGCACGCTGCCACATAGTTCCGCCCGCTACAGGTTGCTTGAATACCGTATTTGGAGTGCCATCCCATGTCAGATAGTCGAGGTAAATAGTGCCGTCAGCCCTGCTGTCAGTACATATGATTTCCAGCCCAATCATCGCGATGGGCGCGCCATCCGTGTCAGCAATCTGCCATTCCATCTGAACGGATTCGCCGGGATGTATAGCCTTCTGGGGGCCATAAATAGTCACAAGTTTGTCTTCTGCACCATATATCTGAACATAAAGACGGCACATAACCTTGCTCTTATTCAATGAATCAGCCATGAAACCTGCGCGAATGGTTTGTCCCGGATATAAGGTGGGGGATGCATGAAGCTCATATCCCATCAGGTTAATCGCTTCGGGGGGGATGAACGTGGGTGTTGCCACCCGCGCACTGCGTCCGGGAGCCAGATGCTGATAGCGGATCGCCAGGCTGCGTTTTCCAAGGTGGCTGTAACCTTCGACATTTTCAAGCGTTACAATACCTTTCGACTCGATGCTCGTATCAGCCGTAAAGCCTTGCACCGAACCAGGAAGTTCGAAGTGGAAACGACTACCCGCTTTCGGTTGGAGGGAAGGCATTTCGGCGAGTGTGCGTCCTATATTGACGATATTGTAGGTTTCGGTCACTGCATCCGTTATTGCGCGCCCGCCATCGGCTGTTGGAAGATAAAGGCGATCCGCGATAGGACCGCGCCAGTCTGGACCAGCATCAATTCCCGCTAGACCATTCTTGATTCCGAGCAGACAACCGACATTCCCCGAATTGCAGTCGGTGTCCCACCCTGCTGTATTGACAATCATGAGCGATTTCTGAAAATCATCCTCGCCGTATAATAGAGCCAAGATTATTAGCGCGTGATTGGGGATCATATGGCAGTTGCCACCGTATTTGTCGTAACCGTAACGCTCGGCAATTTTTGCGCGTGTGTCACGCCAATCCCTGAATTCGGCATGCCACTCCCTCACATCGTCAATCAAACGCCGGATGACCGAGTCTTTCGGGATAAAAGAGACGGCTGTATCCAGAAGTCGGTTCAAGTCGTTTTCGACATAGGCGAGCGACTCCATTGCCGCAACAACCTGCGCCCCATAAATGGCTTCACCGTCATGGCTTACACTTGCAGCTCGGCGCGCTAGGTCAGCGGCGAATGCAGGGTCACCAGGCGCAACCATCGCCCATCCATCAATGAAAATCTGCGAACCAATTTGCTCCGCGACAGTCTTAGTATTCAATGCGATTGAGCCACTCGTCGGTGCTGGAATACCGTTCTTGAGCCGCAAGTAGGCGGTATGTTCAGTCGAGTTCCCCAAACCGCCCCACCACAAGATTGTGCGTTTCTCGATAATGTAGTTCAACCATGTTTGACCGATTTGCTGCGGTGTGAGATCACGGGAGTTTCCATAATCGGGCAATGCGCGTAAGAATGTGAACGTTCCTGAAAGGTCATCGTCTGTGACGATAAGAGGTACACCTCGCTTTTCATTCACGTAATAGGTAATTTCACCCAACTCCGCCATGATGCGCTCATATGTCCATTGTTCGAACGGACGCCCTAGATAAACACCAATCAACTTACCCAGTACGCCAGCATAAGTGCGCTCGATATAATCGTGCGGAATAGTCATTCTTAATCCCTTTCAACTGAGAAATGATACTGTCCAGAACCGACCATCAACGTAATCGTTTGGTCTTTTGTCCGCAAATCAAGTATCCCGGGGGTAAGGCTGCTTGGCTCACCTTTTGCCCAAATGCTTGTTCCGTTTTCCAGAATTCGCAACGCTGTTGAGGTTAATTTTGGAATTGTGATTTCCGCTACACAGTTCACCGGGATTCGTACCGTTAAAATAAGGTTATTACCGCTGACCTCCCAAGCCGATTCGATTAATCCTCGTACCGTTTTCAGTGATGCTCGAGCATGTTTCATATTTGGTGGCAGTGATGGACTAATTGCAAATCGCCCAAATCCCGGGTCATCTGAACAGACTTGAATCCCTCCTAAAAATCGGTATAGCCATGCACCAACCGAACCAAACATCGGGTGATTATGAGAATTCATCCCCCGCCCTATTGCCTTTTCCCAGCGCTCCCAAATCGTTGTAGCACCATTTATCAGCATATAACCCCAACTGGGATAAGTAGTCTGAGTGGCTAAAGAAAAAGCAAGATCGTTGTAGCCTTCGGCAGCTAAAACCTCTAGCACATATTTCGTACATAAGTTTCCGGTGGTCAGATGACAATCATGATCATTTATGTCTTGAATCAAATTGGCGATAACCCGTGCCTTCCGATCCTGTGGTACCAATTCCATATAAAGGGCGAGCGAATTGCAAGCTTGATTATTGCTGCCATATCCACCATTGGTCTCGTTCCAGAAATGATGGTTGAATGCTTCACGAATTCCGTCTGCCAGTTGATGATAAATAGTCGCATCTTCATTTCGCCCCAGCACGCTGGCGATTTTTGCGAAGAGCGTGGCACTATAGGCATAAAAAGCTGTAGATACGAGTTGACCGGGTGTGTTTCGCGCGATGGCTGAACTGCCCAGACTCCCTTTCAAGCTTTCAGATAATGGAGGAGCCCAGTCACCATAATAACTGTATTCAACGATGCGGTTCGGGGCACGTGTGTTGAGATAATCCACCCAACGCTTCATGCCTATGTAATGGTCTTGCAGCGCATGGGTATCGCCATAATGACTGTATAAAAGCCATGGAATCAGCAAATAGCACACGGATACAGGATCCGCCGGGCGGCAGCCCCAGCGATAGGGAGCTGTATCGGAGATGGCGCCGCTTGCATCCTGTGTATCGGCAATATCATTGAGCCATTTGGGCAGCAAACGAGAAAGATCGAAATTGTGGATCACCTCCTCAGTGCGTGCTGCCATATCGTTCAGCCATCCCATACGTTCATCGCGCTGTGGACAGTCGGTGGGCACGCCGTGCAGGTTGGAGGCTTCTGTCCACCAAATGGTACGGTGAAGCTGATTAAGCAGCGGATTATCACACTCAAATTGTCCGGTTGGTTCTACGGCGGAACGCACTATCCGTATCTGGATCGAATCATGAGTAAGCTCACCCGGAAAACCCTCCACTTGAATGTAGCGAAAACCGTGATAGGTAAAACGCGGCTCCCAAGTTTCGATGCCTCCCCCCTTCAGGATATAGATATCGCGCGCGCGGGCAGCACGTAAGTTTTGCTGGTTCACGGTACCATCTTCATTTAAGGATTCCGCATAACGCAGCGTTACACTTGTTCCCGCCGTTCCCTGAACTGTCAGTAATCCCCACCCGGCTAGATTTTGACCCGTATCCAGAACAAAAATGCCCGGTTTTGGCTGACAGATTTCTTTAGGAAGGGTCGTTTCAATAACTTCCACTGGTTCTAGCATCTGGGCGACCAACCGTCCGCCGGGAGCCTCCGTGACCATTGAACCCGCCCACATATCCAGATTCGGATAGTTCTCCGCAAAACCTTCGGGTTTGTCCCAATCCGGTTTTTCTAAGCGAGCGTCATACACCTCACCGTCATAAATACTATTTTCGACGATGGGGCCATCCGCGACGCGCCACCACGTGCCACCCTCTCCCCTGCGTCCGGTGAGAACCTGTGCCAATGTACCATCCTCGAACTCAAGTTCGAGCTGAAGTAGCAATTTGGGTGTCCCGTACCAACCGTTTCCGACGATTGAACCGACTATATTCAGGCCTTGATGTAACAGCGACGTAATGTCATGCGTGGTATAAAGGACTCGTTTACCAAAGTCAGTCTGTGCCGGATCAAGTACGCGCTGTCCGACCTTATGACCGTTTAGATGGAGTTCAGACCACCCCAGACCACACACATACACACGTGCCTTTTTGACCGGCTTGTCTATTTGAAAGGCATCACGGAAATACAGTGCTTTACCATTCCACCCCGACGGAAAGCCAATCCACTCGGCTTTCCAATCCGCCTGTTCCAGTAAGCTCATCTCAAACCAGACAGGAGCACTGTATTGGCTGGGTCTATCCTGTACATCCCAGGCTCGAACCTTCCAGTAAGCACGCTGACGGCTTGCCAAAGGCTTGCCAGCATATTCCACCAGTGGTAAATCGGAAGCAGGTGTTTTGCCGCTGTCCCACAAATCCGCAATATTGGTACCAAGCCGCTCCAACGTTGAAGCGATCTGTATCTGATAGGCTGTTTGCCTTTGACCTCGTTCCGGATGTTCTAGAACCCAAGAGAATCGAGGTCGTGGCGTGTCAATACCCAGTGGATTGGTTGCAAACTCGCAGCGTAAATCGCTAATTTGGAACATTAAAGCTCTCCCGACCGGAGTCGATGATAACTATTTGTCGCTAGGATTTTGGCTCTTCTACAGTAAATCGCTTTATGCGGAGATGCCATCGTAGTAGAGCAGCGTCTTCAGCGTTTCTTCGGGATGTTGGTCAACAAACTGATAGGCTGCTACCGCGTCTGCATAACGGTAACGTTTACTGATTAGTGGATCGGTTATCAGACGACCATTCTCTAGGAGACGCAGGGCAGTTTCCTCAGTGCGTTTCAAGTCCCAAAGCGGATGACAGCGGTGTGGATTTCCCCATACAGGCATGCTCGAAACGAACGTCGGACGGTTGTGGTGCCACTCCGCACCGAGTTCAATCTGCGGTGTCCCACTGTAATAGCTGGCCGAGACGATTAACCCACACATTTGGATGCAACGGATAGCCGAATGCAGGGCTGAATAAGCGCCAGAGATGTCAATTGCCACGTCTACGCCCCTTTTACCCGTGAGGTTTTTGATTTCCACCGCTGGGTCGCATTCCTTTGCGTTTAGGGCAACGTCAGCACCAACCTGTCTAGCGAGTTCCAGACGGTTGTCAATTGTGTCCACGGCGAAGACGCTTTCTGCTCCGTTCAGGCGGGCAATTTGTACAGCCAGCAGACCAAGTACCCCCATCCCGAAGATAGCAACTTTATCGCCGACCTTAATCTGAGCGTCGTGTATCGCTCCTAGCGCAAAAATGGCAGGGTCGGTGAAGAGCGCTGTTTCCGGCTTCATGTTTAATGCCAAAGGAAACAGAGTGTCCTCAGGGCGCACATTAGTCGGGCGATGCGCCATACCCCCATGAACTTTGTCACCTACTTTGAAGCGTGTTACGGCGCTGCCCACTTCGATGATCTCTCCGACCAACCACGAACCTAGGTTTAACGGATACAAGCCATGACCATCCTGTGGCATAAACATGCGAAAGACCGGGTCGAAAGATCGGGTTGCAAAAGGTGTCTTGCCCCGGTAAAGGGTCATCTCTGTGCCATGTTTAATCCCACTGACAATGGCGCGAATGCGGACTTCGTTGGCTTCTAATTTTGGCTCGCTGTATTCACGGAATTCGATCTGACCGGGAGCTGTAAGTACAAATTCCTTCATCGTAAATCCTTTTATCGAGAACACCTGATGTTCAGTATTAATTCACTTAAGCCTTGACGCCCCCCTGAGACAACCCCTCAATGAACCGCCTCTGTAACGCTAAAAATAGAAGCAGCACAGGAATAATCATCATGGCAGCGCCCGCGCTGGTCAGCGACCAGTCCCGGCTGTAGCGATCGGCAAATTTAAAAAAACTCGTTGTAACTGGGAACTTTTCCGGTTCCTGAATGAAAATCAGCGCAATCTGGAACTCGCTCCAGACGCTAAGCCCGACCACCAAGCCTACTGTCAAAAAGCCCGGCCAGGTCAAGGGTACGACAATCCGAGTGAGAACCTGAAGCTCATTTGCACCATCGACGCGTGCCGCATCTTCAAAATCGGTTGATAGCCCAATCAGGTAGGAGCGCAGCAAGAAGATTGAGAAAGGCGCATTAAGCGCGACATAGATCAAAATGAGGCCAACACGATTATTCAGCAAGTTGAGAGATTTCCAGGTGAAAAAGAGCGGCACCAGATACAACCACACTGGTATGGTCGAAGCCACCAACATATAAAACATCACCAAGCTTCCCCCCGGTGGTTGCTTGCGAGCTAGACTGTAAGCAGCCATGCCACCCAGGATAAGTTCAGCAGTAACCGTCCATACAACCAGAAACACGCTGTTGCCCATCGTCCTTGCGAACTGGCCTTTTTCCCAGGCAGTTGAGAAATTTTCTAGATGAATAGACTGAGGAAGCCCCATCGGGTTCCTGCCGATTTCCACACTTGTTTTGACTGAATTAAAGAGAATCATCGCAATCGGGCTGATTGCAAACAGCACCAGTAAGACGAGGATAACGTGATTGATGAGTAAGTTCTCTCCATATCGACGATAGCGTTTCATCAGGTTCATATTTCCCATCCTCGTCTACGTAAGAAAATGAAAAGCAGCACGATCATGCAAGCAAAGACACTGATTGTGAGTCCCTGCGCGGCGGCATAACCTGCGTCGAACTTTCGAAACGCGTTGACAAAGATCACCACGCCAAGCACTTCCGATGCTCCACCTGGACCACCTTGGGTAAGCAACCAGACGTATTCAAAAACGAGGAACGACCAGATCATCACCATCATCAACATGAAAAAGACCGTCGCACGGATGCCGGGAAGTGTCACATGCAAGAATTCCTGCCACCGATTCGCACCATCTACTTTTGCGGAATCGTAGAGGTCAGCCGGGATTGCTTGCATGGCGGTCAGAAACAACACCATCAGAAAGCCCCAAAAATGCCAGTTATCAGCGAACGCAATGGATATGAGTGCGGTGTCGGGACGACCGAGAAAGGCAACATCAAGACCTGAAATACCCAGATGGGCAAGCTGCGAGCCAACGCCAAAACGTGGACTCAGCAGGTAGCGCCAAATGGCAGCCACCACGACACTCGGTATGACATAAGGCATGAAAAGCAGGGTTCGATAGATCATGCCGCCGATTTTTACCCGTGCCAGCAAGCTAGCCGCAAACAGAGCCATAGCAAATGGGACAGTTGCAAAAAACGCCATCCAGATCATGTTATTGCGAAGGGCATTGCCATATGCCGGGTCATCGAACAACAAACGGCGGAAGTTCTCTAGGCCAATATACTTCGCCTGTCCGATCCCCGACCATTCCGTGAAAGAATAAAAAATCCCTTGGATTGCCGGTATAAGTACCACAATTGCGTGCAAGAGCAAGATCGGCAGCATAAATGCCCACGGAATCGCAATCTTGTGTATAAAGTGGTAACGTGTCCAGCGGCGGGGTGCCGTCACTGGAGTGTGGGCTTCCGTTCGAGGCGAAATCTCTGGAGCGTGCATTAGGTTTTTGTCATCCGGTGAAGTGAGTTTACGAGCCATTCGGATTACTTTCGCTCGATAAGTTGTTGCCCAAGCGTAATACCCGGGCAACACTGTCAAGTACGATGCCTCTTACCGCGCTGGAACGGGCGGTACTGTCCCATCTGCTACTGCTTTAGAATATAAGTCCTGCATCTCCTGCATATACTCTTTAGGAGTCATGGTGCCCAAAAGCACCTTCTGGATGTCGGTTTGGAATGCAGTATTCATGTCGTCAGGGAAGAAGGCCCAGTTGGCATAGCCATAGCGCCCCTCCGCAGCGTTGCTTGCATACGATTCGTAAATCCGGGCAATTCGTGGCTCGGCCTTGGCGAGTGCATCGGCACCAATTCGTATCGGCGCGAAAGCAAAACTGCACTTGTTGAATCGTTCGGTCTGTGCAGCCGGCGAATACGCCCAGTTCAAGTATTCTGCCGCTTCCTGTGGATGTTTGGAGTTTACATTGATGCTCCACGCGGTACCGACACCTGTAATAAACATTTCTTCCCCGCTTTTGGTTGGGATGGGGAACCAATCATAATCATTCTCGTTACCAGCGGCAGTGCCGAAAAACCCACTGGGATCAAGCCAATTACCATCTATAAGCATCGCAGCTTCACCACTGCCAAGAGTCTGATGGGAAGTATCCCAGCTGTCAGTGAATAGCCTGTCTCTGCTGCCATCAAAGTACCCCTTCTGAACCATGTCATTAAACAGGCTGACAGCTTCGACAAATATGGGATCTGTCCAAGGGATCTGTCCGGTAAGTGCCTGGTACATCTTTTCCGGACCAGCATAGTGGTTGATGAATATACCGGGCAGCGCTCCTAAACAATCTAGGCACTCTCCATAACCATTGCTGAACGGCACAACTCCGGCTTCCTGCATCGTCTTGGAAAGGGTTACCAAATCATCCATCGTCTTGGGGACTTGCCAACTATTCTTTTCGAACAGGGTCTTGTTGTACCAGACCACCATCGTTTCCAGCGAGTCGGGCAGCGTGTAAAGTTTTCCATCGACTTTGCCCAGTTCAAGCGCCCAAGGGACAAAGAGCTTATCCCATTCGAGCTTCGTAGCATACTCATCCAGTGAAAGCAGGAGGTCAGCTTTGACAAACTGCCGTGCAGCTGTTGGACTGACTATCGAAATAATATCCGGACCGGCACCGCCTGCGAGGGCGGTCTTTAGGGTGTCGTCCACGTTCGGCTGGAGATCGACCTGCACCTCAGCTGTTTTGCTGAAGGCGTTGAAACCCGTGGTGACGACATCTTTGACACATTGGCCTAAATCGTCATCATTCAACCAAACCTTAACTACAACCTTGTCCTGTGCCATTGCTGATGCAGGAATACTCAGCAGCAAGATGGCGAAAGTCGCAAATAGTATTATCCGAATTCTTGATGACATTTTTTCCTCCCTTAACTGACGATATTTCTAAGTAAATCAAAAACTCTAGTAGTGTTTCTGACAATAATTGCCTCCTATTCTAAGATTGGAAAAACAATCATGTTATGGATAACATGGAGATTACAGGATAGTGTATCTCAAATTGAAGACTTGTCAAGCCATATGAATGCGGAAGCGAAACAGATGAAAAAAGACTACAATGCAGCATTGGTTAAATGTGAATGGTGCTCAATCAACCCATGTTCTTTTCTAGGAAAACACTGTAGAATGAGTGACGGATCTCCAAAAAAGGGTGTATTTTGTGTTATGGATAACAACAGCGTCGTAACCATTCAGGATGTAGCCGCTCTTGCCCGAGTCTCAGCAATGACGGTCTCCCGTGTACTCAATGACTCCCATAGAGTAGCGCCGGAAACACGGCAGAGAATTGAACAGGCCATTGACGAATTGGGTTATTTGCCAAACACATTGGCAAGGGGTCTGCTGACGGGTCGAACAAAGACGATTGGGTTGATTGTGGGTGATTTAACGAATCCCTACTGCACAGCTCTCGCCAGTGGTGCCGAGGAAGTGGCGCACCGAAACGGCTATACGCTTGTTTTGGGCAATGTAGGAAACTCCTCTGAGAAAGCAAACCACCTGATACAAACTATGGTTAGCAATCGCGTTGATGGTTTGCTGATTAATGCTGGCCCTCGAGGCATATTCAAAACCCTCATGAAGCGAAATTATCCGGTTGTCGTCATTGGGCCGGAGTACAAAGGTATCCAAACGGACTTTGTTACCGGTGACAACTATTATGGCGCACAAGTCCTAACTCGCCATCTTCTGGGTCTAGGAAATCAACATATTGCCTTATTAAACGGTCCGAAGGATGATTCAGAGGCTACTCAGCGCGAACAGGGCTACAAAGATACCCTTCATGAATATGGTATTGAGCCACACAACGAATGGATTGTTGCAGGCAGTTACTGGCGAGGTGAAGGCTATCAGCCAGCTCGACAATTGCTGTCGCTGCCTGTTGATCAGAGACCGTCCGCGATTATTGCTTCGAACAATTTCCTGGCACTCAGTGTGATTGAGGCTGCACGAGACCTAAACATAAGAATCCCGGAAGACATGGCACTGGTCTGTTTTGATGACTTCGAGTTAGCCAGCATCATATATCCTTTCCTGACCGTGATGGCTCAACCCGTCCGCACCTATGGTGTTCAGGCGGCACAGCAATTGATTGACCGTCTCAATAACCCGGACAAATGGAAACCCAGTCGTCTGGTCTTCACGCCTGAATTAATTGTGCGCATGTCCTGCGGGGCGAAATTGGAACGACCTCATACAACCATTTAGCCTTCATCGAAACAATTCAACGGTTTTGCTGTGAGCTGTTCGCTATTGAGATTCTCAATCGAAGATCTGCTATGAAAAGAGTTGTGGTGACTGGCGGAATTTGCAAGACGCGCCTGCCGTTTTCTGGTGATCTGATTGAACAGGGATATGAGGGTCTTGTGCAGTCCTAGGGTGAGATGGGACGGATCAAATAAGAAACGTTCGGGTTGTTGTTGCCATTGATGGCAGATGTATTCATAGGGCGTTAGTCCCTTCAATGATTTGAGACGCTTGGCGAAATTATAGGCCATCAAAAATGTCACTAAATGGTCACGAAGTTGCTGATGGGTATAGTA
>JBBSBM010000151.1:0-13418 GCA_038251275.1 Aggregatilineales bacterium
CCGGAGGATAAACCCTCCGGCAACATGAATAAAGCCCCGTAAACGGGACTGAATGAGCCTTTAACCGTATGTCGTCCATTAAGCAGATATTAAAAACAGGGACATTCTTGCCTGACTTAACGAATACCTACCCCTGAAAGCACCCTAGCCCTCCCCCGCAAGCGATGGAGGGGAACTAAGGCAAAGCGATTTTAATAGTTTAAGGCTTCTTATCACGATTCACTATCCCATCTAACTTACTTTTCGGCAAAGTGGTGTAAATGGTTCGAATTTGATTTGGCTGCGTTATCATTCGTTCAATTATAAAATTTAGAAGCCCAAATAATGCGAGCGCAATTTCACGATTATCATTTAAACTAATTGTGCCAGGATGTACAGCTTCATTTCCAATAACTCTGAGACTATCAAGTGCTTGTTGTATTTCAACAGGTAAGCCTTTTTTGACAAGAGATGCTATGCCATCATTTATGTCTATTTCCTTTTCTCCCAATATTGGCAACAGTTTTTGGACACACAGACGCAGTAGTGCAGCCGCACCACGTGGTGACACATTAACAATTTCACGCGCCTCAAGATAATCTACGATAATCTCTTGAGGCATATCCGCTGTTGGCATCGGCGCAGGAGAAGATATTGGGTAAATTATCTTTGCTTTCGTTGGTTCTTTAAGAATTTCGCTTTGAGTAACACTATTTCTATTAGATTTAGATCCCTGTGGAATTGGTTCCATACTCTTCAAATCTTCTATCCATACTGAAGATTCTCCACACATATGACATGTACTGATAGCAATATCTTTAATGGACTCCTTGTTACCCACATAGCTGTGTGATCGTCCTCTGATATATGACGAAGTTAGCCACTCTTGTGCAGAATATGCATTACAGTATGGGCAACTAAAAGCAGCCAATTTATATTCAGATGCAACATATTTTGTTTGCATAAACACCTTTCGCTTACTATTACGCGTGTTCTATTATAGCGCATTATTTAATCACAAAATAGTAATCACGTTGAATAAAAAATAGACCAACCTCAGATGGCATGACGTGTTTGGGGCAAGTTGGGTAAAATCGGGCGGCATTGCCTACATTCAACCAAGAGGATGCCAACATGTTCCCGATAGCACGCTTTGACGACTCGATTAATCGCCTTGGTAAACTGCGTGAGGCTTTCCCGCGTGTGGAGGAACTCTTCCGCACGTTTGCCGAGAAGAATCCGGTTCCGGGGTTGGCTTACGGGATTGTGGTCGATGGCGAGTTGGTGCAGAGCGTCGGCATCGGTGTGCAGAATGTGACCAACCAGATTCCGGTTAGCGCCGACAGTGTGTTCCGCATCGCGTCGATGACCAAGAGCTTCACGGCGATGGCGTTGATGAAATTGCGTGAAGATGGCAAGTTCGATCTGGATGACGCGACGGAACGGCATGTGCCGGAGTTAGCAAGTCTGCCTTACCCGACACGCGATTCGGCACGGGTCACGGTGCGTAATCTGCTGACGATGAGCGCGGGCTTCCCACAGGATGATCCGTGGGCAGACCGTCAACTGGTGACGACCGAGGAACAAGCGACGGCATGGATGAAGCAAGGTCTGACCTTTTCCAATCCGCCGGGTGTGAAGTACGAGTACTCCAATTTCGGTTATGGGATTTTGGGGCGCATTATCACCAATCTGGCGGGGATGCCGTACCAACAATATGTGAACAAGAACATTCTCAAGCCGTTGGGCATGACCTCGACCACGTTTGATGTCACCCAAGTTGATCCGAAGCGTTTGGTGATGGGTTACCGCTATGAAGATGGTGCGTGGATCGAAGAACCGCCGCTGGGCGATGGCGCGTTCGCGTCGATGGGCGGGTTGTTCACGACCATCAATGATTTTGCCAAGTATATGAATTTTCTACTGGCGGCTTTTCCACCGCGCGATGAGGCTGAGAGTGGGCCGGTGAAGCGGAGTTCGGTGCGCGAGATGATGCAGGCACATCGGCAGCGGATTGTGGGTTCGTCACGGGCGACACCGGATATGCCTGCGTGGTATACGAGTGATGGTTACGGTTACGGGCTGGCCTGCGGGATCGATTCGATACTGGGTTATTCGGTGTGTCATGGTGGGGGTTTGCCGGGGTTTGGGACGTTCTATAAAGTGCTGCCGGATTGCAACGTCGGGTTGGTGGCGCTGGGGAACATCACCTATTCGTCGATTTCGTTGAAGGTCAATGAGGCACTGGTGGCACTGCATGAATCGGGCGGGTTGGTGGCACGGATCATACCAACATCACAAGCGCTGTTGGATGTGCAGAAGGGCGTTACGGATGTGTACGAGACGTGGAGTGATGATGACATCACGGCGCTGTCGACCTCGACATTTTTTCAGGATATGGCGCTGGAACGTCGACGTAAACAGGTGCAAGATTTGCGGGCGAGCTTCGGTAAATGCAAGTCGGTTACGCCGTTTGTCGCCGAGAACAATCTGCGTGGACGGTGGACGCTGCAATGCCAGCGCGGGAACATCGAAGCCTATGTGACACTTGCGCCGACAGTGCCAGCACGCATGCAGACGTTGCAGTTGATCGCTGCCAAGCCGTTGAGTGCCGCGTTGAAGATGGCGGTTAATCAAGTGTTGAAGATGATCGTGGCATGGGATGAGGAAAAGGCCAAGACGTTATTGGCATCGTCGCTCAAACGAAAAGACATTCAGAGTCAATTAGAGGCGGTGCGGGTGCAGTACGGCAAGCTGCGCGGTGGTGATGTGCTGGAAGGCGACGGGCAGAATCAGGCGCGGGTACGGCTGCTGGGTGAGCGTGGGATGGTCGATATGAAAGTCGGGATTAATCCGAAGTCGGGGCAAGTAACGGAAGTGGTATTTACCCGACCGCGTGAAATCCAATTTGTACCGTAGGTCTAATGATCTATTAAGGATGTAAATAATCTTTGTTATTGGTAGAATTTAATCTTCTATTGGAGAGATTAAAATTACACCTCAAACAGTTGATCTATCAGCCATGCCTGAAGTTCGGGATTTCTTGATTGGTTTACTCAAAGCGGACACGGAAATCATTGTGACGGATGACGGCACGCCTATCTTCAGGCTGATGCCGGTCAGCGACAAAGAGCCTCCTAAAGCTGCGCGTAAGCCTGATTTGTATCCGACGTTGTGGGTGAGCGACGATTTCGATGATTTGCTGCCGGGAGAGTATTGGCTCAAGGAGCAATCATGAAATATCTGCTCGACTCGCGAACCTTTTTGTGGTGGTGCGGTCAGTCATCCAAACTGTCACCGGCGGTGTTTGAACTGATTAAGAACGGCGATAATCCAATCTATATTAGCCTGATCAGCATTCGGGAAATCCAGATCAAGTCGCAGCTTGGCAAAGTGGATTTACCGATGTCGATTATGGACATCTTTACGCAGCAAAATGCTGACCATAATATTCAACTGCTGGCTATCGAACTACCACATATGAAGGCATTGACCATCCTCCCCAATCTGCATATTGACCCGTTTGACCGCGTATTGGTGGCGCAGGCCATCGCTGAAAATATGACGATTGTGACCAAAGACCCCAACATCGCGAAATACAAAGTTAAGGTTTTCTGGTAGCACCCCCTCCCCTCATCACTGCCCTCTTTAAAGTCATGCCCCCTGTTTTGAGGGGGTTGATAAAATAAAAGTTCTGATATTATGCTACTACACAACAACATCATATAAGGAGTTATCAGAACTTTGACGACGACAGTTGATATTTCAACGGTGCAAGGGGTACACGATTTACTAGAATTATTGGGAACCGATACTGAAATTATTCTCACTGAGGCAAATAAGCCGATTGTCAAGTTAGCGGTCACGCACATGGCTCATATCCCCGAAAGTGGGCGTGTGCCTGATACATACACTCAGATATGGATAGGCAACGACTTTGATACGCAAGTTCCGGAACAATATTGGAACAATCGAAAACTGTGAAATATTTACTGGATACTTTCACATTTTTGTTATGGATTTCAGATTCAGCGAAACTTCCGGTACGGGTTTTCGAGGCGATTAGAAATCCCGAAAATTCAATTTATTTGAGTATTTCCAGTGTCCGTGAGATGCAGGTTAAATCCCAAATTGGCAGAGTCGATTTGCCATTACCTGTATTGGATATTGTGACGCGCCAAAATAAAGAAAACGGCATTGAACTGCTGCCGATTTCATTGACTCATATGGTAGCACTGACGCGCATCCCTAACTATCACGGTGATCCGTTTGATTTTCTGCTTATATCACAAGCCATCGTGGAGGATTTGACGCTCATTACGAGGAAACCGCTGATTGCCAAATATCCTGTTAAGGTTATGTGGCAATAGCTAATCCAAGATTTGCAGATTGGCGAAGCTGGCAGCAAGACGCTTGATGCCAACCGATTTGAAGCTGACGGTCACTTCTTCATCACCGCCGGAGCGTTTGCTTTCGATAACGACACCCTCACCAAATTTGGCGTGGCGTACATTCTGGTTGGTGCGATATTTAAGTTTGTCTTTAGCCGGTGGTGCTTTGGGTGTGGGGGGTGGCGAGAGTAACGAACGCCCTTTCGAAGCTGCTGGAAGTGCGGGTTTATCCCAAGTGGTTTCTTCCATATAAGTCCGTTTGTCGTGGTCTTTCATGAGACGGGCGGACATGCCTTCGGTCAAGGCGGATGGAATATCCCGCAGGAAACGTGAAGGAATGCCGGGGCTACTTTCACCATAAATCATGCGGCGGAAGGCGTAAGTCAGATAAACGCGCTGCATGGCACGGGTGATGCCGACGTAAAATAAGCGGCGTTCTTCTGCCATGCCGTCGGGTTCATCAAAAGAGCGCATATGCGGCAGAATACCCTCTTCCAAGCCAGTGAGGAAGACATAAGGATATTCTAAGCCTTTGGCGGCGTGGAGCGTCAACAACGTGACGGCGTTCATATTATCCGCCAGCGAATCGACATCCGCGACCAGCGCGATTTCTTCCAAGAACTCACTGAGGGGAATGCCAGCTTTATCCTTGAGCAGACCGCGAAATTCACGCACGTTTTCATCACGTTCCAGCGCTTCGTCGGTGGTGTCGCTGGTTTCATGGAGATGAAGTGTATAGCCGGTTTGAACGATGATTTCATCGAGTAGTGCGCCGAGATCATTGGTCTGGGCCAGCTGCTGCCATGCTTTCAAAAGGTTATTAAATTCGATGAACTTTTTAACCGCGCTGTTCCCTAACGGCGAGACTTCACCATTGGCTAAGGCTTCGAGTGCTTGTGCAAAGCTGAAATGCATCTTGGCTGCCCACGCCTGAAAATCCTCGACTGATTTTTTGCCGATGCCGCGCTTGGGTATGTTAATGATGCGATTAAAACTGACGCTGTCATCGACGTTATTGACCAGCCGCAAATAAGCCAATAAATCACGGATTTCACGGCGCTTGTAGAAGCCAACCCCGCCGACCAATTTATAAGGCATACCCTCTTTGATGAAAGCTTCTTCCAAAGAACGGGACTGGGCGTTGGTGCGATACATCACAGCGAAGTCGCGGAACTCCATGCCCTGCCGTTTACGCTGATCGTTAATCATGGTCACGACATAATCAGATTCTTCTTGATCGCTATATGCCTCAAAGACATTGATGGGTGAACCGCCGCGTTTATCGGTGAACAGCGCTTTGGGGGTGCGGTGCGTATTCTGGTCGATGACTCCACGGGCGGCATCCAAGATGATCTGGGTGGAGCGATAATTTTGTTCAAGCAGAATCACTTTGGCCTGTGGATAATTTTTGCGGAACTGCATGACGTTGCGATAGTCCGCACCCCGAAAGGCGTAAATCGCCTGATCTTCATCACCGACCGCGAATATATTGTTCTGAGGGGCAGCAATCTGGCTGACCAAAACATATTGGGCAGCGTTGGTGTCCTGAAATTCATCGACCAATAAATACTCATAAAAGCGCTGGTATTTGTCGCGGACTTCGACATTATCACGGAAGAGAATGGCGGTATCCATCAACAGATCATCAAAATCACGGGCATTGTTGGAAATCAGCAGTTCTTGATAGCGGGTATAAACGCGGCTGGTGATTTCACCGACATAACCTTCACCACGAAATTCACGCGGGCCAATAAGTTCATTTTTAGCACCAGAAATGGTGTTGAGCAGCGCACGCGGTTTGTATTTTTTGTTATCGAGATTGAGTTCGGTCAGCGTCTGGTTGATGAGTGAGATTTGGTCATCGGTATCGTAAATTAAGAAGTCGGCACGCTGGGGTGTATTCTCGGCCTCGCGGCGTAACAGTCGGGCGCAGATGGAATGGAATGTGCCGACTTGTAGCCCTTTGAGTTTGTTTTCACCGAGGATATTTTCAACGCGGGCTTTCATCTCACCAGCGGCTTTGTTGGTGAAAGTGACCGACATGATGGCGGATGGATGCACGTTGCGTTCGCGAATCAGATAGGCGATGCGATGCGTCAGGACGCGGGTTTTACCGCTGCCGGGGCCAGCCAATACCAACACCGGGCCATCAGGGGCGGTGACTGCCTCTTGCTGTGCCTTATTTAAGCCTGTGAGTAAATCAAGTGTACCTGCTGCCATCGCATCTGCTCCATTTGTTCTGATAGGGTGATTGTATCAGATAGGAGGTCGCTTTTACGAGTAACGGGTTAAGTGATAGCCATTTAAAAAATCCCCTTCGTGTGGGATTTCATGTTATGCTGTGCGGAGAATTTGTGTTCATCAGAGCAACATATCAACCAGTTTACCGTTCACAAAGATTCATCATTAACACTTAGGTGGCGTTTCAATGGTTTCCGCTTACATCACTTACCGGAATCACCCAAGTCTCGTTCTAGCACAAACACTGGCATCACAGCTCACCAATAAACGAATACAGGTTTATCTTGCGCCAGAGGATAAATCAGTGAATTATCGCGAACAGTATCCAACGATTGAGCAAGCAGACGTGTTTATCTGTGTGATAGCGGAAGGTACATTTGAACCGCGATGGGTGCCGGGCACCGTGCAATATGCTCATAGCCTATCCAAGCCCATCATTCCAGTTTATCAGGGTAATTTTGAGCCTCTGGCATCATCATATCCAGACTATATTCAATTTCTACTGGCACAGGACGGTTTTAAGATTTCTTCTGTGACTAGCGAAATTGTTGATCAGATCGTCGCGAGGATTTACGCAGAGGTGGGCAAGATACCCGGTAACCAGATACTCATCCCAAACCAATATATATTCCTCAGTTACAGCCGCAGGGATAGTGAAATCATGAACTGAATTGGTGATGATTTGCGGCAAAGCAATCTGTCCGTATGGGTTGATGAGGAAGGTTTAGAAGCAGGAACACCCGCATGGGAGCGTGAGATTGGTACTGCAATCCGTCAATGCGGTTGCCTCGTCGCCATCCTGTCGCCTGATGCCGAACAGTCTATTTGGGTGGGACGCGAATTAGCGATGGCTGAAGCGCTTAACAAACGAATCTTCCCCATTCTAGTTCGTGGTACCGAGCAAGATGCTATCCCATTCCGCCTGATGACGCATCAATGGGTGGATACTCGTTCTAACTACGACGATGCACTGTCAAAACTTATATCGTCCGTCCGCAAGCATTTGAACATCAGCTAGCCACTTCCCCTTCTTTGATGTAATTATTGTTTTGGATTTGACCAACTTGCAACCTTCTTATCATTTCCCCGTAATAGTTAGATATACAAAGAAATATTGGGGGAAATTATGAAAGCAATTGTTTATTCGCAATATGGATCACCGGATGTTCTGCATTTGGAAGAGGTCGAAAAGCCTACACCTAAAGAGAATGAAGTGCTGGTGAAGATTCACGCGGCATCGGCCAATCCGGCGGATTGGCATACGATGCGGGGTGAACCATTTTTAGCCCGGCTCGTCAACGGATTTTTCAAACCTAAAAATCCCCGGCTCGGCGCGGATTTAGCGGGAACGGTTGAAGCGGTTGGCAAAAACGTAACGCAGTTCAAAGTTGGCGATTCGATATTCGGAGAATTGTCCCTCAGTGGGATGGGTAGTTTTGCCGAGTATATCTGTGCGGATGAAAATGCTGCATTGGCGTTAAAACCCGCTAACCTGACATTCGAGGAAGCCGCAGCCGTCCCATTAGCGGCGTTTACTGCTTTGCAGGGTTTGCGCGATAAAGGGCAGATTAAATCCGGACAAAAAGTGCTGGTCAATGGTGCATCGGGTGGTGTGGGAACGTTTGCGGTACAGATTGCCAAAGCACTTGGGGCGGAAGTGACTGGCGTATGCAGCACACGGAATTTGGACATGGTGCGCTCGATTGGTGCTGACCACGTTATTGATTACACCCGCGAAGATTTTACGAATAATGGACAGCAGTATGACCTGATTTACTGTGCGGTGGGCAACCGGTCGATTACAGAGTACAAGCGTGCATTAAGCCCTAATGGAATTTGTGCCATCGCGGGATTTACTTCACTAGGGCGGTTGTTCGAGCATATGATTCTGGGGCCGTGGCGGTCGAAGTCTGATGGTCAGCAGGTCGGTCTGATGGAAACGGCAAGCCCCAATAAAAAAGATTTGCTGGTTATCAAAGAACTGCTTGAATCCGCAAAAATCAAGCCGGTCATCGACAAAAGTTATCCACTCAGTGAGACGGCCGAAGCCATCCGCTATCTTGAAACCAGCCGTGCGCGGGGGAAAGTTGTTATCACTGTGATTTAACCTTGTTGGGGCTTATCTATTCAAAGCACACAAGGGGAAATTATGAAAGCAATTGTATACACCAAATATGGTGCACCGGATGTCCTTCAAGTCCAAGAGATCGAAAAACCGATACCTAAGGATCATGAAGTACTGGTCAAAGTTCATGCCTCGTCGCTCAATGCAGCAGACTTGGACTTGTTGCACGGCACATTCTTGATTCGACTCGGAGGGTTTACAAAACCGGCTTACAACATACTCGGATCGGACATCGCGGGGCAAGTTGAAGCCATCGGCAAAAATGTGACGCAGTTTCAAGTGGGCGATGCGGTATTCGGCGATTTAACGGGATATGGTTTCGGCGCATTTGCCGAATATGTATGTGCGCCTGAAAAAGCCTTAGCGCTGAAATCGGCTCAGATGACATTCGGGGAAACGGCAACCTTATGTTCAGCGGCTGTCATCGCCCTACAAAGTCTTCGCGGCAAACGACCGGTGAAGTCGGGGCAAAAGGTGCTGATCAATGGTGCGGGTGGGGGCGTAGGGACGTTTGCAGTACAGATTGCCAAATTCTTCGGGGCGGAAGTCACAGGCGTGGATAGCACAGAAAAATTAGATATGCTGCGCTCGATTGGTGCAGACCATGTTATGGATTACACATGTGAAGATTACACCATGTGCGAGCAATGTTATGATCTAATTGTTGATGTCGTGGCTAATCGACCGATGTCCAATTACAAGCGGGCGTTAAGTCCCAGTGGGATTTTTACGATGGTCGGCGGTTCCACATCGACCATTTTCCAAGCGATGCTGCTCGGATCATGGATGACACGAGGCGGGAGTCAGTCCATCGGTGTTCTGATGGCACAACAAAGCAGAACCGATTTGGATTTCGTGAAAGAACTGCTTGAATCCGCAAAAATCAAGCCGGTCATCGACAAAAGTTATCCACTCAGTGAGACGGCCGAAGCCATCCGCTATCTTGAAACCAGCCGTGCGCGGGGGAAAGTTGTTATCAATATCGTTTAGAGGCCGTCTGAAAATTAGTCATGCATTATGGTTGAGAAGCATCCTCTCCCCTAAATCCCCTCTCCGCTGCGCAGCGAGGGGACTTCAAAACCATTCTTTTTTGACCTATTTCAGAGGACGTTCCAGAATATTCAGACAGGTTGTTAGCCTTATTTATGCACCTTTGAGGGAAGCCTATGAAAGCGATTGTGTGGACAAAATACGGATCAGCGGATGGTCTTCAACTCAAAGAGGTGGCAAAACCAACTCCCAAAAATAATGAGGTTCTGATTCGAACCCATGCGGCAACGGTAACGGCAGGCGACTGTGAGACTCGAAGTTTAAAATTTCCGATTTATCTTCGGATTCCACTGCGCTTATGGTTCGGAATTTTAAATCCCAAAGAACAAATACTCGGCCAAGAACTCGCCGGAGATATTGAGGCCGTCGGTAAAGATGTCACCCGATTTAAAGTAGGCGATCCGATTTTTGGAAGCCCCGGCCTCAGTTTTGGCGCTTATGCCGAGTACACATGCATAGCTGAAACAATGGCGATCATTACCAAACCATCGAATATGACCTATGAGGAAGCGGCAGGGATGCCGATTGGTGGGCTAGAAGCAGTGTATTTCCTGCGACAAGGCAACATCCAAGCCGGTCAAAAGGTGCTGATTAATGGTGCGGGTGGGAGTATCGGTACGATTGGGGTACAGCTTGCTAAATCGTATGGGGCGGAAGTGACTGCCGTAGACAGCACAGGGAAATTGGATATGCTGCGTTCGATTGGAGCCGATCACGTCATAGATTACACACGGGAAAATTTCACCCAAAACGGTGAGACTTACGATGTCATTTTTGATGTGGTCGGCAAGGGTTCGTTTTCAGGGAGTGTTCAGTCGCTCAAACCCAACGGACGCTATCTGTTGGGAAACGCGGGCTTGTCAAAGATCATTCGCGGGCGATGGGTTGGAATTTCCAGCAGCAAAAAAGTCATCACAGGAACAGCAAACCATAACATTAAAGATTTGGGTTTCCTCAAAGAGTTGATTGAGGCCGGAACGATCAAAGCGGTGATTGATCGACGCTATCCGTTAGAGCAAACGGCTGAGGCACATCGGTATGTGGAAAGTGGTCAGAAAAAGGGGAATGTGGTGATTACGGTTTGAGTCATTTGTGGTTTGACACTTAATAAACAGCAAAGGATAATCGACTATTTATACTATCTGATAGAAGTTAAATCATGAGCGACCCTAACAAGACAGTCTTTATCAGCTACCGTCGGGACGTGAGTAAGTATCTAGCGCTGATGATCTTTAAGGATTTACAGCAGAATGGTTATGATGTTTTTCTCGATGTAGAAAAAATTGACAGTGGTAGTTGGGAGTCAGTGATTTTGAACCAAATCGCTGCACGTACTCATTTTGTGCTGCTGCTTACCCCGGGAACACTGGATCGCTGTATTGACCACAACGATGTACTGCGAAGAGAAATTGAACAAGCAATCCATTTGGGTAGGAATATTGTCCCACTCTTTGCTGATAAATTTGAACTTAAAACCGCTGGAGAATTCCTTGTAGGTGATCTATCTAATTTACCGAAGTTTAATGGGATGAATTTGTATGATGATATGATTGAGGAGAGTTTGATCAAGCTACGGGAACGTTTCCTCAAAACACCTGTTTATCGTCCAACACTTATCCCAGCACCTAGCAAAGACCAGCCCCAAGCCCAACAAATTATCGTAGAAACTACAAGCCAACCTGCGCCAACTCAAGAAGAACTAAGTGCTGAACAATTTTTCTCACGCGCTCGTGAAAAATCTCGAAAAGGTTATTTTGATGATGCCATCGTGGACTATACTCATGCGATTCAGCTCAAACCTGATTATGTAGTCGCTCACTATAATCGAGGGGAAGCCTATCGCAAAAAGGGTCTATTTGATTCTGCGATAGTAGATTACACACAAGCAATACAACTCAAATCTGATTATGCCACCGCGTTCAATAATCGAGGGCTTGCACAACGAAACCTTGGCAAACTCGATTTAGCTATAGCAGATTACACACAAGCAATACAACTTAAGTCAGATTATTTTTTGGCGTATTGCAACCGAGGAGAAGCCTATTTCATGACGGGTCATCTCGGTAATGCATTAAACGACTTTAAAAAAGCCAATGAACTTTTGTCTGCTGATCATTCAGCACTGGCTGGACTCGCTATCACCCATCATGCAATGGACAACAAGCAAGAAGCATATCGTTTATGGAAAATCTTGATGAGTATAGATGCTCGTTACAAAGATATCGATTGGGTTAAGAAAGAACTCAATTGGGCTGAGCCCTTAGTACAAGAAGCTCAGAAATTGGTAGCGGGATTATAAAAAATGGGGTTTGCCAGTGACAAACCCCTGTAAAAGTGTGGATTATTCGGCCAGACCAGCGGTGATCGAGTCGATCTTCGTCATGACTTCATCGGTCAACATCGGGACGACCTTGATGGCTTCCATGTTTTCCACGACCTGTTCGACTTTGGACGCGCCGGTAATGACGGTGCTGACGTGCGGGTTCTTGAGACACCACGCCAGTGCCATACGGGGCATGGTTGTGCCGAGGTCATCCGCAACCTTGCCCAATTGACGAACGGCTTCCAAACGAGCCTGACCACTCTCACCCAACAGCATTTCTTTGAGCCATTCGTAACCGGGGAGGTTGACGCGTGAGTCAGCCGGAATGCCGTCATTGTACTTGCCCGTCAGTAAGCCGGAAGCCAGCGGCGACCAGATGGTTGTGCCGAGGCCGACGGTATCGGGGTTATACAGCGGTGCATATTCCTTCTCAACACGGTCGCGATGGAAAATATGATACTGCGGTTGATCCATTGTCGGCGGAATTAGACTAAATTCACGGGCGACATCATAAGCCTTCTGAATGTCTTCGCCTGACCATTCAGATGTACCCCAATAGAAAACTTTGCCGCGCAGAATGAGTTCGGTCATGCCGCGCACGATTTCTTCCATCGGTACTTCAGGATCAGGGCGATGGCAGAAGTACAGATCAAGATAATCACAGCCCATACGCTCGATGGCTTGGTCGCAGGCTTCGATGAGATGCTTGCGGCTGAGACCCATCTGTGTCGGCTTGGGAGTCTGCTTTGATCCCCACATGACTTTGCTGGAGATGATGTAGCTATCGCGTTCCCAATTGAGTTTCTTGAGGGCAGCACCCATGACAACTTCAGATTTACCTTTGTTGTAAACTTCGGCGTTATCGAAGAAGTTCACGCCTGCATCGTAGGCCGCAGCCATGCAATCCACAGCCAGATCAATATCCACCTGGCTGCCGAAAGTCACCCATGAACCAAACGATAATTCACTGACTTTAAGACCGGATTTTCCTAAACGTCGGTATTCCATAAAACCACTCCTCTATTTTTGTATCCCTAAGGACTATAACAGACAAGTATGAGTCCATAGAACCGCTTTGGTATAGATAGGTCTCAAAATGGGGAAACAGATGCAATTGAACCGCATAGTGACTATGAAAATAGAATATTCAGAACCCCCACCCTAACTCTCTTTCAGGGGTAGGTATGGAAGGTGGTGAGGCAAAAGACAGGTTAAGATAGGGTTCTCTAAAACATATCGAAACCTGAGACAAATGGCACACCACCAGCAAGAATTATCGGAATGGATCGAGATTGTGTCAAGGAAGCTA
>JBBSBM010000152.1:0-13242 GCA_038251275.1 Aggregatilineales bacterium
AGCATCAGCTTCTATGAGCCGATATGAACCGGTAATTATCTAAACCTTGTTCGCACAAGAAACACTTTGCCCCAATTTACGACATTTCGATGGATCATTTCGGAGTTTAAAAGGTCATAACGATATATGTCCCACCCTCATATACTTATCGCTATGGCCTCGTTTCAATCCAAGAACAGACTCACTCCTCAACATCATGCTTTGGAACATGTTGGGTGTGATAAGGTGATTACTAAACCGCTTCATTGGCTGGGATGACTCCACATACAAGATAACCCAAAACACTGTGCGATTTGAGTTCGTCGAGGAGTTGTTTGTGCCCTTTGACACGCGTATCCATCTTGGTAACCAATATGCCACTGATATGCAGATGTGGGTGTCGCCAGCCTTCACGGATCTCATTGATTTTTGAAATGACCGACAATAATCCAACCGTTTCGAGGCAGCGCGGTTCGACTGGCACAATAGCATCGGTGGCAGCCAATAACCCCATCTCTGTCATCAATGAGAACGAGGGACGGGTGTCAATCACAATCGCGGCATAATGATTCGCGATCCGGCTGAGCGGTTCGGCAAGTCGATATGGCGCACCAGCTACGCCCATCAACTCGCATTCAGCACCTTCAAGCATCGGCGAAGCGGGTAGAACATGCAAATCGTTATCCCAAGTGCTTTGCACGAGGCAGTTCGAAAGGACATTTGCAGCTTCTTTCCGATCAGCCATCAGGACGGTGTAGAGACTGTTGTTGGCACCATAATCTTTATGCCCGGTGGTGACGAGTGAGGCATGGGCCTGGCTGTCAGTATCGACGAGCAGCACACGACAATTAGTAGCGCCGGAGCGCCTAAGCAAACCGATTAAGCCATAGGCGATGTTGGTGGCGGATGTCGATTTCCCGACGCCCCCTTTGTGATTGGTCAGAACAAAAACACGAGTCATAATCATTTCCTCCACAACACTCAATAAACCGATTAAGAAAATCGCTGAGGCTGGCAAGGACTTCAAAGAGCTGTGCTACACTCTACTTTGGGAGTCTTGCTGGACGGATCAGCGAGCCTTCAAGGTGGTATGGGGGAGGGCTAGTACTCTCCCAGTCACCGAAAAGCCAGATTTAAGTTGATGGTTGAGAAGTGGGCGAAGTATGCACACTGAGGAAAGACGATATTACTTAGGAAATCAGCGGGGTCTACGGGAGGAAAATGTTCGGATTGACTCCTGTCCTTCCCGCTTATGTATATCCTCTGGAGAATTAATTTCTTCAGAGGATTTTTCTTTATTAGTCCCTAGTGCAATGAAGTAGTTTGGCTTTAATACTAAGGCATCTACATGTTTTCCTTCGATATATACTCTTTCCACGATAGTTTGAATTAGCTCTCTCTGTACTTTTCTATCTCCGTTCGTAGCTTGCCAGTGCGTCGGGAAATTGTCGAGTATATCCGCTGCTTGTTCAATTTCATTTGTGGGAATAGGTGTTAGTTCGTCTAACTCTTGCTGTAATCTTAGTCTTTGCTCTAGATATTCATCTTGGTTAGTCATAAACCGTTATACCATCTAAAATCCATTCGTGTAATTATTTCTCGAATTTCGATCATTCTCTGTTCTAGTTGTTTATCACCAATCACTTGACCTACCGCCTGTTACTGGGAATGGGCTAGTGAACACTGAACAAGTAGAGATGCTTTGAGGATAGTTTTTCAGAGTTTATGAGTGGGGTTTCGGCACAAGCACCAATGACAAGAACTGTCATTTGATATAAGCGACAGGATTCCGCTTTAAGAATTGTAAGTACGGTATCATTTTGATTCAATACACGAGATTTTTAACTCGTTAGCATGAGGGTATTGCTTAAATCCATTGCCTCTTGATAGGGGCCACACGGAAATCCTCTATAGTCGGTTTTGATAATATTCATTGTAATTCTATTGGTTCGATTCAGTTCGGTCATGTAAAATACAAATACCCTCTAGTTGATGTTTATGAAGTAAACAAACATATGTCGATTCCACGCATTGTTAATCGCTACGAATTGCGAGATAAATTGGGGGAAGGTGGTATGGGGGTTGTCTACCGCGCCTACGACCATCTCGATCAATCAATCGTCGCACTCAAGCGAGTACATAAACCACTGCATGATTTGCAATTCAATTCTCAAACCTCTTTTGGAAATCAGCGTATCGCGATGGTTCAAGAGTTTCGTACACTTGCATCCTTGCGGCATCCTCGAATTATCAGCGTTTTAGATTATGGTTTTGATCGTGAACAGAACCCCTTTTTTACAATGTCATTGCTGGAAAATGGCAAAACGATTGTTGAACACGGCAAGGGTAAATCGGACGCGGAAAAAGCGCGTTTACTGGTACAAACACTCCAAGCACTGATCTATCTTCATCGACGTGATATTTTGCATCGTGATTTGAAACCTGCGAATGTACTTGTGACCGATGATGGTCAATTGAAGGTGTTGGATTTTGGGTTGTCTGCAACAACATCCCTACAGACAAATGGCACCGTTGGCACATTGGCTTATATGGCTCCTGAAGTGCTACGGGAACAACCGATCAGCCGCACAGCCGATTTATATTCCGTTGGGGTCATTGCTTACGAATTGTTTGTAGGGAAATATCCATTTGGCGCGACTAATCCGATACGTTTGATGCGGCAAATCATCCAGACGCTACCCGATTTCTCGCGGATTACAAATCTACGCCTTAAAGAAGTGTTGATGCGCTGGTTAGACAAAAACCCTGAAAAACGTTTTCAGTCAGCGGAGGAAATCATTGATGCCTTGTGTGAGGCTGTGGACATCGACCCTCCGCAGGAAAGCAGCGCCATCCGCGAGAGTTTCTTGCAAGCAAGCCAGTTTATCGGACGTAAAGCCGAATTACATACGCTCAAAGATGGGCTTGAATTGATGATGCAGGGTGGAAATTCATTTTATCTTATTGGCGGAGAATCAGGAGCAGGAAAATCACGATTAGTTGATGAGTTACGGATTTCGGCGCTTGTCTTAGGGGCAACGGTTTTACGGGGTCAGGCTGTCGATGGAGGCAGTTTGCCGTTTCAGTTATGGCGAAATATCGTCAGGCGTTTACTCTTGATGGTCGATGTAGATGACCTACAGGCAAGTATCCTAAAAGATATTGTTCCGGATATCGGGGATTTACTTGGACGTAACATTATAGATACCCCTCAACTCACAGGCGTAGAGTATCAAAATCGCTTAGTGTTTACGATTATGAGTTTATTCAGACGCTATCAACAGCCGCTGGTGATCTTACTAGAGGATCTACAATGGGCAAGTGACGGTCTCCTCCTGTTTCAAAATATGGCGCAAACATGGCAACAAATACCCTTCGTGATGATAGTTGGCACCTATCGCAATGATGAGCATCCTCATCTGGTTACAGAATTGTCGAATTTTGAGGTTATTGACCTACACCGTTTGAGCCGTGAACGTATCGCTGAACTCAGTACGGCTATGCTTGGTGATATTGGTCGAAATGAAGAACTGATTGATCTCCTTGAAACGCAAACTGAAGGCAATGCGTTTTTCATGGTCGAAGTGGTTCGTGCGCTTGCAGAAGAAGCAGGACGACTCGCCGATATTGGCACACTAAAACTACCTGAAAACATATATACCTCTGGAATTGAACAGATCATTCAACGACGGTTGGCGAAGGTGCCTGTTCAATATCAGCGATTATTGGGGATCGCAGCAGTATTAGGCCGCCACATTGATATGAATTTGGTCAAACATCTTGCGGAATATGAGACTATCAATTCGGAAAAATGGTTACTAGCAACCGCTGATGCCCATGTCATCGAAGTCGCGGATGAACAGTGGCGTTTTGCACACGATAAATTGCGTGAGGGGATCATACACGCTCTTGTCGATGAACAAATCCCAATGATACATGAGCAGGCGGCACGCGCTATAGAAACAATTTATCCCCAGCAATATGATTATGCGCCACAACTCATCCAGTTATGGCGCAAAGCGGAAAAACCTGCTAAAGAGCTAGACTACATCGCAATTGAAGGGAAAAAGCTGGTCGATTTGGCTGGGTATCAGAATTTTCAGCAAGCGAATGTCCTTTATGATCGGGCATTTGATATTTTATCTACTGCCGATGCCGACCAGACACTTGAACTCAATATCACGACGTACAGGGGCTTCACCTACGTAGGCTTACATCAGCAAGAGAACGCAATCCCGTGGTTAGAAAAGGCAATTACGCTATCGAATGCACTCGGAGAGAATCAGTACGGCGCACATGCTTTGGCAGGGTTAGCGCGGGCAACAATGCTCAAAACCAGTAAAGCTGATATTCTGGCGCTGCTTGATGCAGCAGCAGAAAAAGCCACATCCACTGAGGATTATCGTTTACGGGCGGCCATATTTGGTTTACAGGGTTATATATACGCGCACTACAATGATTTCTCCAGCGCACTCAAATCATTCATAGACGCGAGTGAAGCGCTTAAAATTGTCAACCTTGAAGGCGAGATGGCAATGATGCTCAATAACATCGGCAAATTACATCAATTGGCGGGTGAACTTGAGAAAGCCAGATTAAATCTCAAGCAAGCGCGTGAAATAGCCCTACGTGTAGGCCATTTTAATACTGCTGTGTTGAGTACATCCAACCTCGGTATCACTGCCCATTTCTTGGGGGAATATGATATGGCAGTTGAATATTTTAAGCAGTCTATCCAACTGATGAAGGATACGGGTGATATTAGTGGTCTATCGCATGTGTGGGTATTATGTGCCTATGCTGAGGCCGAACGTAAGGACGAATCCGCATTTTGTGATTGTTTGCTCCATGCAATTGAACATCGGCAGGAGGCCACACGTCAATATTCAAATATTTATCTTGTGATGGGTGGAACATTATTCTCAATAATGAGCGATTCCTTTCAGCAAGCTGTTCAGTGGTATGGATTAGCCGAGAAATTGAGTGGTACAGATCCATTCATGCTTGAGTGGATTAGGCCGCTTAAGGCAAAACTTAGCACTGCAATGGACAGCAGAGAATTTGAGACAACGATAGAAAATGAAGCAGAACCCGATCTTGATCCTGTGGTCGATGCGCTTAAAATGCAACTTCTTGAGTACGGTGGCAAGCAATCATCAATATAGAAACCACTTGTAAATTCCTGATGTAAATACCCCTCATTGAATTGGAGATGTAACACCTGAAAAGTGCATAGAAGAGTATGTACAAACAGAACCTTAATTAGAGATTACTATTTCTATATGTAAGTGGCATTGGCAAGAATTTTACGCCTGAAAACACACGAATTGAGAAAAGTCGATTATGACGCATCCTGATGATTACCAAGCGTTATGGGAAGCGGAAAAAGCCCGCAGCACCCAACTTCAAACTGAACTGAAATATGCGAAACAAAAAAGTGTAAGTATTTTTGAGAACGCTGGCGATTCTATTTTTATCATCGATTTTGCAGATTACACAATTGTGGATGCCAATAGCCATGCATCAAGGCGTTTAGGTTATAAAGATGATGAACTCATTGGAATGTCCTTATACGATATTGAAGTGGATATTGAAAGCGATTCCGATATCGATTCTTCGTGGGAATCTGAATTCAGTGGCACACAAGTCTATGAATGTTATCATCGTCGCAAAGATGGGCAGTTAATTCCTATTGAAGTCAGTAGTCGTATCGTTAAATTGAACAACCGCGAAGTAATCCTCATTTTTGCGCGCAACATTGAACTCCGTAAATTAGTGCGCCAGCGTGAATTGGAAATCACACTTGAGCATGAACGATTAAAGCTCCTGACAACATTTATCCAGAATGCCAGCCATGAATTTCGCACACCGCTCACAACCATCATGATGAACAATTATCTCATGCCGAAAATCAATGACATTCAAAAGCGTCAAGAAAGAAGTGAGGTCATTCAATCACAGGCCCAACGTATCACAAATCTCGTGGATATGTTGTTGCTGATGGCGAAAATCGAAAATGATTCGACACATCAACCAAAGTCTTTGCAGTTACTTCCACTCATTAAGCGCATTACTGAAGATTATCAATTGAAATTTGGTAATAAACCCACTTTATCGCTCAATTTGTCCGCAAATTTACCTACTATTTTTGGTGATAGCGAGCATCTGGACATAACCATTCGTCAACTGCTTGATAATGCCTATCGTTTTACATCAGTTGACGGATCAATTACTGTCTCCGCTGGTGTAACTGATACTGTATGGATAAGGATTCAGGATACCGGTTATGGGATTGCAAACGAAGATTTACCGCATGTTTTTGAAACGTTCTGGCGAAAAGATGAAGCACACACCATATATGGATTTGGGTTAGGTCTTCCCATCGCACAGAAAATCGTTCAGCAGCACAACGGTACAATTGGAATTGAGAGTGTTCTAGACGAGGGTACGACCGTTCAAATTACGCTGCCCATTTACAATGAAAAAACTGATAAACCTGAAAGTTAAATTTGCGATTTGCTGCGAGCATTTTCATTGTAAGCCGACCGTGAAGATTTGGGTCTCATACTCGTTGTCTTCTAGGAAAGCATGTTGATGAGCAATCTCATTTTGATTGTAGATGATGACATCTTACTACGCCGCAGTCTTACTTTCAGTTTACAGAAAGCGGGTTATGCCACTCTAGCTGCTGGTTCAGCCGAGGACGGGCTAAACATGCTTCGTAATAGTATGCCCGATTTAATTCTTTTAGACATTGGATTACCCGGCGGTATGGATGGACTCGAAGCGCTTCGTATGTTCCAGCGAGAAAAGCCTATACCTATTATTTTCGTAACTGCGCGCCGACGCGAATTGGACGAAGTGGTGGGTTTGGAATTAGGAGCAGATGATTATGTAACCAAACCTTTTGATACTGATGTTTTGCTCGCCCATATCCGGGCTGTGCTACGTCGCCGTGAGAATACCTCAGGTAAATTATCTCAACCATCGGTTACCATAGGCGATTTGCGAATTGAATCTGCCTCTCATGAAGTTTTTATTGGCGATAGGCTAATTGAGCTATCCCCTAGAGAATTTGATATTTTGCTTTTGCTTGCTCAAAATGTTAACCATGTTATCAGCATCGAAAATATATTGGATCACGTCTGGGGTGAAAAATGGATTGGGGAGACGCAAACAGTCTATGTCCATGTACGGTGGCTCCGGGAAAAAATAGAGTCTGATCCTGCACATCCTCGCCGTTTAATTACAGTAAAAGGGGTAGGTTACAAACTTGTTTCTATAAATGCATGAGGGAATTAACCGTGCTCAAGTCACTGCGTACCCGCTTATCCTTCAGTCATATGCTCCCTGTTATTATCATTGCGCCGATTGTCACTTTCGTCTTCTTATATCTTTTAGAAACACAATACTTTTTGAGCAACCTCGCTTCGGAGTTGATTGTCCAAGCGAATATAGTCCAACACTTTACCGAACGAAATCCAACTTTATGGGAAAGCCCATCCGAGGCTCAAAACATCGTTCGTCAACTAGAAAGTTCAATTCCAGCGCGACTCATGTTACTCGATTCTAAGGGACGGCTGTTGGCCTCAAGTTTAGTAAGTGATGAAAACCGCGACGGGAGCATTATTCAAATGCCGGTGGTGATAACTGCACTACAAGGACAGTCGGCTTGGCTCATTGCGTACAATCCATTTATTGGGGAACGGATTATAGATGCTGCTGTACCTGTCGAGAATGCATCAGGACAAGTCATTGGTGTAGTTCGTCTTTCTCACGATTTGCGAAGTATCGAAGATAAGCTTAGCCCTGTTTGGGGACTCATCTTGATTTCGCTTTTAGTCGCAATCATTCTTGCTGTATTACTCGCTCTTGTGCTGGCAAATTCCTTAAGCTTGCCGCTTCGCCATCTGACCCAAGCTGTAACCAAACTTTCCCCGGAGTTGCCGCCACAACACATTCCTGAAGAAGGCCCCACAGAGGTAAAAGCTTTAGCCGAAAGTTTTAACCAACTGTCGCGGCGACTCTATGAAACTGAGCAAAGCAGGCGAAGTCTATTAGCTAGTTTTGTACATGAACTTGGTACACCACTTGGAGCGATCAAAGCTGCTTCTCAGGCGCTCCAGGCTGGAGCTGTCTCCGACCCTGAGCTGGGCGTAGATTTGGCAGAAGGTATAAATGTTGAGGTGGAACAACTCCGCCGGCTTTTGGATGACCTCGTGCTCTTAGGAGAAACGCAAGTACGCACACCAGCTTTACAACTACAACAGATGCATATTGGCGAAATGATAGAATCAGTTTGTCGCGCTTATGCTTACTTAGTCAAACAAAAAAATATCCAGCTAGAATATGAAATTGATTCCTCGTTACCCATCATTCAAGCTGACCCTGCTCGCATACATCAAATTGTCTCGAATCTTATACACAATGCGTATAAGTACACACCCCCTAACGGTCGCATTAATGTGCGTGTGATAACCGAATATCAGAATGGAAACCCCGTCAGCATACGCTTGGCTGTAACCGATAACGGACCCGGAATTGATGCCACAGAATATCAAAGTATTTTCAAAATGTTTTATCGGAGTCCGAAACAGGTGGGAAATCATCAGGGTATGGGAATTGGATTAGCGCTGGCGCAACAATTGGCCTTGGCTCATGGCGGAACATTGACAGTAGATAGTAATATACATGAGGGTGCTTCATTCCTATTGCGCTTGCCGATTATCAAAAAAGACACTGCTTAAGGTTGCCTTAAGGTTCGGATAAAGAAGGTTTAAGGCTCATTCTGAGCACGCGACTTATGCTTAAAGAGCAAGATAATCGCGAAAAGAGGCAGTATCCGTGTCAGACTTAAATCCATTTACTATTCAGCATATCGCAGCAGGATTAGTTCGAGAATGCTCCGCCGATGGTACATTGTATATTTATAATATACAGAACAATAATCCAGTCACCATCCAAAGTTGGGCTGCTAACGTGAAGGACATTCTTAGTGCTTGGCCCGCTAAACAAACCTGTTTGCTGATGCACGATTTACATAAAATTGGTCAGTTCCCGTTCGATAAACCCATGACTGAACGGTTGGATGATCTTTATGACTTTCGTCCTGATCTAGAACGCTATATCGCTTATGTTTCACCCAATAAGGATGTTATCGTAAACCTGTTTATCACCTCTCATTTATTAAATGTAAATGGTAATCACGGAGCACACTGGAAACTGTTTGAATCGCGTCGAGAGGCGCTGAATTGGTTAATCAAGTTGAGAAATGAGCGGCAATGAGGAAGTTAGTTACATATCCATGGCCTATATTGGGTCGACTATCTGAAAGTACGATTCTACTGATACTGGCCGTCGTCCTTGGCCTTACGACAGGAGCCGGAGTTTGGTTGTTTCGTCATGGTATCGAATTTTTCCAGAGTATCTACCGTGAAGGAATTGTGGCACATGTACTTGAGGGTCTTGGCCCATGGGTGATTGTTCCTTTGCTTGGACTGGCAGGTTTGATTGTCGGTCTTCTGGTTGATCGTTTTGTTGGGGTTGAGCGACATCATGGTGTCGCAGGTATTATGGAGTCTGTAGCCTTAGCGGGCGGCCGCCTCCGTTATCGCCGTATGCCTATTAAAGCGGCCCTAGCAGCATTCTCCATCGGCGCGGGTGCATCAGTTGGCCCTGAAGATCCGAGCGTTCAAATCGGTGCAAATCTTGGCTCTTTGTTAGGGCAAAAGCTCCGGCTTTCGGATGACCGTGTTCGTTTGTTGGTGGCAGCAGGCGCAGCAAGTGGTATTGCTTCGGTTTTTAGAGCGCCAATTGCAGGTGTATTTTTTGCATTAGAAGTTGTTCTTGGTGATTTTTCCACCGGCGCGTTTGGGGTTGTCGTACTAGCAGCCGTAATCGCCTCTGTGTTCACTACTGCAATTGAAGTGGGACCGCCTGAACTTGGGATTCGTATTTACGCACTAGGCGGGCCACAAGAAATCCTACTTTATATTCTACTCGGGATTTTGATTGCCTTTGTTTCGGCATTATTCATTCGTGTCCTCTACTGGCAGCATGATTTTTGGCATCATCTTTCAATATCTGTCCCCGTCAAGACAATGTGTGCAGGTTTGGTTGTGGGATTGATAGCTGTTTTCCTCCCGCAAGTAATGGGAACCGGTCAGCCCACCATGAACTTGGTGCTGAATAATAATGATGCTGGATTGACGATTGGCCTGTTAATCCTTTTAGGTGTTGCCAAGATTGTTGCTACGACGGTCAGTCTCGGCGGAGGATTTGTCGGCGGAATGTTTGCGCCTTCGCTCTTTGTTGGAGCAGTTTTGGGCAGTGCCTTTGGACAAATTGTCAACCAGATTTTTCCACGTGAGTTTGCGGCAAATCCGGCAGCTTATGCGATGGCGGGGATGGCAGCTGCGATGACCGGCGTAATTCGATCACCGATTACAGCCGTTTTGCTACTGTTTGAATTGACTAATGACTACAACCTCATTCTACCAATTATGTTGACGGTAGCAGTCTGTCTTTTTGTGACCGAACGTCTCGCACCAGATGGGATTTATCATTATGGATTAGCACGAAAAGGCATTCGGCTTTCACAAGGACGCGACATTGATTTAATGCAAACCATCACAGTCAGTGAGGCTATGTCGACTGACCCACAGACGGTGCGCGCAAGTTTGCCTGCCAGTCAACTTGCGGCAGAGTTTGCGAAAACCAATACGCATGGTTTGATTGTCCTTGATGACAACGACCTTTTGTATGGAATCGTTACGCTTCAGGATCTTTCCAGAGCTCAAGAGGAAAAAGACTTAAGTCTTTTGCATGTGAGCGATCTTTGCTCTCGCGATGTGGTTACTGTTACCAAAGATGATCCGATGGCAAATGCTATGCAGATTATCGGCGCTCGTGACCTTGGTCGTTTGCCAGTAGTCGCCAGCGATAACCCTCGACAAGTCGTCGGTTTATTGAGGCGTCGAGATTTACTGCGTTCATATGACTTGGCGCTTAAGCATAAATTGGAAGGCGCATTTAAGTTTGGTCAAGCTAAACTTGCCATTTATTCCAGAAACCACATCATTGAAATGCGGGTTGAGGAGGGATCTTCTCTTGATGGGATATTGATCAAAGATGTTGATTGGCCTACAGGAACATTGGTAGCCTCAGTTAATCATAATGGAAGTGCTGTTACCGCGCATGGGCAGACGAAACTGCAAGCGGGGGACTTGCTCACCATCATAACCAAACCTGAATTTGAATCGCAGCTTCAACTCTTAGCGGGTTCAAGTAACCATTCGGAAACACACTAATCTAGACGGCAAATATGCGGCTGGAAAAGCAAAGTTGAAGAACCCCACTCGATGACCGTTCATTCAACGGGGATGATAGCTTATCATCCCCGTTGATAAAGACAATAAAGTAATAGGGTAATCCGCTTAGCGATAATTGCCACGAATGCCACGCGGTTGGACAGGTAAGCGGGCTTCATACAAGTGCGAAACATCACCTACAGTAAGTGCGCGCGGTATTGCCCACTCGTTACCCCGTTCCTCAAACAGAATAGTGGTGACGGCGCTAGGGGCATGCCAGAAGCTGCACCAAATGAGCGGTGGTGGCGCGCATAAAAGATAGGCAAGCATGGCGAGTGCTGTCCCGTTATGACAGAACAGCGCAATTTGTCGTTTATCCTGTTCCACAATGCGGTAGCGTCGTCCTTCATGTACATACCCATAGCGAGAGATCAGTTCGTCAGTGGCAGCACCTAAGGCTGCATAATCCTTGCGTATACGCTCCGAATCCAGTGGCGGTGTGTAGCCCCAGCGATCAATGTCAAAAAAGGCTGGGTCTGCGCGTAGAATTTCGCCGGGTATATCCCAAACTGGAATAGCTTCGCCTTCTTCCACAATAGGGGCATAATGCCAGCCTTGAACTTCAATCGCCCACGGTTCAATATTGACTTTAAGTTTGAGTAAATCGGCTGTGTACTGTGCGGTCATATGAGCACGCGGCATCGGCGATGAATAAATAGCATCCAAATTATAGGATGCGAGGCGTTTGGCTAAAGCGGCAGCTTCTAGCTCACCGGCAGCGGTTAGTTTGTCGTTTTCATAGTCGGGATCAGCGTGGCGGATGATATACAGGCGCATGACTTTAAGCCTTTAAATATGACGCTAGAGCATTCGGTGTATTGGTGGTAAATAGATCAACGCCGGCATCACGCAAGCGACTAGCATTTGCCAGTGCTGCGGGTTTATCTACATCGAGTGTCCATGCGTCGAGTTTGACATGATGTTCATGCAGCCATTTAGCCATATTAAAACCATCATTTAAACACTGCGCCAGTAAATGATGGCTGACATACCAGATTTGGGCTGTCGGAACCGCACACAAAAGCTGTTCACAGCGTTCTGCTAAATAATCGGCAGCGGGTAATATTTTTTCGTGCGCCAAAATGTGGTCATCATGGTAGCCATATACTTCCCGATGATAGGGTGGGTTACGCGGCTCTTCCTTCCATAAAGGATCACGCCAATCGAGATAAAAACCAATGTCAAAGCCAATTTCGAGCCATGGAGCGATCTGTTGAAGCTTACGCAAATGCCAATCCGCACCCGTACTGACAATGACGTGCTTGCCGAGAGGCTCAATCAAACGGGCAAGACGCCGTAATGGTTCATCGTTGGTCGATGGGTATACCGATTTGTAGTCTAGTTGCAGTCTAGTTGTTCCTGCTGCTGCAAGAAAAGCTTCGACGACTTGGCTTAAAAGGGCAGGAGGATGTTCAGTTATTGTACCCCGATGTTTAATCTTATAGGAGAGGGTTTGCTCAGGTGTACACTCGTTGACTTTACCTTGTCCGCTGGTTTCTGACTCCAAAAAAGGATCATGAACAAGCAAGAAATCATTGGCAGAAAGTGGTGTAAGATCCACTTCAATGACCGCAGCCTGCGCCTGTAATGAAGCTCGTACTGCCCGCAGCGAGTTAGGCGGATTAGCTGATTGATCAATTGCTGCCATATGGTGGACGATTTGAAATGACATTCGAAAATTCCTTTTTGCGGATGGTAGACGCACAATTGTATCGTTTTTCGGAGACAGTAGTTTTAATTTTGAGCTAAGATTTCGGTAGTCTCCCTAGAGGCTGTTGGTAGGAATAGGGACAGAAGTTAAGATCTCACGAATAGACCAGAGATGGTCAGTCAAACCAGCGACCATGGCAGGCGAGCGGGGCATCCATCTTTGGTCAGTGCGATGAATCTCGAC
>JBBSBM010000153.1:0-13214 GCA_038251275.1 Aggregatilineales bacterium
CGATCAGGCTATACAACACAACAGCTATTCTGCTGCTGTTGTGGACACTGAAAGCGAAGAGAAAAAAGAAATTCTCGTGTCACTCGGAAATTTCGGAGTTGAATACCTTAAAGCGAAGCACCTCATCGAAAAGCATGGTCACGGGCGTGTAGCAGAGATCATCAAACATGCAAAAGACCAAAACTGCAAGAATGTGGCAGGCTACATCATTCGTGCGCTAGAAGAAAAATGGACATTCTGGTCAAAACCAGAGAAAGAAGATTATGCCTGTGGGAACGGAGAGGCCTATATCACCGGGAAATATGCAGCTTCTATTAATCATTCACTCACCTTACGCAGGGATGAGATAAACTAAAGGGATGAAAAACAAAGAACTGCTCGATATCTATAGCGATTATCTCATTAGTGCCTTTGGTCAAACAACAGGAACGGGCTTGGCCGAGTTGTTGGGAGGCAGTGTCAATCATGATCAGATACAGCGGTTGCTGTCGAAGGAAGAATGGAGTGCTGCCGATTTGTGGCAGATAGTGAAACCCTATGTGCGGCAAATTGAGCAAGAGGATGGGGTCATCATCATAGACGATAGTATCGCTGAAAAGCCTTACACAGACCAGAATGAGATTATTTGCTGGCACTACGACCACTGCCAAGATCGAAGTGTCAAAGGCATCAATTTCGTGAGCTGTTTGTACCATGCCAGCGGCTACTCGCTGCCGGTTGGATTTAGGATTGTCGCTAAAACCGAATATTACATCGATAAAAAAGAAGGCAAACAAAAACGGCGTTCGCCCATCAGCAAAAACGAGTATTATCGTGCCTTGTTGACCACTGCTCAACACAACCACATTCCATTCAAGTACGTTTTGAGCGATGTGTGGTACAGCGCTGCCGAGAATATGATGTTCATCAAGCATAATTTGGATAAAGACTTTATTATGCCACTGAAGGCTAATCGCAAGGTTGCCTTGAGCCAAGCCACTAAACGTAACGGTCAATGGGTACGGCTTGACCTGATCGGTACCCCATAAAATAAGACAAAAGTCTGGGATAATGAAGCTCAAAAAGGGTATCCAAATGAGGCATCGGATTGCGAAAGAAATCAAGGAAGAGATCATCGGTAAAATACAGTCCGGTGAGCGGGTGGTGGATTTATCGGCACAGTATGCCGTCAGTAGCAAAACCATCTAGGGCTGGCTTCGGCAGGACACGGGTGAATCGGTCGTTTCAATGCTGGACTTCAACAAGCTGAAACGTGAGAACGAAGAACTGAAGCGTTTGGGTGGCGAACTCACGCTGACGATGCACGTTCAAAAAAAGTCGAAATAGTGCGGCAATCGAAGCAAAAAACGCTTTGCGCCGATGCAGTGGGCATTAGTCGGAAAAACAGCTATCGACAGCGACGGCAGCCGAGCAAAGACCTAGCACTCAAACACCGGATTGAAGCCGTGCATCGTGAGCATCCGGCCTATGGTCATCGCCGGGTAGCGCTGCATCTGGGCATCAACCACAAGCGTGCCCAGCGGGTGATGGCGCTGTTCAAATTGCGTCCTCCACGGCGACGATCCAAGCACTACACGACCTGCTCGACAACGCCTCATCCTTATCACAACCTGATCAAAGAGATGAAGACCATCACGCAGCCCCATCAGGTGTGGTGTAGCGACGTGAGCCGCCTGGTCTATCAGGGCACAATCTGGTATCTGGCAACGATTGAAGACCGTGCTACTCGACAAATCATGGCTCACCGCATTGGCAAGCATCACGACAGTCAGCTCGTGCTAGCGACGATCCAGCAGGCACTGGCTATGGGAGTCAAACCGTTGATTTTTCATTCCGACCAAGGCAACGAGTTTATGGCACATCGCTGCACCCACTATCTCCAGCAACAGGCTATCCAAATCTCGGTCAGTGATGTGGCTTCTCCCTGGCAAAATGGTCACCAAGAATCCTTTTATGGTCGTTTTAAGGCTGAGTTTGGTGACATGAACCGCTTTGATAGTGTGGGTGAGTTCTTCGAGTCCATCCATCATCAAATCCATTACTACAACCATCATCGCATCCACACCGCTCTCAAGATGCCACCGCCTGCCTTTGCTGCCCATTCCTTCTCAGACACTTGTCTTCAATAATTGGGGACTTGACAAGAATTTGGTGTCGAGTGATTGCTCCCTGATCGTTGACCAGATGACCACCATCTATCGTAAACGATGGAACGTGGAACCCTACCATACGTCCCTCAAGCAAAATGCCTCTCTCGAAAAGTCACCTACCCAGACCGTCACCACCCAAACCAATCATCTCTTTGCTGCCTTATGCGCTTATATCAAGTTGGAATGGTTGCGCAAAGCCACTCATCTCAATCACTTCGCTCTCAAAACCAAATTGTATGTGGCTGCCTTGCATTCGGCTTTTGCTACCCTTCGTCAATTCCAACCGATTCAGCTTGCTGCGTAAGGTGAGTTAGTAACTCACGTCTAGGGTAGTCTTGTTAAGCAAGAGTATTGCTTTATAGATGACCATAGTTCAAGATACAGCTCTAAATTTGAGGCTTTTAAGGGTCATAATGAGTCAGTCGGTCAAAATTCATCGAAATTTTCTTGAGTCACCACTTAGCAGGTGAGCTTGTTGCCTGCTTTCTTTGAAACTGGACGAATTTCTATCTAGCTACCGGACACTAAACAAAGGTTCGAAGGGTGGATAAGAGGGATCTTTCAGGGGTAGGTATGGAAGGTGGTGAGGGCTTCAAACTATGCTCCACCACTTAGTGCTGTCCTACCGCCCTTTAAAAGCAGTTTCTTATTCCGAACTGAGGTTTTGGTACATATTCAGGCTTTTACGAAAGATTAAACTCAGCAGCGCTACTGGATTCTTGGGTCACACTATCGGATAGCAACGAAGTAATCGGCCGGCGGCGAGGAGCAGTTTGGCTAAAACCAAAGCCATTTCTACGGCATACATCCCGCTATGGTTTCGAAAGTCGTACTTAGGAGAAACACTTGAGTTATGAAGCTTTTTCGTATTGTTTTACCGAAGCTGCTTCAGGAATGCCCACAAGGCATCCATAAAAGCGGCGTATTTGTCAAATCGGATAAGGTGTCCTACATCAGGAAAGTTGACGATGGTCACTTTGGGGTTCAACTGGCGAACTTGCGCTACGACCTCCTTAGTCATGATCCCCCCAAACACCGGATTGCCGGCGAAGAGCAATACTGGCTGAGCGATATTTTGGATGCTCGTCAACCAATTGACTTCCTGAGAGTGCATCCTATCTACCATTGTATCTATTATTGATGGATCAAGTTGCTTTTTGGACTCACACATCGGGTACAGCAACCCATCTAAGGTCTGGTTGGCGAGATTCTTTGCCCATTTCGCGATGGGAGGTTCAACATATTTGCCGGTTGGCAAGGTCTGGTCCGGCTGATGTAACCACCAAGGTGTGTCTTCCAAAACCAGCGCACTGGTCAATTCTGGGAAGCGAACCCCAGTTTGATAGGTGACCATCGCACCCATCGAGTGCCCACATATAACTGGGCTGCTCAACTCCAAGATACGGATGAGTCCTGCCAAGTCGGCAGCCATGTCGACATTTTGACCGGGCTGTATGCGCCCCGAAAGACCATGTGCACGCATATCGGGCATGATCACATCATATTCAGATTCAAGATTGCGCGCTGTGGGAGTCCAACAGAGGCCGTTATCCGAAAAGCCTTGAACTAACACCAGAGGACGTTTATCTGTATTGCCGGTGCGATAGTAGTGCAGGCGCACACCATTAACTTGTAACTCACCTTACGCACGGGCATTATTTTCTTACATAGCTCCCTCATGACAAACCATTCAGCTGTTTGAAAGTCCTTCGCCCTGAGGGCGAAGGATTTAGGATGAGGGTCAAGTGCGTAAGGTGAGCTTGTAAATCATTTTGTATCCAGTGAGGGAGCATTAGGTTCTTCCCATTACTAGTATATTTTGGCTAGCTGTCAGCACCTGCCGTGCTGATCTCTATAAGAGTTACACCAAACGGTGAGACGCTGGTAGCCCATTCAAGGCTACCATCTGGTGTGGAAATGCGTTCTACCGTTACATCTAATTCCATGCGACGACGTAGTACTTCCAGATCAGCGGGAAGGATGTGCTGTGGTGCACCCATGGTTGCCCAAGCGTCGTAAACACTGCCATGCTGGCGGTCGAAACAGGTGATTTGAAGGCGAACAGATGCCCCAACGCCATTCACATTCAGCTGATATTCGTGCACAGGTTGAATGGCAAACAAATCATAAATTTCGTGCGGTTTGGCGGAGGCTAATAACCGGCTGTCGTTGGCGTCATCGCGGTAATGGCAGTAGTTCCACAACAAGATGGCGATTGTCCCATCGGTATGACGGGTGGCTGCATACCCATCACCTTCGGCCAATATTTCATTCCCCAGGCGAGAAAGAAACCAGTAGCCGTGATACGATGCCTTTTTTAGTCCTTGAACATTAACCAACCCAAAGCCCCCATGGAACGGCGTATCACCTTGGCGACCTTCTTCAAAAATATCGCTGACTACCCAAAATGACAATGAATTCATCAGACCCCGTGCCCTCCAGTTGTTGTCCACAATGAACGAAGCCATAAAAGCCGTATCATGAACAGGATCGCGAGGGCTGGGGCTAGAACTCCATTCAGTGTAGTGGCGCTCAATATGAGGATTGGCCCATGTACGTAAAATCTGATCACATCCGCGTACATCCGCTAGCAGACGATCAGGGCCATCCCAAGTCATATAACCGAGTCCTTCCAAATCTACTGGATAGAATGTGGGGTAAGGGTGAGTAGAAAAGAAATCGAGCGGCAGGTTGCGCTCGGTACATGCTGCCAAGAACTCCTTACCCCATGGCGGCTCACCTATATGCTCGCCAAACCCGTGGCTAGATGGCCCACCGACCCGGAGTTTGGAGTCGATGTTCTTGATGATGCGAGTGGTATGCTCGTAGAGTTGCATGTAGGCGGCAAAATCGGCGTCTTTCCAAAAGACATGCAGGCTCGGTTCGTTCCACACCTCGAAATACCAGCGACGCACTTCGGTCAGTCCATAGCGCTCAATGACATGGCGTACGTATTGCTCAATAAACCAGTTCCATCGCTCCCAATCTTTAGGTGGGGTGATATTACCTTTCCACCAGAAAACGGTCTCCTCACCGCTTGCCAGATCGTAAGGCATAAAACCGAGTTCGACAAACGGACGAATCCCAATAGAGAGCCAATGATCGTATACCAGATCGACATATTGCCAATTAACGATGGGTTGGCTGTTCTCTTCACGATAGACCATCATGTCTTCATGGAACAGACCGTGCATGCGGATGTAGTTGAAGGGCATCTCGCGTTGGACGAGTTCCAGATGTTTTTGAAAATCCGCTCGCAGGGCTTCGGCAACGCGCCCACCACCGACGCATACCCGCCAATACGGGTTCAGCGGTTCACCTTCCTTGCCGTAGTCAATAATGATTTTATTGTTGCCTAACATTTCGATGACTCCTCATTGCCATTGAAATTCATTTTGAAGTCAAGTAAAACATCAAAAATCTAGCGATCAAGCTGCGAGTGAAGGTTTCTGACACATCGGCTTCTTAATAACTTGACTTCAGCCATGCTGGATGAATTCGGATTTGGCACTCTCGTCAATTGACAGAATCCCCAATGGTGATGAGACCAGCCGAAAACTTAGCAACAAACACCGGAGCAGTTTCATCAGCCCCAAGTTTCCCGCTCATCGCATCCTAATCTTCGTATTTCGAAAAAACACAATCTGCTTGCAGCAGGGAAATAGCAAAGACTCTTACTCATGCCCACTATAATATCTGGAGAAAATCCTAAACCTCCTCTTTTTCGGCATATAGATGACATTTTACGAGTACATCATCAATCTTTATATCGGCTGGCACAACACCCTTACAAATATCCATGACATCAGGACACCGGCCCGCAAATTTACAGCCCTTTCTGAGATACTCTTCATGTTCTAATTCAGCCAATGTGACCGTTGAAGTCCAGCGTTTGTTGGGATCTGCTTGCGGGATAGAATCGCGAAGCAGCCTTGAGTACGGATGCCTCGGATTCATCAACACCTCTTCCACTGTCCCCATTTCGATAATGTTGCCCCGGAACATAATGGCGATACGGTCGCTGACATAATAGGCCGTCGCTAGATCATGCGTGATATAGAGGATGCTTACGCCCAGTTCATCCCTGAGCTGTTTAAACAAATTGACAATCGACATCCGCAAGGAGGCATCGACCATTGAAACCGGCTCATCAGCGATAAGCAGCTTCGGATCGGTTAAGAGTGCTCGGGCGATTGAGATGCGCTGGAGCTGCCCACCAGAGTATTCATTCGGATATTTCCCGGCAAATTCCTTGTAGGTGAGACCTACTAAACGCAGTGTTTTATCGATTCGATCAACGGCATCCTGTTTTGAATTGGCTAATCGATAGTTCTGGACGGTTTCGTGAAAATAGGAATCAACTGTACGCATCGGGTTGAACGTACTGAACGGATCTTGGAAGATTGCTTGCACGCCTTCGGTGATCCAAGGCTTCTGATGAGGAGTCTGTCGTTTTCCGTTATGGAGAATTGCACCGGAGGTAGCTTCCTCAAACCCGAGGATAATCTTCGCCGTCGTGGTTTTTCCACAACCACTTTCGCCTGCTAAAGTAAAGATTTCGGCTGGTTTGATATAAAAGCTGACATGTTCTACTGCTGTCAGTGTAACTCTGGCGATTAGATTGCCTTGGGTATATCGTTTTGAAAGGTCATTTACCTCAAGCAGCTTATCCATGTTGTCCTTCTCCAACTAACCAGCAGGCGACTTTATGATTTTCATCCAGATGAGTAAAGTCTGGCATTTGCTGGCGGCAAATATCTTTGACATGCGGGCAGCGCGGGTGGAAAGGGCAACCGCTCGGCAGGTCTGCCAAGGAAGGTGGACTGCCGGGTACACTGGCGCGCACACTCTTATCGCCGAACTTGGGCAGCGAGTTAATCAAAAATTGGGTATAAGGATGCACCGACTCAGCAAAGATCTGTTCAGTGGTCGCCTCTTCAACAATTTTGCCAGCATACATGATGCCAATACGGTCAGCGATATTAGCATGTACGCCCATATCGTGAGTGACTAAGATGATCGTATTTTTCAGATTCTTCTGGATTTCCTTCAACATCTGAATAACGCCGCGTTGTACAACCACGTCTAGCGCTGTGGTCGGTTCGTCGCCAATCATAATGCGCGGGTTCAAGGAAGAAGCCAGCGCGATGGTCACGCGCTGTCGCATTCCGCCCGACAATTGGTGGGGATAGACATCGAGAACGTTTTTGGGTAAGCCCAGTTCCAAAATTCGCTTGCGAGCTAATTCGAAGATTTCTTCGCGGCTTTGCCCGTTGACATGGCTGCCGATGAAGTCCTCATAGGTTCCTTTTATTTTGAGCACAGGATTGAACACGCTCATCGAACCTTGAGGAATATACGAGATGTACTCCATGCGCAGCTTTCGCTTTTCTTCCGCACTCATTTCAGTGACATCAACTTCTTGTGTGCCGATACGGTAGTACATCTTGCCATCGATCAACCTGAGCGGAGGCACAACTTCATTGAAAAGCGTTTTTAGCAAGGTAGTCTTTCCACAGCCGCTTTCGCCCGCAATGCCGTAGATTTCGTCTTCATAAATTTTCAAATCCACATCGTTAACGGCTTTAACGGTCTTCTGTGTGCCTTGCACTTCTAGCAAGTAGAAGGCTTTCAGATGTTCAGTTCGCAGTACGGTTTGTTTTGTTTCTGCCATGTTTGCTTCTCCCTAAGCTCCAACCCGCTGGATACGTGTACGAGGATCAAGGTATTCGCTAATGCTGACCGAAAGCCAGTAGAGAGCAATAAACATGAAAAGTGAAAGAATGACTGGAGTCAGAATCCACCACAAGCGTCCTAATAGAATCGACTGGTAAAAGAGCGCCCAATTGAGCATCGTGCCGAGGGTGGGAATGTTTAGATTAACCAATCCAAGGATTGCTAGGGTGATCTCTAACCCAATAGCCCACGACATATTGTTGATCAACGTCGAGAAGATCAAAGGCGTGGTAAACGGTAAGTATTCTTTTAGTACGAGTTTGACCGTTCCGGTACCTGAAAGGATGGCAGTCATCGTGAACTCTCGTTCACGGAGACTTAGAACCATCGAGCGAATCAGGCGCGCATCCCATGCCCAACCGAAGAGTGCCAACATCAATCCTAATACCACGAGATTCATACGATCTCGCACCATCATGGCAATCATGACGAAAATCAGGAAGAGGGGTACGACCAGAAGACTGTCACCAATGAACATCAGCACGCGATCAATTGAGCCTCCTTTATATCCGGCGACCATACCTACTAAGACGGCGATCACTCTGGAAACCAGTCCGGATATAAGCGATATGATCAAGGAATTGCGTACCGCAAAAGTGGCTTGCCAGAAAATATCTTGCCCGTTCGAATCGGTACCCAGTATGTACTTAGCCGAAGGCTTCATATCTCTTGGAACAACATTCCATAACGTAGGGTCATAAGGCGAGAAAAAGGAAAGGAGCGCCATGATCACAATGATTACCAGTACGATGAAGCTGAAACTGAATCGATAGTCTTTAAATAAATCTTTGAGAATTTTCATGAAGCTGATTTCCTAAATGTATCTTACTCTTGGGTCAAACAAGGGATAAGTCAGGTCGACGACCAGAATCGCTGTTGTGATGCCCACGATAGAAAGAATAGTGATCCCCATAATCAGGTTATAATCACCATTGATGATGGCTCTAAAAAGCAATCCCCCTAAGCCGGGGTAACCAAAAACAATCTCTGTAATCAATGCCCCGCTGAAGATTTGCCCGAGCGAAAGCGCTAGACCAGTGATTTGCGGTAGTAAGGCATTACGAATGATGTACTTGCCGACGATGCGATTTTCTGTGACACCACCCAGCTTGGCATACTGGACGAAATTTTCCGAATTCACATTCTGTACCAGCAGCTTCATCGTTTGGAATGTGACACACCCTCCCAAAACGGTCAACGAGATAGCAGGCAAAATTGCGTGCCAGAGAACATCTTTGATGTAGTCCCATGTGAAAGCGGGTAAAGCGCCTAATGATGCCCCTCCGGTAATGGGGAACCAGCGCACGAAATAAGCAAAAAGGAGGAGCAATGCGAAGGCGAAGATGTAATAGGGCAGCGGTCGGATTACCATGGCAACCGCATCCAAAGTTCGAGACCACCGCCTACGTGTATAGTAACCCGCTAAACCGCCAATGATATTGCCGAATATCCACGAGATGGCGGTGGTGGTCAACAGGAGACCCAAAGTCCATGGTGCGGCGGTGGCGATGAGATCGCTCACGCGTGCGGGAAATTGAAAAAACGAAACGCCGAAATCACCATGAATCAATCTACCCCAAAAAGACCCGTACTGATCGAGCCACGAGCCTTCCAAGCCGTACATTTCGGTCAAATCATGAATGATGCCATCCATCGCGCCCGGTTCCAATGTTGAACCGCGCCCTCTCATCTCACCGATCATTCTCATAACAGGATCATTCGGGGTGAGTCTTGGAATCAGAAAAACAACAGTGATACCCACCCAAATCACTAAAACATATTGAATCAGACGAGGGATGAGATATCGTTTCACAAATGTCACGGTTTTACCCTCTTACCTCTATAACCTTTATAAGTACACACCACTAACAAAGTAAAAACAGGCTCCTCTGGGCGGACAATCCGCCCAGAGAAACTCTTAACGTGCTCGAACTAAATCCTGAAATACCTTACTTGCCAGTGGGTTTCAGGAATGGGGTGGTGTACTTGAAATTGGGCCAGTGGGTATAAGGCTCGTTGTAAGCGTTTTCGCTGCCGGGCCAATTAGTCCAATAGGTCTCGTCCCAGCCGACAAAGCCGATATAACCGTAGGTTGGAATGCCCGGCATATTCTTGACCGCTTCTTTAAGACCTTCGATTCCGGCAGCAATGACATCATCGGTCTTGAAGGGATCCATCTCGCGCAAATTCTTGATAATTCCATCCATCTCCGGGCTTGACCAACGCGAGTAAATGCCCTGTGTGCGCTCTCCAACAGGTTTCTTATAGGCAGAATTCCAGCGGTCAAGCACGCGATAAAGATCAGGTCCTGCACCCCAGGGTTCTTGAGCAGGCCATGCACCGCTCACATCGAAGTCGCCGGTAGCACCTAAACCATCTCCGTTTTCGGTGTTATATACCTCAGCATCGATGCCGAACTTCTTCCACTGCTGCACAGCAGCGGCGGCATTACGCGCATCGTGGTTGGAAAGTACCGTGCCGCACATGAATGAGATCTTCCAAGGAGTGCCGTCTGGTAGCAGCCACTTACCATCCGCATTCTTCGAGAAACCGTTCTTAACCAGCAGTTTCTCGGCGATGTCCGGGGCGTACTTATACCAGCCCAATCCAAATGTCTTATCAATAAAGGCCTGATCATCAGGGAATTCATAATCCCGACTCTTGGCATAATCTGCAACGCGCTTCGGCGCAGTAGCGTCATAGGGTGCAAAGGTTTCGCCATTGCCAACATCAATCGTGAAGGATTTCAGCCAGTCTTGCATGGGGGCGATGTAATCCGCAGGGTATGGGCCAAGGTGCGGGATATGTACCGGACTCAACGTACCCGAAGAATCGACAGCGATGCTTGTGTACTCCACAATATCAATCGCTAGAGTCAGTGCCCAGCGAACATCAACCTTATCAAATGGAGGCTTGGCGGTATTAAAGAGGACGCCGGTAATGGCGGGGTCGTTATTAACCACGAAGGGGAAGGTCGGTTGGTAGGCGCGAGAAGACTCCGACTGTGCTAACAGCGCCTTGAGGCCATCGGCTGACAGTTCTGCCGCATCCAATTGGTGCGTCAATTGAGCCAAAATTTGTGCGCTTTCATCGCCAAAGTACTGATAGATAATATACTTGGGCTTAGGCTCACCATACATGATGCCGGTCGGACTCTTGTCCCAATCTGCGCGTTTTTCCCAAGCCGTCCAACTCCCTTGGGGATCAAAGCTGTGCAGCTTGTATGGACCGCAGCCTACATACGGATTGAAGGTGAACTGCACTGGGTCTGCTTCCTTCTCGAAGATGTGCTTGGGGAAGAACCGGGTGCAGCCCCATCGGTCGAGGAAGTGCGTGTGGAAGCGTGAGTTAGCCTGCTTTAGCTTAAATTCGACTGTGTAATCATCTACGGCACTGACTGCGTCGATATTATCGACAAAAAAGCTGTGGTCGTTGAATCCCTCATATTTGATCAGGCTTTCGACGGTATAGACCACATCGGCAGCGGTAAAAGGTTCTCCATCTGACCAAGCAACACCTTTACGAAGCGGAACTGTGAGGCTCATGAAATCTGCGCTGTACTTAGCATCGCCGTCTGCAACGCCATTGATGATATTCCCGGTGGCAAAGTCTACTGACCACAGCGGTTCATCAGCGAGGTTCTGCAAGCCACGATCCTGCCATTTCCAGCCAACCCATTGGTTGAAGTTGTCCGGTGTACCGACACGCCCTGTGAGGATTCTTGCAATCAGCGTTTCCTCGCGAGGGAAAGTACCCGGTACTTGGGCTAATGCTGCCTTGGCTTCAGCGCTTCCTTCAGGAAGAGAAAGTATTCCCGATGGCGCAAGCACGAAAGCGCCGGTGCTAGCAGAAAGTAACTTTATAAAATCGCGACGACTAATCTCTTTTGACATTTGTTCCTCCAATATTTTTCAAACAATTGAGAAATGAGTACTTAATCCGAAAACGGTATTATTTGTTCGCAATAGGCGGCCTCCTATTCTTTTCAACTGGTTTCCCATGCTCGTTTCTCATCTGTGGCTGGTTTGGCCCACACGAATCGCGAATGATGAGTTCTGTCGCCAGCGTAACGCGTTGTGGCGGATGGCTTCGATCCTCGATTTGCTCCAATAGCATTTTGACAGCGACTCGCCCCATCTGTTCGAGCGGTTGGCGAACGGTCGTTAGCTTGGGGTACACGAGAGATGCTTGAGGGGTATCATCAAAGCCAACAATGGAAATATCGTCAGGAATACGGAGGCCACTTTCGCGTGCAGCATCCATTGCGCCGAAAGCTGACAAATCATTAGATGCAAAAATGGCTGTTGGTAGAGGGTCTGCGTTTTGCAACAGCCGTTTGGTGGCTTCGTAGCCGGATCGCTGTTGAAAATCGCCTTCGACAATTAATTCTGCTTTAAGTGGAATATTGCTATCGGCCAAGGCTGCCTGATAGCCTCGCAAACGGTCTCCGGCACTTCGGACAACGGATGCGCCCGTAATAAAGGCTATCCGCGTGTGTCCCAACCCGACTAGGTAACATGTGGCTTCATATGCGCCTTGCCAATTGGTTGATTCAACAACACTACTGCTTTCCGTAGAGTCCGCTTGATCAATTAGAACATAGGGGAAATTCTGCTCACGCAGCGCCTCCAAATAGGTCGTCGGAACTACCGGGGCGATTAGCAGCAAACCTTCTGTCAATCCATTGGCAATCGTTTTGACATATAGCGATTCCTTACCTGCACGGCGGTGGGTTGTATACAACATCAGTTCGTAGTTGGCGCGTACCAACTCTTGATCGATGCCACTCATAATTGTGCCAATGTAACTGTTATCCAGATTCGGCACGAGTAGCCCTATAATCCGAGAACGCCCACCGGCTAAACTACGCGCCTGCAAATTGGCAACGTAGCCGAGCCGTTCCACCGCTTCCATCACGCGATTATAGGTAGATTCCTTGACAAACTCGTATCCGCTCAGGACGCGCGACACAGTTGAGTAGGATACGCCTGAAGTGCGTGCCACATCCATGATAGTGACACCGTGTCTTTTGAGAGAAGAATTATTCTTATTAGTCATAAATTGCAAGCGCTTGCAAAACACTATTAAAAAAACGACGGATATTTCCATCGTGCATTTACTTTTTCTAGGTTATTTATGAGGATTATAGCTATTCTTTAATGCTCACGCAAATTATGCGCTTGGTGTTGCAGGGTAATCGCATCAAATCTGGGTAAGCAAGTGAAACAAGAAATCATTGTCGAGAGCAGCCCGAAAGCGCTTTTGCTTCAAACTGCTTTTAGAGGGGTCTTGTTTGAGAATGTTCAACGCTAAAGAGCGCAAGACCGC
>JBBSBM010000154.1:0-13198 GCA_038251275.1 Aggregatilineales bacterium
ACTATACAGTTGAGGAAGGCCGATGGAGGTCATGACGATTTCTCGCTTTTGATTGTTGTTTGGTTACTCAACCTTAGCGCCTTTTGTCATGTTTTCCACCCCCTTCCTCCTCGCTCTTTTGTTCAGTGTCCGGTAGCTAGGTATTAATTCTGTACCTTTTAATCAGGGTGTCGTTGTGTTAAAAGTCTTCTTTAGGGTTCAATCTGCATTTCGTTTTTGCACCTTCGGCGGTTTCCTCTCTCGTTCCCGCTACAGCCAATGCAACAACTGCACAGCGGCGGACACACCCGAGCCATCCGCTGCAAATGCGACATTTCAGCGATACTAGCCGAGCCACCCGCCGACACAAAATGTCAATTCAGCGCTTTGCTCCCGTGTTCCCGCCGGTCATTTCAGCGGAAATTACGCGAAATCTGCAATTTGTGCAGTAAATTGCGAATCAAGAACACCTTAACATGTTCTGCTAAGGTGCATGAGGTGTATCAATCATCATTTTCAAGTTGGACTTTGAGGCACGAACCTATTCAGCGCCCACACCACATCAGCAAGCGTAATCCGCTGGGTCATAACCGTTATTGCGGCAGTCTTTCGCGTAGTTTTCGCAGAAAGTTACCCGATGTAATCGCATCAATATCAGCTTCACTGTAATGCCGTTCCCGTAAAGCATCCGCAATCTTCCACAGGTCGGCTACAGTGTCAAAATCATCTGGATATTCGTCATTGCCCATACCTGCGTTCCAATCTGTTCCGATGCCCACATGCCGGTTGCTGCCCGTTAACTGACAAATATAATCGACCGCATCCGCTATCCGGTCCACAAGAATCGGCTCGCCAGTTTTCCAATCCGTTTTCCAGAATATATTGAGTAGAACCAACCCCATCACGCCGTCCCTTTTAGCCAGCAGTTTGATCGCCTCGTCCGTCAAATGCCGGTCAGTATTACAAAACGCGCGCGGGTTCGCGTGGCTTGCAATCAATGGACCGGGATAAGTCTCAAGTGACTCCATACACGCTTCTTCTGCCATGTGCGAGACATCAAGAATCGCGTTGTACTTTGCCATCTCTTTGAGCAGTTGTCGCCCCAAATCAGTCAATGGCCCCGGTGCTTGCGTCCCACCTGCATAGCGTGTTCGGCTCCACGACGTACCGAGGATACGCACACCGCGCTCATACCATGTCCCAAATTGGCTCGGATCAATCACCGGATCAGCGCCTTCCATCAGGATAATCATCCCATGCAACCGCTTAGCCGGATCAGCGCCTTCTGACCATGTTGCCAGTACTTCATTGAGATTGGCTTGGCTGTCAATAATCCGCACATTGGATGTGTTCGCTGCCAATTGGATGTAATAATCCAACTGCTGCATCGCCACATCATGTGCTTCCTGTGGGGTGCTGTAAGATGAAATCGCGTGAGCCAGCGGGTTCAAACCGCCCCATGGCTTAAAATCCTTCGGCTCAACGAATAGAGTCGCACCCACTATCGCGATATTCGCTGCGATAGCATCCGGCAAACCAGTAGCTGATTTTCCGCGTCGGCGCGGGTGAGCAATCCCTGCCTCCAAACGTCGGTTCTCCGCCACGCTCGAGCGGTAATCACGGTCACAGTCAATCGCATCATAAGCTATATCACGGTGCATATCTACAATGATCATGACGATTTTGCCTTCTCAGTTTTTAATCCACTCGCGAGGAAATCTGCAATGTGTTGTACGCGTCGATCCGATTCTTGTCGGCTGAGTCCACCGTTCATTTGCGTCAGGCAGCTTGCATCGCCTGTGATAACGACATCGGCCTCGACTGCGTTAATGTTCTTGACCTTTTCCGTCAGCATGGCGTTGCTAATTTCGGGCATCTTCACCGCGAACAACCCACCAAACCCGCAGCATTGGTCATGCCCGTTCAGGTCAACAACTTCCACACCGTCAACACCACTCGCCAGTGTCCGCGCCTGATTTTTAAGCCCCATCAACCGCAAACCGTGACAAGCATCATGAAAGGCTACTTTGGTTGGGGGTAATGCCGCGCCAATATCCGTAATGCCCAGCCCATCCACCAGATATTCGGTGAATTCCCACGTAATATTGCCTGCCCATGTTGCGCGTTCCAGCCATTCAGGATCATCTTTGAAAAGCTCAGGGTAATAATGCCGGATCATGGACGTGCAGCTACCTGATGGTGCAACGATCACTTCCGCGTCAGCGAAAGCAGTTAAGAAGCTCTTGGCGACCTCACGCGCATCGTTCCAAAAACCGGAATTAAACCCGACTTGTCCGCAGCACATTTGACTCATCGGAAAATTAACCTCGATGCCCAGATGTTCAAGTATTTCGACCACTGAGATACCCGTGTGTGGATAAATCATATCGACGATGCACGTAACAAATAGCGAAACCGGCTTATACTTCGGTGACGAACGCAGTGAGTCAGACATGAGCCTATTCCTTAATCATTAATTTCCGCAATACATCATAAAACAATTGAATGAATTGTTGGAATGTTTGCGAATGCTTATCGCTAAGACTAACATATCTTCCTAAACCAACCTGTACCTTAGGAATATCACTATGCCAGACGAAATAACAATCCGGCAAGCAACCGCATCGGATACTGATCAGATTGTAACGCATCGCCGTCGGATGTTCGAGGACATGGGTAACAAAGATTCCGAGGCACTGTCTCGTATGGAATCAGCTTTTCGTCCGTGGTTAATCGACCACATGCGCCGTGATGTCTACCTCAGTTGGTTAGCCTGTGATGCCGAAGGTGTAACCGTCGCTGGTTCTGATTTGTGGTTAATAGATTGGCCGCCCGGTCAATTTGATATTTCGCTATATCGGGGTTATATCCTGAACGTCTACACCCATCCCGATTACCGTCGTCGGGGTTTAGCGCGGCAGTTAGTACAAACCTGTACCGACTGGTGTTATGCCAATGACATAAAAATCGTCACCTTACACGCCAGTGACGAAGGTCGCAAAGTCTACGAAGGCTTAGGCTTCACACCCACCAACGAGATGCGGACATGGAAAGGACGTTACGATTAATCAAAATCCTGTCAAATCAACCAACGATGTAAGTTTTTAGACTGAAATCTCAGCCGATTAACCCTACGTTTCCCCTACGCAAAACCCTTTAATTGTGCGGTTTTTATGACATCTTAATCCTCGTATTATTAATGAGATGTATAGTGATACATGGGTGTGCAAAACTCACAAAAATAGGGCTTGATTCACTGTCCATTTTTGTTATACTGCCCGCCCGAAATGAATAAGTCCGCAACATATACGAGAAAGTGGTGACACACAAAAAGGGAATGGAACAAACAGACATCGCATCTATTCAAACGCTGGTTGGTCGGGACGTATTTGTAATCCGAGAAGCAACACTGAATGACCTCCCAGCGCTGGTGGCGCAGCGCCGCCAGATGTACGAAGACATGGGCTATACCGATATTGCCCGACTCGACGAGTTGGAAAAAGCATTTGAACTCTGGTTGCATGACAAGCTGGAGGATGGGCATTACCGCAACTGGCTGGCAGAAAGCAGCGATGGTCGCATCGCAGCCGGTGCGGGGTTGTGGCTGGTGGATTGGCCACCACAGATGATGGATTTCTCACCCTATCGTGGGTATATCATGAATGTATATACCTCGCCAGATTTCCGCAAACGCGGGTTGGCAAAGCGCATGGTACAGACTATCGTCAATTGGTGCGCTGATCAACGTATTGAAACGGTAAGCCTACACGCAAGCTGCGAGGGCCGTCCGGTGTACGAGTCGCTTGGTTTCGCACCAACGACTGAGATGCGGTTACACGTTCCGTAACCGAAGTTGTGTTTGACGAACAGGGAGCTGTGTCTCCCTGTTTTTGATTCTAATCCTCAAACTTTGGATATAATAGGCAGATAAAAGTGATCTACGGATGAGCTATGAATCTCTCTACAGCAATTGTGATCTTTGCACCCCATGAAGTGCAAGCCATTGCTACGCCTATCATGCGCCAATATGCGACTGAAACCCTGATTCGTGTTCCTGCACATGTCACGCTTATGTTTCCCTTTGTTCCCTTCGAGCAATTAGACGAAGCAGCCCGCACCGTTAAATCCATCTGCTCCAATATTGCACCTTTTGACATTACGCTGTCCGGCTATGGTCAATTCCCCGGCGTGATTTTCATGCAACCAGCCAATCCCGAACCCATTAAAGCGGTTTTTAGGCAAATTTATGATGCATTCCCCTTATTCCCTCCTTATGGTGATGCATTTGGTTATGACTTGCACCCGCATCTCACTGTTGCTGAATTCAACAACGATGAGGAACAACGTGCTGTCTGGTTGCCGGATTATGCCCCGCTTACCTTTCTTGCTGAGCGTGTCCATCTCATTTACGGTATTCATCGCGAACCCTTGCCGTGGCTGACACATTCAGTTATCCAGTTTGATGGCTGAAGAATCTAGGACGATATTCACCTATGATGCATAATGGCTCATGATGTACTATTGGCGGTAATTCGGAAATCATTATCAAAAGGTCGTCATGTATCCCATTTTTGATTTTGGTGGCACCGGTCAAATCATTAACCTGCAGTCTGCCAACGGCTTTCCACCAGAAACCTATATACCACTCTTACAACCGCTAACAGATCACTACCATGTGATTTGTATGCTACCTCGCGCCCTCTGGACCGATGAAAAGCCACCCACAGAGCTTCGTCAATGGGATGCCATGGCAGATGATCTATTGGCTGGGTTGGCTTACCACAAACTGAATAATGTCATCGCCATCGGTCACTCCTTTGGTGGAACTGTTTCGATGATCGCAACTGTACGCCAACCAGAACTTTTCAGCGCACTCTGTTTACTTGATCCAACGCTGTTCCGCTCGGAATGGCTAGAAGGTATGGAACAGATGCAGCGTGACGGCAGCATTGTTGAATTTCCGTTGGTACAGGGTGCGATGCGTCGCCGTCGAAACTTTGAAACTAAAGAAGCAGCTTTTACGTATTTTAAAACCAAGCGTTTATTTGCGGATTGGCCTGATAAAAATTTACATCTCTATGTGGAACATGGTTTACAGCCCGCAGCAGATGGCATTTTCGAACTGCGCTGGTCACCGGAGTGGGAAGCCTATTATTTCAGCACAGGCTTTACCCGTTCGTGGGAAGTCGCGCCCAAACTACGCGGCTTGCTCCCAATTTTAGCAATTGGTGGTGGTACAACTGATACCTATGTACCTGAAATTGCAGCCATGCTGAGTGAAGTGCTGCCGGAAGCGAGTTTTGAAGAAATTGCAGGTCATGGACATCTGTTCCCGCAAACTGCACCACAGCAGACATTTGAGCTTATCAACCAATGGTTAGAAACTTTAAAGTAACATCTATCCGCTACACCGTGTCTGTACAACGAACAACTAGTGCATTATTAGGGGAATAATGAATACCGACTCGCTTATTAATCGTATCGCTGATATGCCAAATCGCATTGTCCGTACTACTGATGGTTGGAGTGAAGCTGAACTTCATGAACGACCTGTACAGAGTGAATGGTCGGCAGCCGATGTACTGGCGCATTTACGTTCGGCTGATGATATTCTGACACCGCGTATCTATATGATGCTGGTGCGCGACAATCCGACCTTACCAGCCTATGAGGAGCGTGCGTGGGCCGATGTGTTAGGGTATGCACAGGCTGATTTTCATACCTCGTTACAGACTTATGCCCTGAAACGCGCTGAATTGGTCACTGTACTGCGTCGTTTAAGTGCTGAGGAATGGCAGCGAACAGGTGTCCACGAGCATAAAGGTTCACTAACGGTTGAACAATTGGTCAATGAAATGGTTCTGCACGAAGCAGAACACTGTCGCCAGATCGAGGCACTTCGTCCACAAATCGCGCCAACACCAGTATCTTATGCCCGTGCTTTAGTGTTAGATGATCAACCAGATTCGCGTGAAAAGTACAAAACAATGTTGGAAGGTTCTGGCTACAGTGTGGTTGTAGCCGAGAACAATCCTGCGGCGCTGGACGTTCTATTGGATGATGCAAATTTTCAGATTGTATTGGCAGATTTCAACGTAGTCGGACAGCAAGACCTCAATTTTCTTGACTCCTTACGAGTGATTTACCCACGTCTGCCGGTGGTCGTACTCGGCGCGGATGAGGACTTGGAATGGGAGGCGATGGCACGTGAACGTGGCGCAGAAGCCTTCTTCTATGAACCGGTCAATATGCAAGACGTATTAGAGAGTGTCCTTGCGCTGACGGGTCAAAAGACTTACTAAATTCTCCTCTCTTCAGGGGTGCAAACACTGCACCCCTCCAAAACTATCAATCCAGACAGAATAAATTTATTTTACCGCTATCTAGCCAAGCGAATAGTGCTAGTGCAGGCTAAGCTTCGAGGCATTAATAGTTACGACGAGGCGGGTTTCACTCTCGGGTGTGGAGTAGGTGTTGAAACCGCCGTAGTATTTCTGGCCTGTGTACTTTTGCGACAGAGACTCAATGTGTTCGCGACCACCCTCTTCCGTAACCTCAGCAATCCCACGGACTTCCAGCCAATGAAATCCGTTTGTGGGGTCGACGATAGCCATCGTGACTTTGGGATTATCGATTAAATTCTTGTCTTTTTGGCGACCACGCGCGGTATTAAAACGAATATTGTTGCCGTCGTAATCTGCCCAAACAACCGTCGATTGCGGTTGACCGTCGGGCATGACAGTGGTGACGATTGCATAATACGGTTTTTCAACGAGGTCTTTGTGGGTATCAGGAATGACGATGGTTGTCATATTAGCTCCATACGGTGAAAGTTAAAGTAGCAATTACTCATATATCAATGGACGAGGGCTTTGCGCTGTATATTACCCGAACTTGACGATACGCGTCGGCCTGATTTTGAACATGATCCCTTTGTAAGAGGCTTCACCTTCGGCGGGTTCGACCGCGCCAAAGTACTTAGGTTTGCCCATATAAAGTTGAGTGTGCCGATTCAACTCATCCAAGGCACCATCGGTTTCGATGCTCTCTACGACTCCCTCAATTTCGAGGAAGCGATAGGGGTTTTGAGGATCAAGCGCCATCACCGAAATGTTAGGGTTTGCCAGAATATTCTTATGCTTGCGGTTGTTGGGATCAGATGTGATACGGACGAATTCACCATCCCAGCGTCGCCAGATGCCGACTGAGTGGGGTTTGCCCTCAGCAGAAACGGTTGTGAACACGACAACGATAGGCTTTTCCAGCAGGTCTTTATGCGAGTCGGGGATAATCACTGCCATATGCGATTACTCTTTCATTGAAGTTGCTCCAGTAACAGGAGATTGACGCGGTAACGTGAGTGTTTCTTCCTGTTAGCATCTATCATTTATTGAATACGTGGCCTCCAAGTAGGTCGGATATAACGAATTGAGGCAATCGGTTGAAGATGGATAGAGCTGGAACAATCTTGATGCTCAAAGATGCAAGTGGTATCCAGCAAATTAAGCTGTGATACCCGATCTATAATCGTGACGAAGGCCAACCAACGACCATCTTCTGACCAACTCAGGTTATCCTCGACTCGAACTTGACCAGCTACTTTCTGGATACTACCAGCGCAACCCTTGCGTGAACCAATGCAAGTGGAGTCAAGGATATAGAGACTGGCTTCATCAACACGTTTTTGTAGGTCAGTGCTGCCGGATACAAAGGCAATCCAATGATCAAAAACCGCTACTGATGGCGAGGCTAAATCAGAGTTAATGGTGATGCGTTCAGGCAATTGCGAGGACTTTGTATCGAGACTGTACATGGCATAACCGCCTTGTTTGGTGCGTTCGAAGGCCGCCAAGAATAGTCGAGACTGATCTAATGGTAGGAATGTAGTGGTCATCAACGGAAGACCGTTGGTGTTGAAAGCTGGTTGAATAGCCTCCTCGCAAGGCTCGGCACAATTGGCTGGTACGGCAAGCAGCGAGTCGAGGTTATTGAAGTCGCTAAAAAGCACCGATTGCCCATCCGCAGACCAAACTGGACGCGGGTTGAGGTTGGTAATGCGCTTCTCACCTGTGAGGACGTGCTGACCAGAACCATCAGCATTCATCAAATAGATTTCAGGATTGTCGTAGCCATAACCCATATACGCGATTTGATGACCATCGGGGGAAAAGGTTGGGTATAAATCTGCACCCGGTGCGCTGGTGAGGCGTTTAATGGGCGAGTGAAAGTTCATACTGAAAATGTCGGTGCTGCCATCAGAAGACATATCCCTAATGAACGCGAGTATCTGTCCATCAGGTGACCATATGAGGCAACAATCATTTATGAAATCACTTTTAAGCTGGAAATTAAACTGCCGTTCCGCATCCATGAGGTACAGATTATTCACGCCAGTGCGGGTCGAGATATAGGCAAGCTCACCTGTATAGGGAAGGGTTTTTCCTGCGAAAAGGCCAAGCAGAACGAGTGCAGCTGACAACAGAAGTATTCCGACACCTAAACGAAGGAACAATAGGAGGAATTTCATGATCGCCATGTTGGATTTTGCAGAAACATTTGGACGGTAGTAAGGCGTTGAAGATGACCACCATCAGCATCCATGACATACGTTTCGAAATCGCTGCCGCGAACAGTACGCTGAAACAAGATTTGCAATCCACCCGGCGACCACTGCGGTGTGAATTCGTATTCGGAAGTCGTGGTTAGGCGGCGTTGATTACTGCCATCAACGTCCATGGTGTAAAGTTCAGCGTTGATGTCACGCTCGGAAATAAAGGCGATGGTATCCCCATCTGGTGACCAATTCGGTTGTAAATCGCGACTGGCATTATCAGTCAGTCGTATTTGCTGACTGCCATCCAAACGCATACTGTAAATTTCAAAGTTACCATCGCGATTAGACTGAAAAACGATGTGATTGCTATCCGGTGACCAGGCGGCTTGATCATCCGTGTAGACGTTGTCCGTGAGGCGTTTGGCATCACTGTCTTTACAACGGGAAGCGCTGTGTAAGCAGGATGTATCGGTCACATAAATTTCAGGGTTGCCATCGTGTTCTGAGGTGTAAGCCAGCCAATGACCATCCGGCGAAAAAGCAGGTGAATGATTGTTTTTGCCTGTTCCTGTGATTTGTCGGATTTGTTTATCGCCAATATTAGTTGCGTACAAGTCGATGGTGATGTTTTGGACGGCACGGAAAACGATGGTGTTATAATCTGGTGACCATGTCGCATCGGTTTGGCGTCCAATGAGCGATTCACGAATGTAACGAACAAAGATGTGGCGGTTAATATCCATAATGGAAATACCGGGTCGCTCGGCATTTGAACTGATAAAGGTCACTTCGCGGGTGGGAATCATCAACACACGTGTGAGTAACATGACGATTATCAAAAGTAACATCACCAATCTCGTGAGCCTGAAATACCAACCCGTCATGACGAGCATAGACCGTCCATCTGCCAAACGTGGGTGAGGCGTAGGGTATCCAGATATTGAGTTTTTCGCCAATGCAGGCATACTTTAAACTATAGAAAATGATCACTTAACCTTAACGGAACTACTCACCATGTTGCCACGCCAGTTGATACGCTTACTTGTCGTTTTGATGTTTGCTCTGCCTGTAACGGCAGCTTTCGCCCAGCAGCCCTGCTCCGATATTCCCGAATGTCAGGGCGCATTGGGGCTGCCGCAGTCGGTGTTGGATGCCTATCCAAAGCCGAATGTGAACACACTACCGATTGATGACTCGCTGCTTTATGACCGTACATACCGCAAAATACACGGCCCGGTCAACATTACGGATTCTCCCGGTGGGAATGTGGTGGGTTCATTGGGTGCAGGCTTTACCTATATTACCTTAAACGGCTTGAACGGTGATTGGGCACAGATTGCTAAAGATCAATGGGTTCCTGCCAGCAATTTGACTGACGATGTGTTGGTATCGCGCTACAGTGGTGTGCAGTTGCCAGATGATCCACTGCCTTATCCAGCAGCGTGGACGATGAAGCACCTGCGCCCCGCTTCGGTTCCCGGTGGTGATGACGATCCCAACAATCCGTTTATGTATCGTTACACACTGGTGAACTTGTATACCTATGTGATGGTGGATGGCAAGCGCTGGTATCAGGTGGGGCCGAACCAGTGGATACACCAGTATAACGTCGCCAAGATTACGCCGATTGCTAAACCAGAAGGTATTGATACACACAAATGGGTGGCGGTCGATTTGTACGAGCAAACACTAGTGGCCTATGAAGATGATAAGCCGGTGTTTTCGACGTTAATCTCTTCCGGTTTGAAAGATTGGGGTACGAACGAAGGCTTATTCCATGTTTATCTGCGTTACGCGCGAACGACGATGAGCGGCGCGGAACAAGCTTCGGACTTTTATTCACTGCAAGAAGTACCTTGGACAATGTACTTTGACCATGATATTGCGTTACATGGAACATATTGGCATGACGGTTTTGGCTACCGACACAGTCACGGCTGCGTGAATATGTCGATCACCGATGCTCATTGGCTGTATGATTGGAGCGCCGATGAGACCGACTACAGCATCCCCAATGATCCCGGTATGGCAGTTTACGTCTACAGCAGCGGGGCATACGACGGCTAAAAATTGGATGGTTTAATCAGAACAGGTTGATGCGAAGAGGTGGCAATTGCCACCTCTTTTGTTTCGAGCCGGTTAGGGATGCCCAATCATCGAATGAATGAGGGGTTTAAGCTGCTCGGCCAATTGATGGAAGGAATAATATTTTCGTCCCAATTCATAATTCTGTTTGACAATTTCCTCAACCTTATTCGGATTTTGCAAAAGTTGGCGAACTTCTTCTACGGTTTTGTCGGTAACGAATTCGTCAAAACTGATGACCTGAAAACCCTTAGGTTCGATGTCCGTTTTGAATATTTCATAGGTGCTCATGACAATGGGACGTTGATAGTAAACGGTTTCCAGAAAAGCATTGCCGAAACCTTCCACCGTAGACGGGTAGGTGATCATATCTGCGGCTTGATAAGCATCCGCCAACGAGAAAATTTTGGTTCCATCTTTACTTGTACGACGATCATAATCAAAGTGCGCGTCCGCAAAAATTAGCCTGACTTTCATCGCTTGAGCATAATTTTCCAAGTAATGTTTGTAATCCATGCCTTCATCGCCAGCCGAGTGTGTGACGACTAGAACGGCCTTTAAACCTAAGCGTCGGGTTAGGTCAATAGCTTGCTCGATACGTTTACGAGGCACAATCCGCGTCGGTTGCAGTAGAAAATACTCATCAGCAGCAATGCCCAACACCTTCCGAACTTCGTCAGCATAACCATCCTTTTGAGGCAGGCTTTCAAAATCCATGACGTTAGGGATGAGCGTAATCGAGGCGACACCCGTTCGCAGCGCAAGCTCGTGACTGGCAAACGAGTTAATGACCACATGATGAATACTGGAAAAAGTAGGTGGAAAAGCTGCCCGCAAGTAATCCGCAGCAGCGCCAACCGCAAAGCGACTTCGTTCCCAACTGAAGTCATGATGATGCCCAATCGTCGGGATGCCCGTTTCGGCGATGACTTCGGTGATGGCTAGACCAAGCGGAATATTCATGGGAATCGCCAACGCATTTTCGACAATAAAAATATTGATGTCGAATTGTTTGATGAATTTGTAGAGATGAGTCTTGAGATGATTTTTGAGACGCTGAACGCCTACAGAAGTCTTGTGGGTTCTAATCCCATCTCCAAATAGATCACTATTAAGGGTTTGAATTTCAGGTGCAGCGAAATGAGCTTCCGGCACAATGTAACTTTGATCAGTAGACCAGTCCGATTCACCTGCGAAACAAAAGCATTCACAGTCCATACCTGTGAGTAGGCTTGACCACTTGAGTGTCTCCAGCGAAACGCCATCTGTGCCAGCGAACCGAGTTGAAATAAAGCCGATATGGGTTGGTGTGTTTGTCATTCCGGGTTTGTTTTTGTGCAAGGATGTCATATTAGATTGAAACCTTTTTGTTAGCCGATACCCATATTTTGGGGAAGCGCCGTTTTTCATTCCGTCCTACAATCGTACATGTGGATTGTAAGACACACATGAAAAGGGAATATGATGCCTCAATTTTTACAGAACCCGCTGGTTGTTCCAGTTATCGTTGTGCTAGTGGTGTTGTTCATTATGGGTCTGCGAATTGTACAGGAGTACCAGCGGGCGGTGGTGTTCCGTTTGGGACGTTACAGCCGCACGGGTGGGCCGGGTGTATTCTGGGTCATTCCATTTTTAGAGTATACCAGAACGGTCGATATTCGGACGATCACCGAAGCGATTGAGCCACAGGAAACGATTACCCGTGACAGTGTGACGATTAAGGTCAACGCGGTGGTGTGGTACAAGGTGACGAGTCCATCTAAGGCAACCATTGCCGTACGCGAATTCTCACGCGCGGTGAATCAAGCCTCGTTGACCTCACTACGGAATATCATCGGTCAGCATGACTTAGACGAAATCCTGCGTGACCGCGACAAGATTAATGCTCAGCTTCAAAAGAATGTAGACACCACGACCGAGCCGTGGGGTGTGCAGATCGAAGCGATTGAGATGAAAGATGTGGAAATTCCGGTTTCGATGCAGCGTGCGATGGCGCAAGAAGCCGAAGCCGTGCGTGAAAAGCGCGCCCGTATTATCAAGGCACAGGCGGAACTTGAATCTTCAGTCAAGCTGGCAGAAGCCTCGCAACTGATCGTTCAGAATCCAGCGGCTCTTGAACTGCGGCGTATGCAGATGATTTCGGAGGTGGGCGCGGAACATAACAGCACAACCGTTATCCTGCTGCCTTCGGATTTTGTGAATTTGGCAGGTAGTTTGAATACGATGATTAACAACAACCTGACCAACTCGCGCAGACAAGCAGCAGAAGACCTCGAACATCGTCAGAAACAGCAGGGACATACCCAACCGCCCGTACCCCCGGCAGCACCAACGCAGCCGATTCCCCCTACACCAGCGAACCAATCTCCGAACATATAAATGAGGGTGGGATATAAGTTCAGAGTAACTCAAGAACAGATTTGACGGCACCTAAAGGATGATGATTGATAAAATTAAACAAAACGATCAAATTCCAGGCGAATAAGGATAAAAGGATAAAGACAGAGGCTTTAATTTTGCCTTGAACCGGTAAGGGATCGAGTTGAAACAAACTTTTGAGAGTAGCAAAGAAGGGTTCAA
>JBBSBM010000155.1:0-13137 GCA_038251275.1 Aggregatilineales bacterium
CGTGGCTAACCCCTTCAAGATGGTTGGCTAGATTAGTACAGGTATAGTTGATGGGTGTACTGATGAGATATTCAATGTATTGCCGTTTGGTTATCATCCCTCTACATTACCACCTCATTCCCCTTCAAGCGAAAGTCCTAATTTAGATAGATTTCCTGTTGGGCTGGGCAAAATAGGACATTTAGACCAATTTGCTCCAATCTGAAGTCCAACGCTATAAGGCAAAATGTTTACGTCCGCTCCTGTATCGAGCAATCCATTTATAGAAACTGACTTACCATCAAGATAAATCTCAAATGGTAATATAGGCCGCAAGATAAACTCGCCCCATGCGTTTTTGAAGCTCAGAAAAGGATAAGATTCACTACTTGCCATCAGTATTGCGTTCAGATTCTTCGAGCATCTTCAAAAGTGCATTTGCGGTACTTGCAGAATCAAAGGGCGACCAAACTTCATAATGAGCATTTGGAATGATACCCTCTTCCTCAACTGCCAAATCTTGGGCGAGTGCTTGTATGGCTCTCAACTTATCAACCCGCTTTAGTTTATGCAGTTCACCCATTAATTCCTCAATGGTCATCAGGTTTTCTCCTGCCTAATTATTGCCACAATTATACTAGCAATCTGAACACTACAACTCTTCAGCCTTCTTGATCCACTTTTCAAGCGGCGGCGGTTGATAATTAAGCAGCATATCCAACAGCTCATCGACCTCATTTTTAACCAGCACTGCCGCACGATGCTCCATCTTGATAAAGCCTTCGGTTGCCATATGCTCGATAAACATCAGCATCGGATCAAAGTAACCACCGACATTCAGCAAAGCAATCGGTTTGTGGTGGAAACCCAACTGCGCCCATGTGATGATTTCAAAAAGTTCGTCCAGTGTGCCGAAGCCACCGGGCATCGCGATAAATGCATCGGCAATCTCAGCCATCATTGCTTTCCGTTCATGCATCGAAGCCACCACATGCAGTTCGCTCAGACCAACATGCGCCAATTCGCGATCCACCAACGACTGTGGAATAACGCCCGTAGTCTTGCCGCCTCCAGCTATTGCCCCGTCAGCCACCGCCCCCATTAAACCTACACGTCCACCACCGTAAACCAACCCCAAACCACGCTGCGCTAAACCCATACCCATCGTGTGGGCAGCGGTCATATAGATAGGCTGTGCACCCCGATACGACCCACAGAAAATACAAACCTGCTTCATAGGTGATGTCCAGTCGATGAATAATTCGGACGATTTTGTGTATGCGATTCGGAAAAGAGTCCACTGATTACCGCTTAGACTTTACGTCCTCATAAGCGGGTGTTAATCTTCAACGACTATCTTAGCAAACATACCAACTCTTACGACAGGATAATTATGCCCACTAAAATATTGCAAATTACGATTGATGGATGCCGCCCCGACGCGCTGCAACAGGCCAAAACCCCGAATCTTGACCAGTTGTGGCAAACAGGAGCCTATTCATGGAATGCCCAAACGGTGATGCCAAGCATGACGTTGCCCACACATAACTCGATGTTCCGCAGTGTGCCACCATCAAAACATGGTGTCGGCGCGGACAATGTGTTCCGTGAATCAGCACGCGCTTTCCCCAGCTTAATTGACATCGCGGCGCTCGGTAACAAGCACACCTGTATGTTTTCCAGTTGGGAACAACTACGCGACCTCAGCAACCCCGGCAGCTTGAAGGTCACTTACTGCCGTAATGCGGATTACGGACTCGACAATGATACCGACATTGCCAAACTTGCCGCTCAATATCTGGTAACTGAGAAACCCGATTATTGCTTTTTGTATCTGGGTGATATTGACATCAACGGGCATATGTTTGGCTGGATGTCACCGGAGCAAATCGCCTCGATTGAAACCAACGACTCAGCCATCGGCATCGTGATGGATCGGCTGGAAGCGGCAGGCATCCGCGACCAATATACAATTTTCGTACAGGCCGATCATGGGGGTCACAAAACGGATCACGGTACGGATATGCCCGAAGATATGACCATTCCTTGGATTCTCAACGGTTCACCGATCAAACAGGGGTATCAAATTCAGTCGCCTGTCAGCATCCTCGATACACCTGTCACCTTAGCACATCTCATGGGCTTGGAAATCCCCCCGCTGTGGGAAGGCAAAGTCATCACCGACGCGCTGGTATAAATCAAATGCCATTGAACTGCTGAGACGCAGAGAATTTGTAGGGAAAAGGCATGCCTTTTCCCTACGACACCTTTTAACCCTACCACTTCACACGATACCAATAACGGTAGATTTCGTGGAAGCCAAGTTTTTCATAGAGATAAAGTGCAGGGCTGTTACTCATCATGACTTGGAGATAAGCATATCCCGCGCCGTTGGCTTTGCCCCAATTGAGCAGATACAGCATCAACTGGTGACCATAACCTTTTTGGCGCATTGATGGCTCGGTCACAATATCAAATAAGCCTAAGAAACCCCGATCCAACACGCCCAATCCAACCACCGCGATTTGTCCCTCAATGTAAACCGCCGCTAGACATTTTTGGGGCGCGATGTGCTGGATCATGTGACGCATCACCGGCATGTATCGTTCCTGCACATTATTCAACCGGAAATAAGCACTCAACCACTGCTCGTTAGCATCCGCAGCTAAAGTCACGCGAACTTGATAAGGGATTTCCAGATTATTCAGCGCCACCATTTGAACACTTGCGCCCGGTTCTTCGCGATAGCCACGTTGCGCCAGTTGCGCATCCAAATCACGGGGCTCAGCTAATGAAGTCATTTTGTAGACAGTCGGTTGCTTGCGGACAGCATACATCGACTCGCAGTAGCTAATTTTATCCTCAACACTGGTTGCAGATGTATACAATGGATTAACCGAATTGGCTCGTTTGGTATAACCATCAGCAAAGCGGATCACCCAACCATCATGGTAAGTGGTTTGCAGCGCAGGCAGCGCATTCAGCGATAGCTCCTCCAAATGACGAATGAGCAATCCAGATTCGGAAAATCCACGCCAGGTCTTTTGTTCAGATTCTTCGGTAGTGAAAGGTGGAGTGTTAGGAATCAGAGCATCTTCTTCAGGCATAATGGGACTCTCAATCAGATTATTACAATTCACCTATCATTATGCGCGAAATATGCTGACTTTGTTGTGAATTTTTTGTAAACTGCGTTCGAATTTCGTGTTGAGAGGTTAGGAAATTGCAATACGTCTCAGATACCACGCTTGAACATCTAAGTGTTCGGCGTAGTGTAAAAGAGGTTTAGTATCAGGCACTGTAATTCCGGATGCTTGTGCCATCGTGTTCAGATGTAATTCAGCATTGGCAGGTTGCAAAGGCCACGGCTCATGGACAATATCACCCTGATATATATTGTGACGGCCATCCGCCGCGTACAAGCAGTAGCGCTCAGTCAACCAATGGTCGAGCGTACCCGCTTGAGAGCGGTAAACTTCGCCAATGGGTTGATAACGTCCTTCAAATTGAGCGCTTTGTGCATTGTGATGATGACGCTGTGAAAAATAACGAACCTCTTTATCAGTCGTGGTCAGGTGCATGGAGGCATTGTAATAAGGCAAATGAAACGCCACTCGCGCGCCGGTGACGGCTAAAGCACTGGAAGCATCCAAGCTGAAAAACCAGACACCCGGTTTGCCGCCTTTAGGCATCACATAAGTACGAACATTAAGTTCACAGAATTCGGCAGTGGTGGGAAATGGCGGCAGGTAATGAAAGCGTACATTGCTCATGTAAAACGGGACGACACCCACCCACGCCATCCCATCAAAGGTATCTATCGTCAATTCAGCAGGAATCAGCGGGCGCAGCACTTCGGGTTTAACGGGCCAATGCGCGAACAGCAGTTTGCTCCACGTTTGGCGCATCACCCAACCGTTATCAAGCGATGGTGTTTGCACGAAATCTATACGCTTCAGTCCGATTAACTACATTTGAGCTTGGTTGGCTGCTTGGCTTCTGCCCAGCGCCGGTTGAATTCCTCGACATACTGTAAAGCTAAATCAGGATCGGTGATAATGATCATGTTTTCGTCATTATCATCACGTGCGCTGGTGGAAAAATTAAACGAGCCAGTCGCCACGATTTTGTCATCAATGATAAAAACTTTGTGATGGAATACGTAAGGATTACCATCTTGCTTCATTTCTAATCCAGAACAGAACAAGGGCGTCAGTTCACTGAACTTGGTCTCGCTGCCTGTTGTCTCGAAGATACCCGTAATGCTCACACCCTGCTGCGCCTTCAACTGCATGACACCTGCAATATCGTCCAACGTAAACGAGAAAGCCATGAAGCGAATCGATTTGGTCGCACTACTCAAGGCAACCGCCAAAGCTGCCACGACACGATCTTCCGGCGCGAACAACACTTGGATGGATGTGCCGTCCTGATTGAAACTGGAAAACGGTGTATTCGAGGGTTTTGCACCACCAAACTTTTTCTGCTCGAACATCTTATTAAATTCGTTCTGATAATCTTGCACAATTTTCTGCGAACGCAGCGACAACAAATTATTATTATTGCGATAGGTTCCGTTGACAGTGAAGTTAAGCGAGCCTGTCCAAACGGTAGTGCTGTCCATAATCATAAATTTGTTATGCATCAGTGGCGAGCGATTATCATCAATAACCGGAATACCCACCGCAGTAAGCTGCCCTAAAGTCGTATCGGCGTTCTTGATACCGTTGACATCGTCCACCACCATCCGTACCACCACACCGCGCTGATTAGCCGCTAATACCGCCGCTGTAATCACTGGGTCATTAAACTCAAAGGCCGCAATATCCAAAGTCCGCTGAACTTGATTAATCGCATCCGCAAGCTGGTAATCAACCCCACCGACGTAATTGGCACGGTTGCTGCTGCCAGTCGGTGCAGTGAAATAGACTTGCCAGAAGCCTTTTTGTGCGCCGAAACCCTGCTGTAATGGCGTATGCCCAACCGGAGCCGAGGTGCTGGTCGGTTGCAACATGACCGTTGGAATCAACGTCGGCAGTTCGGGTACGGTAGAAGGTTGCGTCGGTGTTACTGCAATCGTCGCCGGAGCGAGCGTCGGCAGTTCTGGAATCGTCGAAGGTTGCGTCGGTAGATTAGCCTGCTGCGTGGGGGGCAAAGTCGTGGGTGTACTGACATCACACGCACCCAAAAACACAGCCAATAAGAGGACGGTCAAACCTGTGCGTATCGTTGTTGTCCTGTGGTGGGATTGCTGATAAAAGGCCATCCTAACCCTCCTGTGGTGATTGCGGTGGTAGTTCGGGAAGTTCTTCTGGCTGCGGTGCAGTGTTCTCTGTATCGGATACAGTTGGCACATCCGTTTGATTGCCAGAAATCTCAGGTGTTTGCTCCTCCGCGCTGTAAACAGTGGGAGGGATAGAAGGTGAGGTTTTCAATTCTCCAACTATATCATCATTAACAGCCGCTGAAGACTCAGGCACAATCTCTGCGACCGCTTCCCCGATAGTCTCAGAAGCAGGTTGTGATGCTTCGGCGGGTTTCAATAAACCAAGAAGTTCGCTAATCGCATCTTGATTGGCTAGCCCTGCCTGATGTTTTAAGAAGGTCATTTGATCATCAGGAGGCAGTGTAAATCCTGCGGCTTGGGCGGTACTGCTGATGGTCGCCATCATTGGTAAGTGCTGACTGGGAGAAGTTTTGCGCTTACCGACGCACACATTAATAGCCGCCAATAAAGCCCGTAAGCCCTCGGTGAGTTGGTCAAACTGGTTGTCCGGTAAATCCCGTTCCGCTAGTTCATATATGTGAGACTCGCCCCAACTCAATAAGAGACTTGCTTCTTCATCTCGCAATTCACTGCGAAGGGTATCACTATCATAAAGTTGGTTAACGGCGCGTTCGGCCTGAGTGTTGGACATTATTGTTCGCCTTGTCATTCAGGAATGAAGAAATTTTCACCTAAATATCTTGTTTTATTCAACGGCTCCATGAGCGCGAAGAAGATTAATAATCATGGGTTGGTTAAGCTCCACCGCTTTTTGGAGTGGAGATTTACCCTCGTAATTCTTAACTTGCAGGTCACTCGCTCCGTTATGCAGCAGCCAATCAACCATATCGGTATGCCCATACATAATCGCCGCATGTACAGAACTATCAAAACCTTCTTTGCAACCTGCATCGACCAACAACCTAGTTAAAGCCGTATCACCACTCAAAGCAGCGTGAAAGAGTATGGGAATGCCGTGTGCACCGTGCGCGTTGGCTTGCGTAGCATCCGCCTCGATAAAAGCCGCTACATCCGACGTGCGACCTAACATAGCCGCCGCAAAGATCGAGAGTGGAACACCCTCACCGAGAAAAAACTCGGCTATCGAGCGGTTACCGACATGCGAAGCCGCACCCAAGCCATCCTCAAAATCGTTTTCGCCCCACTGATGCCGCACCATCAATAATGACAGTCGTTCAGCCAGCATTGCTTGCACTTTGTTCAAATTGAAATGAGAGGCGATGACAAATTCGCGGATGATTTCGGGGGTCAATTGTGGGTCAACCGTCATCAAAACATCTCCATTTCATTTTGTAGGGAAAAGGCATGCCTTTTCCTTGCAATTACCCAAACACAACTTTTAAATATCGTTATTAATCAACAAACCGATATTTAAGCAATGTCCAAAGCGCAATCGGCGCATCCGTCCACTTGATCTTTTTGCCCTCGTCCCATTCGCGCCCATTATAGGAAATCGGCACCTCATAAATACGGATGCGCTTCTTCAGCACCTTCGCCGTAATTTCCGGCTCGAAATCAAAACGGCGTGAGCGTATCCGCATATCTTGCACCACTTCAGCACGGAACACCTTATAACAGGTTTCCATGTCACTCAAAATAGCGTTATAGAGAATATTGGTCGCCAATGTCAGACCACGGTTCGCCACCATATTCCAGAAGTTCATCGCTTTACGCGGACCACCAAGAAAACGGGAGCCATAAACCACACTAGCAATCCCCTCTTCAATCGGCTTGAGAAGTGTGGCATATTCTCGCGGATCGTATTCAAAATCCGCGTCTTGAATCAAAAACACATCACTGGTTGCAGCGGCAAATCCGGTGACAATCGCAGCGCCTTTGCCTTGATTGTGGTCATGATACAGGATACGCACGTTAGGCCGTTTCTCGCCGTCGATACGCGCCAGAACGTCACGTGTTCCATCCGTTGAGCCATCATCCACAATGATAATTTCGTTCGCAATGCCCACATCTTCCACACGACCTAACACTTCTTCAATCGTCTCCACTTCGTTATAGCATGGAATAACGACACTCAAAGTTAGGTTCGGATTCACGGTGCGGCTGGCATGTGGCTCATGCAGCGTATGCATATTGGTCATTCCCTCGGTAAACGCTTTAACAAGATGCGTTATCATTCTACACTATGCGGCAAACAGCAATAGTTAATGCATATTACACACCCACAAGCAATATACCTCAAGTCTAAAAGTGCTTTAAACTTTTTAGGTAAAAACACTAAGACCCTATCAAACATCTTGTGCGATTCCCCTACGGATATACTGAAGTCCTCTGCGCGGAATGCGGATTATGGTTATACTAAAGACATATTGGAGAGGTTACAAAACAGACACAGGTTTCTGTTGACGTGTGGGAGAGTTATAAATGAACAAAAGACGAGCGACCGTTTTTAGTCTGATTGTGATGTTTGTGATGCTGATATTCAGTTCAGCCGCCACATTGATTCAGGCGCAGGACTTCGGCACAAACTGGACGGGAACATTTTTTCCCAGCAATAACTTGACGGGAACCGGTGTTCCGGTCAGCAACATTCAAGGCTTGAACTTCAACTGGGGTACAGGTGTTCCCGTCGTCAATGGCGTAGCCGTTCCCGGTATGCCAGCCGATAACTTCTCGGCACGTTTTACCTCGGTACAGAATTTTTCTGCGGGAACATATACCTTCACGGCAGCCTCGGATGACGGTATGCGTGTGTATATCGACGGTGCGCTGTTGCTGGATAAATTTATAGGGCGGCAGCTTACACAAGATACCTTTAGCTCAACCCTAAGCGCTGGCACACATACATTGACGGTAGAGTACTTTGAAGGTATTGATCAAGCCATTTTGCAATTCCAGTGGGGATTGACCGGGGCAGTTGTGACGGCTGGTCCCTCGCCCACACTTGGGCCGACCGCTACACCCGCGCCAACAAGCCTGCCTTCAATCCCCGGTGGAGCGCTCACAGCAACGGTCATACGTGCACCTGTTTTGAACGTCCGTGCGGGACCATCCGCTTTTGCAGATCGTATCGGCAGCGTTTTACGGGGTCAAACCTATGCGGTCGTCGGTCGTGATGAACATGCCCGTTGGTTCTTACTACAACTCAGTGGCAAACAAGCATGGGCGTTAGGCTACTATCTGTACTTCAATACCAATGAATTTAACGCACCTGTCGTCAGTGACTTTGTACTCGGTGGCAATCCTGCGGCAGCCTCCGGTGTGGTTGCTCAATCAGTTGGTACACTTAAACTACGGGCGCAGCCGGATGTTCGTTCGGCACAAATTGGACGTGTGACATGGGGCGGAGCGGTAGCAGTCATTGGACGTACTCGTTTGAGTGATTGGTATCAGGTCATCTGGAAGGGCACAACCGGATGGGTCGCGGCGGCATGGGTGCGCGTGGTCGAAGGCGACATCAACACCATACCCATTGTCCAATAGTTTCACCGAACTTGATTGACAGTCTAATTTAAACAACAGCGCGGGTATTCTGGTGAATGTCCGCGCTGCTGTTTTTCAGAATGTGATTAATTCACGGTAAAGTCATAGTCAATAGAATTAGTCATCGTCCCCACCACCATGTTCACCACCGTGATCTTCATGTTCGCCCTGAAACGATCCGTTGTTCCCGTTGAAGGCATTATTGTTGGATTGTGATGCACCACTATTATCAGTTTGGAACGTGATCTGCGCCTCCGGAGCATTTTGAAGTGCGATATTGAAGACCGACAAGTTATCGCAACCACCATCCATATTGACCAAACCCTTAGACACCCACGCCGAGCCATTCGGCAGACCGAGAACAATCCAATTTTGTTGAGGATTGGTACCACCAACCGGATAAGTCTCGTTTTGGTAGCCGTATGCCAGCACGTTATAACCAGTGCCGGGGCCGCTGCGTAAATTAACCGATGTCCCTGCAATGGTAGCGTTACAAGCCACCACCACGGGTTCAGCCGGTAATCCGGTCGCTGCCGCTACCACGACTGGAGCCTCGGTGGGTGCGGGCAATTGCAGCATCACGAGTCCTGAAGCCTCAGATGGCATCACCTGTACGCCAGCTGTAATCGTGTTGGTGAGATTATTTCCGACCAACGTCATACCGTAGCTGCCGCTATCCAAAACCATATTCAGCCCATCAATCGCGCCACCATAAGATGTAGCAAGCACAGTTCCATTGTTATCCACCACTTGCGCGGTCACATTTGCGCCAAAATAGGTGCTGGTCACAATACCGGTAGTGTTCGCTGGAATACTGAACTGCACAGTTCCACCGGGATTGGTCGCATCCAACTTAAGAGCATGCTCTTGGTTAGGCGACAATGTTGAGGTATCCACAAATTGAGCTGTTCCAGCACTCGTCAATTCAGGCAAGGCAATGATGGTCACACCGGCTTGCATAACACCCGGCAGCCGTTCAACTTTTATGGTTTGCGCGCCAGCATTCGGTATGATACTCAGTTCAATCGTATGTACGCGTCCATCAGCCACCTGAAACATCGTTTTTCCGGTGCTATCGGTGATCGTCACCATCGCATTATTCAAATTGAGAGAAACAACACCCGTTGCGTCTTTCGGTAAACTGACATTAGCGGTAACGGATGGTGTAGCATCATCAAGCAAGATGACATCATTCGGCGTAGACTGTGCCATCGCAGGCACAACTGTCAATGCCAATACACAAGTTAGCACGAAAAGCAGTAAACGTTTCATAAGAGAACCCTTTCAAAATCGAAGTTTGATAAAACAAATACAACCAATCAACCTTAACGGCTGGAATGTGTTCGCGGTGCGGGTGCTTGCTGGGCAGTACTCGACTGCGAACTGGACGACTGCTGTTGGACGACAATCGGAGCAGGTGGCTGAACTTGCACAGGCGCAGGCGGCAGAATAACCACCTGAGTCGGTACTACACTGGTCGGTTGTGCCGCGACAGTCTGTGCGGCTTGATCACTCACTTGCCCCGACTGCCGCACAATCGTGATGCTCGGCGCGACATGCACAATCTGAATAGTCGGCAGAGCACGAACGACAACTGTCGCGGTTGGCTGCGCGAGCTGTGGGATAGCTGTATTTTGCAACTGAACCTCTACCGCATTGGTCGAGGTATTGGTGTTAAGCAAAGGATTTTGGCTATCCACAGTAATGAGGGTTTGTGCGCCAATTAAGGTGGCGACGGTACTGCCTGCAACAATTGTGGTGCGTACCAGCATCCGTTTTGGGCGATCTAAAGGGGCCATAAGTCGAACTCCAATTCTTTGACACGAGTCTTCATTAACCAGTGTCCACGAAAACGGGATGGTCTGCGTAAAATCTGCTTCAACCTTTCCTTAAATCCAACTTAAATATTTTGGGCTGGTAAAGATTAACTAAAGCACTTTACGCAATACTGACCATAACGACGGTCAAAATTGCAAAAAGTTTCTTAGGACGTTAGTCCTACTTGAATCATCACAAATCACAAAAGGGTATTCGCCCAAACTAACAACATCCTTTACAATCAGCGGCATGAATCATTTCAATTCGTGAGTAGAGGTGAAGCGATATGCCAACCGAAATACCCCTCGAATCTATATATGCTCTGGTCAATGGTTACCATGGCAAACCGGGTGACATCCTCGGCCCGCACGAAGATGGCGATGGCAAAACCACCATTCGTACCATGTGCCCAACAGCCAGCAGTGTCTCATTAGTACGCACCGACGGTGCGGAAAAAATCGGTATGACACGCACCCGTGAAGAAGGTTTATTTGAAGTCACCGTAAAGGGCAAATGGCCTACCGGAAGCTATCACTTTGAAGCCACCACCTACAACGGGCATGAAGAAACCTTTGGGGATCCTTATAATTTCCCCTCGCAATTGACCGATTTTGATATTTACCTGCTGCGTGAGGGAAAACATCTCTACAGCTATGAGAAGTTCGGCGCACACATTCTCACCACAGAAGGTATAAGCGGTGTGAACTTCACTGTATGGGCTCCCAACGCCCTCCGCGTCAGCGTTATCGGTGATTTTAATGATTGGGATGCCCGTGTTCATCCCATGCAGCCGGTCAAAGACAGCGGCATCTGGGAGTTATTTATCCCCGGCATTGGCGAAGGCGCAATTTATCGTTATCACATCAAGAGCCGCTTTAATAATTTTCAGATCGAGAAGTCTGACCCCTATGCCTTTTTCAGCGAAATACGCCCGAACAACGCCTCGGTTGTAGCCGACATCAACAGCTATCAATGGCACGACGACGCATGGCTGGAAGCACGCGCCAAACGCGACGTATTGAACTCCCCCATGTCCACCTACGAAGTCCATTTGGGATCGTGGCGGCGCAAAGACGCAAATGAGTTTCTCACATACCGCGACTTAGCCGACCAGTTGGTGAGCTATGTCAAAGATTTGGGCTATACCCACATCGAACTGATGCCCGTGATGGAACATCCACTAGATTTATCATGGGGCTATCAGGTAACCGGTTACTATTCACCGACCAGCCGCTTTGGGTCGCCACAAGACTTCATGTACTTTGTGGATACTTGCCACCAAAATAATATCGGTGTAATCCTCGATTGGGTTCCGGCACACTTCCCCAAAGATGGTCATGGCCTAAATTATTTCGACGGCACCCATCTCTATGAACACGAAAGTGATATACAGCGTGAACATCCTGATTGGGGAACGCTCATCTTTAACTACGGACGTAATGAAGTTCGCAACTTCCTGATCAGCAGCGCCTTATTCTGGCTGAAACATTATCACTGTGATGGCCTGCGTGTAGATGCCGTCACCAGCATGGTGCGCCTCGATTTCTCGCGTGAACATGGACAGTGGATTCCGAATAAATACGGCGGGCCAGAAAATCTGGAAGCCGTCGAGTTCATCCGTGAGTTCAATACCATTATCCCCGCAGAATGTCCCGGCGCGGTAACAATTGCCGAGGAAAGTACATCTTGGGCGAATGTTTCACGTCCAGTATATGTCGGAGGGTTGGGCTTCACCTTCAAGTGGGATATGGGGTGGATGCACGACACACTCGACTATATCAAACTGGATCCGATTTACCGCCGTTACAATCACACCAAAATCACTTTCAGCATGTTCTACGCCTTTAATGAAAACTTCGTGCTAGCACTTTCCCATGATGAAGTGGTACATCTCAAAGGCTCATTGATGACCAAAGCCTCTGGCGATTGGTGGAAGAAATTCGCCACCTTGCGCTTGTTGTTCGGTTATCAATATACCCACAGCGGTAAAAAATTGAACTTCATGGGGCAAGAATTTGGACAGTGGCAGGAATGGAGCGAGGCGCGGGCTTTGGATTGGGAACTGCTCAATCTACCGACGCATCAGGGGATGCTCAAGTGGACACGCGATTTAAACAATTTCTACAAAGATCAACCCGCTCTCTACGAACGGGACCTTGATTGGTCAGGCTTCCAATGGATTCAGGCCAATGACGCGGATAACAGCACCTTCAGTTATATGCGTTTTGCCAAAGATAAAACCGATTTTGTCGTGGTAGTAATGAACTTCACGCCTGTTCCACTTCATGGCTATCGCATTGGTGTACCTACCGCTGGCTTCTACAGGGAACTGCTCAACAGTGATGCCTCGGTTTATGGTGGCGCAAACGTCGGAAACGATGGTGGCGTACAAAGCAAACCCGAACCGTGGAGTGAATGGCAGCACAGCCTTGACGTAACCATTCCGCCTTTGGGCATCGTCATCCTGAAAGTGGAAACCGAACCCAAACCTGAAAAAGCATTACCCGCTACAACAAAGAAAACCTAATCTCGCACACCCAAACAAAACAGACGACTCGCATAGTAACGAGTCGCCTGTTTTCTTCTGGTCTATCAGCTCTCTATGTTGCCGC
>JBBSBM010000156.1:0-12986 GCA_038251275.1 Aggregatilineales bacterium
AACACTCCGCTCACCTGCTGCTACCATTGCTAGCACTTCTTGCTTGAACTCATCGCTGTACTTCTTGTAATTTCCCATTTCCTGCTCCTTACTTTCAGTCTAACGGACATTTTTACTCTCCGCTAAACTGGGGTAAGGCCAGCAGGATTTAATACGGATTTACTGGATGCATATAACGGTAGGGAAACTGTGATTGCCTTGCTTCCCGAACTTGCCATAAGCCATCACGAGTTCATGTTACAGATGACGGAATACGTAAAATCTCAAACCTAGACTTGGTGTACTAATCCGTTGGGTCACTAGTTTATTATGCGATATAACCCTAGCTACTTTCCCTCTTTGGAGCCACGCTTCTCCCTTAATACAAAGGCCGAAATGGTGGCTGTAAAGGTCTGGCGGGGCAAAAGGTGAGAATTGGCAAAGACTATCATAAACAAAAACGGAAACGCTTTACATCACATTCCCGCTTACTGTATCGAATGATCTAAATTTGGACCCGAGGGGCAGAGTTCTGTTAACTAGGCATATGCTACCGTTCGATATCCCAGTCGCGCTAACCACATTAAGTGATCAACATTATACGAACAAAGAACATCTGAAGTCAATAATCTTGCAAATGCATACCAGTGGCATGAGCTATCGCCAAATTGGTACTGCATTAGGTATCCATTGGACGCGGGTGGGACAGATTGTAAAAACATGAAATCCTTCAATCGCTTGGAAAACAAATTCAATAACTTGACGATCTTAAACCTACTGTCACAGTAAATATTGTATGTTTCATGACGATTTCAACTTGCACCATTGGTTATATAACTCACTTACGTGCTTTACCCTCATCCTAAATCCTTCTCCCTTAGGGCGAAGGACTTTCAAACAGCCGAAGGCTTTTTCACGTTTTGTCGTCAGGGAGCAAAGTGAGAAAATGATGCCTGTGCGTAAGGTGAGTTATATAAATATGTACGAAATCACACTATTGGCGGACGACAGACTGGCGTTCAATCAAACTGCAGCTAAGGAAAACGCGGATGGGAACCAAGTTAGGGTCAATTACCCGATCCATAAGACGGCGCACTGCCAATGTCGCCAGTTGACGGGATTCAATGCGAATCGTGGTGAGGGGGGGCGAGAGGAAAGCCACCGATGAAATATCGTCAAAACCAATGACCGATACATCGTTCGGAATGTTAAGCCCGTATTCCTGCGCTGCCCGCATGAAGCCCATCGCTGAAAGATCGTTGGCGCAGAAAACCGCTGTAAAATCCACACCACCCTGCGCCAACCGCTGGGTCACCGCTTTATAGGTCTGCTCGGCATTGATTTCTACCTCGACCAATAGATGAGGGTCAAAGGGAATCCCCGCTTCATGAAGCGCATCTTGATAGGCTTCCGTGCGGCGCTGGATGGTACGCCGCCGCGTCTGAGTAATATGTAAGATGCGGGTGTGTCCGTTGGCAAGCAAGTGCTGCATGGCAAGCCGTGCTCCCCGATAGTTATCGGGGAGAAAAGTATCTTCCACCGTGTCAAGGGTATCCACATTAATCATAGCGATAGGGACATTCAGCGCCCGAATTTGCTCCAATAGCGCCGGATCGTCCAACGATAGCAGCAGAATCCCATCAATTGACTGCTGCTGCAAGCGACTGAGGATTTTTTCAGAGTTCGAACCGCTGCTGCTAAACGAGGCATAGCTGAAGTGGATTTCTTGTTCGTGGCACGCCCATTCGACACCGCTCAACACGTCCGCATGGAAGGGGTCAAGCGCCGGCGACAGCGAAAGGCTGGTGAGCAGCATGACATTTCGCAGTTGATCTGACTTCTCGTCATCGGCTGTTTCGTATCCGAGTTCAGCCGCAGCAGCGAGGACTTTTTGTTGGACGCTCTCGCTGATGCCACCAGCATTCCCCAACACACGGGAAACCGTGCTGATCGATACACCGACATGTTTAGCAATGTCACGCTGATAAATTCGCTGATCGGTTGGTCGTTTCGAGTCGATGTTAGTCAAGATGTTTTCAACCACACTCCAGATGCAAACATGTGTAGTATAACCAGAGATTTCGCAAATATGCAAACAGATCCCTACTCCATTTGCATAAAATTACGAAATTTTTGCATTAATTTGCATTAATTTTCATGTGTTTGCGATATATCCAGCGTAGATTTACAGATTTCTCGGGACAGTATTTGTTAAATACTTGACTCACTAGACAAATCGCGTTAACATGCTCGCAAATATTATTGCAAATACATTCTCGGTTTGCACGATAAGTTGCAAATCGTCGCGAATTTTGAAAAATGGAGTTTTATGATTACTGTAAATTTACAGTATGCCGTCGATTGCGCTTTACAAACAATCAGCGCAAACATGACGACCTTTGCTGATCGCTTCCCCGAAAACAATACCATCCTCAACCGCTATCCTCTCCGGCAGGCACAAAACGGTTTTGCATCAGGCGATAACTACGGTTGGACAACCAGCTTCTGGTCAGGGATGCTGTGGTTGGCGTATGAATTCACCCGACAAGACAGTTACCGCCAATTGGGTGAGCAGCACATGCACAACTTCGTTCATCGCATCGATAACAATATTGATCTGGATACTCATGACATCGGCTTTCTGTATACGCTGGCGTGTGTCGCCCCTTGGCGATTGAGTGGCAGCACCGAAGCTAAACGCGCCGCGCTGAAAGCAGCCGATACACTTATGGGACGGTATCTGGAGAAAATCGGCGTTTTCCAAGCGTGGGGGATGCTCGATGACCCTAACCTGCGGGGCAACACGATTATCGACAGTCTAATGAATATGCCGCTGCTCTATTGGGCAACTGAACAAACAGGCGATTCACGCTATGCTGCTGCGGCGCACCGGCACAGTATCCAACTGCGTGATTATGTCGTGCGTCCCGACAACACCACCTATCACACCTTCTACTGGAATTCTGAAACGGGCGCACCGATTGGTGGCAAGACGGCTCAAGGCCACGCAGATAACTCGTGCTGGGCGCGTGGGCAGGCCTGGGCGATCTACGGCTTCGCCCTGAATTACCGCTATACACATGATGAAAGCCTGTTGGCGATAGCTCGGCGCTGCGCGGATTACTTTCTCGACCATCTACCCCAAGATAGTGTCGCCTATTGGGATTTGGTTTTTAGCGACGGAAGCAATCAGAAGCGTGATAGTTCCGCAGCGGCGATAGCGGTCTGCGGTTTACAGGAAATGGCGCGTTGGCTGCCGGAAGGCGCACAGCGCCAGCGTTACCAAGAGGCAGCCGAACGAATACTTGGCTCATTGGTCACGGACTACACACCATCAGCAGAATCCGGCTCGAACGCACTGCTGCTGCACAGCGTCTACGATATGCCGAAGTCAATAGGAGTGGATGAAGGCTGCTTGTGGGGCGATTACTTCTACATGGAAGCCTTGATGCGTTCGATCAAGCCTGACTGGCATTTGTACTGGTGATAAAAAAGGAACTTATGCAATGAAATATCACACTTATCTTTCTAATAACGCAGGTTTAAATAAGCTGCCGTTCAACGCTTGCAAAGTTTTGGATTTCAGCCTGCTGAAACTGGAACCCGGAGAAATGTATGAGGCCACGACACCCGGACGCGAAATTCTCGCGGTGATGCTCGGTGGCAAAGCAGCATTCGAGATCAATGGCACGCGCTTCGAGAGTGTCGGAGGGCGGCCTAATGTCTTTTCGGGCAAGCCGCACTCAGTCTATATTCCGGCAGATGCGAGTTTCTCTATTCGCGCTGTAAGCACTGTCGAGATCGCCCTGCCGAGCGCACCCAGCGATTTGCAAACCGCACCCTATTTGATTACCCCGGCGAAGGTTGCCGATGGGCGCTGGGGGGCGGCGAACTTTTCGCGCAATTATCACCAGATTCTTACGCTGACCGCGCAACCAGAACTCCCCGCGCAGCGGTTGATTGTGGGTGAAACCTATACCCCATCGGGTAATTGGAGTACCTACCCACCACATAAACATCAAGAAGATGATTTGCCCCGTCAGGCGTATCAGGAAGAAATGTACTACTTCAAAGTGAGTCCCAACGATGGTTTCGGCATCTGTCATACCTACAACGACGACGGCGAAGACGAGAATTTCACTATCCGAGACAACAGCATCCATATGTTGCCTAAAGGCTATCACACCGTCGTCAGCGCACCGGGGTATATCACCTACTATCTTTGGTTCCTCGGTGGGACGCAGCGCATTCAGGCGGCAGTTGATGATGCCAGCGTCGGTTGGGTTGGGCGCACGGTTTCCATGCTGCGTGATTTGGGTCACTAGAGGAAACATGTGATGATACTCGATCAGTTCCGATTGGATGGACGTATTGCTCTGGTAACGGGTTCGAGCCGGGGGTTGGGTCAGGCGGCGGCTGTCGCGCTGGCGGAAGCAGGCGCGGATATCGCCGTGTGGGATCGCTCCGAAGTCCCTGAAACCGAAAAAGCGGTCACGGCGCTGGGGCGGCGCTTCTATGCTGTCCAGCATGATTTACAGACCGTGACGGTTGAAGATATTCGCCAAGAAGTCGCCCGCATCGAATCCGGGTTCGGGAACATCAACATTCTGGTGAATAATGCGGGCATCATCCGCCGCACCGAAATACTGGATTTCAGCGAGGAAGATTGGGATGCGGTACTGCAAGTCAATCTGAAAGCTGTGTTCTTCCTCTCACAAGCCGTCGCCAAGAGCATGGTACTACGGAATGACAACGGCAAAATTATCAATATCGCCTCGATGCTCTCATTTCAAGGGGGCATCCGCGTACCAGCTTATACCGCTGCCAAGAGTGGCCTCGCTGGAATCACACGTTCACTCGCTAACGAACTCGCCAAGCACAACATCAACGTCAACGCCATCGCGCCCGGATACATGGCGACGGATAACACCGTAGCTCTTCGTACTGACCAAGTGCGCTCTGAGTCTATTTTGAAACGCATACCTGCCGGACGATGGGGAACTCCTGATGATTTAAAAGGAGCAGTCGTCTTTTTAGCTTCCGAAGCGGCTCGCTACATGCACGGAGCCATTGTTCCTGTGGACGGAGGCTGGCTCGCCAACTAGAAAAAAGCGGTTAATTCATCAATCGCGAAATACGAAAGGAGCAACTTATCGGCAAAAAACATGAGCGTTACCACAAAGTGACCACCTTATAACGCAGAATTTTTAACTAGCTAGAGGAGTATTAAAAATGCGTGGTTTGTTAAATAAAAGGATAGTGAAGTTTTCAGTGCTGCTGCTGACCATGATTTTCGGTTTTGGGGTCATCGGCGGCGTGTCGGCACAGGATCAAATTCACCTAAAGATGACCGTATGGGATAATGCGACAACCCCATACTGGCAAGCGGTAGTTGATGGTTATCAGGCCAAGAATCCGAATGTCACCGTCGAATTGGTGGACATCCCCTCCGCCGAGTATCAGGACACCGTGAACATCATGCTCTCCGGTGGCGATGAGACAGATGTTATCACCGTCAAGGACATCCCCGGCTATTCCGCTATGCTGACTCGCGGTCAAATTATTCCCCTTAACGACTACATCACAAAGGCGGGCATTGACCTCAGCCAGTACAGCGGTGCGGCGGAACAACTGACTTATGAAGATAAACTTTACGCGCTACCTTTCCGCAGTGACATCTGGATTCTGTACTACAACAAGGCCATCTTCGATGCTGCGGGTGAAAAGTATCCGACTGACCTCACATGGGATCAATTCGACACATTGGCTCGTAAGCTGACCACAGGCACTGGCGCGGACAAGATTTACGGCGCGCACTTCCACACATGGCGTTCCGCTGTTGAGCTGCCCACCGTTCAAGATGGCAAGAACAGCGTGATCGCTAAGGACTACAGCTTCATGACCCCGACGTACGACATGGTGACCGCTATGCAAAAAGACGGCATCATCATGGATTACGGCGAACTTAAGACGGGCAAGATTCACTATTCCGGCGTTTTTGAGAATGGTCAGGTCGCCATGTTGCCGATGGGTTCATGGTTCATTGGCACGATGATCTCCGCTAAAAACAAGGGTGATGTCACATTTGATTGGGGAATTACCACCTATCCGCATCCTGAAGGTGTGGAAGTGGGTACAACCGCTGGTACACTGACCTCGCTGGCGATCAACACCGCCTCGAAGAACCAAGATGCCGCGTTCGACTTCATCAAGTTCTACTCCGGTGTTGAAGGTGCGCAAATCCTAGCTGAGTTAGGTAATCTGCCCGCCGTTCGCACGCCCGAAGTGCTGGCGACGTTCTCGGCTGTCCCCGGTGTCCCCGCCGAAGCGGTTGATGCGCTCAAGACCGTAACCGTGCGCCTCGAACTGCCGATGGATCCTAATGTAGGTGCTTATGAGCAGATTCTCAACGAAGAACACGATCTGATTATGACCAATTCGCTGTCGGTTGCGGACGGTATCGCTGAAATCAATAAGCGCGTCACCGAAATCGTCAAGTAAGGTATCCGATTGATGCTCGTGTCAGCGTGTGGGAAGTCCTATCTAAAGAGGGCTTCCCCGCTTTCACGATGATGTGCAAGCCTAGAGAAAGTCAACGGTCATGAGCAGTTTGAGCCTGAAACAAACGACAGTCAACACGAGCAGGCGCAGGAGTCAGCTTAAGAAATATGCGATAGCCTATTCTTTCATTCTGCCTAATCTCATCGGGTTCGCAATTTTTACACTAGTACCAATGGTCTTTTCGCTCATCCTTTCCTTTATGAATTGGGATGGCGCGAATAAGATCAGTTGGGCAGGACTCGATAATTTTAAACAATTATTACGCGATGAAACTTTCCGAATTTCGTTGGGAAATACACTTACTTTTGTTATTGTGAACGTTCCGCTGACGATGTTGGCGGCGCTCGGTTTGGCGCTTCTGCTCAACAAACCGATTTATGGTCGCAATATATTCCGCACGACATTTTTCTTCCCCTATGTGGCTTCTTTGGTGGCGGTTGCCGTCGTTTGGAATATGTTATTTTTCCCCTCAGCAGGCCCGGTGAATTCTATTTTGAGCGCGCTCGGCATACAAAACCCCCCGCGTTGGGCAGCCTCAGTCGATTGGGCAATGCCGACGGTTATCCTCGCCAGCATCTGGAAGGGGATGGGCTATTACATGATTATCTATCTGGCTGCCTTACAAAGCATCCCGACCATCCTCTATGAAGCGGCAGAGGTAGATGGCGCGAACACTTGGCAGAAATTCCGTTATATCACACTGCCGATGCTGACCCCGGCGACCTTCTTCATCAGCGTTATACTGACGATTGCCTCGTTCAAAGTCTTTGACCTGATTATGGTCATGACAGGCGGCGGCCCCGGTCGTGCAACGAATGTATTGGTTGTTCACATCTATAACACGGCCTTTAAGGAATTCCGTTTCGGGTATTCCAGTTCAATCGCGATGGTGCTGCTGGTCATGGTGCTTGCCATCACCGTTGTCCAATTCTATATGGAAAAACGCTGGGTGAGTTACCAGTAATCTCAGGGAAAAACCAGCCATGAATAGTTCGTCGATCCAACCTCTTGTCCGCGCTGAAGATGCTTTTACCCCCCGTTATAAGATTCGAATCGGCAGGGTGATCGTCTACGCCGTGCTGATTATCCTCGCCCTGTTGATGTTGCTGCCCTTCGCATGGATGATCTCCGCCTCGCTCAAGCTGGATAAAGATGTGTTCCGCTTTCCGATTGAATGGATTCCTGCTGTTCCCCAATGGGATAATTATTCTACCATCTGGACGCGGATTCCCTTTTTGACCTTCTTCATGAATACCTTCAAGCTGACGGTGATTATCACCTTGCTTCAGCTTGTGACCAGCAGTTTCGCCGCTTACGCCTTCGCCAAACTGAAGTTTCCGGGGCGGGATTGGCTATTTCTAGCCTATATCGGCAGTATTGCCATCCCATGGCAGGTGTATATGGTGCCGCAGTTCATCATGATGCGGCGGTTCGGACTCGTGGATACCCACTTGTCATTGATTTTACTGCAAGCCTTTTCTGCTTTTGGCGTATTCCTGTTACGCCAGTTTTTCGTCAGTATCCCGGATGAAATCCTCGACGCTGCACGCATTGACGGCATGAGCGAATACGGCATTTTCTATCGAATCATGCTGCCGCTTTCCAAGCCCGCACTCGCCACCTTGACGATCTTTACGTCTGTGGCTGTATGGAACGACTTCATGGGGCCACTAATTTATTTAAACTCGATGAGCCTCAAAACTATCCAACTAGGGCTGCGGATGTTCATACAGCAGTATTCAGCGGACTACGCTCTGATTATGGCAGCGGCGCTGGTTTCACTTATCCCGGTTGTCGTCCTATTTCTGCTGTTGCAGCGCTTCTTCATTGAGGGTATCGCCAGCACAGGCGTAAAAGGTTAAATAGGAGTCAAGTTCGTTGCACGAACCATGTCTCTTAATTTATGAAATGGCACTCATACATGAATCCACTCGCCGACAATCCATTACAAACCCGCGCAGATTTGCAACATGCCGTCCTCGCATTATTCGCGCCGTTGAAACCTTATTTTAGTTCAGGTGGGGCGCGTCTTTCGTTAGGGGCTAGTGCCGCGCATTATGATACCCATGCTGCTGAACTGGAAGCCTTTGCTCGTCCCCTGTGGGGATTAGTTCCATTGGCGGCGGGTGGCGGCATCTTCGCGGATTGGGAACTTTATCGTCGTGGTCTGAGCAACGGCACGAATCCCGATCACCCGGAATATTGGGGAACACCGCGTGACCGCGATCAGCGCCTTGTGGAAATGGCAGCCATTGGGCTGGCCTTGATGCTCGTGCCGCATGAAGTGTGGGAACCTCTCGATCAGTCCTCGCGTGCACGCCTCGTCCGCTGGTTAGGCACAATCAACACACTCGGCATTGTTGATAGCAACTGGCTGTGGTTCCGCGTGATGGTTAATCTAGGACTGAGGCACGTGGGCGCAGCGTATGATGAAACCGCCCTCAACAGCGCCCTAGACCGCCTCGATGCGTTCTATCTGGGAGATGGCTGGTATTCGGATGGTAACACTCTACAGCGCGATTATTACATCCCCTTCGCCATGCACTTCTACGGCTTGATTTACGCGAAATTCGCCGGGGAACGCGACCCGCGACGAGCGCAGATTTACTGCGAACGCGCGTCAGCCTTCGCACAGGAATTCATTCATTGGTTCGCGGCGGATGGCTCGGCGCTGCCCTTCGGACGCAGCCTGAGTTATCGCTTCGCGCAGAGTGCGTTCTGGGGTGGATTGGCCTTCGCCGATCTTGAGGCGCTGCCGTGGGGAGTGATTAAGGGCTTGATGCTGCGCCATCTGCGCTGGTGGAGCCAGCAGCCGATTTTCGCGGCGGATGGCATCCTGACAATTGGCTACAGCTACCCGAACCTGAATATGGCGGAGCAGTATAACGCGCCGGGGTCGCCTTACTGGTCACTAAAATACTTCTTACCGCTTGCACTACCCGAATCACATCCCTTCTGGCAGGCCGAGGAGCTGCCGCTGCCTGAACTCCCCCTCGTCCATCACCAATCACATTCGTACATGCTTTTCTACCGGGATCGCAACCGCCATCATACGGTCGCCCTCACCAGCGGTCAACACGAGCCTTGGATACGCCATGCGGGGGAGAAGTATGCCAAGTTTGCATACTCGACGGCGTTCGGATTCAGTGTCCCTATCGGACGGCGTGGACTGACCCAAGCGGCGGCAGATAGTATGTTGGCGTTGAGTGACGACGGCGAATATTATCGCGTTCGGGAAAAAACCAGCGAAGCCGACTACGAGCAGGGTACGCTCCATTCGCGCTGGCAGCCCATCCCCGGCGTGGAGGTCGAAACATGGTTGATCCCTGCCCCGCCTTGGCATCTACGCCTCCATCACATCCGAACGGATAAGCCGCTGTGGAGCGCGGAGGGCGGCTTCGCGCTGAATCGCAGCGGTGATGATTCACTGGTCAACGCAGGTATCCACGAGGAAAAGGTCGGAATTACCTCTGCGCAGTATCCAGCAGGGGGCAGCGGCCTGCGTGACTTGCTCGGACAGCGCACGGGCCAAGTGGTGCGCGTCGATCCCAATACCAACCTGTTGTTTCCGCGCACAGTCTTACCGACCCTCACGGCGCAGCACGTCCCCGGCGAACACTGGCTGGCGTGTGCTGTCCTCGCTGACCCTAATGCTGACCAATGGGCGCAGGATTGGGAACACCCCCCTGCGCTGCCTGCTTTCCTCAAAACGCGGATGGAGTCAAGATAGAGCGTATCGCTTCACACCCACAGAGGCTTTTATGGTCACCAAACCGGATATTGGCTTCCCGAATTTCCGCCTGATTCGCGAGGCAATACTCACTGCTCCGCCCTTTCCAGCAGGCTTTCCACTGGATGCGCTGCGTGATGTGGGTGTGCGTCAACGGCTGTTAAGCGCACCGCATTTGCAATCGTTTCTAAAAGAAACGCGGGCAGAAGCCGCCCGTGCACAGGAATTCCCCCTAGAACCAATCCCCTTTAGCCTATTTCACTTGTTTGAAACTACTGGAGATCGTGCCGCTTTCCAGCGTGTGTATTTTGACCGCCGCAGCCGTTTAGCAGGCCTGATACTCACCACGGTACTCGATGAAACTGATGCGTATCTGGAGACGCTCAACGATCTGATCTGGGAAATATGTAATGAATATACATGGTCGCTGCCTGCGCACTTGCCCGTTGGCATCGAACAAGTGCGGGCAAGCCGCGTGCCGCCGGAGCAAGTAGTTGACCTCTTTTCGGCGCATACCGCGCATATCCTCGCGGAAACTATCAGCCTGCTCGGAGAGCGTTTACCCGACTGGCTGCACTACCGCATTCGTACAGAGATTCAGCGTCGCATTTTCCAACCTGTGTTTGACAGCCCATACCATTTCTGGTGGGAATCCTCACCGACAAATTGGGCTTCGGTATGCGGCGGTTGTGTGGGCATGACGGCGCTGATTCTGATCGAAAATCGGGAACTGTTAGCCGGAATGGTTGACCGTGTGATACGGACGATGGAATGTTCACTGGATGGATTCGGCGCGGATGGTGGCTGCGCCGAGGGGATACATTATTGGGTATACGGATTCGGTTTTTTCACCTATTTCACAGAAATGTTGTCGGCCTTTACTGCCGGGAAAATTGACCTGCTCCAGAGCGAGCGCGTGAAGCAAATTGCGGCCTTTCCGCAGTTGGTTAGTTTAGGCGGCGAACGCTACGTCAACTTTTCCGATGTGCCGGAACGTGCCATTATTCAGCCGGGGTTGGGTTCCCGCATAGCGGCGCTCTTAGAACAGCCTATTCCTGAACTCAAACCACCTCAATTTCATGCCGATCACGCTTTCCGATGGGAACACATCTCGCGCGATTTGTTGTGGACAGAAGCCAGCGCCCTCGAACAGCCTGTCTCTGAAGGGAAGTTCTATCTGAATAACCTCGCGTGGATCGTTGACCGCCGCGTGTGGAACGGGTTGACCGTCGCTTTTGCCGCGAAAGGCGGTCATAACGACGAGCCGCACAACCACAATGATTTGGGTCATTTTATCATTCATCTGGGAGGTGACAGCCTGCTGGTTGATCTCGGCGCAGGCATGTATACACGCCAATACTTTCGGGAGCAGCGTTATAAATTTGTGCATACGGGTTCTCATGGGCATTCCGTCCCGCTCATCAATGGTCAGACGCAGAGAGAAGGCGCGAATCATCTAGCAACCTCCATCCATCACGAGTTACGCGCGGATGGTCTCACTTTTGCATTGGACTTAACCCGCGCTTACGATGATCCCACCCTCGAAACCTTTACACGCACATTTGACTGGTCGGTAGATTCAGCTCGGCACACCACCACTCTCCGGCTGACTGATATGTTCCGCTTCGGTTCTTCGGGTGGGCTGGTGGACGAGTGTTTTGTCAGCCTTGTTCAGCCGAAAATCGAGAGCGATACTATTGGATGGATCGGTCAGCATGGTAGCGTAATAATGTCCTTTGACCCTGAAGTGTATAGGACTGAGTTCGAAATCATTGAAACGAAGATGCACTATGGCGAATCGCTTACGGTTTACCGCCTCCTCCTGCACGCCCGCCAGCCGCACCCCTCACGGACAGACACCTTTGTGTTCCGGTGTACAATGATCGAGGGTTGATACATAGTGTAAGACCAGATTGAGAAGAGTGATTTCCGTAACCTACTGAATTTTTCATTTGTAGAATTTCCCAGTTTGGCACCAACCCGCTCATGTAGTATTTTAACGTGAGTTAGATACTGTATTGGCTCACAATATTCCTTGATAAGTTCCTAAGACGTCGATCATCGAGGATTTTAATCCTCCGATGCCATACGCCTGCGCTAGAAGACTAAGGTGTACCCCAATGTCAAGATGCTGTCGGCGAATCTCCCATCAAGCAGCTAAAGTAGCGAATCGCGATTTGCGCGTTTGAGCAAACGGTTTTTCCATCAACCAAGCGATACTACGGGACACATTGAGCGCGGCAGCAGTGGCAACGTGCTGTAAATGCGTTTTGGGTAAACCACGATAACGAGCGTGACGCAGGTCACAGGAATGAACTGCCTGAGAGATTGTTCCCTCGACTCCCGCTCTAGTTCGATACTGACTTTTAAAGGTCCCCGTCGTCTGACGCTGTCGGGCCTGTTGCAATGCCAAATGTTGCTCTCGAGGCTGCAAGGTCAAGAAACGAGCACCTTGTTGACTGGTCGTGCAGTCAGAACGGAGTGGACAATTCAGACAAACCTGACGAGAGAAGCGCACCTGGATAACCGGATTTCCATGTCGATCTTGATGCTTAAACCAGCGATCATTGAACTGGTCACCCGGACATCGGACGGTTTGTCTATCCCAATCTATCTGAAAGTGTCCAACGTCAAAACCCGCATCAGTTTTCGCTTGCCAACTGTTATCTGGATTGACTGGTCCCAACAAGTCGATCTGCTGTTGTTGACTGCTGAC
>JBBSBM010000157.1:0-12714 GCA_038251275.1 Aggregatilineales bacterium
CACTCCGCGTCGAGATTCATCGCACTGACCAAAGATGGATGCCCCGCTCGCCTGCCATGGTCGCTGGTTTGACTGACCATCTCTGGTCTATTCGTGAGATCTTAACTTCTGTCCCTATTCCTACCAACAGCCTCTAGGGAGGCTACCCTCGATTTGGAGAGGTCATAATATGAAGGTTTTTCTTGCAGGAGCGACCGGTGTGGTAGGACGATTGTTACTACCAATGCTCGTAAAAGCCGGATACGAAGTTATCGGAACGACCCGCAGCAGTGCCAAGTTTGATCAAATCCTAGCAGCAGGTGGGCAACCACTTGTTATGGACGCAATGGATCGCGCGGCAACATTTGCGGCATTAGAGCAAACTCACCCTGATGTGGTTATCCATCAACTGACAGACTTAGGTGAACGTGATTTTGCAGCGAATTCGAGGTTGCGGGCAGAAGGCGTTCCAAATTTAGTTGATGCTGCAAAAGCATCAGGCGTCCAAAAGATGATTTCCCAAAGCATTTCGTGGGTTTATGCTGCTGGCGAACAACCTGCTCATGAAGATGAAGCACTAGATGCAAATGCACCTGACCCTCGCGGTCACACGGTAAGGGCAGCTGCACATGCCGAACAATCAGTCGCTATAATCCCAATTCCGGTCATCTTACGGTATGGGCTTTTATATGGGTCGGGAACTTGGTACGCCTGTGAGAGTTTTACAACTGACCAGTTGCGGCGCGGTGAACTGCTAGTTAATGATGCGGTCGTCTCGTTTCTGCATGTTGAGGATACTGCACGGGCGGCTTTGATGGCGATTGGCTGGCCTGCTGGAATATACAACGTTGTGGACGATGAACCTGCAACTAAGAAAGCAATATTCGGGTTATATGCCAACTTAATTGGTGCGCCTGCACCACATTATAAAAATGGACGGGAAGGTTGGGAGCGTGGCGAGTCCAATGCCAAAGCGCGTCAAATGGGTTGGCAGCCACTTTATCATACGTGGCGCGAGGGTTTCAAAGCCGAGCTCACGTAATGTTTGTGTCATGTAAAGCGACTATATTACATAACAAGTAATTCAGACTCTGTTGATCTAAATATCAATTTGGCTTAAACTACCTAAACGTAGACAGTATGTTCGAAGGATTGGTTTTTAATTATGGCAGATGCCATTCGTGATACATTCAAACGACCACTGCGTGACCTCCGCATTTCGGTAACGGATCGCTGTAATTTTCGGTGCGCCTACTGCATGCCGGCTGAGATTTTCGGTGAGCATTACCGTTTCCTGCCCAAAGCTGAAATCCTGACTTTTGAGGAAATCACGCGGTTGACAGGGATTATCGTGCGGTTGGGCGCGGTCAAACTGCGGATTACAGGTGGTGAACCGCTGGTGCGCGAACAGTTGGAAACGCTCATCGCTATGCTACGTCCGATTGAGGGTGTAGATGATCTTACCCTGACGACCAATGGTTTCTTACTCCCCCAGAAAGCGCAATCGCTCAAAGATGCGGGTTTAAATCGCGTTACGGTCAGTCTGGATTCGCTGGATGATATGGTGTTCCGCAAAATGAACGGTAACCGTTCCAGTGTGCAAAAAGTATTGGATGGGATTGAGGCAGCCGAAAAAGCCGGACTAAATCCCATCAAAATTAACTGCGTGGTTCAGCGTGGTGTGAACGACCACACGATTGTGGATTTGGCACGTTGGGCCAAGGATAAAGGTTACATCCTGCGCTTTATTGAGTACATGGATGTCGGCAATAAAAATGGCTGGCGCATGGACGAAGTTGTACCCGCACAGGAAATTGTCGAGCGCATCGACGCAGTCATGCCATTGGAACAGACTAAGCGCAATTATCAAAGTGAAGTAGCACTGCGTTACAAATATCAAGATGGTGCTGGAGAAATTGGCCTGATTGCTTCGGTTACTAAGCCATTTTGTGGAGCGTGTTCACGGATGCGCTTATCACCTGAAGGCAGCATATATACCTGCTTGTTCGCCTCACAAGGTACAGACTTGCGCGCGCCTCTGCGTGATGGTGCGAGTGATGACCAAATCGAGCAGATTGTCCGCAATACATGGGGTACACGCATCGACCGCTACAGTGAGCATCGTTCCGATCAAACTGATGAAGAACGTGAGCAAAAAGTCGAGATGTATCACATCGGTGGGTGAGCCACGTACCTTGCCAAAATTATTTTAAGAGGATGATCGATGTCCCATTACATGTGTGCGACATGTGGCGTTCAATATGCATTCAGTGAGCAACCACCCGAACATTGTCTAATCTGTGAAGATGAACGGCAGTATATCGGCGCAAATGGGCAGCAGTGGATGATATTCGATGATCTGCGACGTGATCATCACAATGTGTTTACCAGTCTCATTCCCAATCTGACCAGCGTTGTCACCGAGCCGAAATTTGCGATTGGGCAACGGGCACATGTCGTGCAGACTGCCAGCGGAAATGTCCTGTGGGATTGTATCAGCCTGATAGATGACGAAACGGTCGAGAAAATTCAGGGAATGGGTGGCTTAACGGCGATAGCGCTTTCCCACCCTCATTATTACAGCACGATTGTTGAGTGGAGCAAAGCCTTCAGCAATATCCCCATTTATATCCACAACGATGATCGTGAATTTGTAACACGGCCCGATCCTGTAATCCACTTCTGGGAAGGCGACACCTTATCAATCGTTGACGGAGTGACGCTGGTGCGCTGTGGTGGGCATTTTGAAGGTGCGTCGGTGCTCCATTGGCGAGATGGGGCTGACAAGCAGGGAATGTTGTTAAGCGGTGACACCATTTACATCGTCAGCGATACGCGTTACGTATCGTTTATGTACAGCTATCCCAACTTGATTCCCCTACCCGCTCGTAAAGTCCAGCATATTGTTGACACGATAAAACCATTTTCATTCGCGAAAATTTATGATGCATTCGGGCGCGTTGTGACGGAAAACGGCAAAGAAGCCGTGATCCGTTCGGCTGAGCGTTATATCAAGGCGATAGAGTAAGTATCCAACCTACGGATACTGAACCCCGAATTGGTCATGTAATAGTTGGCGCGCATCTTCGATTGTTTTGGCAAAGAAAGGCTGTTCAAAGGCTTTTGGAGCCATTATTTTGCCGACATCTTGCATGAGCTTCTTATAGGCAAGACCACTTTCATCGAGAACCATGACCACTGCACCTTGATTCTTGGGAACATTGTCTTCAAGGTATTGAATATCCTTAGCACTTAAACTCATTTTGATAGCTCGTTCATCAATGATGAGATGCACAGTATTCCGGACACTTTTCAACATCGCAGCCGATTCTTCAGCTAAACGATACAAGTCATCTTTAACTGGGTGGTCGGTATATTGTTGAAAAACAACTGTTTTTTCTGCGTTATCCCATTGAATTAAATAACTCATTTTTACTCTCCAAATACATCGTTTTCACGTATCAAGCCAAGGTGGTTAAAGCGTGATGTGGCTAATCTATTAACCCATTATAGATATGCTTTCGCGTCCCTATCTCTTAATTATGTTTTACAAATATTTGAGGATTGAGCGTAGACTCTCTTTCTCTCCACTAAATTAGGGTATTGCCACCCTATTTCAATTCATAATAAAAAAGAGGCGAACCTTGTCAGGTTCACCTCTTCAAAAACGATCCGGTTACGATGGGACTCGTTACATTGACAATTCGACGCGCATGACACCCTCTTTTTGCTGCGCGGCTAGTTTGAAGCCTAATCGCTCTGTCACCCGCAGCATATTGGTGTTATCCCCCAAGATGTTGCCGTGGATGGTTTTCACGCCTTCCTTCTTGCCGATGTCTACCAGCCGTCGCAGCATCTCCGAACCTAAGCCGTAGCCTTGAAAGGCATCGCTCACCAACACAGTAAACTCAGCTTCTTCGCCACCATAGAACTTAATCAAACGTCCGGCAGCGATAATCTCATTGGTTCCGCGACGACCTTGGACTTCCGCTACCAGCGCCATTTCACGGTCATAATCAATAAACGAAATGCGCGAGAGGCGTTCGTGTTCAATACGTTGGCTGAGTGCCATCGGGTAGAAGTAACGCAGCATCACGCTTCGTTCGCTGATGGTTTGGTGGAAGGCAGCCATCAAGGGTTCGTCTTCAGGGCGGATAGGGCGAATAACAGCTTCAGTACCGTTCTTCATCGTCCACTTTTCAACGTATTGTGACGGATAAGGACGGATAGCTAACTTAGGCAGTTGGTCTTCAGTCACATCCTTGTCATACAATACAACCCGCGCATCGAGTGCCAAAATGTGATCCGATGACACAACTAAGGGGTTAATGTCGATCTCTTTAATCCAGCGCTGCTCGGTCACCAGTTGGCTGAAACGCACCAACAATTGTTCCAGCGCGTCCATATCAACCGAGGCACGTCCACGAACGCCTTTGAGTGCCTTATAGATGGTCGTTTGTTCCATCATACGACGTGCCAGTGTGGTATTCAGCGGCGGCAATCCTAACGCACGGTCTTTGAAGACTTCAACGAGGATGCCGCCCATACCGAACAGCAGCACAGGCCCAAACTGTGGATCAGGACTTGCGCCGACAATCAGTTCGTAACCGTCTAGTTTTATCATGGGCTGCACCGACACACCCATGAAATCTGCGGCGCTGGCCTTCTCGCTGACCGAATGGTAGATTTCGTTATAGGCTGTCCGAACCGCTTCAGCGTTGGTCAAATTAAGTTTGACGCCACCCACATCACTCTTGTGTGTAATCGTTTCGGAGTTGAGCTTCAACACAACCGGATAGCCTACCGTATCAGCAGCTTGCACAGCTTCATCTTCGGTCGGCGCGATATACATGGGAATGGTCGGGATGTCGTAAGCCGCAAGCACCTGCTTCGACTCAGTTTCGGTCAAGATTGTTCGCCCACTCTGGCGCGTCTCCTGAATCATGGCCTCGACCTTCGCCAGATTGCTGGCTTGTTCGGAAGATGCCTTTGGCATAACAGGCGTTTCGTACAATCCACGCAAATTCAATGCATACTGCCACATATAGTTGAACAGTCGCGCCGCGGTATCAGGGTATGGGAGTGTGGGGATATTAGCCTTATTGAGAATGGCCTCGCCCGCTGCTACTACTTCGCCGCCCATCCAACTGGCAAGTACTGGTTTGCCTTCAATATGAGCATAAGGCTTGAGTAAATTCGCGGTTTCTGTTGGATCAGTCATGGCCTGTGGTGTCAAGATCACCAACAGGCCATCGCTATTGGCATCTTGAGCCGCGATTTCCAAAGACTTCGCATACTTATCAGGGCCAGCGTCACCCAATATATCAATCGGGTTACTGTGGCTCCATGCTGAGGGTAGGAAACTGCTCAATTTTTCAATTGTTTCGGGCGTAATTTGCGCCAGTTCCCCACCATCACGGATGAGCGAATCAGTCGCCAGCACGCCGGGGCCACCAGCATTCGTCAAAATGGTCAGCCGTTTGCCACGTGGACGCGGCTGCTTCGCCAGCGCTTCGACGGTATAGAAAATGTCGCTAATTTTATCGACACGCAGCACACCTGCTCGTCGGAATGCCATGTCGAGTACATCATCGCTGCCGGCTAATGAACCGGTATGTGAAGCCGCCGCATGAGCCGCTGCTTCGGTACGTCCAGCTTTGATAACGATAATCGGTTTATCGCGGGCAACTTCGCGTGCCGCGCTGAGGAACGAACGGGCGTCGCCCACCGTTTCCATATAAACGACGATGCTCGTGGTCTGGGGATCATCGCCCAGATAACTAATCAAATCGCCCCAGTTGACATCCAACATCGAGCCGATAGAGATAAACGAACTGAAGCCGACGTTTTCCTTGAAGCTCCAATCCAGCACCGAGGTCAACAATGCACCGCTCTGGCTGATGAAGCCGACGTTGCCCGGCCGCGCCATCGCTCCGGCGAAGGTGGCGTTCAGCCCACGATGCGGCATCATGACACCTAAACAGTTCGGCCCGATAATCCGCATCTTGCCTTTGGCTGTGGCAAGAATTTGTTGTTCCAGCGCCACACCTTCAGGCCCAATTTCCTTGAAACCCGCCGAGATGATAATTGCCCCGCGAATGCCAAGGTCAACACAGTCTTGTATCAAGCCCGGAACACTCTTAGAGGGTGTGACAATGACTGCCAGATCAACTTGATCGGGTACATCGCGAATCGAGGGATAAGCTTTCACACCCAACACCGATGGGCGCTTCGGATTCACCGGAAACACCGTCCCGCCAAAGGGGTTGGTGATCAAATTCCACATAATGGTGCGCCCAACACTATTCACATTTTCAGTCGCACCGATTACTGCAATATTTTTAGGTGCAAATATCGCGTCCAACGCTTGAAACTGTTGGCGCACTTCTTCTTGCGTGACACCGGGCTTACTTGTTACTGCCATAGAGATAAAGCCTCCATCCACTATATCGTTCAATCAACTTGGAATGAGTGTACCTCATTTCGATATATACCGAGATAAATAGTGTGTTAAATCACTACCTTTTCCCGCACTTAATCGTATAAATTATTGTTAAATGTTGGTTTTAGAGAAGGTTGAACAATATGCGTATACCAAACGTTATAAAGATTATGAGCCTATTTGGGGTTCTAATCACATCCACCTTATTGAGCGCATGCGGCTCAGGAGGAGTCAATTTGAGCATTACAAAAGGCTCAGGGAATATTGTAACTGACACACGTCAAGTCAGTGGCATCAGCGCCGTGGTGTTGGATACGTCCGGTGATCTCACTGTTTCTCAGGGCGAGAGCGAGTCGCTGACTATTGAAACTGACGACAATATTCTTCCTTTGCTGACAAGCGATGTAACGAATGGTGTCTTAAAATTGGATACCAAGCCCGGAAGCGGTCTAACACCGAGCAAGTCGATTAAATATATCTTGGTGGTTAAGAATCTGAATGCACTCACGGACAACAGTTCAGGCAGCATCAGCACACAAGACTTAAATCTGACAAATCCTGTGACTATTTCTGTGGATGGTTCCGGCAATGTTTCCCTAACAAATATTCAAAGTGGGGATGTCACAATAAAGCTGTCAGGGTCAGGCTCATTAAACATCGCCGCCCTCAAGAGTGAAAAGGTTTCGATTTCAATTGACGGTTCCGGCGGTGCTTCAATCTCAAGTGTGGACACTCAGACTTTATCAGCCTCGCTCAACGGCAATGGCAGTCTCGAAGTTAGTGGCACAACTGCGGATCAGACCATCAATATTTCAGGTTCTGGAAAGTATGACGGGGAAAAACTTGCGAGTAAAACAGCCGTCGTTAAAACTGATGGTTCTGGTGGGGCAACGGTGCAAGTCAGTGATAAGCTGAATGCAACCATCAGCGGCAGCGGAGATATTACCTATATTGGTAATCCTACTGTCACTCAAGAGGATGATGGCTCGGGTAAAATCACGCAGAAATCATAGTTAATTTGTCTGTAAAGGGCTTGCCGACGGCAAGCCCCTACCAGTATATGCCAACAACAGGATTAGCGTGCTGAGCGCAAGCGACCGATAATATGGGTTGCCAATACTAACATGGGTTCGGTCCATGAATATTCCGCGCCGACTGCGTCCAATTTATTCTTCCAGCGGCGATTAAGCTGTACCGCTTTACGATATTCTTCGACAGCTTCGGCAGGACGCTTGAGCTGCTCTAGCGAAACGGCGTGACCTGCGAAGACATAATCATCGGCTTCTTCATTGTCAGTCGCCAATTTCCATGCGGCTTCGGCTTCTTCATAACGTTCAAGTTGGAACAATACAAAAGCACGATTGTTATGACCGAGGAAATCTTCCGGTGCTAAAGTTGAATAGGCTTCAAAGTCCTTCAGCGCTTCCTCAGTTTTACCTTGTTGGTAATACAACATACCCCGGCTGACGCGCGGGAAAGCATGTTCGGGGTCAAGCCGAATCGATTCAGTAAAATCGGCTAAAGCTTCGTCATTGCGTTCCAAGTCGCGGTACAAATTGGCACGAATGTTACGGGCCTTGCCATTCTCAGGTTCAAGCCGGATAACTGCATCATAATCCGCCAGCGATTCATCAAACTTTTGCAAAGCCGAATAGGCATCACCACGTGCCGCGTAAATCATGGCGGTTTCAGGAAGCTGCTTCACCAATTCGTTCAATTTAACAACAGCTTTATCCCATTTTCCGGCAGTCAAGAGTTCATTGGCTTGGGTAGCCAATGCTTGGAGCTCGGCAGACACCCCTTCTTTTAATTCCACCTGCTGCACGGTATCTTCATCAAAACCCTCTTCATCCTCATCCATATCCGCAATCGGGGCGACATAGGCTGATTTTCGTTCACTCCTAGCCGCTACCGTTTCGGCAGCCTTTGCCAGTTCTGCCAACAACCCCGCGACTGATCCCGCATTAATCTCTTCGCTACAATCGGTCAATGGATAGGGCTTTAAATCAGATGGGATATTCGATTTTGCATTGACATTGACCAAAACAACCATAACAGGCATTTTAGCTTTTTTGGCGATCCGAAATTCGCGCTTGCTCCATTCGGACTTCAGCGATTCTTTGCTGACTGCATACACAAACGCATCAGAGCTTTCAACCTGCTCCTTCAGTTCCTTTTCCCAGCGTTGACCTGCCGTAAGGACATGGTCAACCCATGCTTCATGTCCGGCTTCATTCAGCAGTGGAGCCAGTTCTTCAATACGGGCGCGGTCGGTCGGGGCATAACTGATAAACAATTTCATAGAATTTCCTACGTGGATGACTAATCAACTTTAAGAGGTGTCTATTCTAGCGGAAAGTTGGCAGACAGACGTATAGCATATTTCTAAAACAGACGACAGGGTAATTACAACTTTGACAATGGTTCGAACTCTGGCATCGCCTCACCGGGATATGGATCTCGCTGCATGATCTTTGCCATGAGATACATCACGATAACCCGTACGGTTCCGAGGATAGGTACAATGAGGAATGCCCCCAACGCACCGCCAAGTGCTGTTCCAATGATTATCCCCACGATAATGACAGGCAAAGGTAGGGATACTGCGTCTCCCATAATCTTCGGCGCAACCACATTCCAGATAAACTGAGAAATGACGAGGTTAATCACCACCACCAACAGCGCAAAAGTCCCGTTGCTCATTTGAGCAAAAAAGGGCGAATTTGATCCTTGCAGCAGTGGGACTAAACCTAAGGGTATGAGCGCAATAATGCCACCGATGGTGGGGATAAGGGAAATCACTGCTACGATGATCGAAATCGTCACAGCACCCGGCACACCCATCAGCGCCAATTGTAAGAATGTAATCACACCAATGATGACTGCTAAGAGCAGCTGCCCCCGGAAGAACCCCTGCCAGACATGCATAATTTTCGTAGCAATCAGGCGCAGGTCGCGCTGAAATGACACAGAACCGGCACTCAAAAGGCTATGCTGATAAGCAGGCAACTCTAGCAATACAAGCAGCGACAAAAATAGACCCAGAAATAAGGTTGAGAAGAAACTGGTGAAGGTTCCAATCAGCGCCGTAAGCACCTGTGTCGCTGTACCCACAATTTGTCCAACATCAAGTGACGGAATGTTATTGATAATCGCCTGCTGGGCGATACCTGCCGCCGCTTGTGGGTCGGAGGCGAGCAGTGCTTGCCGAATTTGAGTAGCAATCGACGTGATATCAATCTGGAACAAGTCCAGCACATTATAGTTATAGGGTGTAGTCGGATCCCAATCTCGAATCGATTGTTCAAAGGTTTTTAGTTCGTTGGATAAACCTGTGCCAACGGTGCGAGAAACCTGCGCCACACTTGGCGCAATCACCAACACCAGCACGAAAATCAGCAATAAAATGATGAGGAAAATAATCAATACCGAGCCGGTATAGTTTAAAGGCGTGTATTTAGCCAGCATCCGTGAAGGCACAAAAATGAGAAACGACAACAAAAAGGTGATAATCAAGATGCTAAGAATCGGGCCGAGCAATGTCAACGCATAAACACTCGCCACCACCAACGCGACCGTCACAAATTGACGCACCCATGGTGACCAGTTCCATTGTTCGATTTGAGGTTCCGGCGGAGGTATTGACTGCATCATTCACCTAACTTTTTGGGTATCAGCACACGCTGTTATTACTCCTAGTAAGATAGCGGATTTACAGATAAGCCGCAATCTGACCTCTATCTGATTCATGGGTATTCGGTATAATGAGGGTAATTGATGGAGATGAACACGATGCGGAAACTTTTAAGTCTGGGGTTAGGTTTGGGTGCAGGTGCGGGACTTGGCGTATTGCTGGTAACACTCTTTGCGCCTACCTCCGGTGAACAACTTATTGCCAATCTCAAAGCAGGTTGGGAAGAAACAATGGCGGCTGCGCGTATCGCCAGCGCTGAACGCCGCAAAGAACTCGAAGCGGAGCTTGCTGCAAAACGACTGAGCGCTCCACGTCCTAAATAATAAAATCTAGTTCGGCTGACAATCACGCATCGGCGTGTCATAATCGCTGCCAATACTTAAAGGAGCGATTTTTATGTACACCGATGGTATCTGGTTTAAAGATGATCAAGGACGCAGCCTGATTTTACGCGGTGCGAACCTCAGTGGCAGCACCAAAGTGCCGTTTTCCCCGAATGGCGCAACCTATCAGCATGATGGTTTCTATGACCACCGCCATGTATCTTTTGTCGGTCGTCCATTCCCACTTGACCAAGCTGACGAACACTTCCGCCGCTTGCGGGCGTGGGGTATGACCTTTCTACGTTTCCTCATTACGTGGGAAGCGATTGAACATGCTGGCCCCGGTCAATACGACGAAGACTACCTCAATTATTTACATGCCATTATCAAAAAAGCCGCTGAATATGACATTTCGGTTTTCATCGACCCGCATCAAGATGTGTGGAGTCGTTGGACAGGTGGCGATGGCGCTCCCGGTTGGACACTGGAAGCCGTTGGCATGGATGTTACCAAAATCGCCACGACTGGCGCAGCTATCACCCACCAAACACACGGCGATCCTTTCCCGCGCATGATCTGGCCGACCAATTATGAAAAGCTGGGCGCAGGGACGATGTTCACATTGTTCTTTGGCGGTAACGATTTTGCTCCCGCCACCAAAATCGACGGCGTACCTGTCCAAGAATATCTTCAAAGTCATTACATCAACGCCATCCGACAAGTGGCTCTAAAACTCAAAGACTTACCGAATGTGGTTGGATATGACAGCCTGAATGAACCGGGCGGTGGTTGGATCGGCGCGACTGATCTTTCGGGACACGGGGCTTCGCTGCTGGCAATGGGGGCATCACCCACACCCTTTCAAGGGATGCTGCTTGGCGCGGGCCATCCACAAGAAGTTGATGTGTTGCAAATGGGATTCAATGGCGCGGAAGTGACCGGCAAACAGATACTCAATCCGAATGGTGAGCGCTTGTGGCGAGATGGTTATGATTGCGTTTGGAAGCAAAACGGTGTTTGGACGGATGAAGGGGGTTCAAACCATCTTCTACGTCCCGAACACTTTGCCCTAAAAGATGGTCATCCTGTGAATTTTGCTGAGGATTATCTCAAGCCGTTTATCAAGCGCTTCATTAGTGCCATCCGTGAGATTCATCCCTCTGCACTGCTTTTCTTGGAAGGTGTTCCCGGTGGCGCACATCCGCATTGGGGGACTGACGACCCATCACAAGCTGTCAATGCCGCCCATTGGTATGATGTCATCACCCTTATTACCAAGCAATTTAACCCTGAATTTACTATTGATTTCATGACCAAGCAGCCAGTGACTGGCAAAGAAGCCGTTATCCAAGCCTTTACCGATCAACTGGGTGTTCTAAAGAAGATGAGTTCGGAGCAAATGGGGGGTATTCCGACAATCATCGGCGAGTTTGGTATCCCCTTTGATCTTGATGAAAAACGCGCTTATCAAACAGGTGATTTCTCGGTACATACCCAAGCGCTCGATTTTTATTATGATGCGATGGATGCTAACCTGCTCAACTGCACCATCTGGAATTACACGCCGGATAACAGCAACCAACGTGGCGACCTGTGGAACGATGAAGACCTGTCGATTTTCAGCAGTGATCAACAAGACAGCGACGACATCAACTCAGGCGGACGTGGGCTACCTGCTATCGTTCGTCCTTATGCTCGTAAAGTCGCTGGTGAACCGCTGCGAATGGCCTTCGAACTCAGCACCAAAACCTTTGAACTTGACTTCCGCCACGATGCAAGCGCCACTGCACCTACTGAAATTTTCTTACCCGATTATCAGTATCCGCAGGGCTATACGGTTGAAGTCTCCGATGGCACATATCGCATCGAGGGCGACCTGTTACTCGTTGAACACACAGCCACACAAAATACTCATACAGTGCGTGTCACACCAAAAATCGCACTATAATAAGGGTAGCAAGTAGCGAGGAATATGATCAATGGAATCAGTTATCGAAAATGTCGGTATGCCATTAGACGAATACATGCGGCTTTATGAAGAACAGCCATTCGAACTCATTAATGGGGAAAAACTAATTAAAATGCCGAATGTAATTGAACATGGCGACATTATCGAACTCATGTATCTGGCTATCTATCTGAGGGTGGGACATAAATTGAGATGAAAGAAAGAGCCAATTCGGGTAGAGTTTGGAGTAACCACACTCAAACAAAACCAAAAAGGCTCAAAGGAATGATAACGACAAATCATCCACTCATCCAATTGCTGGGATTAA
>JBBSBM010000158.1:0-12642 GCA_038251275.1 Aggregatilineales bacterium
CCTCCGCTGCTCAAAACGAAGAACGTCTAACTGTGGTGATAGGTGTCCCAACCAAAATACGTGGTAAACGCTTCATTCAGAATGGGCGCGGTATAGCTGTTGGTCATCGCCGCATGATGTTCAAACCCATTCTTGCAAATGGGGTGCATCAACCGCTGCAACTCGGGCACTTGAACCACCGCGCAGTTGCCAAAGGTTTCTACTGGATCCTCCAGAAATGCACCATCGCCCACATAAGCTTTGATGCAGCCATTACGATCATCGGTGGTCGCTGACCGTTGGCGCAAAGCCAAGTTGAATACCAAAAGGCGTGGGAAAAGCTGCTCTCAACGCTATCTGGACTTACTGGCTTGGGCTTTATTTATCACTAATGTTCCCTCTGCCTGGCTTTCACCCCAGCAAATTATGTGGCACGTGGAATTGATCTTCAAACTCTGGAAATCGCAAGCCTGTCTGGATGAAGTTGGATACTACCGGTTGGCGCGGATTCTGTGTCAATTCTATTCTCGTTTGTTCGGCTTGATCCTGTTCCCTCGGAGTGTCGCCCCCTGTCGCACCATCCCAGATGGTGAAATCAGCCTGCCCAAAGCCATTGCTGTTTTCCAGCGTTTTACGCTCCGTTTCATGGATGTCATGCGCCTACGCGGTCGTGGTCTGGCTCATTTGCTTCAACGCGTCGATGACGATTTTCCGTGTTTTGCCGTTAAAACAAGCCGTCGGAAATCGCCTTCGACCTTATAATTGCTTATACGGTTTGGGGCTTAGATTAACGTCTATGCAACGCCTTGCGACCCTACAGAAACTATTCCCACTCTGATGCGTCAACACACGTTTTACAACCAGACAAACCGTTCATAGAAAATATGTTCGTTGCTTTTTAGCCGAAAACGCCTATAATTTAAGGTATTTGAGCAACCGTTTATCTCAACGGAAAACTCGTTTTGGTGAGTAAAGGAACGCCTCATGTGTAGAAACATCAAAACCCTATTTAACTTTGAACCCGCTGTGACGGATGATGAAGTCCGCGCGGCAGCCCTACAATATGTGAGGAAGTTAAGCGGTTTTACAAAGCCGTCTAAAGCCAATGAAGACGCTTTTAACGCAGCAGTTGAGCAGGTTGCACTGGTATCGAGCATCCTTCTCCGTTCACTTGAAACTAATGCGCCGCCCAAGAATCGTGAGGAAGAAATGGCAAAACTCCGCGCCAAATCAGCGATTCGTTTCGCTAAAACAGGTTAGCCGTATGGCCTTTGTTTTTGATTACCGCTCTCCGAAATCGTCATATATCCAAGCCATTTGGCACACCCAACATGTGGGTGGGGGTTCGTTTACCTCTTTAGCCGGAACCAATATGGAAATCGTGGTGACCAAACAAGAGGGCAAGACATCGGTCACGGTGCGTGGGCCAGATACCCAAGCGCGACCTGCGGATATTCCAAAGGACGCAGAGTTTTTTGGGATTATTTTAAAACTAGGTTCTTTCCTGCCTCCACTACCCATACAAAACTTAATGAATGGTGGGGTAAATCTACCTGAAGCCAGCAGTAAATCGGTATGGTTACATGGCAGCGCGTGGGAAATCCCAACCTTTGATAACGCTGATACCTTTATCGAACAACTGGTGAAGGATGAATTACTAGTTCGCGAACCTGTTGTTGAGGCAACGCTACAAGGTGAACTCAAGAATCTCTCGGTGCGCTCGGTGCAGCGGCGCTTCCTGCGCTCGACCGGCCTCACCTATAAAGCTGTTCAACAAATCGAACGCGCCCACAAAGCCATGGCACTGCTGCAACAAGGCAAATCGATCATTGATACCACCTATGAGATGGGCTACTTCGACCAATCGCACCTGACAAACTCCCTCAAGCATTTTGTCGGTCAAACACCCGCTCAAATCCTCCAACAGACACAAACGGAATAAGTGTCGTTTTTTTCCAAGACCTTCTCCCTGTATTGGATTATGATGTATTTATTAATCCAAACGACGAACATATCTGACTAAAAAAGGAAAATACTATGCGTAAAATCACCATCACCGAATTCATGTCACTGGATGGCGTTATCGAAAACCCGCAGTGGACGTTCAAATATTGGAATGACGAGATTGCAGAGTTTAAGACCGAGGAGTCATCGGGGAACGAGGCTTTACTTCTGGGGCGCGTGACCTATCAAGGATTTGCGGCCGCTTGGCCACAGCGTAAAGATGAAGACCCCGGCGCAGCTTACTTTAACGGGACACGTAAATACGTTGTGTCAGATACATTGGACAAGGCGGAATGGAACAACTCGGTCATCATCAAAGGCAATATTATGGGAGAGATCACCAAACTCAAGGCGCAGGATGGCCCTAACCTTGTGGTTCACGGCAGCGCTACATTGGCGCAGACGCTTATTCAAAACAAGCTTGTGGATGAAATTCGTCTCCTTGTGTATCCATTGGTATTGGGCACGGGCAAACGGCTTTTCAATGAGAACATTCCGATTACCTTGAAGCTGGTGAGTTCACGGAACTTCAGCGGGGTTTTGGGACTCGTTTACGAGCCGGAATAAACAATTGATAAAAGGCACTACCTTTTCCCCACAAGCAAAAATTTTAAGGAGCGCAAGTGCGCTCCTTTTTATTCCAATGTTAGCCGTTACGGGGTGCAATGGAGTCGATTTCCTTCAATTCGGCTTCAGTGAAGTCCAAGTTTTTGAGCGATCCGACGCAGTCCTCGACCTGTGCCACCGTGCTTGCGCCGATGAGCGCGGAGGTGGTTTGAGGATGGCGCAGCACCCACGCAATCGCCATCTGCGCTAAGGATTGTCCCCGGGCCTGAGCGATGTTGTTGAGGCGCAGGATTTGTGCCTGCCGTTCCAACGTGATCTGCTTGGGTTTGAGGAAACCATGCGGTTTGCTGGCGCGTGAGCCTTCGGGAATACCGTCCAGATATTTGTCGGTGAGTAAGCCCTGTGCCAATGGCGAGAAGACAATCGAACCCATGCCGGTTTCATCCAGCGCATCGAGGAGGCCATCCTCAGTCCAGCGGTTGAAAATACTGTAGACGGGTTGGTGAATGAGGCAGGGTGTACCGAGGTCACGCAAAATCTTAGCGGCCTCGCGAGTTTGCTCCGGTTGATAGGACGAGATGCCAACATACAACGCTTTCCCCTGCCGGACGGCACGATCCAGCGCCATCATCGTCTCTTCGAGCGGTGTATTTGGATCAAAGCGGTGGCTGTAGAAAATGTCAACGTATTCCAGACCCATGCGCTTAAGGCTCTGGTCGAGGCTGGCGGTTAAGTTCTTGAGGGATCCCCATTCGCCGTAAGGGCCGGGCCACATGTAATAACCGGCTTTGGTCGAGATAATCAGTTCATCACGGTAAGGCAGGAAGTCTTGCTTGAGAAGCGTGCCAAAGTTTTCCTCGGCGGAACCGGCTGGTGGGCCGTAGTTGTTGGCGAGGTCAAAGTGGGTGATGCCCAGATCAAAGGCGCGGCGCAGCATGGCACGGCTGTTTTCTAAGGTATCCACACCACCAAAGTTGTGCCACAACCCCAAAGAAATCGCGGGTAATAACAACCCGCTGCGCCCCGTGCGCCTATAGGTCATTGACTCGTAGCGCTGTTCAGAAGCCAGATAAACCATAATTATCACCTTGCGTATAAAAGATTTCTTTAACCACTTAATCTTAGCGAGGCGAAACGAGACTGGCAAACGATATGGATAATACCGGGTTCTAAGCAAAGTCATTCGAAAGACGGTTTTTGGCGAAATTGCCATTTTCTGTGTCAATATCCGAGCGATTTATGGCAAAAATGATGATATTTCGGCGGATGGCTCGGCTGAAACTGCGGCAAAACGAGTGATAGGTCTGCCGCCGCCATCATTGCCAATCATCATTAGTTTCCAGTCAACAGTCAACAGTCGTCAGTCCAAGTGAAAGACTAAAATACAATTCAGCGAAACATGCGGCGAAAGCGGCGCAAAATGTTAAATATGTTGCAGTTGTTGCAAATGTTGTTGTTGAGAATCGGTGATTTTCATCACATTTGCAACAATTGGTAAAATACCCTTAGTTCAACCCACGTTGAATACTTTCGCTGGCTCAGTCCTCCAACAGCCGCCGCTAGTAACAAGGGAAGGGGAGCAATACAAGGCAAATTTGGCGGCAATTTCGGCAATGCCAAAAGGTTATTTTGTGCCAGTTTGCCAAAGAGACTCCTAACCCCAGTCCACATCGGCAACGTTCGCGGGCTTGCCCTGCTCATAGCCCGTAGTAAAAAGGGCAAGAAGATTTGTTGGCGGCAAGCTCCTACATTCCTATAGCTATGATATTTGATATGAGAAGCTAACAGGTTACCATTTGGAAGAACATTTTGTAACTGTTTCGCGAGGTTGGCACTAACGGCTTTCAGGGAATGTGATTGTTAAGCAAGTTGGCGGATAGTTGGAAAAGGGTTTGTCGGATTAACCGAAAATAAACTTATTGTCTATAGTCTTCAGAAAAGAAAAATCAAAACTAAGGGAGAGGAAGCAATATATTCCCCTATAGATACAGAGCGATGAGAGAAAAACAGGCAGGCGGAGTATCGACAGAGCAAGATTTCCGCAGTTAAAGCGGTTTCAACATGTGCAAGAAGGTAGATTCGCTGTAACCAGCATGACTTTCATAGCCAGTGACGGTGTAACCCAAACGTTTGAAGAAGGCTTGATTACGGGGCAGCGCTGTCCTTACACTCAAACTCACGCCCGTGTGACCCTGCTGCTTGGCTTTGTCTTCAACCGCCGCGACCAGTGCTTGTCCAACACCATTTTGACGGAAAGCCTGTAAGACAGCCAACCGTCCAAAGTAAAGATGATGTTCGTCTTCAGGATAATAAACCACGCAACCGGCTGCAACTCCATCGACGTAAGCAATGATGCCACCACCGTTTTCGATTTTGCCGCGGATTTTGTCGGGGGTTTCGTTGTGTGCGCCGGAGGGTGGGTCGATTTTGCCACGCTGATCTTCGAAAGCAGTGTGAATCAATTCAGTCATCAGAGGAGCATCATCTAACGTGGCATCGCGTAAGGTAAGGTTGGTCATGGTTGTGTCCGTCAGGTGAAATAAGGCTAAAAAGGCTGTCAGGCCAGATCAAATCATTATTTGTGCTACTTCATTTTGCCATGAGATCGATTTCTCGGCTATAGGATTCAGTGTGTGGTAATTTAAAACGAAAATGGGTGAGCATAAAGTCACCCGTTTCGATGCCTAGAACACTGACAGCTCGTATCTCCTAGCAAGTTGATGTGATACATCTTTGCCGGATTTGGTCACCACGTCATTTTGTCATAGCAGCGATAGGCCAAATTATAAGGTGGGTTATTGGCTTGAAAGCAACAATACCCACCTTATGTACAAATGCGCTTTAAGGTTTGAATGGAGCTGGCACAGATGCCCAGTCGAACAAGAGTTGCCCTTCTAGTTTCATGCGAGCAGCGGCTTCACGGACTTTTTGGACAGCTGGCAAAAGTAAGCCTATAGCAGTTGGATCACCGCCATCGCCACTGTCGAGAAAGAGTTCAAGTGCAATGCCTGCGTCACCGTCGCCATCTGCGGCTGGTACGCCGACCTGCCGTGCGAGTAGGATGTGTTCGCGGGTTTGTGTGACCGAGCCATCGCCAAATGCTGCTAACCATAATGAATCGGGCAGAGGATCAGGGCCGGGTAAGGGACTGGTGATGTCCAGAACCAGCAGGTCGATTCCACCATCGGGCGGTGGGTCGGTGGGTGTTGTCCAGAACAGCAGCTTGAAGCACGAGTTTCCTTCTTTACAACCGGGGTTGGGGAGTGGTTCGCGCAGTGTGCCGATGCAAATGCCTGTTTTGGTGCAAATGGTTTCTACACCGCCGTCATTCGGATCGCCATTTGAGAGATTGACGATCAGCGGTGACACGCACATAGCATTCGGTGTGCATTCGTCAGGTGGCACATCAGGTTTAGACGTCAACTTGCCTATACCTGCGACAACGCCCGGTGTGACGTCGCAGTTGCCTACTAACTTCACCGCATCAGAGCGCACCCAACCCGCAGGCGCGGCTACTTGATACCATTTTTCGCCTTGAAGGTTGGTATAAATGCCGACGACGCTGGCATATTTACCCACTGGCACCGACGCAACAACCGCACCATCAATGGATGGTATTGAACGGATGTTGGCAGCATTCGAAGACGAGGGGGTTATGCTGCATATTGTGGGTGGTGGTAAGGTAATGTCTTGTGGCGAAGTCACAGCGGTGGCCTGTGCTTGAGTAGTTTCAGGGCAGCCATTGAGCGATGCGGGACCGCCGGCATCCGGACACTGATCCATGCCATCTAGGGTGCCGTCACCGTCACGATCTCCCGGAAAGCCGCTGATTGTTTCACCGGATGGTGTGGCGGGGCATGGAATTGGCCCACCAGCGGCATTCATGCAACCCGCTTGCGCGGCGACCATTGAACTAGACATCATCGAAAGCACAAAAAGAATTAGGAAACCGATTATGAACCGTAATTTCATTACTCTGAAACTCCTACGCATATTAAAAAGGTAATTGCAACGCATGATGTAATTCTAAGGGTAATGTGACTTGAGATTTATAAAGATTGTAATGCGAGCAGTAATTGCGAACAGTTTTAAGGGACAATAGGTTTGAGATTGGGCATAACCATAAGACCGCTTTCGTTTCATAGTTTGACTGAGTGCGGTAACATCTCGCTAAATATTGATCTTTGCAAACCAACCCTTATGGAGATGTTATGGCGAACCTGAGACAAAAAATTTTAGTTCTCTATTTAGCTGACTCGGCACTGGATAGTAAAGTGGTCGGTTGGACGATTTATGACGGCACAGGCAATGAGAACCATACGACGGGTGACAGCGATACACCCCCTTATAAAACGGGGATGGATGCGCTCAAGGCAGGCTGGCGTGTGATCCAGTTCCCACAGTTGATCCCGCCGTATCCCGGTGCGGAGTTCAGTACGTCTTTTAACAAACACGAATTTATCTTTGAACAATTGGAGGAAGCGCATGGTTGATAAAAAATTTTTACTGACCTCGGAACAGATGGCTTCATTCGCGGCGCGTGGTTTCCTGCGGTTTGATGAGCTGATCCCGCAAGAGGTCAACGAACGGGCGATGAAGGAAATTGACGCGGGTGTTCCGGCTGCGGCGGCAGGCACACCGCTTTCTCAGTGTTATCCTGAACCTTCGACACTGGGTGAAATTCTACGTTCACCGGAGATTGAAGGCATCATTTACAGTTTGGTTGGGCCTGACCCGTTGTTTGATCATCAGGCAGTGCATGTACGCGAACCGAATGAAGACTCGGCACAGCACATGCACGGTGATTCGACGATTGATTTGCGTATGCACTTTGACATCCAATTGATGTACTTCCCGCATGATGTGCCGATTGAAATGGGCGGCACGCTCCTCGTTCCGGGCAGCCAATACCGACGGATTAACGAGATGGATATTGCCCGTTACCAGAATATCGTCGGGCAAATTTCGATGGTGTGCAAAGCGGGAACAATCTTGGTGCTGCATCATGGCATCTGGCACTGCGGACGGCAGAATAAGAGCGACAAACGACGCTACATGTTCAAGGTGCGTTTGAATCCGGCGGTGCGACAACTGCGCCTGTGGAACACCGACGATCTGGATGAGAGCGTCAACAAGCAGACTCCGATTTTCAGCAAGGAAACGCCCAAAGACGGTATTCAGGCGATCCTCAGCAGCTATGAACCGTGGTTTGAGGAAGGCACAAAGCGCTTGGAGATTCTCAACCGCATCAAGTTCTGGCGCTTCATCACCGGTGACGATAATTTTGACGCGCATTATTGGATGACGCGGTTGGAGAATATGCCGGAAAATCGGGTTTCGTCGGGATTTGGTTTTAGGGCAGGCTCGTAACACATCAATAAAGTACCTACGGCGAGCTACGAGGTATTAGATAAAATTTGAAATAAAGGGGTGCATACGCACCCCTTTTTGATTTTGTGTTGGCCGCTGAGGAATTAGTTTTCGCGAATCCAGACGCGCATTTCGCCGGGTGCGCGGTTGGCCCAGAAAGCATAGGGAATGGCTTTGATGGCTGCGGGTGTGCGGGTGATGGTTTGGACGGATTCGGGTTGGTACAAGCCCCCTTTCCAATCAGCAACCGTGCGCTGACCTTCGATATTAATCACCGAAACACCGTCGAATAAATTCGGCTCAAAAGTCGTAATCATGCGGGCATCGGGCGGGATGAGGACGTTCGCCAAATTGTCGCCATTATCGACTTCTTCGATGCAATAAACGACAGGGCCGCGCTGCAAGGCGATGTTGCCTGCGTCGTGGCGAATCTGGGGATGGGGCAGCACACGCTCGACGGGCATATCCAAGGCGAGGGTGATTTCGTCGCCGCTCGACCATTCGCGTTCGATGAGGACATAGCCTTTGGTGGCGGCGGTGGTGACGGCTTGACCGTTGACGTTAAGGGTGTAGCTTCTGCACCAGCCGGGAATGCGCAGCGCAAGCCGGAAACGTCCCGGTTGATCGACATCCACTTGAAGGCGGATTTGTCCCTGCCACGGATACTCGGTTTGTTGGGTGATTTTCACGGCGCGGTTGTTGACATTGACCTCGGCATGGTTGGCGGTGTAGAGATGCACATAGAGCGTATCGGCATCGGTAGAGTAAATGTAACCGCCGACGCTGGCAACCATGCGCGCCAAATTGGGCGGGCAGCAGGCACAATCAAACCATTCAGAACGGCGATAATCGCGCTCTCCGACGATACCACTCCAATTGCCATGTGGTGTGACGAAGGGGAAGGCCGCCAGCGGATTGGCGTAGAAGAAGTGTGAGCCTTCATGTGATACGCCGCTGAGGACGTTGTTGTAGAGGGCGCGTTCCATGGTGTCGATGTACTTGCTGTCGGGATCGAGTTTGAACATGCGCCATGCCCAGAAGACCAGCGCAATCGAGGCGCAGGTTTCAGCATAAGCGGTTTCGTTGGGCAGATCATAAGGAACGGTGAAGCCTTCGTTGGCATGAGCCGGCCCCAGTCCGCCGGTGATGTAGAGATGATGCTGGTTGAGATCATCCCAAATGGAGAGGCAGGCTTGCTTGAGGGCTTCGTCGCCTGTTTCGGCGGCAACATCCGCCATGCCAGAGTAGAGATAAGCGGCGCGTACCGAGTGTCCGGTTGCCATGTCTTGCTCACGGACAGGGATATGTGCCTGACAGTAGCGGTAGGTTTTTGCCCAATATTGTTTGGGGTCTTCGCCGCGCGCGATTGCTTCCTGATCAAAGAACAAGGGCTGCTTGCCGCGTTCGTCGATGAAATATTTGGAGAGGTTCAGGTATTTTTCGTTACCTGTGGCGTGATACAGGCGCACGAGGGCGAGTTCGACTTCGGGATGTCCATCGTAGCCGTGTATTTGACCTTCGTCGGGGCCGAAGAGGGTAGCGATATAGTCGACGTAACGGCACATCACATCGAGGAGTTTGCGTTTGCCAGTAGCATCGAAGTAGGCGACGGCGGCTTCGGTCAAGTGACCGGCATCGTAAAATTCGTGCCAATCACGCAGGTTCTTGAGTTTGTTTTGTGGCTCGACGGAGGTGAAGAAAATATTGAGGTAACCGTCGGGCTGCTGGGCAGATGCGATGAGGTCGATGAAGGAATCCATGTAGGATTCAAGCTCCGCATCAGGATGAGTCGTCAAGCTGTAAGCAGCGGCTTCGATCCATTTTCCAGCATCGGAATCCCAGAAGATATGTGGTTTAACCTTATTTAGAGGCTGGGCAAGGATACTGGTATGACCGCCAGCATCCTTAATCGGTTCTTGTTTGTAGTCGAGCTTCCATGCATCGACACGACCTGTCTTTTCCATCTGGTGCTTGACTGCCGGAAGCGTATGTTCACGGTTAGTGGCCTGCCGTGCGCCCCAGAAGCCCTCATCAATCACCACATTTTTCAAAGAAACGGGTGTATTTTGTTGAATACTGCTGGTCAAGATAAACCTCTATTTAATAGTTATGTACTTTTAGCCCCTGTAGTGTATGTCATCCGTCCCTTTTTTCGCCAGCCTAGAAGTCGTAGAATAGGAAGATAAATCCGACTTTTCGAAAGTAACTTATGAGTACACAAAATATTCTTCATGTCGATATTATTAGCCCGATACGCGCCCAAAATGCGGGGTTATTCGTCTCGCGCGGGGGTGCTATACATCCCACCCGTGTCATCGATTCGCACGAACTCATCCTTGTTAAAGATGGATGCCTCGATATGTGGGAATGCGAGCAAAAATTCCACGTTGAAGCCGGACAAAGTTTGCATTTGTGGCCGGGAAGGCAGCACGGAGGCGCGGGTTTGATGCCGCCGGATTTGCGCTTTTACTGGATCCACTTTGATCTTGATGAACGAGCAGAAGACGAAGCAACGGCAATCAACATGCCCTTTATTCCGTTTATGCGTATGCCACAGCATAAGACGATCAGCGAACCGGAACGGATTGAGAGGCTGTTCCGCATCTTTTTGGATGACCAAGAAACCGGTGCATTGCATCCGTATGCCGCGAATTTATTGACGACATTGATGCTGGTGGAAGTGGCGCGTTCGCGGGAAGTGCCATCGGTTGAAAGTAGTGACCTCAAAGCGATTGCCACGTGGGCGAATACCTTTATCCGGCTGAATTATGACCGACCGATTACGGCGGGGAAGATCGCGTTCGAGTTGGGCTACAACGCCGATTATTTAGGGCGTGTGTATAGGCAGATTTATCACTGTACGCTGACCGAGGCCATCCAAAAGCGGCGGGTGCATGTGGCCTGTCATTATCTATTGGACAGCGAAATGACGGTTGAGCAAATCGCGGAAAAATGTGGTTTCTCGGAGCCAGATTACTTCCGGCGGATATTCCGGCGACATATGCAAACATCGCCAGTTGCCTATCGCAAGCAGTACGCGCATGTCAAGATCAATACGCATTAGGCGTTAAGTGAGGATACCTGCTTTGCGCTTCCAGTGATCGCGCCATTGGCGAACGGAATCGAGGTGGTGATCTTGTAACCAGATACCCGGTCTACCAATCTTGGGTGACAGGTCACGAATCATACTTGCGCCTGCCCATGCATAAAAGAGTGCCATATCGTCTAATTGACCGCCCTCTTGCATGTAGCCTCTGCGCCAGAAATAAGCTAATAAGCGTCGGGTTAAAGCCATTGGCAGGCTGTCACCGTTGGAGCCATAGGGTTCAATGCGGAGGATGGCATAGGTACGGGCGAAGTCGGCACGGGGATCACCGGCACGGGCGTTCGCCCAATCGAGTACGCCGCTGATTCGTCCGCCATCCGCCATGACGTTCAACGGATGATAATCGAGATGCAGCAGCACTGTTTTGCGTGAAAGCAACTCATACAAGCGTGCTTCGAGTTCCGGTTCGTCACCCGCCCATTCAATCCAACTTGTCGCATCCATTTCGGGTGGTGCAGGGATGCGATGGATAGCCGCTTGCATCCGTCCAAAAGCGCTGCCGAGCTGTCGGATAAGAAGTGGATGGGCTAGAAGTTGTGCGCCGAGTGTTTTACCACTGACCCACGAGAGCAATAACACAGGTCGCCCTTCCCATATCCCTTTGCGGATAATCTTGGGAACCGGAATATCGTTTTTGGCGGCGGCCTCCATCGCTAAAACTTCGGCTTGGAAGTTATTCATCTGTGCAGGCCGAAACACACGTAAGGCATAAGGAACATCATGCCATTCCACGCGCCAGATTGCCGTGTCTGATCCGCCGGTTAGAGGCTCGATTCGGCTCGCGTCCGTAATATCGAAGCTGGCTAGGATTGCATGTGGATCAAGCGTCGATTGGTTGGGCATCTTTTCCATATCCGTTGAATGGTGGTGATACAGTTTCAAACGTGATCCGATTATTTTTGTTCAAAATCGGCATGATGGATATGGTCGAATGTAAGCTGTAAGCGCCCAATCTAAGCAATCAAGCCTAACTAACGGTGAAGAGCCTGTGAAATCGAAGGCTCTTCGCTTTCATTTCAACTTGGCGATGAAAATTGTCAGAGGAGGCAAAGCCTAACCCGCTGTGTCGGGAACAGGAAGCGGCAGGGTGTCGGTCGGTATGTTTTGGGCGCTGCCACTTTTGACCACCATAAAGCGGCTCTTGAGATTGAGGAAGGGCTGTTCATACCAGCGATACGATATTTCGGCAACAGCCACTGTCAGGGCGATGACGGAGGTATAGAGGACAATATTGAAGATGATGCTGTTCCACTGGCTGACATCGATGCGGGTGAATACCAGCAAAACGACATAGATAATCATGAGGTGATACATATAGATGCTGTAGGATAGCTTCCCCAGCCAATCGAAGAAACGATTTTCCAGCTTGACGGTTGAATTGGGGTTGCAGGACACGTTCATAATGAAAAGAATGTAGGGAATACAAAACAACACACCGAGGGACGCTGAATCACTCGAACTGATAAAGAGAATATTACCGTGATTGCTAGTTGGGAATGAGGTTGGTAAAAGCGAGAGCAAGGATAGAGGCTAAGACCTTTAAGTCAAAGCCAGCGTTAGTTCGGACATGGAGATGTTGGATACCCATAGCCTGCATTTGGCTGTAAACGGTTTCA
>JBBSBM010000159.1:0-12531 GCA_038251275.1 Aggregatilineales bacterium
CCGGAGGATAAACCCTCCGGCAACATGAATAAAGCCCCGTAAACGGGACTGAATGAGCCTTTAACCGTATGTCGTCCATTAAGCAGATATTAAAAACAGGGACATTCTTGCCTGACTTAACGAATACCTACCCCTGAAAGGGCGGGGGTTAGGGGTATCTCTCAACATTTTGAACATTGGCACAGTCAATGCCGCCGCTATTGCCGCCATAAAATGGGCTTATGTCACACCGATATTTGCGGCAAAAATGGATTCCGAATCTGAAGAATTTGCAGAATTTTCCGAATGATCGGCATCTGTCTCTCTCAAATTCACCCTCACCACCCTTAGCTTTTGCCGCTTGTGCTGCATTCGCCGCATTTTCCGCATTATATGTAATGTGCCGTAATATTCAGAACTCGGAAACTGAACCTAGCTGTTAATCGGCTCCCACTGGAAAGTGTCGCCCGACCGTTCGACATGTCCTAAACCGGGGAACGCAAAATGGTAAGCCATCATCATCAGCTTTTCATCCGCTGCCCGTTCGAACAGATGCCTGCGTGTCTCTGCAGAAAGTTTCGGATCAGTATCAAATCCCGGTGACCATTCAGGATGTGCCAATTGAACTGGATGATGCGCCGCATCCACAATGTGCAGCATTTTTGCGCCCTTATCCGCAATTAGTAGCGCTATGTGTCCCATCGTATGTCCCGGCGCATGAATAGCTTGTACACCCGGCACGATTTCGCCCTCTTCTTCGATCAAAATCACTTTATCCTGTATCGGCAGTAAATTCTTTTTGGCGGACCGATTTGGATTTTCAGCTTTGGTCGCTTCGCCTACCCAATGTTCCCACTCGTCTTTCCAGATTGCATACTTGGCCTTCGGAAAAGTAGGTGTCCCATCCGCCCCAATAATTCCGCCGATGTGGTCGCCATGCCCGTGCGTAATAATCACCGTATCGATTTTGTTCAGTTCAATACCCGACATGATCAGGCTTTCAGGCAGTTTGCTCATGCCCGCACCCAATCCAGTGTCCACCAGAATCGAATGTTCCGGTGTTTTGATATAAAGAATATTCATCGAAAACTGGAGCGCGTCTGCTTGATAACCGGCCTCGCTAAAGCCTTGTTTCAGCACATCTGGTTCAATCTTTCCAAAAAGTCCGAAACCATCACGGCTTTGATCTGCATCACAAAAAGCCACACACACGAAATCACCAATCGTAAACCGATGTGTTGAACCAATCATGTTATTATTCTCCTAAATCATCTCTTGAAGGTTGTAAAACAAAAAACTGCTGTATTAGGGTCTGCTCCCTCCAACGCTGCGAAGCCTCCTGTGGATGCGGGGGAAGGCTGGGGTTATCATCGTCTGATGCGCCTTAAAATAATACCGAGAACCGTATGAGTTTCTTCCATTTTGAGTAAGGTGCTGCTCCCCAAAAATACTCCTATGCCTAATGTCGCGCCCACAATGCCCACCAAACCCATGCTCATTTGGTCAGCCGCTACCAGCCGAAAGCCAAGGATCACGGCCAACATCGCAACCGTTGCCACTCCAGTTCGCAAGATGCCGTCAATCAGATAACCGTCCTTCATATTACCAATCCGTCGTCGTAAAACAGCCCATAGAGCCAGCGCTTCCAAAAGTGTGGTTAACGAATTCGCTAGCGCTAATCCCGCAAATGATCCATGTGCTAAACTCGCCGGATCACCCACAAATTGAATAAACACGATGCTCAATAAAATGTTTGCTACCAGCGACATCACACCGATACTCACCGGCGTTTTACTGTCACCCAGCGCGTAAAACGCCCGCGAAAGCACTTCTAAGCTGGCATGTCCCGTAATCCCTATTGAAAAGAACGCCAACGCCCATGCAGTTCCCGCTGTATCCTCCGCCGACCAACTGTTCCGTTGAAAGAGAAGGGCTACAAACGGGCCACCCAATATGATTAAACCGACGGTAGCCGGCAGAGCCAGAAAGATAACACTGCGTAATGCCCGTGCCAAACGGTCCTTGTAACCATCCATATTGCCCTCAGCCGCTAGTGCCGAAAGCGTAGGAAATACTGCCGTCCCTATGCTTTGTCCAATCACACCAAGGATAGTAAACATCAGTGTCCAAGCCGTAGTTAAAATCGCTTGGCTGCCTTCCACCATCCGTGATGCAAAATTGGTGTTGACGATAAAATTAAGCTGCGCCACCCCTAAACCCAATACACGCGGCCCCATCATCAACAGGACTTCACGTAAACCCGGTGTATTCAAGTCAAACCGAACACGTATTTTGGGTGATTGGGTTTGGATCGCGCGTAATCCCGGCAGTTGTATCGCCAGATGTAACACTGCGCTCAACACTGCGCCCCAAGCCAGCCCGTAGACGTTCGCATTACCAACCTGTGCCACGTTGCCTGTAAGTGGTGGCAAAACATGTGCCAGTACCAGCGCTCCAAAAATCTGCCCGATGCTGTTCATGCTAATTGCCAGTGAAGGGAGCACGAAATTGCCGTGAGTCTGTAAGATACCCATCATCAAACCGCTGATGCTAAAAATGAAAGGCGTAAGCATCATAATTCGTATGAGCGAGACTGTGAGAGGCTGTACATCTGCTGGTTGACCGGGCGCGAGAACAACCCCGACAATCCACGGCGCGAGAATGACCACGATGATTGAAAGGATCGCTGCTGCCAGTGAGGATAGCGTAATCGTAGCACTTGCCAGTCGCCACGCGTGTCCATCATCATCACTCGGTAGGTAACGTGCGAACACCGGAATGAAAGACGATCCCAGCGCCCCACCTGCTACCAGCACGAAAATTGCTTCAGGGATGCGTTGGGCAGAAGTGAAAGCATCCAGCGCTGCGCCTGCGCCGAACGTGCTGTTGATAATGGAGGTTCGAATGATCCCCAACACGCCACTGGCGAGGAAACCCAGCAAAGCGACACCCGCTGCTCGGACGATTTGGCGGTTAGTAAGAACTGCGGATCGTGACAATGGCAAACACCTTTGTTGAAAGCTGTGCAAACTTGCCAGCGTAATCGCAGTATAGTACCTTGTAAACTTTGGAATCGAAAACGGTCAATCACCAGCGCTATGCCGACGATTGACCATTCAGATGAGCTTTTTTGCAGCTTAATCGAGAGCCGCAGCAAATACCGTTGCTGTATCTATGGGTATCTGCTCGGCTTTATAGGCCTTTATGTCGGCTTGTCGCAGCATCCATAGTGAGATAGCTAATCCAACCGTGCCGAGCAAGAAACAGATGCCGTAAGCGGCTGATGGACTCCCAAACAGGCGAATACCAATATCGTGTAAGATACCGCCTTCAGCCTGTCCTCCACCCCGTGCCAGTGTCACTACTAATGTCCAGAAACCGAGGAAGGTTCCAGCACGCCCATTCGGACTCATGTCCATCATCAGTCCTGTTGTTCCTACGTTCCATATACCCAGCCCAACACCCAACAGGAGTAGCCCCACAGTGACGAGTGCCCGGACTTGCCCGAACGCCGAAATTGTAAACACGCCGAATGCAGCCGCAAGGAATCCAACTCCGACATACGATAAAACTCGATTGTTCAGAGATTTATAGCGACGCGATAAAAATAGAAAGAGTATCGTGCCGAGAATCGCGGTTGTACCCCAATACGAGTTAAAACGTGTTGTAACACCTGCATCCATCTTAAACACGTCACCACCGAACGGCTCTAGAATCAAGTCCTGGGAAAACGCGAAGAACATTGAAAGCGCCAGAAAATACATAAAGTAGCGCATCGAGCGGTTGTTGATGACCAACTTCAAGTCCGCCAGTGCAGACGATGAGTATTCTTGCTGGGTTTCGTTGGTGTAGACTTCGCCACCTTTGTGCGCTCTACGTTCTTCATAAAGCATCGAGACGGTCCATAAAATCGCCATCGATACAGCCGCGATGATAAATACATTTTGCAGAGCTTCCGGTGCGAAACTAAGTCCCTTAACATTATCATTATGAGGGAGCAGTTTTCCAAATATGATCCCGAAAATGGCATAACCAATCAACAAGAATGTCCAGACGATACCGATGGCTCGACCTCTTTGGTTTTCAGCAGTGCGATCATAAATCAGAGCTAAAAATGTGCCGCCCGAAATACTGTTGCCTAAGCTGAAAAGCAAAATAGCCAGAATGATTCCAATCCATTGTGCACTATCCTTGCCAGCCATGCCGGTCATACCGCCACCCTGTGCCAGAGAAGTGGTTGCGATGCCTAGTATCAGGATACCTATCGCCATCATCGCGCGTCCTGCACCGATCCAGAACATACGCCGGAAACCGCCTACACTGCGTTGGTCGGAAATGCGCCCCGCCCATATGCCCAATGGTGCAAGGAAGTAACGCAAGCTGATTAGCAAACTGACCGGAGTGGCGGCATAACCTAAATCACTTATCATGATCCGGTTCCACAGCCCTGTAATAATGATGTCAGCCATGCTTGATCCAAGATGGAACAAACCAATTTTCATGTTGCGGGCGACTGATAAATCCGCTTCGGGAGGTGTTTCCATGTATTCAACCTGATTTATGTAGATTTACTGAGATTTGTACGCGAAATTATAGCGAATTTGCGATTATCCTCAAGCGGGAATGTTTTTGAGCAATATTTACTGCGATAGGCAAGGATAGGGTAGAATCAAAATAAATTTGTCGATATGGGAGGATATAAATGATGCCAACACAAAGTCGCTACAAAAAGATACTCGTGCCATGGGATGGATCAGGTTGGGGGCGACGCGCGATTCCACATGCGATGGATATTGCACTTGCAAATGATTCGGAACTAGTAATTTTGTATGTTTTCCGCCCACCGGGGACAGAATACGCCGATCAAATCTCTTTAGCGGGACAGGAAGGACAAATCAATCAACTACGTAATGGCGTCGAGCAAAACCTGACTGGCGTGGCGAATGAACTGCGCCAGCAAGGAATTAAGGTTCAGACTCTCGTTTTGGAAAGTACAGGCGTTGCCAGTGCAATTTGCGATTTCGTGCGGGATGAAGATATTGATTTGGTAGTGATGAGTACGCACGGACGAACTGGAATAGCACGGTTCTTATTCGGGAGCGTGGCGGCTAAAGTAATGGAAGAGGTTAAAGTACCTGTATTGCTCGTCCATCCGGATAAAGACTAGCATTACTCAATTGCAGTAAAGGGTATATCGTGGGCTGATACACGTTGACGTATATCTTGGATTGCGCGTAATGCCGCCATGCGTTCATCCGTACTCAAGTTCAAGGCGGCGAATTCTTCTTCGTCTAATAATATGATCGTGCCATTAGGCATCACAAACACATCAAGTTCCAAATCATCAGAGTAGACACGTTCATTATCAATGTGTGCTGGACGGGTGATATTACAATACCAACCTTTAACCGTTTCGGTGTCACCCGCGTGTACTTGGAAGATGTTGTACCACTGATTGCTGTAGAACCATTCGTAAAAAACATCACCTTCTTGAAAGACTACAAAACCTAAATTGGCTTCTTTACGATCAAACACAGCACGTAAACAGACCCAAGTGTCACTGCGTTCAAGGATTTCACCGGAGTAGGATAGGACAAATTCACCGTGATGATTGTGTTTTTCAATATTGAGTGTTGTCATGTTTCAGACCATGAATAAAACAAGCTGTCTCTAAGTGACGCATAATAACGTGCTTTAAGGGGCTTCGTCAACCTGCATTCAGCTGATCGGAAGGGTGCATGATGCTGAAAAGGTGTTTAGGCGCGTCCTAGTGTGTGGACAACAAGCAGTACACCCTTATCAAAATGAACTCGTGCAGTTTCAGATTGCATGACGTTACTTACACCCCGTGCTGGACCAAAACTGAGTGTTTCACTATGAAGCGGATAATAGAGATTTTCAGTCCGGATTCCCTGTGCCTCTCCCGCGATAGGAATCAGGGAAATCGTATCATCTTTTGCGCCTTGAATAAGTGTTTCACCGGGATAAATAATCCACGCTTGCTGCTTGCCTGCGATGAGCCGCACATCAATATTGCGGAGTGGTGCTAAAGCCAAGAGATAGATATTGCTTAGCGTTTGGTCGAGTCGATCACCTAATGCCGAGAATAATCGTATTCTGTTTACCTGTTTTTTTGCGGCAAGCAAAAGTGCCAGTTCAAGATCAGTTTCATTTTTTTCTGGAGGGAAGCGCTGAATGTCGACACATTGTTTGGTCAGATGAGCAATTTCTTGCTCATCCAGCGAGTCCAGATCCCCGATAACGGTATGAATAGGCAATCCATAGTATTGCGCCTGCCGCGCCCCACCATCGGCTGCAATGATCCATGCATCTGAAGCGGACGCTAATTCGCGTCGAACTAGCGGACCATCGTCAGTGGCACCATTCGCAAAAATGAAGGCTGTTAACGGCTTCGGCGTTTCCACCGTTCAGTCACTTCCAGTTTGCTGATGTCAGGCACTTCCAAGAATTCATTTACGAGCCGGTTAAATCGATCGTACTCCAGCATTGGGAAGTGTTTGACATTGGGGAGAGGAATGGGCAGGAGTTTATCTTCCTTATCAGCCGTAATGTAATTCCACACCGATTCATTTGGAACTTCAACCAATCCATCAGCTTCACCGTGAAGGACCACTGTTTGCATCGGAAGCTGCCACACTGTATCTAGAAAGCGTCCACAATCATATTCAATGGCGCTAACCCGCAGTGCTTGCGGATCCGTCTTGGGCAAATCCATTTCTAATTTTGCGTACACCGGATCAGACCGTTTTAGGCAGCGCTGTAAAAGTGTTTCGGGACTGCTGCTGCCAATAATATCGAGCAGCTGGTTATAGCGTGTTCCAGTGTCGGTAGGAGCCGGTGGAATCTCCGGCATGTAATCGGTCGAGGTTTGCCCGTTAGTCCCCGCTGCACGCAACCGTTCCAACATCGCTGTGCGGATGCTCGAATTCATGATCGTCGCTTCAGGATGCACATCAACAAAGGACGTGCGGCTGTGAACAGGTGCATTCCCGCGTCCGGGTCGTGTGCGGCTTTCGAGGTTGGGCATGTCAAATAATGGCGCGCTAATCAACATAACACGCGGCGCTTGTTCGGGGAAGACCCGTGCATATTCCGCAGCCACCCATGCACCCAAACCATGACCGATGATTGCCGCTTTCGGAATACCCATCGCCTGCATGAAATCAGCGAGCAACTTCCGCTGATTATCAATCGTATATTTCTGAGGGTTCTTGCTCGAATCGCCAAAACCATGCAAGTCGATAGCGTAGACACGGTATTTGAGTTGTAGATTCTGCATGGTTGGAACCCAATAGCGCCACGAACCAACCCAACTGTGAATTAGAATGACTGGTCGTCCACGTCCGAGTACTTCATAATGAATGAGTTCGCCGCCGATGCTTATAGCACTCATAGCGTCTTTAACATCCCCACTTAAGAAAGCCCATTGGCTTTTAGGATGTCGGCAATTTGTCGTGTGAGGTCATCTGGAGCGAACGGTTTGAGGATATAGGCGACCGCACCTGCCTCAATACCCGTTTGCTTTTCCTCATCCTGACCTTTGGCCGATAGGAAAATAACCGGAACATTTTTGATCTCGTCGATCTTCTTCATCTCGCGGCAAGCCTCATATCCTGTCATTTTGGGCATCCGCACGTCCATCATGATCAGGTCGGGTTTGACTTTTGGCGCGAGTTCAAGCGCTTCAGCCCCATTAGCGGCGGCTGTGATTTTATGGCCAGCAAACATCAGCGTGAACTGAATTAGATCACGGATGTCGCGCTCATCTTCTGCAATTAAAATATTTGCCATTGTGCGACGTACCTTCTGTAAATTGTCTTATTGACCCCGACTCACGTCTTGCTGCGTCTGCTGCGAATTATTGGGTTGTTTAACAGGAAGCCCGATAAAGAAAGTCGTCCCTTTACCTAATTCGGAGTCGAACCATATATCTCCATTATGCATCAGGACGAGTTCACGAACAATTGATAGTCCCAGACCTGTACCCGGTATATCCATGACCAGCGCATGGTCTTCGTAGCGTTCGAAACGTCCATAAATGCGGGATTTGAACTCATCAGGAATGCCAATACCGGTATCTTCGACCGCAATAACCACACGTTCTTGGTCGGCATCCAGCTTGGCATGGATTTTCACTAATCCACCCGCATAGGTGTAGCTAAACGAGTTACCGATAACGTTGGTGAGGATTTGCATGAGTTTAAGCGGGTCAGCCTCGATAACAGGTACTTGCTTATCAATCTCAATTGTGACTTTTAGCTGCTTCTGTTCATTCTCGGCACGGCTCTTAACACTGTTTAAAGCGCTGGGTATGACTTCGTGCAAATCCACAGCTTCAATGCTCAGTGCTTCACCAGCGTCCAATTTGGAAATATCGAGTAGGTCTTCAACCAATTTGCTTAGGCGGTCAGCATTATTCTTGATTTTGGTTAAGAAGCCGCTTTGAGATTCGCTGAGTTGTCCAGCGACACCCATTAACATGAGATCAGCAAAACCTTTGATGCTGGTCATAGGTGTACGTAATTCATGTGATACATTAGAGACAAATTCGCTCTTTACACGGTCGGCTTCAACTTCTTTGGTAATGTCACGGAACACCGAGACCGTTCCAAGGAAACGTTCACTGATGTATACCGGCGAAAGATGGACTTGCACGACTTTTCCACCGAGATCGAGTGTTTGTTCCAAATAAGCACCCGGCTCATAGGTATCGGGGTTTTTCGTCCAAGTTTCAATGTTATTAGCCCATTGGGTGGCCGATTGACCGAAGAGGCGTGTCAATCGGAACATGGATTGGCCAATAACCTGATCGCGTTGCAGTTCAAGGATACGTTCAGCAGCACCGTTGAACAAGACAATGGCACCTTCTGAGTCAGCAAGCATAACGCCGTCAGCGATACCTTCGACGATAGCCGAGTTCTTTTCCGACTCTTCTTGTTCGACGCGTACCAGCGTACCAAGACGTTCCGCTTGGTCGCGGATAAGGTGATAAAGGTCGGCGTTATTAATAGCTGCTGCGACTTGATTGGCCGCAGCCATTACCAGCTTAAGTTGTGTTTCAGTAAACGCTTTGGTGTCATGGTTGAGCAGCACCAACACACCCTGAGGGTCGTCATTGCTTTCGAGTATTACGGCTAAGGCGCTCTGCCATTCAACTGCGCCGGGAGCAGAGGCATCCCAATAGGGTTGTTCGCGCAAATCGTTAGCGATCAGCACGTTGTCATTTTCCAATAACCAGCGTGCCAACATGCCTGCGGGATGTTCAGGCCCACCATCGGTTAAAGTCGCGATATCTGAATGTAAAGCAGCGCGTGGCATCAAGCGATCTGTGAGTGGATCAATTAGCAGGATAACGCCTTCATGCGCGTTAACGGCAGTAGCTACCGTTTCCAATGCACGTGTTAAGACGCGATCCATATCCAGTGTACGTGCGAGTTCAGCCGTGATGCGATACAGCATATCCAAACGGTCACGTTCTTGTTGAAGCTCGTCGGTACGTTCTTTAACACGCTGGTTCAACTCATCAGCAAAGTTGTTGATCCGTTCAAACAGAAGGGCGTTTTGCATGGCGGAACCCAACTGTGAACCGACCGTGGTCAACAGTCGCTCGTCGTTAATACCGAACGCCCGCGTATTAGTTGAATCACGGATTGCTAACACACCGAGTACCTGATCACCTGAGGCCACCGGCACACCGAGGTAGCTGCGTGCATCGGGTTCGCCATTGGTGATATTCAGGTTATGGCGCATATCGTCGCTGCTGAAATTGCCACCACCTAGAGAGAGTGAACGACGATGGTTAATGATGAACGAAACTTCGTCGGTATTAAGCTGGCGCGGTTCCATCGTGATTCGTTTACCATTTTTAGTCGCCACGGGGAAGCTGATCGTTTGTGTTTCCTCATCATAGAGCGCTAGATACATTTGCTCAGCTTTGGTCAATTGGGGAACTTGATCGCGCACAGCGGCAATCATATCATCCACATTGAGTGTGGCAGCAATCGATTGACTGAGGCTGTTGATAAGGAAACCTTCTTCCACCAGCGCTGCTGTTTCGGTAGAAAGACGCGCGTTTTGAATAGCAATAGCAGATTGTGCGCCGAGCGCTTGTGCTAACCGAATTTCGCGGTGACTGAATTCGCGTCGTTGGGCAATTTGCTGCACTTGTATCAACCCGATAGCTTGTTCACGTACAACCAGTGGAATCAGCACGCGCAGTCGATTTTGGTGACGGTTGAGTTCTTCAAGTTCCATCCGGTCGGCATCGGCTTGATTTGTGCTGATAACGACAATTTGGGTTTCTTGCAGCGCCTTGAGCTTTGCCGGATATTGGCGCAAGTTATAACGTGTGCCTTTGGGGGCAATAGTATCAGCCTCACCCATACGGTTGTTGTCAATCTCAACTTCCAGAACATTCTCGACATTGTCCCACATCATCACCGCGCAGTCATCCATCTCAAGCGCGTGCAGCATCAGATCAACGACACTGCGGAAGGCATCTTCCAGATTGAGTGTGAGTGAGGTGGCTTGTGCAGCTTCCAACAAGGTTTCAAGCTCACGGGTACGGATGAGTGTCTGCTCTAGCAGATTGGTATTTTGTACAGCGATCGCGGCCTGATTAGCGATAATGAGGCTGAGGTCAATCTGTTCAGGTGTAAATACGCGTGGTTCAGTTTTAACTTCCGCATCAAACGCTCCGATTACTTGTCCGGCAACAGTCATTGGAATCATCACGTAGGCTTTTACGCCGCGCGATTCCATATCCAACCGGAGTGGATCAGTTGCTTCTAGCTGTGCCACATCATGAATAATGACCGGCGCTGCATTACGCCGTACAAGTTGATAAGCAGGATATTGGTTCAGATTGATGGCTTCATCCGGTGGTTCATCGCCACGCGGATATTGCATGACAACCTGACCAATTTGCAGACCACGTTCGAAGATGAGGGCGCGAGCATCTTCTAATTTGATAGTTTGTGCGATTTCACGCAGCGCGATTTCCAGAATGTTTTCGCTGTCAAGTGATTGCGCCAGCAGAACTGATACACGGTTGAGTAAGCTTAGACGTTCGGTTTGATACTGGGCTTCGGTATACAGATTGGCGTTATCTAACGCGATGGCAACCTGATTGGCAAAGGCAAAAGCAGCCTGTTCTGCTTGAGCATCGTAGAAGCGGGCTTCACGTTTAGCAAGGGCAATAACACCGACCACATTACCCTGATTAACGAGCGGAATACCCAGCCAACTTTGTGCGTCATTATCACCGGGTAGGTTATCTAATTTGAGAAGGTGATCGATTCGTAACGGCGCTTTATGTTCAATAACATCGCCCATACGTTCATGAGCGTTGATGCTGAGGTGGGCTTCATCGGGCGTAAGGTCACTGGTAAAACCGCTGCTGCCTTCCAAAATAAGATCGTCGCCGTGACGACTCCAGAGTGTCATTGTATCGTAATTCAGCACCCGCCCGATTTCATTAAGCGCTAGATTAATGACTGCTTCCCGGTTCAATGAGGCAGTGATGCGGCTGGAGACTTCGGTTAATACGCCGAGTTGGTTCGCGCGGGCTTCAAGGTCTTTTTCGAGCATGGCACGTTCGGTGACATCTTCTACAAGCAGCACTGCACCGCGAATGCTATCCGCGCTCTTTAGCGGATAAGTATAGAAATTGCGAACCATGACAGTGCCGTCATCAAAGCGGGTTGATTGCCCGATTTTTTCACGCGGCAAACCATTCTCTAGAACACTTTGTACGTCATCTTTGAGGATGAGCAAATTCGGACTATAAGTGAACAAATCTTGCCGAAGTGCTTCAGATTGCTTCCATCCATAGCGATCAACCATGAAGTCATTGACAGATATAATCAGTCCCGATTTATCCAGTACGATAATGCCTTGCTGAATGGATTCAACGATTGATTCATTGAAGTTTTGGAGGTTGAGCGCTTGATTAAACAAATGAGCGTTCTGGATCGATACGGCTGCGAGGTTGGCGATACGTTTGAGCAGCGGACGAAACTCATCAAAGGCTGCTGTATCGGTTTGTGCGCTGCCGATGTGCATGGCACCAAGCGCTTTACCACCCGTCATCAGCGGAATGACCAACGACGTTTGCTCACCTTGCAAGTGCCATGTACGCAAATCTTCATACTCTGAGATGATTTCATCACCGTCAAGGTACAGCGCATCCTGTCCCGTAATCACGGATTGCATCAAGGCAGTGCCATCAATGTGTGATCGATGTTCACGGGTCGTGAGCAGCGAACTATCATTGTTGATGGTGATTTTTAGCAGATTATAAGTGCCTGTTTCAGCATCGCTGAGCGCTACGTTGATCTGACTAAAAGGGATCAACCGCAGCGCACCATAAGCAATCGACTCAACGATTTCGTTGGTATCCAGCGAGCTGGAAATGGCTTCCATCATCTGGTTGAGGCGAAGTTCCTGTTCAGCATTTTGAATGCTTTCCAAATACAGGCGGATGTTTTCAATGCTGCCTTCAGCTTCATGTGCGAAGATTTCCAGCACTTC
>JBBSBM010000160.1:0-12311 GCA_038251275.1 Aggregatilineales bacterium
ACCTATGATTTCTTCGACCAATGTCAACATCGGATGGCGTGTGCCCGCTGCTCCTTCTACGTTCCGAAAGACTCATCTCGGCTGCAATTATTAGAGGCTCAAGGCAATCTCCAGCGGATGCTTCAAGAGATTCCGCTCACTGATGACGAGCGTGCCGCAGTAGAGGATGGGCTGACCGCGGTTGAAAAATTGCAGCAACAGTTACTCGATAGACCAACCCCATCTGGCTTAACGCCGCGCCAGATTCAAACCGGGAGCGGATTGATCCCGCTCGAAACCATTCCCATTATTTCGCAAACTGATTTCAACAAGGAGTAATTCACATGTCCCAAAACCAACGCATCTTCAAGATTGGCACAGTTCGTATTGTGGCGGACGAAACGCTGCGTGAGCTCGATAACGAAGCGGCACGACAAATTCTGAAAGCCACCTATCCTGAAATTGCCCATGCCACCATCCGCGAGGTCACTACCGACGAAGAACAAATGGTGGTCGAGTTTCTGCCCCAGCCCGGACGTAAAGGCTAACTCCTTTATCTAACCCACTCAGCCCGAGCAAAGCCTGTTTTCCTCTGAGAACAGGCTTTTTGATTCTATACAGGAGAATTTCACATCATGCACTTGAAAATTTTCAGATTCCACATAAATAACGAAGCAGTCCGCAACCTCCTCAAGACCACCTATCCCGAAATCGCCAACTCCACCATCCGTGAAATCACTACCGCCGAGGGGCAAACGGTGGTCGAGTTCCTGCCCCAGCCCGGAAGAAAAGGCTAACTATCATGATCGACGCAGGCTTAACATTGACAAGCCTGCGGGATTGCCTGGCACACATCGAACCGGTTCAACTCTTGGGGATGGAGCTGCTCAAACAACACAGCGCCCATCCTCAAGGGCACTGGTTCCCTGCTGGTATTCCCCGCAAGCAAATGGTGGAGGCGGTGACAGAATTGGTGGGTTACACCTGCCGCTGTGCGTATGCTGCCGAGCAAATCCGTCAGATGACTTCGGTGCCGCTAGTCTCTGTAATCATTGTGGAGTTTGGACTATGACTGAACTTTTACAGCTTCAAGATATTCTCGTTACCGGAATGAATACCGACTCCGCACTCTGCCTCGCAAATGCAGTCGCATGGCTGGATCCCTTCTGGGATGAGTTTACTGAAGAGGACGACGATTACACCGGTGATGGTGGGCTCGGTCTGGCGCTGCGGGTGGTACGCAGCTCATTTCCCGCCATATATGTCGAGGTGATCGAACAACTGCGTGAAGGGCATTCATGGGATGACATTGATCGTTTCGTCTGCCGCGAAATCGAGAAGCTGGGCATCCCGCTGGAAAATCTGGAGTGGATGGGCTACGGCATCCCCTTACCATCCTATGGAGTAAGACTGGAAGAACCCAACTTCTATGAAAGTCACGAGGATCTCATCCCCATACTCGCGCCCTTTGGTATTGATCCGATAGCCGACGACGACACCGTGGATGTACCGGAAAGTGCGCATCTTGTCGGACAATGCATCGCTGAAGAGCTTGAGCAGCATCCGGATGAGCCCTACCGCCAACTGTCGTGGTTGATGCAGTGGTTGTTTTCGTGTTCGGGCAATTCCGTCATTGATCTCGATTACGAAGCCATGTGCGAATTCCAACCGCTGTCATGGGACAAAGAGGATCTGGAATTTGCCACCGCTATCATTCAAGAGGCCGACGAAATTATGCCGGAAGCACTCAAAGGTATCGCTTTTCTACAATCCACACCGGAAGTATCTACTGCTCTCGCTAACAATGTGCAGCGCATATATAAAGCTCTCAGTAAACAGCCAAAGGAGAATCGACATGATAAACCTCGCGTTCGATGTATCTGGCCAAGCTTTGGAACAGGTGCTGACTGAGCAGCCCTCCCTCATACTTCGGTTTTACAGTTATGGTGTGATGCTCGAAAAGTGCGAGGGGGATCAGGTGATCGAATTTCCGGTTGACCCCGCCCAGATCGCGCTGGCACTCTCGGCCAAAGTGAGCTTCGACACCGGACTGCTGACCGGAAACACCCTGCTCGTGCGTTACGAAGGTGTCAAGAAAACGGTCGTCGAATACCGGCCACCGGGTAAGGCTGGTTTGTATTTTGAAGGCTCGGAAGCCCCATTGCGCGTCCCACTGCCGGGGATGCTCATGATTCGGGTTACTACCGAGGACAAATCACCACAGTATCAAGTCTATGCTGTCAAGAAACGGCCTGACCAATTGAATATATCGCTCTTTCATCTACCGCTGCCCAATGTCTTCTCTAGCGGCAGCATTTGCTGGGGCAGTGTCCCGAGCGCTTCCGAAACCGCGCTCAAAAGCGGTTCAGTGGCGGAAGATTGGACGGTTTTTCTCGGCAGCCGCTTCGGCGATCATGGCTGCAATGGCAAATCCAAATCCCATCCTCAAGACATCCGGCAAAAGCTTATCGACCTCGAAAAGCGCCATGCCCGTATGTACCCCAAGTCCGATTTGATCCCGGCGCAGCGCACCCTCGCCCAAGCGCTGGGTGATGATCGCCACTGACTTCAATCGCCTAACACCTTTCTTCATTTGTCATACGATTTTCTGCAATTGAGCCTCTCATAAACGAGATAGGAGGATACAACTTTGAACGTTTTTGATCCTTTCATGCATCTGCAAACGGTGACCGTCGTTGGGTTGGGCGGCACCGGCTCTCAAGTCGCGCGTTCCCTCGCACGGATCGTCTACGATATGCGTCGGGCTCGGCTGCACACGCCGTCTGTAGTCTTTATTGATCCAGATGTCGTCGAAACCAAGAATGTCGGACGGCAGTTGTTTGCGGCGGGCGATGTCGGTCAGAACAAGAGTCGCGTATTGGCTCGCCGCTTTAATCAAGCCTTGGGACTGGAGATCGCCGCTGTCGATCAACCACTCAATGTCAGACAACATATCGACCGCAGTGGTAACCTGATCATTGGCTGCGTCGATAATCACAATGCCCGCCGCGAATTGGCAAAGGCCGAAGGTATCTGGTTGGATGCGGGCAATCATTTCGACAGCGGTCAGGTCTGCATTGGCAACACATCGGATCGTGAAAATGTACTACGGTACATCAATGGTGATGAGGGCAAGTATCGTTATCTGCCCAGTCCGGCACTGCTCTTTCCGCAGCTGCTCGAACCCGAACCCCAGCCTACGCCGCAGCCCAACCTGTCTTGTGCCGATTTAGTGGCACGCGGAGATCAGCATTTGCTCGTCAACGATCTCGTGGCTTGTGTGGTGGCGGGCTATATCTATAAGCTCCTGCACCGTCTGCCTATTACGACTTTTCTGAGCTATATCAGCATTGATGGGTTGTCCGTCCGCAGCTTACCTATCTGCCGTGACGAATTGCTGACATATTTGCAGAAGGAGGCGTAAACCATGCTCACCTGCCAACGTCAGAACGCTCATCATTCGAAACTACCCAAGCCCGGTGCAGTCGGACACATCATTGGTCTATCCACCGTTAATCCCCGTCGCAGGTGCATCGTCACTGCCTATCCCCTGTGTGACAACGAGCGACCCTACAGCATCGGCATTCATACCTGCTGGGTGCGTTTTCTCGATAACGGCGACATTCAACGTTTCAGCGGCATCTGGTTTCAGGAGGCGTAATCCGATGTCCTACCAATTACCCCTATTTGCCGTGGATGAGCCATCGCCTCATGATCCAATCCAACTGCTGCGTGACGGCGCGGCTCTGGTGTTGAGCGTATCGGGAGGCAAGGACTCGGATGCCATGTGTCATCATCTACTCGAACGTCGTCAAGTCGAAGGTTGGTTCGGTGATGTGGCGATGGTCCATGCGGATCTGGGGCGTGCCGAATGGCATAACACAACCGAATACGTCCATGGTTTGGAACAACGCAAAGGTGTCCCCTTACATATCGTCCGCTGGACACAGGGCGATTTGATTGATCGCATCTGGCAGCGCTACCATGCCGACCCTTCCCGTCCCTGCTGGCCGTCCAGTAAAGTCCGCTACTGCACCTCTGATCTCAAACGAGCACCCATCTCCCGCTGGATTCGGCATACTTATCCAATGGGAAAAGTCATCTGTGCCATTGGGCTGCGGGCCGAAGAAAGTACCAACCGTGCCAAAAAGCTGACCGTGACGGTTCGAGACGACTGCACTGCTCCGACCTTAAATCGTTTAGTGCTGAACTGGTTACCGATCCATGATTGGACATCCGACGACGTCTGGCACTGTATTCACCAGCATGGCGGTATCGCCCATCCGGCCTACAAGCTGGGAAACACACGGTTGTCATGCGCTTGCTGTGTGCTCGCCAGTGTCAACGATTTGCTGAATGGTGCCATCCATAATCCCGACACCTATCGCGAACTCTGCCGGATTGAAGAAGTCACTGGCTACAGCTTCCGTCAGGATTTCTGGTTAAGCGATCTCCAACCGGATTTGCTGCCGGAAAGTACCCGGTTCGCTGTAGACAATCATAAAAGGAGAATGACATGAATAACGATTACACACACCTCCATTGGAAACCGGTTCTGCTGGTGAAGGTGACACACCCACCGTTTGGTGAAACCCATACCGGACTATCCGTAAAACGCCTCTACTTGGCAGAGCATACCGATGGCATTTTAAGGGCGGATTGGACCTTACCCGCTGATGAACGAAGCTTCCCACTGGTACAGTGGACTGGTTGGAACTTACAGCGCGATGCCCCCTTTGAATTTCCCGTCCAATATAAACGTGGGGGAGTCGGTGTCCCTTCACTGATCCCCTCCGGAACATGGGTACTGCCATACGACGAGGAGCACTATCGCCTGTATGAGCGCGTTCAAACGGCGCTCCGCTCGCTGTTGATGCAAGTCGAAGCCGCACCTACAGCTCCCCAAACACTGCACATGCTCACCCGTTGGATTCTGTAAGAAACTGCTTATATTCTCTCAGAATTTCGTTTCCCATCACTCATCCAAGGAGAACTCATGATGAGTACCACTGACATTTCCATTCAACAAGCGCTTAAACGTTACAATCGCCTCTTTGATAACGAGAAGTATACGGCTATTGCTGCCCTGCTTGCTGCTGATTTACGGGAAGACCGCGACAGTGCGCGGCTAGCTGACACAATGAACCTCGTTACCGATACTGCACTATCCCTCTGTCAGCATCCTTACTACGAACAGGCATGGCTCAAGCTAGCGACTTTCTGCGGACAGAATGCGATCACGATACCGACCATTGACGCGATCTATACCTATCTGCTGATTTACCAGCAAGTAGCAGACACTCGTGCTGACGATTTTGAGTGCACAGCCAAAGCATTGCTCAAAGCCTATGAAGCAAATGACACACTGCGAACCGCCGTGTCCTGTGCCAATGGGGTACATGGCTGGCGCGGACGCATGGCTTACGAGCTGCTGGCAGCATCAGATTATCTAACGCAGGCGGCGGTTCAACTCTTGATGCACGGCAATTTATCTTACATCCGCGAGAAGCTGCAATCTGGGCTGCGCCGACTCAATGGGGCATTGTATGAAGGGGTACGTCACAGTGAATCACCAGATGCGTTTGAGTTTCAGAACACGCATTTTCCCCAGATTGGAGACTGAACTTTCTAATCCGTCCTAAGCAGTTTGAGGCGTTTCTCAAAACCACCACGTTCCTCGCGGCGTTGCACCTGAAGTGTGCGAACACTTTCAGGATCAAGCTGAAATACCGTCATAAGGGCATCCAGCACTTCCCATAAGTCCGCAATTTCGGTTGCCAGTTTCTCACGGGGCGAACTTGCTACTTCGGAGGCTTCTTCCACGACTTTGACAAGTAACGCTTGTCGATAGTCTTCTAGAGGCATAACCTCCACCTGGCAGGTGCGCCCCTCAGACTGAATAATTTCTGGGATGCGATCACGCACCAGTTTCATATATTCCATTGGCATATCTTCCCTCAAAACTGCGTTAGATTGCGCGCTTCTGCGATTTCGTAAACAAAACTCATCACGGCTTGTGCAACACCTTGAGGAAACCCGACATCCTTAATGTCACCAAAACGCAATTGAACGTCTTCTCTCAGCACAGGTTCCAACTTGATTGATCGAATATATAAGTTATAAGTTTGCGTCAGACAGTGTTCTGCTTTGTGCAGACTGCTGGCGGAAGGCAGTCGATCTCGTTTTTTATGGGAGTTGAAATCTGGGTCAGATGGAACCAAATTCCATAATTCATTGATGGGATAGACTGCCAGGGGCAGGATATGATCCAAATCGTAGTCTACCCCTCCGTGAATAACTTTCTGCGTCCAGGGACATTGAAATTGGTGTCCTTCCATCAAGAGAATGTCGACTTGGTTCCGTTCCCAGGTGAGTGGGCGACGATTATCAGGACGAGTCGTCAACAGACGATAGATATCCCCTCGATCAAGATTAAGGAGGCTATCTTGAGTGATTCGTTCTGTAAAGAGGCACCACTCGTGAAGACACAATGCTTCGATCCAAAGGGATAAATTGCGGAAAGCCTGCCAGAGTTCGTTGGGAATAATCAAACAGATATCTCTAGCCTGAGTTCCCGGTAATGCCACAACGTGACCTGCGATCACTTCATATCGTTTTGGTTGTTCAAATATCGACCATTCATGTCCTGCGGGCCCGGCATAGCGAATGGGCATTTCTATAGTTTTGGCAATGGAATTCAGTGCGCTGTAGTAGGCATTTTGTAGATTGGGTGGATAGGTGATCTGGTTGCGTGGCAATCGTAGTTCATTGATCGCGTAGAAACCATCGGCTGGGTTATTGACTCCTCCAAAATAGTCCTGCCATAAGGCTCGAAATGCAGTCAATTCGGATCGAAACGCCATATCGCGGGATTGCTCACCATTGCGAACAGGACGTTTGCCCTGATAAATAGGGACTACAGGATCAACAAAAGGATAATAATATGCCACCCAAAATTCAGCTAAAAAACGAATTGGAATAGCAACATCGTATTCATAATTGCGAATATCGGGATAGGACAGCGCAACATCATTGATCGCACGCACAAGCGCGATTTTATAACTGGTCTGTTTACTATCGTGCTTGAGAATGCTGCTGATCACCTTACCGCTGGAAGAAATATCCATAATCGTCTTCGATTGAAACCTATATCGCTCTAACGCTTGTCCGAGTGGTTCATGCAGCCAGAGGGTATGCGACCTCGTGCAGTGTATGGATTTGTGTATCTAAAGTTCGTAATACGCTCTAGCCATCCGAGTCTTAACTTAACTTTTTTATAGACTTTATTTCATAAACCCATTCAGGCTCATACTCATACAAACGCCTCTCTCTCCATCTAAAACTTGTAGCTGACGCACCGTAAAAAGCAGAATTAGGATCAAGCCACGGTGGTTTGGCTCGATATTTTCCTTGGTTCTTATTATATCGAACACCAGTTATTCGATATATCTCACCGACAACTCCTTTTGCCTTTTGCTGTTCCATGTCATGATTAGCTACTTCCCAAGTAATAGCTCTAACAGCTGTATAATAACTTTCCTCGTCAAAATTCCCATTGTTTGTAAATTCTGATTTTGGGGGATATTTAGGTTTAAGTGTTCTCTCGTACAGCCCATATTCGACAAAACGAAAATGCAATTTATCTTCAGATGATTCATACCGTTCGCAACTAATAATATCTACCCATTTTTCAGCAGATTGTTGCATATTCTTTTTCACAAACAATATTGCCATAGCTCCATCAGTAGAAGCGTGTTCAAGATACATGGCAAGTAATTTCTCGTTCACTTTATGTTCCTGTCTAGGACTGAATCACCCTTCATAACGCGGGAAATATGAATGAAAGATAGCATAAATTATCCTATCTTAGCACGGTAAACTTGTTCTCCATTTAGTCCACCTGATTCATCCCCCGTCGTTCGCACTATCCACGTATACTGCGTTACGTTGTCATCCACGCAAGCCGTATTAGCTGCCAGTGATCCATCTGGTTGTCATATGCCATCATCTGTTCGGGCAGTTCGCACATCAGGGCTGTATTTTGCCTCGCCATTCTATCTAGCCAACAACTGGGCATATACCTGCGTCACCGTCTACATATCTGGTTGATTGCTGGTGCTCCCGTCATAACGCTGCTTTCGTTCCCACGTTCTCCTTTCGCTACTGGCGCGTGCCATCTGACCCAAACCATGCCGATTTGTAGCTGACCAGTCTAGCAGGTGCGGCAGCTTGTCATACCGCCTGAAGTCGGCACGCTTCACCCATTTCCTCCGGGCTTGTGCCAGACGGATTGCACACAATTCGTCCTCACCAGAAATGGGTAGCGCCCTTTGGGTGAAAACTGCCTGAATGCACCTGCTCTGAGTTGGTCAGAAATCGACACAGGGTCGATGGACAAAACAGCGCAAAGGAGTAAACAGCATGGGTACGAGCATCAATCTTCAGGTGACCGGTTTCGTTGGCAGTGATCCACAGTTGAAGACGGTGGGAGAACAACAGGTTGCCAGCTTCAGCGTAGCAGTCAATCGCAAGAACGGTAGCGGCAAGAAGCAGACCTTGTGGTTGCGTGTGAACTGCTGGAACAAACTCGCCGATGTCGCAGCGCAGTACGTCAAGAAAGGCTCGCTGGTTCAGGTGACGACAGAATGGCTGCGTCCGAGCGCGTGGACTGACCAGAGCGGCGCACCGCAGGCAAGTCTGGATTTGGATGCGGATCGCTTAGTCCTGTTAGACCGGTTAGAAAACGATGACATCGAAAGCGAAGGTGCGGATATTTCGTTTTAGGATGAACTGAAAAACGGAATTGTGAGAGCAGCGCAATAAGTGTTGCTCTCATCACACAGTTTATGTTTAGTATTGCAATATCTCTGAAGGGGGGATTTCAATAACTCTGCCAAATGGCGGTTGTTTAACATCTTCATCGGGCAAGCGCATATAGAGTTGTATATCGACTTTACTTGGACCAAATTCTTTATAAATGCGTTTTTGATAGCCTTTGGCAATCGACATGGCTTTCTTGAAAAACAGTTCGCGTTCAAAATTCCACATATCATTGGCTTGACTGTGCACAATTATGACATGCAGTATCAGACGGATGCCTGTCCCAAACCATCGATTAACATGTGTTCTTCCAATTTCAATACGGTAGGCTGCCTTGTTTGGATCAACTTCAGAATGTTCAAGATATTCTGAATACATTATTCTTCCTTGTGGCTTTATTTGAATTGTAGGACAAATGTTTTTATTTACTCAAGCACTCTGCAAATATTTGGATGTTTCAAGCAGTTCAATATATTTGCTTTGCCCTATCAACAGGCGTGAGAGCATGTATTAGCAGATTAGATGTACTTTATATGTGGAGGCTGACATGTGCTGCCTTGCAGCAGCACCAGCGTTGCAAAGCAACGCCGACCCCCTCAGCCAACAACGTTGTGTTATACACGTTGTTGGTTCAGCGGAGCTACAGCCATTTGTGGCGTAGTCTCGGCTGAGGGGGGAGCCAGCTAAAACGCTGGCTCCTCATGCGCCGGAGGGCTTGATGTGCCGCGCTCACGCGCAGCACCGCTGACCGCACACCTGGGTGCGGCTCAGCGTGTCGGCACGGTGAACCCTGCCGACCAAACGCACCTAGCAGCGTTGTGCCGGCATTAGTTGGACAATATCATAAATGACGTATTGTCCAACATCGGGCAGCCTCCTCCGCTGCGTATGCGTTTGAGAGGTGTCTTGCATACCAGGTCTTCATTTCACAGACCGTCGCCGTTATGTTGTGCGCTGCAATGGCATTTGTTGTCCCGTCATCGTCCGGTTAGCGATATGAATCTGCTCGTCATAGACCGTGCCTATTTGCCATAATTTCCGGATAATACTGATCCAGCGGTTCCCCAGTGTTCGGTAGGCGCTGGTTGACTCATGTCCGCAGTCAATCTGTGCATCATAATTCGACCACGCCCATTTGGATTTCTTGACGCTTTAGCGCGCTAAGTCATCGAGTGCCTTGCGAATCTTGTATGGGCAAGTGGTGCGAAATTGTACCGACCTGCCCCTACCCTCGTGAGAATCGCCCTTCTGCCACTTCGGTTCGGTGCTGAATTGAAAGCGGCACTTTGCAGTATCATTCCGGCTTCTGTATCGGAATGATCGATTAGGTCACTGCCTTTCCCTCTATTTTAGCTTGAGTAGCCTATTTTGAAATGGTTTCTACTCTCATGATGCCTCGTTACCACGACTGACCTTTTTGTGGGAATACGTTATGGACAACACAAAATGAACGCGAACAATCTAGGCGGGCGCGTATCCGCGCTGGACGTGCTCCCTGCCCCTACGATTATTCATCTTTGTTTTGACTTGTCCATTAGTTCCTTCGGGCGCTGAACCTTTCTGAAATAGAGCCCATTGCGTCCACAACTTGACAATCATTCTGACACCAGCTAATATATGTCGACACGTGTCGAATAACACGTGTCGATTAAGTGATCTGATAGTTAAACACTTTTGATGAATCGTAAATTGCAATGTTTTCGAACGATGATAATGATACTGCTTTCGTCCCACGGGTTTGGTGCAATCTGCTCACTTAGCTTGAAATACCGACTAAGGCAACCTGAATACAGGCAGGGTTTCATCGTAGCGAAAGTCGATTGCATTGCCGACCTTACTCTCAGATGCCTGTAGATTCTGCAAGGAGGGGTCATAAGTGCAAGACCCGATTTCGTATCGTTCACTTAACGCTTGGAAAGGTGGTGAGGCTATTTCCAATTTTAGGACAACGACTTCGCTTTTAACTTTTCGTCAGGCTTTCCCCAAAAGGGTGTGGCTGGCAGGGGTGAACCTGCCAGCCCACGATTCTCAGGCTTCACTATCGACCGTTGGAAGCCCCCAATCTTGTCTTTTAAGTTAACCATTCACTCATAAGGATTAAATAAAAATGAACAAGAACGCAATACGCAAGTTAAGGCTATTTATAATGCTGTTCACTCTATTGATTGTCGTCCAAGGAACGGCACTCGTCAGCGCTCAAGACGATACAACCGTCACCTATCTATCGATACTCGCACCCGACGTGGGTTTCAGCAAGATTATTAGTGAACTAGCCGCGGAATGTCAGGCGGAAGTTCCCAATGTGACCTTTGAACTGGAAAACATTGGCCATGATACGCTGACGCAGCGAGTCCAGCAGCTCGCCGTAAACAATAACCTGCCCACACTATTTAATAACGACGCGGGTCCGGGGTTGGCGGAATTGATTGACAATGGTTACGTCCTCAATGTCGAAGATACGTTTAAGCAACTGGGCATTTATGACAAAATAAACCCGGCGGCCGCGGCCTTGGTATCCAGTATCACAGAGGACAAAGGTGTATATGCGCTTCCCTTGGAGCTGAATATCGAAGGTTTCTGGTACAACAAACAATTATTTGCCGACAATAACCTAAAAGCGCCGACCACATGGGACGACATGGTGGCCACCGCGGCAGTCTTCCAAGAAAAGGGTATCCAACCCTTTGCGGTAGCCGGCAAGGAAAAGTGGCCCGTCACCCGCCTGCTGGTGGCTTATGCGGTGCGCAAATATGGTGCAGATGCGATGACTCGCGTCAAGAATGGCGAATTGAAACTGACGGACCCCGGTTTTGTTGAGGCGGCACAGGCGCTGAAAGATCTGGCCAAGAATGGTTACCTGGGGGTCAGTCCAAATACCATCGACTATGCCACCGCCTTAGATCAGTTTCTCCAGGGCAAAGCTGCCATGTACTTTATGGGCAGTTGGGAACTGCGTAGTTTCAATGATCCCGAAAAGGCGCTGCTTGGGATGGACAACATCGGATTCTTCAATGCCCCGCTGGTTAAAGATGGCAAAGGCACTCTGGATGATTTCTCAATCAACGTCGGAACGGTAACCAGCATCTCTAAAGCGAGCTACAATGAGACCGTGGGTGCGTGGCTGAAATGTGTATTCAGCAAATATGGTGACCGGGCCATGAGCGAGCTGGGCATGATTACCGGCTTCAAGGTCGAAAACCCGCCTAGCGAGTTAACGCCGCTCACTCAGTTTGTTCTCGATCATCTCGGTGCTGCGAAGAATGCTTATCTGCCTTGGGAATCTCTTTTTAATCCGAAGGCAGGCCAGGTAGCTGCTGACAACGTCCAATTGTTGATCTCTGATGATTCATATACCGCTGAGCAGTACATGGCGGATGTACAGAAGGCGCTCGACGAAGGCGGATAGGCTCGCAGGCATTCACCTGGAGGATAAGGATCAGGGCAATTTGAAGTTATCCAAGTTGCCCTGATGATTCATCCCATAGATCAACAAACAAAGGGTTTCGAGATCA
>JBBSBM010000161.1:0-12180 GCA_038251275.1 Aggregatilineales bacterium
AGATTAGCCCCACAAGAATTGCGTACAATCAAGTCTGGAGTAAATACAATGCGGCTTGGTCGCCATTTCTTTGGGTTATTAAGGCGATCAATCAAGAGCTGCACCGCTTGAACCCCATAGCCCCGAGACGGTTGCGCCATTACTGTTAGAAATGGATAGATAGTACTGGCCATTTCAAAATCGTCAAAACACGTTAGTGCCACATCTTCAGGTATTCTGAGGTGCATATCCCGAGCAGCCTCTATTAACCCTAATGCCAAGAAATTATTCGAAGCCACAATGGCAGTGGGACGACGATCAAGAGGAAGGCTCAAAAGTTTTAATGCAGGCGCATATCCACCATGTCGTCTATAATCGCCATAAACGATCCATTCAGGCGTGAGTTTAATACCAGACTCTTGAAGCATATGCTTATAGCCTTGCTCGCGTTGTTTGGCTTCAGAACTAAGTTTTGGGCCATTAAGCAGTGCAATCCGCCTGTGTCCTAATTCGACAAAATGACGAGTTAGTACCTTGCTCCCATGATAATTGTCACCTACAACAACATCTGCCTTCACACCTTCATACTCAGACCCAATTAACACAAAAGGATATTGCCGCCCTAATAGGCTTTTGAGTGATTTCTTCGAGGTTGTGTTGATTATTAATCCATCAGCGCGGTTAGCAATCATCATTTGAACAATTTCATCTGCTTTCTCAGGAGATTCGCCAACATTCCCTAAGACAACCGCAAGTCCATTCCGATGGGCTATCTCTTCAACTCCACTTGCGACCTCTGTCCAAAATGGATTGGTGATATCACCAACGATCAAACCGATCATACGGGTATTTCCGTTGGTTAGGCCACGCGCAAGGGCATTAGGGATATATCCCAATTCGTCAATGGCTCTTTCAATGCGCTGCCGCGTCTCTGCCGCGACTCTTTCTGGATTATTTAGTACACGTGAGACTGTCATTATGGAGACACCAACGCTGTCAGCAACGTCTTGAATTGTTATAATCTGCTTGCTACCCATAACATTTCCGCCTTAGTATTAGCTCTAAATATTCGTCATTCTAACAGGTTTTCAACAGGAAAGAGATAAATAATATAAAATGATCCAACTGCATATTTTCTCCTGAAATGACACTATTCACTTCATACTTAATAATTATTCAAGCTAACTTGACAATATTTGGAGTCACGCTAGAATATACTACAAATTATGTTAGCGTTAACATAATTTGTGATCTGTAATTAAGAATGAGAGGAGGCTTGTAAATCGAAAATTGTCTGTATCCGCAACATAAAATATAGATAATCAATTTATATCAGGAGAAAAAATGATACGCCGAAATATGCAATTGATATTCGTAATTCTCGTCACATTACTCTTCGCAAGTGTTACACAGGCACAGGACAAACCAATCACCATTACTATTTGGCCTGCACAATATACTCCTAGCCACCTACTCCCGGCTTCGGGCGACTCCAACGCACCACAGATACAGGGCATTGATCCAGCGGTAACCCGTTACCAAGAACTTCACCCTAATGTCAAAATTGAAATCGTAACGCAATCTACGACCGACGCACGGACTTGGCTTACTGCACAGCTTGCCGGTGGAATTGCCCCAGACATTACTTGGAACCAGCCAGATTGGGCCGCCGAAGACTATCGCAAAAACTGGCTCGTGCCAATTGATTCCTATTTGGAGAAGCCTAACCCATATGTTGCCAAAGGGCAGCCCGGCAGTCAACACTGGCACGATTTGTTCCAACCCGCAATAGATGTTTGGCGCGCAGGGGATGACAAACTCTATGTGGTATTGGCGGACCAAGTACAAGTTGGTATTTATTATAACAAGTCCATCTTGGATAAAGCAGGGGTCACTGAACTGCCATCCACATGGGAAGCGCTAATGCAAGCAGCAGAAAAAATCAAGGCTGGCGGTTTTGCTCCGTTTGCGGAAGCAGGTAACAATCTGGATCAGCTAACTTGGGTGTCGGGATGGTTAACTAATTTCTACTACGCGCCAATGGTTAAGGAATATGACACTAATGGTGATGGTCACTTAAGCAAAACAGAAATGGCTAAAGCGGTAAAGGATGGCAAATATAGTTTCAGTGACGAAGCCAACCGTGCACGCTTAGAAGAACTAAAACGCTTTTCATCTTATTGGCAACCTGGCGCTATTGGGGCGGACAATAACGCGGCGAACCGTTTGTTCTTGACTGGACGGGCAGGTTTCTTGATTACAGGCAGCTGGATGTTCAGCACTATCCAAAAAGACCCACAGCGTTCCTTTGATTTTGGGGTAATGTATTTCCCGGTGGTCGATTCTTCGACCTCCCCACTAGTTCCCGATGGTGTTGCGCCTACGAATAAAGCCGCTGGTTATGGTTCGTTCCAATATTCAGTTACACAAGCTGCTGTTAATAGAGGTACGGCTGATCAGGCTTTTGACTTCCTCATGTTCCTTACAGCACCAGAAAATCTCAGCCCCATGATTACCGAAGCTGGTTTTGCTCTTCCAGCTGTTAAGGGAGCTGAAGCCAGCTCCAGCCTCGCGCCTTTCGCAGAGTCAATTGCTTATCCAGATGCTCCGTTCCAAGAGGATGACTCGATGTTCGATTATGAGTTCGCTCAGAAATTCTTGGCGATTACGTCACCCTATCTTAGTGGTGATCAGAACTTGGATGACACTGTGGCCCAACTCGATGTCGAGATGAAAGCTGCGGCTGACCGTATACAAGGAGGCTAGATGAACCACTCGCTCCCAGAAAATCAGGCAGCGAGTTTATCGGTGGCGCGCCCTAAACGGCGCGCCACTATTCGCTGGGGGGTCTATATATTTTTGATCCCTACGTTTTTGCTGCTAATTGTATTCAACTATTATCCTTTTGTTTCTGCCTTTTATCACAGTTTATATGATTGGGACGGTGCAAACACACGCTATGTAGGGTTAGAAAACTTTGAAGCAATTACCAAGGATAAGGCGCTAGCGGCCTCCGTACCTAACATCATAATTCTCACCACAGCGGGTATAGTGTTCGCAATGACTCTGCCGTTGCTGGCGGCAGAAGCGATTTACAACTTACGATTGGAGCGGTGGAGACTATTCTACCGGTTTGCGTTTACAATTCCTCTAGTCATACCTTGGGTGGTCACGGTACTCGTCTGGCGTTTTTTATATGATCCGATTGACGGCCCCCTTAACCTATTCCTCCAGTCAATAGGACTGGGGAATTATGCACATGCCTGGTTGGCTGAGCCTAAAATTGCCATTTATGCAATTGCCATGATCGGTGGCGGTGGAACAGGCGTTGGATTTCCTTTTGTAGCTGGGTTGAATTTGCTAATCTATCTGGCGGGATTGAACAGCATCCCAACAGAAACGATTGATGCATCAAGGTTGGATGGAGTAACAAGCCTCCAGCGTTTTCGGTTTATTGATTTACCCCTCATCAGAGGTCAGATTCGCCTGATCCTAATTCTAACAATGATTACGCAGATTCAAGCGTTTCAAACGATTATTCTGCTTACGCAGGGAGGCCCAGGCTATAGCACAATGGTTCCGGGCATGGTTATGTACCAAAATGCGTTTCAATTTGGGCGGATGGGATATGCATCAGCCATAGGTGTGGTACTTTTTGTCATCATGTTGATTCTGACTTTGTTTTCGCTGAATCGTCTTCGTCCTGATCAGGAGATCGAACCCTAAAATTAGGAAGTGCTACATGGCTAAACAGCAGCATAACGATTTTGTCACATTGTGGGGACGGGGCGATTGGGGGAAACACACATTTCTATTGATCGCCTTAGTTTTAACCTATATTCCGTTCTGGTTGATGATCGTCATCTCATTCAAGACACAGGCTCAGTTTTACCGCAATCCTTTTCTACCAACATTGCCGTTGCAACTGGATAATTACCGAATTGCAGGGCTGGTTGTGGGTCGTTATTTGCTTAACAGTTTGTTTGTTACCGGGGTGACGATCCTTGGTGTGGTACTAGTTTCCAGTATGTCAGCTTTTGTTTTTGCTCGCTATAAATTTCCCGGCAAGCAATTCTTGTTTTTCATGGTTATCAGTCTGCTAATGGTTCCAGGGATTTTAACTCTGATTCCCGCTTTTGTGTGGATCAAAAACTTGGGTCTGATTAATTCTCATTGGGGGCTCATATTGCCAGGCATTGCCGGGCAGCAGGTGTTTGCCATATTTATCACACGGGGCTACATGGCATCGCTACCAGAAGAACTTTTCGAGGCAGCACGCGTGGATGGTGCATCGATGTTTCTTTTGTACTGGCGCATCGCGTTACCGCTTTCACGTCCGATAGTGACTGTAGTCATCATTACAAGCCTATTGGCAACTTGGAATGATTTTGTCTGGCCTCTGATAGTAATTGGCAGTGACAATCTGCGTACGATACCGGTAGGGTTGACTTTCTTCCAGACGCAATATCAGACTTCTTATGGACCACAAATGGCTGGCTATTTTATCTCGTCTTTGCCACTACTTCTTATCTTCTTGTTTACTTCCAAAGAATTTGTGCGCGGATTGACTGCTGGTGCGGTCAAGTTCTAGGCGGGTAAGCATACTCAGTTTCTGGTATGGGCATGGTTCACATGTCCACAATTAACCTGTTTACTACGAAGTTCTCAGCAGATGATAAAACGACAAAATGATTTGTACCTAGCATTATATAAAAGAGTAAAAGTGACATGTTTTTGATCAAGAAAGTGCTATGTGAATTGGGGGCTAATCCATTAGGAATTAATACAGTGGAGCCTCGTTTCTCTTGGATACTTGAACACGATGAACGTGGGCAGATTCAAATTGCCTACCAGATACTAGTGGCTTCAACACTTGAAACGTTGGCGGCGAACGTCGGTGATTTATGGGATAGCGGCCAATGCGATGATATAAGTAATCCGTTAATTAAATACGAGGGCTCGCCGCTGAACAGCCGCCAAAAAGCCTACTGGAAAGTGCGCAGTTGGGACTCACACAATCACCCAAGTGCCTACAGCGAACCCGCTTGGTTTGAGATTGCGCTTCTGCATCCACAAGACTGGCGTGCGCAGTGGATCGGTTTTCCCGGTGGGAGAGCGGGCAAAGCACTTTACTTTCGTCAATCTTTTAATGTGACCAAACCGGTGCGCAGCGCTCGCGCGTATGTTAGTGGACTCGGTTGGTACGAGATGCGCTTGAATGGGCAGAAGGTTGGTACCGCGGTGCTTGATCCGGCACAGACCGCCTATAATGAGCGCGTGCTGTATTCGACCTATGATATCACCGATCATCTGCAGTCAGGCGCAAATGTTGTAGGCGTAGTTGTCGGCAACGGTTGGTATGGGGCACCCAAACTTCTCGCGCAGATCGAAATCAGTTACGAGGACAGCACGTATGATAGCGTGGTCACAGGACGAGTAGGCGAAGGTGGTGAGTGGTGGCGGGTAAGCGACGGAGCGATCATTGAAAACAGTGTCTATGATGGCGAAGTTTATGATGCTCGTCTCGAACACGCTGGATGGGACATGCCGGACTGGAATCCAATTGAGGTTGCACGTTTTGGCATCGGCGCATATTCTGTGGAACCCCCCGGTGGAAGATTGGTCGCGCAGGAGCTAGAGCCAATCGAAGTGCTGGAAACAATCACACCGATCATGCGCACTGAACCAAAACCGGGTGTATATGTGTTCGACGTGGGTCAGAACTTGTCTGGCTGGGCGGTATTAACCGTAAGCGGGAAGCGCGGGACAGAGGTTACATTGCGCTTTGCCGAAGTTCTTCGTGACGATGGGACACTCGATCAGGACAATTTGCGGTCCGCACTTGCCCGCGATGTTTACCTCCTCAAGGGCGAAGGTATCGAGAATTGGGAACCTCGTTTCACTTATCACGGCTACCGTTATATTCAAGTCGAAGGTTATCCCGGTGTCCCCGCGCTGGACGCTGTGCGAGCCCGTGTCGTGCGTTCTGCAGTGGCATCAACGGGTGACTTTCAATGCGATCATCCGTTGGTAAATCAACTGTACCGCGCCGTATGGTGGACAGAAGCAACCAATCTGCATGGACTGCCGACTGACTGTCCGCAGCGCGACGAACGAATGGGCTGGCTTAACGATATGGCCGCACGCAGCGAAGAAGCTATCTATAATTTCGATGTCGCGCACTTGTTTTCCAAATGGATCGCTGACATCAGCGACGCGCAAGACCCTGATACAGGCGCGATCCCCGATACTGCGCCCTACCGCTGGGGCAGTCGTCCGGGGGACCCCGTCATTGTCTGTTATCTGCTCATTCCTTGGCTGCTATACCGCCACTTTGGCGATGCACGTACGATGGCGAATCATTACGATGGGATGCGACGCTGGGTTGATTACCTGACCAGCCGAGCAACAGATGAACACCTTCTCGAATACAGCTACTATGGTGACTGGGCACCGCCAATCAGCGAATCAGTCGCTGGGAGTATCGGGGCTTCAGCGGTGTCTCAGTTGACGCCTGGCGCGTTGGTTTCGACGGCGCACTACTACTACAGTGCTTCTTTGTTTGCACAGATTGCTATTACCCTTGGCATCGACAAAGACGCAAAACAATATAGCGAACTTGCCAATCGTATTCGGACGACCTTTCATGCGCGTTTCTGGAACGACTCTACTGGTGGTTACAACGCAAATAATCAGGCGTGTAACGCGATAGCGCTATATTTCGGGCTGGTTCCTGACAACTACCGCACCCGTGTCGTCGACAATCTCGTGCGTGATGTCTCGGCCCACGATTATCACTTGACGACAGGCAACCTAGCCACCAAGTATTTGCTCGAAGTCCTAACTTCAAATGGTCATGGTGACACAGCACTGAAAATCGTGACCCAGACCACATATCCAAGCTGGGGCTTCATGCTCGAAAATGGCGCAACGACCATATGGGAACGATGGGAGACCGCCACTAATACCGGGATGAATTCGCGCAATCACCCAATGTATGCGTCGGTTGGAGCATGGCTGTATCGTCACTTGGCAGGAATTCAGGTTGCGCATGATGCGCGCGGCTTCTCGCACGTTACCATCCGCCCAATCTGCCCTGTTGAACTGAATTTTGTGCGAGGATCAGTTAATACAGTGCGCGGCGAAATCGAGTCGGAATGGCGACGGATAGAAGGCGAAGTGGCACTAAACGTGTCAATCCCAGTTGGATGCACAGCTGAGATCAGACTGCCTCAGGCGTCGTCTGAGGCAAGGCTACACCTGGATGGGAAGCCATTCTCCAGCGCAGGCGACGTTGAGGGATTGGTTGCAGCCAATCAATCGACGGATGCGATCACGGTTGTCGTCGGTTCTGGTCGCTATCATTTCACGTGGCATGAATAAGGAGAATAAATGAATCACACACCAGCGGTTGAACTACTGACGGAAGCCCTCGCGGAACACGGTATCCAGATCGAAGATGTGAAGGCAAAACTCAAACAGCAGCACATCGAGACTCCCTCTTGGGGATATGGTAACGGGGGAACGCGTTTCAAAGTCTTTGCTTGGGAGGGCGCGGCACGAAATATTTGGGAAAAAGTTGAAGACGCCGCTTATATCCATAAACTTACTGGTATCACGCCTTCCATGGCAATCCATATTCCTTGGGACAAGGTGGATGATTACTCCGCGTTGAGGCAAAAAGCTCACGAAAATGGCATAAGCATCGGTGCAGTGAATCCCAACTATTTCCAAAACGATATTTACAAGCTTGGTAGTTTCACCAACCCCTCGCCCACGATTCGCGAAGAAGCGATGGGACACACATTGGAATGTATCGACATTATGCCAAAGGTCGGCAGTAACCTCCTTAGCCTATGGTTCGCCGATGGCACCAATTACGCCGGCCAGGACAGCATCATGCGACGTAAACATGACATGGAGGCGGCTCTCATTGAAACGCACAAGCACTTGCCGGTCGGCAGCCGTATGCTTATAGAGTATAAGTTCTTTGAGCCTGCGTTTTACCATACGGATCTTGCCGATTGGGGGATGAGTTATGCAATGGCGCTAAAGTGCGGCTCACAGGCGCAGGTGCTGGTTGACACGGGTCATCATGCACAGGGAACCAATATTGCCCATATTGTTGCATTCTTACTTGATGAAGGTCGATTGGGCGGTTTTCATCTCAATGCGCGGCGCTACGCTGATGATGACTTGATCGTTGGCACTAACAATCCTTTTGAACTGTTCGAGATTTACTCTGAAATTGTTGCAGCAGGAGACAGCGCTCAGAATGTGGCTTACATGATCGATCAAAGCCATAACATTGAGCCGAAGTTGGAAGCCATGCTGGTGAGTGTACTCAACTGTCAGACTGCTTACGCAAAAGCCCTGATTGTGGATCGGGTAACGCTTGCTGAACGGCAGATGGCAGGCGATGTCCTAGGGGCACAGCAGGTATATGTCGAGGCGTTCGAAACCGATGTGCGTCCTTTGCTGGCACAAGTGCGCCTCGAAATGGGTTTCCATCCTAATCCACTACAAGCATTTCATGAGGACGGCTACGCACTAATGGTGGCAGAAAAACGCGGTACAGCCATTTCGCCCGGAAGCGCGATTCAGTAGAAACATAGCCTACTTCCAGAGATGTTTGGAGCATAGCCAATGAAAATCACCGATGTCGAATTATTCATAGTGCCACCGCGCTGGCTATTTCTGAAGATCATGACCGATGAGGGCATCGACGGTTGGGGGGAACCGGTTGTCGAAGGGCAGGCGGATACTGTACGAGCGGCTGTTGAGGAAATGCGTGAGTATTTAATCGGCAAGAATCCTGAGCATATTCAGGATATTTGGCAAACTCTGTATCGCGCTCGTTTCTATCGAGGTGGTCCCATCATCATGAGCGCGATTGCGGGGGTCGATCAGGCGTTATGGGATATTAAGGGCAAACGATATGGCTTGCCCATATATCAAATGTTAGGTGGCGCGGTACGTGAACGAATTCAAGTTTATTCATGGATCGGCGGCGACCACCCCGTGGATGTGGTCTTGGCAGCTCGTGAACGCGCCGCCGCCGGATTCCGTGCGGTCAAAATGAACGCGACACCGCAGATTCAGTATGTTGATAACTTTGCAGCGATAGATTCTTGTGTAACGCGAGTAGCCGCCGTCCGCGAGGCCATGGGCAGGGATTTTGGCATTGCGGTTGATTTTCATGGTCGTGTGCATAAGCCGATGGCAAAAGCGCTGGCAAAGGCGCTTGAACCCTACCATCTTCTTTTTATTGAAGAACCGGTTCTGCCGGAAAACAATGAAGCACTGCGCGAGATTGCTAAGCACACGTCGACTCCAATCGCTACAGGAGAGCGGATGTATTCGCGCTGGGATTTTAAGCAACTGCTCCAAGATGGCTATGTCGATATTATCCAGCCGGATTTGTCACATGCAGGCGGAATCACCGAGGTTTACAAGATTGCGGCGATGGCAGAGGCATACGACGTAGCAGTCGCTCCACACTGCCCCTTGGGACCAATCGCACTGGCAGCTTGTTTACAGTTGGACACTTGTACGCCCAATGCGTTTATTCAAGAGCAAAGTCTTGGCATTCACTACAACGTCGATAATGACTTACTGGATTACGTGAATGATCCGCAAGTATTCCGCTATCAGGAGGGTTATGTGCCGCTTTTGACTGCGCCCGGATTAGGTATCAGTGTCAATGAGGCATCTGTACGTGCCGCTGCCAAGCGCGGGCATCAGTGGCGCAACCCGGTTTGGCGGCATGACGATGGCAGTATCGCAGAATGGTAGTCAACCCTCCCATATGGGAGACGGTTCCCGGTATGTCTATGTATAGCGGCGTGAGCATCTCAAGAAAGGAACCTCATGACTCTGATTGCCAACCCTACCTGTGAATATCGCGTCAATCCATTGGGGATTGATGTGACCGCGCCTCGACTTGGCTGGCAGTTGAAAACTGACCGCCCCGGAGCCTACCAGACGGCTTATCGAATTCTAGTTGCCAGCGATTCCGCGTGGTTGAGTGAGGGTAAAGCCGACCTTTGGGACAGCAGCAAAGTGGAATCCGATCAATCCACACATGTGATATATGGGTATAAGCCATTGCAAAGTCGGCAGCGCGTTTATTGGTGTGCAATTGTGTGGGACGAAAATGGTGAGGCAAACCAAAGCGTTCCTGCTTGGTTTGAGATGGGACTGCTTGAACGAGACGAATGGCAAGGACAGTGGATCGGTGCCGATTTGAGAGGCGGACCGCATAGTGTGATCCTCGCGCCATATCTGCGTAAGTCATTTGTATTGCCCAGTACCTTCCAGTCTGCACGGCTCTACAGCATGGCGCTCGGTCTCTATGAATGTTCAATTAATGGGCGAGCTGTCGGTGACGATGTCTTGACTCCGGGGTGGACGGACTACACGAGGCGAGTCCGCTATCAAGTTTATGATGTTACCGACCTGCTTCATGCGGGCGAAAATGTCATTGGCGCTATTTTAGGGGATGGTTGGGCAGTTGGTTACGTCGGCTGGACTCACCGTCAACAGTATTTTGATCGTCCTCGATTGTTGGCACAGCTAAAGGTGACGTTATCAGATGGCAATATTATCACAGTCGCCACGGATGACACTTAGAAATTCCAGTTTGGCCACTGCTGCACAATGACCTGATTATGGGGGAAGAATATGATGCCCGTCTGGAGGTGCGTAGATGGGATCAACCTAACTTCGGAGATAGCCAATGGCAGACTGTTACAGTCTGCGATGATCCCGGAGTCGCTCTTGTAGCCACCAATGAGCCGCTGGTACGCCGTATCGAAGCAACCACTTTTTGGGAAACATTTCCTGCGCGTGATGCGAGTGGGCATTGGAACAGGAGTCTGTGTCACGGATGGGCAGCAGCGCCCACCTATTTTCTTTCATCTCAAGTCTTAGGAATTACGCCTGCCACACCGGGATATAGAAAAATCCGTATTGCGCCAAAGACATTTCATCTCACATGGGCATCGGGTTCGGTTCCAACGCCTCATGGTCTGGTTTCGGTTTCGTGGCGAAACAACGAAGATGGCACATTAAATATCGAATACGATGCGTCGTCAAACTGTGAAGTTGAACTGATCATTTAGAGTCTAGCGACTGTGCCTATCGTAATTGGTAGGTTGGGAAGGATGTAAGAGAACATGACCCTGACGAAAAAAATTTCTTGGAGAGAGATCGGCAATTGGGCGTGTCGCTGGCTTTCATTGACCACAACTCCCGAAATTCCCGCAACCCCTGTTGTTAATGCCTATCGCTGCCGTTTTTCACTGGATGTGGAAATCTCGATCCGAGTCCATGTGACGGCGGACGAACGCTATAAATTGTACCTTGATGGGCAGCTTGTCGGTTTGGGCAGTGAGCGCGGTGAGCCATTACACTGGTTTTATGAAACTTATGATTTTACCCTTTGTGCGGGAACACATGCATTCGTTGCCGTCGTGTGGTCTTTAGGTGACCAAGCGCCCCATGCCCAAATGAGTGTATATCACGGATTCTTTTTCGCTCCAGACCCACCGTATACCGAGCTGCTCGGCACGGGGATTGCAGAATGGGATGCACGTCAAATTGAAGGCTATACGTTTGTAGACCCATCTCCTGCTTGAGGGACGGGCGCAAACTTGGTGATAGACGGGCTGCATTACCCCTTTGGCATCGAATCCGGTGCTGGCGATGATTGGCAAAAGCCTGCCACATGGGACGCCGGAGTGAGCAGCCTCAACGATTGGGGATATGACAGACCACGAGTATTAAGTCCTGCACTTCTGCCGCGCATGATCCGTCAGCCGGTGACAACAGCGCGAGTGCGCTTTGTAGAAACCTTATCCGATCTGCACACGCTGGAGCGCAGTATCGACAGTCAAGTCCACCTCGGGCCGGAAGCTTTGGCATGGCAAACCGTATTCAATGGCGAACAACCGATTACGTTTCCGCCGCAGACAACGCGCCGCATCATCATCGATCTCGATAACTATTATTGTGCGTATCCCGAAATTGTTGTGTCCGGTGGACAAGGCAGCTCTATCCGTCTGTATTGGGCGGAAGCGCTGTTTGAAGACCAGAAAGCACACGCTAATCAGATTTACACTGCTTTTCCAACGAAAGGCAATCGTGACGTCATCGAGAGCAAATATTTCTATGGCACGGGCGACACATTTCTACTGGATG
>JBBSBM010000162.1:0-12136 GCA_038251275.1 Aggregatilineales bacterium
ACCGTTTACAGCCAAATGCAGGCTATGGGTATCCAACATCTCCATGTCCGAACTAACGCTGGCTTTGACTTAAAGGTCTTAGCCTCTATCCTTGCTCTCGCTTTTACCAACCTCATTCCCAACTAGCAATCACGGTAAATACTGTATGATACATATACAACCTGTCAAGTCGCCAACCAAAAAGGTTGTTAGCTTTTATGATCAGATAAATTCCACGCTGTTCCGACACTAATATCTAGGTGTCTTGCAATTGCAGGATAACTCCACCCGTTTGAGCGAAGTTCAATGACTTTTGCTTGAAGTTCTATTTTTGCAGGATCGATAGGACGAGGTTGAGAGGTATGTTTTGCTCTATGGAAAGCAAACTTGAGTTTGAAATATCTAGGATACGTGCGGCGACCCGTTCGCAACAATTATATTGTACTGTATTTACAAAACAGTAAAAAATATTTTTATTCTTCTAACGAACTAAATTTCCCTTCCACATTACTCTTAGGTTTAGCATCTAGGTGTTCCAAATGTGCGGAAACTATATAATTGGGTAAGAGGTGATCTGAAAATTCCCGTTGGCTAGAATAAGCAAAACCAAATGCAGAATTCAGCCAAACGGGAACAAGAAAAGTGTCGCACAAATCAGGTTGCTATACCAGTGAATTAACAAACGCCCAATGGAAGTATCTGGCAGCTATACTGCCTAATCGGAGTGGGCAAGTGGGAAGACCGATGGAATTAGACTTGCGAGCGGTCATGAATGCTATTTTTTATCTGGTACGAACGGGATGTCAGTGGAAAAACTTGCCGGGAGAGTACCCCAACTACAAAAGTGTGTATTATCACTATCGCAAGTGGTGTTTGGATGGAACATGGGAACGGATCAATCGGGCTTTAGTCTATTTGGAGCGCAAACGACAGGGGCGTCTACCGCATCCGAGTGCGGCTTTGATCGATAGCCAGAGCAGCAAAACAACCGAAAGTGGTGGTGAGCGCAGTTATGATGGCGGCAAGAAAATAAGCGGACGAAAGCGCCATATTATGACCGACACCCTCGGTAATCTGCTGCTGGTGGTTGTCCACGCGGCGGGCATGGCCGACTGTGAAGGTGCAAAACTTGTTTTTCAATCCCTGCCTCCCATGTGGCACACCCGTTTGCAAGTCGTTTGGGCAGATGGCGGTTATGAAGGTGCGCTCTGGGTTTGGGTTTACACCCTCTTTCATATTGTCCTTGCTATCGTCAAACCCTCGGCTGATCAATCTGGTTTTGTGGTGTTGCCCAAACGCTGGGTTGTCGAACGCACCTTCGCTTGGTTGGGTCGTTATCGTCGTTTGAGTAAAGATTATGAACATTGTCCTAAAAGCAACCAAGGTATGGTCTATGTCGCTTCCATTCATACCATGCTCAAACGCCTTGCTGCTTAATTTTCAGACGCGCTCTAATCTGGACTTTGAACGTCAAGCAGCATAAGCAAGCAAATCGTTGAAGCGCTCGAGCAAGCTGCGCGGGACTTTTACCATATTAGGGTCATCGAGCGACATGTGAAAAGTCCAATATGCCCAAAGCCGAAAACGAACCAGAGCGAGCGCATCAGAAAAAGTCGGTAGCGTTTTGGAATACCAAGCAGCCGAACGCGGCGAAATACCATCCTGTACAATCAGGGTGTTTGCTAAGAGGGTGACGAGCGAAAATAAGCCCATAAGGATGGGGGTGGTACGGGCAATGGCTTTGTCCGACCACTGACGCTGGGTTTCGACACCTAAATGAGTACGGACTTGCTGAAAAGTGGTTTCCATTTGCCAGCGGCCTATGAAATAAGCCAGTATCTGCTCAGGTGAAAGGGTAAGATCGGTAGATAAAAGGGCTTGGGGTGCGAACTTTCCAGCAAGGTCACGAATGAGGACATAACGGATGGGAACAGCGGGTAAGCCGTAATGGAACCAAACAGCCTGTGAGCTGAAAAGCTCAATGTCGCGTGCCTGTCGGTCATACCAATCCACTTTCAGGCGTGTCCAAAATGTGTCTTCATTTTTTAGAATCTGTTGGGGTGTGGGCAAACGTTTGCCTTTTTTGCGTGGGCGGCCTTTCCCGCTGTAAGGTGGAGCGGGTTCATACAAGGCGGCATCCAAACGTAAACGAGTTATGACTGTCACAGGATGAGCCAAGCATTGACAAGCGTGTAAGAAATCTAAGGCTGCATAGGTACTATCACCAACCACAATCAGGGCTTGTTCAGGTAACCAGCGACGCAGTTGTAGCACCATCTGCCTTGCCCAGTCTGTTAGTTTTTTGTGAGCGCGTTTTCGCTCGGCATAGTAACGCTCCGACGGAGCAAGCACTGTGAAAAACGGGAGTGCCCAAATGCACTGTGCCCAACGGATCTCGCCTAACCACATCAGACACATCCAACGTAAACCACTGGCTTTCACAAAATGACTGTGACTGGAGCGCACAGGGTCGCGGTATATGCCCCGTGCACTAATCTTCTCTCCCCACCGTCGTTCAATGGTTTCATCTATTCCAAATACAAATGGCTCATCTCTCTTAGCAAAGGTTTTTAATAGCAAACGCAGCAACACTTCACTGGCTTCTTGCCCCGACCAAACCGCTCGGTTCAACACATGATGATATTTGGCATAGTTCTTCTCTTGGCTCAAACCCATCACTCGCAATACAGCACTTACCGTTCGCTTGCCTGTTGTCAATATTGCTCCTGCTATGAGCACTTCTACTTTGTACCATGTATTAACACCGTAAATCACTGGCGCAAATTCAGTCAAGACTGCTATCATCCATCTCGGCAGTTTAAGCATTTTCAACCTTGCTTGGCAGTTAGGTCTATTTGCTTATTCTGCCTCCTTTTTCTCATTTGTCATGTTCAAAGTCCAGCTGAGTCAGGTTAATCATCCCAATTCACGATACAAGTTGTCTATCACTCAATATAGAGTTCGTATGATATAGACAACCAAGTGCCAACTGTGCTACAGCGCTATAGTAGACTGTATTGGCTGATTTCATGACCAGCCCCAAAAACTCCGGAGACCATCGTAACAGATGCTCGGTGAGGAAACGTCCTGTTGCTTCGACCGCTTCGACAGTCAGGTTCGTATCGCCCTTATCCATCGCGAATAAGGCTAGCCCATTCAAATGCGCTATAAAACGCAGCTCCAAACCCACATGGTCATCGGGTTCGACATTCGATTGCCGTGTTTCCATGCCATAACGTTGGTACTGCTGTCGGACTTCGAACGTCTGGCGATCGAAGATCAGGTGTTCACGGCTGCAATAAACCGACTCCCAAGGCGGTGCCAACAAGCGGTTCGGACCAACAAACAAGCGTGCATGATCGCGTCGCAAATCCTCAAATTGAGCACTATCCCACTGTGCGCTGAATTGGCGCAATTGGTCTAGCCCTATGATTTCTTCCACATTCGCGCTGCGGAACGGCCAATCTGAAAACAGGTCGTCAGATACTATAGCCTGTATAAGTTCCAAGGTCGGCGGCTCGTAAAAGACTTTGCCCAAAAACGCATAAGCGAGCTGTTGTGCAATGAGTGTTTCCGCCGAGATTTCCATATAGATATTCCTTGTATTAACAATATGCAGGAGGATTACACCTCCTGCATTTACGTCTAGCCTATTCTCAATGTAAGCTGCTGTAGAGTGCCATTTGTCCTGTATCTATAGGCCGATCTTAACCATTGATACGTAGAATAAGAAGCGACCCATGACTTCTGCCACCAATACCAGCGCGAAGGCCAAGTAAGCCAGTGCGCTTAAGCGCTGGACATGCTTTTCGATTGCGGCGGTTTGATAGATGAACATCGCTACCAGCCCTGCACCTACAAACAGCAGTATTAGTTCGAGAGCCAATACAATTGGATGCTGTCCGACGATGATATTCAGGCTGGCGGTTGCTGCGGCACTGCCAAAAGTTGCCAACTGGGCGAAGTAAATCGGAATGACGATAAACTGAATGCCCATCAGCGCGATCGAAATGATAGCGATCCAACGCAGCGTCGTGGCGAGAATATCGTACTGAACCTTTTTGTCGCCAGAAGCCTTACGCTTGAGATACCAGAAGCTGGCCGCGAACGCAGCACTAATAGCCAGCGCACCCAGCAGAAAACTGGTGATAAAGAAGATGATGGGTGTCGCCGCTGTATCCCATGCCGGGATCGTCGGCAGACGGTAGATGTTCGCCATTGCATAGACCAGCACTAAGCCGACCACAGCGGTGAGCAGCGCCAAACCATTACGAATGGTCGGTGTCAAAATCTTCCGCCATTGTAGGAAGGCGAACACTGCTCCCAAAACAGAGAATGCAACCGCTAAGCCAATCTCACGACTCAGCCACGACGACCCAAAATTCATAATGGCACGCGGCGCATTGATCGGATTGCCGAGGTGAAAGAAAGTCACGATCAAGGCAAAAACGGCCAGTGGCCCAATTGCCAGAAGCGCGCGATCACTCAATAAGTCAGCGTCCTGCGATTTGTAACGGCGGGCGGCGAAGAAATGCACGCCACCCAAAATAACAAACGCACCAACCGCCATCTGCATGACAACAGTAAAGATTACGAGAGCCCATTCACGTAGTTCCATGACTAAATCTCCTCCGGGTTCGCTAACTTACCGACGGTTGAACCCACTGGTGCCGCATTTTCGTGCGGCGTGATGACGAGCGATGGGCTGGTTATAGATGCATCGGGCAGCGGAGCAAAGGCAGCTTCGTTACCGTATTTGGTCCGTAGTTCTTCCAACTCACCGAAGTCCAGTGCGCGCGAAGGACAAGCTGTGACACAGGAAGGCTTTCCGCCTGCATCCAAAGCGTCGTAGCAGAAGTTACATTTGCTCATCACGCCTTTTTGGGCGTCAAACTGTGGTGCGCCGTAAGGACAAGCCCATTCGCAATAACGGCAGCCGATACACTGCGATTGATCGATCAGCACAATGCCGTCTTCACGTTTTTGCATTGCCTGGGTCGGACAAACTTCAACGCAGGCCGGGTTTTCGCAGTGGTTACAAGCGACCGATGTATAATAGGTGAAAACATTTTGAGTGTACGAGTTGTCCGCGCTTGGGGTCCACTCGCCGCCGGTATATTCCGCGACACGCCGCCAAGTGGTGCCTACTGGCAAATCCCATTTGTCTTTGCAGGCAATCTGGCAGGCTTTACAGCCCGTACAAACGCTGGAGTTAAAGTAGAATCCATATTGTTTGGTCATGATTAGGTCTTCCTATGCTTTCTCGATTTGGACAAGAGCGGTGTGCATGGGGTCGCCTTTTGCCAAGGGTGATGGACGATATCGAGTTAGCACGTTCGGACAACCTGACTGATCAACGCCATTTGCGTCTGGCGCATACCATGCACCTTCAGGAAGTTGAACGACGCCCGGCATGATGCGCGGCGTAACTTTGGCTAGGACGTGCGTACGCCCACGATCATTGAAGACGTACACCTTATCTCCGTGGACAATTCCACGTGCGGCTGCGTCAATGGGGTTGATCCACACTTCTTGCGGGGCAGCTTCAGCCATCCAAGGAACGTTGCCGTATGTTGAGTGGGTGCGCTGTTTGTAGTGCGCGCTGATCATCTGCAAGGGGAACTTTTCCTTCAACGGATCACTGACACCTTCCCATGTCTCCATGTAAATGGGCAGGCCGGTAATCACGTCACCTTCTTGAAGTTCCCACTTCTGGCCGATATCATGCAGCGTTGGCGAGAAAATTTCAATCTTTCCGGAAGGAGTTTCCAGCTTATTGGCTTCGGGGTCTTGCCGAAATGCTTGGAACGCGACGTATGGTTCGGCCTTGTTGGTCACCTTGTAGATGCCCATCTTCTTAAACGATTCGTAATCTGGGAAATCGGGATTGGTCTTGCGTGTTTCATCGACACAGTAATGCAGCCAATCTTCAGTAGTCTTGCCTTCAGTGTATTTATCACCGACACCCAAACGGGTGGCAATGTCAGCACATATATCGTAAACAGATTTAGCCTCGAACATCGGCTCAATCGCTTGATCGCAGAAAATGGCGTAACCCATATTGCTGGTATCACCATTGACCGCGATGTCAATCTTCTCGTAGTTGGTAGTATCTGGCAGTAGAATATCGGCATAACGTGCACTTGGTGTCATATGAACGTCAACGACGACGATCATTTCGCACATAGTTTCGTCTTCCAAAATCTTATGCGTTAAATTGGCTTCTGCATGTTGATTAATGAGCGCGTTACCGGCATAGTTCCAAATGAACTTGATCGGTACATCGAGCTTGTCTTTGCCCTTGACACCATCTTTAAGCGCGGTCATTTCCGTAGCGTTCCGAATGGCATCCGGCCAATTGAAGACAGAGATCGCAGTCTTAACTGGATTGGTCAGCGTCGGGAAGGAGGTAAGGCCAATGCCGAAACCTGATTCGCGAGCGCCCGTGCCACCACCATGAATACCGATGTTGCCAGTCAGGATGGGAAGCATCGAGATGGCGCGGCAGTTTTGTTCGCCGTTGGCCTGACGCTGCGGGCCCCAACCCTGTGTGACAAACATGGGCTTGGTGAGTGCCATTTCGCGTGCTAATTCGACAATGCGTGTCGCAGGAATACCCGTAATGGCGGCTGCCCACTGTGGTGTCTTAGCCGTTTTATCCTTGCCGGTGCCCATGACATAATCTTTGTAGCTATCTTGGTCTTCGTAACCTGCGGGCATATGGTCACGGTCAAAACCAATAGTGTATTTATCCAAAAATTCCTGATCATGAATATTTTCACTAATCATCACATAGGCCAAGGCGCTGACGAAAGCAGCGTCTGTGCCGGGGCGGATCGGAATCCATTCGTCTGCGGAGTTCACGCCGGTGTCCGTATAACGGGGATCAACGACAATCAGCTTGGCGCCACTCTCACGCTTGTAATGCTGCAAGCTGTAGCTCAAGCCGCCACCGCTCATACGGGTTTCGCAGGGGTTATTGCCGAAGTAGACCATCAACTTGCTATTCACAACATCTTCGATGCTGTTATTCATGACCCATGCTCCGCCGAAAGTCATCGGTAGAGCAGATTCCAACTGCGCCGCACTGTAGTCGCCGTAGTGATTGAGGTAACCACCGAAGCAGTTCATCATACGGGCAATCGGCGTCGCGCTCGGCGGCCACGAGGTACAAATCAATGCGCCGAGCGTGCCGGTGCCGTAATTCAGATAGATCGATTCATTGCCATATTTCCCAACTAATTCCTTGAGTTTGTTGGCGATTGTGTCGTAGGCTTCTTCCCACGTAATACGCTCAAACTCACCGGAACCGCGTTTGCCGACCCGCTTCATCGGGTACTTCAAACGGTCGGGGTTATAGATGCGCTGGCGGATTGAATGACCGCGCACGCACGACCGAACTTGATGCTGTCCCCATGTGTCATCACCGGTGTTATCGGTATCAACACGGTAAACCGTACCATCCTTAACAAAAAGACGGAGTGGACAACGGCTGCCACAGTTCACTACACAAGCATTCCACACGATTTTGTCGGGCTCGGCAGGTATTTCACCGCTGGCCTGAACATGTTCGAATGCCCCGTTAGCGAGCAGAGCAGCAGTACCACCCATGACCGCGCTCCATTTCATGAAGCTGCGTCGGCTCATCACGGTATCGGTGATAAGATCCTGAATGTACCCATTATCGCTCATGGACGAGTGCCCCTTCTACTTAACGATCACAACACAGGCAAATGACAATAACGTTCTTTGCCTGCTATTGCTTTGAGAGTAGACCATCAAGCGATAAAACAACATTCTCCAACGGAGTGATCTATATCACCCGATCGGGTGATTTTCATCAAGGGATCAAATTGACTTCGAACACGATGCGAAACAAAAGTAATGTTACACTGCATATCTAAACGATTACGTTTAGCCAATTAGGAATTGTCCAGTAGCGGTAAGATTTGGTTGACTGAGATGAAATACCTTTTTGATTGAGATTAATACGATGTTAAAGCAGGAGATCAAAACTACCGAAAGTTTAGTTCCTCGCCTCACACACGACGCGGAACGCTGGCTCGAAGGTGTAGTAACGATTAGCCGTAAAATCGCTAATCTTGAAGAGACGAGCGTCATTCTTGAGGCCATTGTTGGACTGACACGCACACTGATGGCTGCCGATGTTGCAGCAATTGCACTGCTTAATGAAGTCTCCGGCCAACTGATTTTAAAATGCCACGCCACTGAAGACGGTGTCCAGCAAATCTCATGTGACAAAATGAATGAAACGGTGGTTCTGACAGCGGTACAGAATGGGCAACCGATTCGCTTCCATGATGAGTACGGCGCAGGGGCAGCATTAGGCTGGTATTGTCCGATCTTGGGAAAGCCTATCCAGTCAGCTGCCATTGTTCCCATCATGATCGACGGCACACCTGTGGGCGCATTATGGGTATCGCGTTATGAGGCTATTCCCTTTGCCTATAGTGATTTTCTGAGGCTGCCCCAACTTGCTGACCAAATCGTAATCACGCTCGAACACGCCTCGATGATGTCCAAACTCCAAGCGGCAGCCGTCGCACAGGAACGGTATCGCATCGCTCGCGAAATGCACGATAGTCTCGCTCAAGTGTTGGGTTATTTGAGCCTACAAATGCAAACCCTTGAAGTGCTGGTTAAGCAGCGTAACCAAGATGGGCTGTTAGCGGAACTGTCTACTGCCCGAAAAACTATCAACGCTGCTCAGGATGATGTGCGCGAGAGCATTCTCAGCCTGCGTACAACGCTATCGGATGATTTACTGCTGCTCACGGCGCTGGAACAATATGTTGAGGCGTTCAGTATCCAGACAAATATCGAGGTGCAGTTTAAGAACGAGGTGCAGGGGACAGTTCATCTTTCCCCCCTCACAGAAACTGAACTGGTACGGATTGTCCAAGAAGCGTTGACGAATATCCGAAAACACGCACAGGCGCATCATGTTCAACTGTGTGTTACGAGCGACGGCCAAATCCTGCATATTCACATTGCCGATGATGGCACAGGAATGCGTACACAAGAGGTCATGGGCAGTCATTTTGGACTGCAAACCATGCGTGAGCGCGCTCAAAGTATTCATGGGCAGTTATCCATTGTTTCCGAACTTGGAGCAGGAACAACGGTCACCCTAAGCGTTCCTCTACTAGCTTCATCGAGGAATAAATAACTTATGACACTCCGAATTTTGATTGTGGACGACCACCGGTTATTCCGGCAGGGATTAGTTAGTCTCATGCGCACGCGGCAGGATCTGGTCGAAATCGTTGGGGAAGCGGCAACGGGAACGCAAGCGCTCGAAATGGCCTACCATTTGAAACCGGATGTCATTCTGATGGACATCCAAATGCCCGATATCAACGGGTTGGACGTCGCGGCTACGGTTCGGCAGCGTTTGCCCTCGGCTGCTATTGTGATGCTGACGGCCTCCGAAACTGATCAAGACCTATACCGTGCAATGGAACTAGGCGTATCCGGTTATCTGCCAAAGAGTCTAGATGCCGACGAATTATTTCATCTGCTGGAAGGCGTTCAAAACGGTGAACCCGCGATTACACCTTCGATGGCTTTACGCTTAATGAAATTAATGCGAGCACCGATTAATGCCGATTTAATCCATGATCAAGGGGGAACCGCTTTGACCGAGCGTGAGGTAGATGTTTTACGCGGGGTGGTCAAGGGATTGAGCAATCCGAAAATCGCCGACGCCCTTTGTATTTCAATCAATACAGTGAAAGTCCATCTGCACAATATTTTGGAGAAACTGCGGGTCACAAACCGTGCCCAAGCCGCCGTATGCGCGGTGCAGCAGGGACTTATCGAAGAAGGAACGGCACAGTCCTCAAATGGGAGATACCTCAATTGAGTGGACGCGAACACTTTCTATCCAATAGAAACGGGATTGCCCCATGAGCGTGTTTGATCTCATTGGCGCAGCCAACGACGTTGCTAATCTAGTTAACCAACCGGTTCTAACCGTCAACGTCAAGCGCTGCGTCCATGCCAAGAATAAAGCCAGCACTTGCCAAACATGTCTGGATGCGTGTCCGGTCGGGGCGATTTCGCTCGACAATCATCAAATCGTGCTGGATGCGTCGTGCTGTGTGCAGTGCGGTCTTTGCCTTCATACCTGCCCGACGGGTGTCTTTACAGGGGTTGATGGCGTCGAAAAACTATTGGACTGTGTTAAACCTCTGCCGCGTGGACGGGTGATCGAGATTGCCTGCCCGCATCATCCTCAAGGGGATACACGGCTGTCGGATGCCCAGCATAAGATTATTTCGACACGCTGTCTGGCGGCATACAGTCTATCGACTTATGCCTCACTCAGGGCTTCGGGTGTGAAGCGGATCATTTTACGTCTTGATGCCTGCGTGCAATGTTCAATTGCAGAACTCCAAGCGGGGATTATGCGAACGGCTGAAGAGGCAAACGCTTTACTGAGCGCCGGTGAGCAAGTGGTCGTTCCAGTCACGCAGGTTACGGAAGCTGATTTGTGGGAGCATCCGGCACAACGCAGCGCCAGTAAAGCCGTGTCACGCCGTGAGTTGTTCAGAATGTTCCGAAAACCAATCGATAAACCTGCGCCAGGAGTCGTCAATGAGCCTGAGGCTGTTCCTGCAAGCGAGATTACTTTTGACGAACATATCCCTCAAGAACGGGTTCGGTTGGTACGGGCACTTCGCCAGCTTGGAAATGCAGTTCATCAGGGTACATATACACCTTTTCGTGGCTTGAAAGCCGGTATGGATTGCACGGCCTGCGGTGTGTGTGCATTTGCCTGCCCGACCCACGCGTTGAAGATCGAGTGGGGCGATAAGCAATTCGCGCTGAACTTTGCATCCGGCGCATGTACGGATTGTTCGCTGTGTACGGAGTTATGTCCAGTTAAGACGTTGGCGTTTGATGAACCGGTTCTAGTAGAACAGGCAGTGCGGCTAGAGCCGAAAGCTATCACCTCCGGCCCGCTCCAGCGCTGCCGAAAATGTAATGCACCGTTTACTTCGGCAGAGCTAACCGAGCTTTGCCCATTATGTGAATATCACCGTCGTTTTCCGTTTGGCCGTTCGATGAAGGCTGATAAACAACATGAATGAGCTGCTCAAATTTAACGAATTGCTGGCAGAGTCCACCCGACGTCATGACCATTTATGCCCGCGCCAAGTCATTGGCGTTCGGATGGGCATGCTGGCGGGTAAGTTGCTGCACTTGGATTTACCGCAGACGAATAAGCGGTTGTTTACTTTCCTTGAAACCGATGGCTGTTTTGCCGATGGTGTTACCGTGTCAACTAACTGCACTTTAGGACACCGTACGCTGCGCCTGTTTGATTACGGCAAGGCCGCCGCGACATTTGTTGATACCGAAATGGAACGGGCGTTGCGGATCGCCCCCAGCCCTAAACTGCGCACACTGGCCGCACAGATGATTCCTGAAGCTGAAAGCCACTGGCACGCACAGTTGGCCGCGTACCAGCACATTCTGGACGAGATGATGTTCGACGTCAAATGGGTGACACTTGACCTTTCAATGACAGAACTCATCAGCCGCCACGGTGTGCGGGTGAACTGTACGGCTTGCGGTGAGGAAATCATCAATGAGCGCGAAGTCATTGTTAACAGGCGGCCATTTTGTCGCGCCTGTGCCGGAGACTCGTACTATCATTCCAGTGAACGAGCAACGATTGCGGACGTCAGAGCATCCGTACTCGAAAACAGTTAAATTCAGCCGTGTCGGTAATTGTTGGGATAATGCCCCTATGGAGCGTTTCTGGGCAATGCTGAAGCGCGAGTGTGCTGATGTGGTCTTTGCTTCCCACTCCCAATCTCGGGTTGAGCTCTTCAGTTACATCATGGGCTTCTACAACCGTCAACAGCGGCATTCGACTTTAGATTATGTCAGCCCTTGTTCTTTTGAATCCCTATCCGAGAGACTCTCCTTCTCTCCACTAAATTAGGGTATTGCCACTTTGCCCTTTGGAAGACGAATACAAGTTTGAAATATCTAGTACCTCAACTGGTTAAAGATGAGGGGTAAAGATAAACTAAAGGGATGACAAAACATGAAGTCCATTTAACGTCTGAAGAACGCCAAAAATTACTAGGAATCGTAAGTAAAGGGCGCAACCAAGCGGTGG
>JBBSBM010000163.1:0-11178 GCA_038251275.1 Aggregatilineales bacterium
CACAACCAAATCTACCAAGTCGGCTTTTTCTAGCCCTTGTAGTTGTTCTTTGCTTAACGGCTTCTCTGTGGGTTTCATCCTTATGACTCTAGCTCGTTTTTATCTTTTTTGGTACTTTTTCCCCACCTGAGTAGTTACCTTGCAGGTGCGTCCTATGTTCCAGTCGTTTTTAGCGATCCCTATTGGATTGATGCGTGGAATGATGCTCCGATCCAATCTTTCAAAGCCTCTTTTGAGGCCGCGATTGAGGGGAACAAAGCGCTGGTTCGCAGCCTTTCGCCTGAGGCTTTCTGGCGTACTGTTCCGATGTCGGGATTTGGCGATACGCCTTTAGCTGTTTTCTTGATGGTCAATTACAACAACCACGTCAAAGAGCAGCACTTACATCAACTTGGCGCTTTTGTTGGAATAGCTCAACTGGCCTAAATTAGGTGTGCGCTTCGCTGCGTTGAATAAATTCCCTATCTAGCGCAGCTTTATAATCCGGCGGCTGTTGCCTCAATCACAGTTTTGATTTGGTCGATAGTCGCTGTCACCCCGCCCCCTTGTGCAAAGGCGGGTTGTCCACCACCGCGTCCTCCCAATTTACCGACGGCATCTTTGAGGAGTGCGCCCATATTGAAGGCTAGATCGGCACTGCGGGCAAAAACAAGTTGGGATTTTTCACCTGCGGTTCCCATCAATACCACAACACTCGCACTTTCTGTTAGGCGCGAAGCCAGCAATTTTACTTCTCCAGCATCCCGCCCATCAAAGTTGCCGATAATCAGGGCATAGCCATTGGTACGGGATGCTTCTGCTAACAGTTTAGCAGCCTCATATTGCACCAATTGTTCGCGTAGTTCTTTTAAGCTGGTTTGTACCGCTTTCAAATCAGCCCGTAGTTTGGTTACATTCTCTGGCACTTCAGGGAAACGGCAGTTCATCTCTGTGGCTAATGTGCTGATGACTTGATGTTTATTTCCGTAATCAGATAATGCTCGTCCGCCACAGCGAAATTCTAAACGGGTTTTATCACCGCGCTTTTCCAGTTTGATAACCTTTAGCAAGCCGATTTCACCTGTTCGCGCCACGTGGGTTCCACCACATGCCGTTGTATCAAAGCCTTCAATCTCCACCACCCGCAGTCCATCCGTGACGATATGTTTGGGCATTTTCCGCATCCGCACACCATCTTGGTCATCCATTTGTCGCAGAGTTGCGGTTACGGGTTTGTCAGCTTGGATAACTTCGTTGGCGAGCTTTTCGGCTGCCTCAATTTGCTTGTCCGTTAAGCTGTTTACGTCCAAATCAATAGTGACGCTTTCAGGACTCAGATGGAAACTAACCGTTTTGGCTTCTGCAGTTTGGATGAATGCCTGAGTTAGAATATGTTGTCCAGTGTGTTGCTGCATGTGGTCAAAGCGTTGTACCCAATTCACCTGACAGGTTACCATTTTTTCCTCTGAATATGAGAGATGGGTATCTAGTACATGCAAAATCTCGGCATCTTCATCGCGGACAATTACATCTATTACTGAAAATCCGTTAATTGTTCCAGTGTCATGGGGCTGCCCCCCGCTAGTAGGATAGAAATAAGTCTGGTTCAACACGAGAGCGGGTTTACCTTTATGGGTCATTTGTTCAATTACAGTGGCTTCAAAATGAGTGGTGTACGAGTCGGCATAGTAAAGTCGGTCAGTCATGTTGGACAATCCTGCGTGTGATTTATCGTCTAAAAATGTCAATTCTACCAGTCCCAAGCAAAATTTAAGGACTTCTAGAAATTTGATAGTTGATTGATCATGGCCTAAATTTGATTATCTCTACAGGCATTTATTGACTTTCATTTAATCTACCCTTCACAAAATGCAAGCGCTTACATTGTATTTCGTAGCCGAGAATTGCTTTCGGTTTTTAGATTTGAAAGATTCGTGTAGTTTGCACAACCATGAACGATGAGCAAATTCATGATTGGCTTGACAAACCCTTAAACTACGCGGTATGCTTTAATGAAATTCTGGGAGCGCTCCCATAAATGAGCGCAAATTTAATGTTTTTGTTTGTAATGGTGATTGATGAAATTAGAAGATATTGCGAAAAAAGTTGGAGTGTCTCGCTCCACAGTTTCGCGCGTAATTAATAATCAACCCTATGTTGGTGAACGTACTCGCCAGCGTGTATTAAAGGTTATTGAGCAGGAACAATTCCAGCCAGACCCCGCAGCACGCGCTTTGGTGACAGGACGCACTGAAATTATTGGCGTTGCCATCCCACAAACAACCAACGTTTTCTTTGGCGACAACTCCTATTTCCCGATGCTCCTGCAAGGGATTGCCGAGACCACGATTAAGCGTGATTACGCCATGCTTTTGTGGTTAGGACACTCTCATGAAGAACGGATCGGATTTTCTGATCGCGTTTCTAAAAATCGCCAACCTGATGGGTTAATTATTGCTTCGGTGACTGAAAACGACCCACTCTTTAGCCGATTGATTACCATGAAGCGTACATTTGTCATGGTGGAAACACCACCACGCTTCGATGAAATTGTGAATTATGTGACCATTGACAACGTACGTGCTTCGGAACAAGCGGTTGAACACCTTGCTAGTCTCGGGTATCGCAGGATTGCGACGATTACCGGACAGCTTGACATTCGTGACGGCGCGGATCGTTTGAAAGGCTTTAAAAGCGGGATGGAGAAAGTAGGGTTTCCAATCGACCCTAATCTGATTTATCCCGGTCAATTTAGCCGCGACTTTGGATATTCTGGCATGAAACATTTGCTACCTAATAAGCCGGATGCTGTTGTTTGCGGCGGCGATACAATCGCTATTGGTGCTATCGAGGCCATACGTGAAGCCGGCTTACGTGTTCCTGATGATGTTGCTATTGTAGGGTTTGACGATTTGGATGTCGCAGTCGAATCTGATCCGCCTCTTACTACTATTCGCCATTCTGTCCAGCGAGTTGGGGAAGTAGCCTCCCAACTGCTGATTGATCTCATTGAAGGAAAAGTCCAGCCCCCACATCACATCGTATTGCCGACCGAATTGGTCGTACGCCAATCGAGTGATTACAATGCCTTGAAGGAGGTGATGTACCCCATAGGAGATTAACAACTGAATATTGTTAGAACCGTTCGTTTTTGCAATCTCTCGCGCGAAAGATTGTTCCATATTAGAAAAGGAAAGAGAATGTCCAAAAAGTCCCTATTTGTAGTACTCCTTATTGGCTTGATGGCGCTCGTCGTTGCGCCGACCGCCGCGCAAGACAAGACCGTTGTTAACTGGTTCGTCGGTTTGGGTACCGGTACTCAACCGAACCAAATTGACGTTCAAAACAAAGTTGTTGCCGATTTCAATGCGTCCCAAGATGCGATTGAACTGAAGATCAACATTGCCGCCAGCAATCAGGTTGCTCCTGATGCTCTCAGCACCTTGATCGCCGCTGGTACCGCCCCCGACATTATTGGCCCCGTCGGCTTCGATGGTTCCAACCAATTCGCAGGCCAATGGCTTGATCTCCAACCCTATGTTGACAAGGCCAAGTATGACTTGGGTCAATTCCCAGACAACTTGGTGAACCTGTATCAGGCTGGCGACCAAGGTCTGCTCGGTATTCCTTTTGCGGTTTACCCCGGCATGATTTTCTACAATGCTGACCTGTTCGACGAAGCTGATCTGGCCTATCCTCCAGCGAAGTTCGGTGATAAGTACATGCTGGACGGCAAAGAAGTTGATTGGTCATGGGACACATTGGCGACCATCGCCAAGATCCTGACCGTCGACGCTAATGGTAATGATGCCACCAGCGCTGACTTCGATCCTGCAAAGATTGTTCAGTTCGGTTTCAACCACCAGTGGGGCACCCAACGTGCCGACTTCTCAACCTTCGGTGGCGCACCTGTTATTGACGAAGCCACTGGCAAGGTTTTGATCCCCGACAACTGGCGTGCAGAAGCCCAATGGGTTTACAACGGCATTTGGAAAGATCATTTCATTCCTACCGCAACCTATGATGCCAGCGATCTGCTGAAACCCAGCGCATTTGCTTCCGGTAAGGTTGCTATGTCCCGCGTACCGTTCTGGTACACCTGCTGCTTGGGTGATCTGAAGTCCAACTGGGATCTGGCAGTTGTTCCTTCATACAACGGCACCTTCTATGCTCCTGCCGATGCTGATACATTCCGCATCTACAAGGGCACCAAGAATCCTGATGCAGCATTCACCGTCTTGCAATACCTGTTGGGTGAAGGCGCAGGCGATCTCTTGGCTGCTTATGGTGCTTATCCTGCACGTCCTGACCTGCAAGCGGCAGCTATTGCTAAGCAAGCTGAGACTTACCCCAGCGTCAAGAATTGGGATGCTGTCGCACCGAGCCTCGAATACGCGACCGTTCCTCACCACGAATCGTACTACCCGAACTACTCTAAGGGTCAACAACGTTTCAATGACTTCCGTACATTGATGTATGGTGATACCGGCGAAAGCATGGATGTGAATGCTGAACTGGATAAACTCCAGTCAGATCTCCAGACCATTGTGGACACTGCTCCTAAGTAGTCATCCGTCACTTACGTTTATCCAACTCATTTATCAAAAATAAGTGAGTTGGGAGCGTAAATCCTGAAGTGGTAATATTTGGGTGTGTGGCTACCCGACAGGTTCGCCACATACCCAAAAAGAAATCTTTATTTGAAGGACGGTCGCACATGACCACACAACCTGCCAGTCTCGCTTCACTACCTGCCAGCAGCAAGCCGCGTGTACGTACTATCGAACAGCAGCAGCGTATATGGGGATGGATATTTCTATCACCTTGGGTCATTGGCTTCTTGGCCTTTACCTTATTCCCTATGATAGCGTCGTTGGTCTTTAGTTTCACTAACTTTAGCATCGGCAACGATATTAAGTTTGTTGGGCTTGATAATTGGGTGAATTTGTTCAAAGACCCTGTGACACGCAGTTCCCTATGGGTTACGCTGCGTTTCGCTTTGATTTCTGTCCCAATTGCTATTTTGTTCCCACTTGGGATGGCAGCATTAATGAATTCTAAGCTGCTAGTCGGAAAGCCTATTTTCCGCGCCTTGTTCTATATGCCATACATTGTCCCTGCTATTTCGGGCATCTTTGTTTGGCAGAGCTTTTTGAATGGTCAAACGGGGTATCTCAATCGTATATTGCGATTAATTGGTATCGTCGATCCGCCCAATTGGCTGTTTGATCCTCGTTTCTTGAATATTGCACTAGTCATGATTGGCTTGTGGGGTGTAGGTAATGCTATGCTCACCATGATGGCGGGCATGCAAGGTGTTCCAACAGAACTCTATGAAGCTGCACGTGTGGATGGTGCAAATGGCTGGACCCTATTCCGACGTATTACCCTGCCCATGATTTCACCTGTTATCCTTTATAACTTGGTGCTGACCGTCATCGGTTTGATGCAGTACTTTACTGTTCCTTACATCCTCTCGAATACAACCCGGTCTAACCCGGATACGAACTTCTTTAACTTGAATCTATATCGTACCGCTTTCCAATACCAGCAAATGGGTTTTGCTTCTGCACAAGCATGGTTCATTTTTATCATTGCCCTGATTTTGACTATCGGTATTTTCGCAACCTCGCGTCGCTGGGTTTATTACGCGAGTGGAGATTAAATAATGACCGCTACTACCTCTAGCCGGATTACACCGTCGCCCGCTGTCAACCGTTCCCCCTATTATGGGATACAGTTGCGACATTTTGCGATTGTCTCACTGGTAACACTGTTTACATTGATGCTCTTGTTCGTTTATCTGCTGCCACTCGGCAACATGGTGTTGACATCATTGCGTTCGCAGGATCAACTTTCGCAAACAGGCGATGACTCGATTTTGCCAATGAGTCCCAAAGTCTTCAACTATGAAGGCTCAGATGCGCCCGTTCTGCTCGTGCCAGTTGACGGTGTTAACAAAGAGTTGGCGGTCATCAAAAAAGGTCGCGCAAAAAGCACCTTTATTGATCCAGTTAATGTTGCCGCAGGGCCGATTGAATGGGAAGGAAACTGGCGCACACTTGAACCAGTTACATCATTAAATCCTCACTTCGAAAACTTCGGTACTGCATGGGATAAAGCCAACTTCCCGCAGATGTTCCGTAACACATTGATTATTGCCATTGGTGGGATGATCGGGACGTTACTTTCTTGTACAGCAGTGGCCTACGCTTTCGCACGCTTTCCTATCCCCGGCAAGAATATCCTGTTTATCATCTTGATTGGTACGATTATTCTACCGACGCAGGTGACGCTGATCCCGACTTATGCCTTCTTTGCGGCTATCCATTGGACGGGAACGTTAAACCCGCTGATCATTCCGCACTTCTTCGCGAATGCCTACAACGTCTTCTTGCTGCGCCAGTATTTCTTGACGCTCCCACGCGATTTGGATGAAGCAGCGATGATTGATGGTGCTGGACCGTTCCGTGTTTTGGTAAGCGTGATTATCCCACAATCGTGGCCGGTATTAATTGCAGTCGCAGTGTTCCACTTTGTGTTTGCGTGGAACGACTTCTTTGGCCCCCTGCTCTATCTGTTGGATAAGCCAGAACTGCAACCGATTTCAGTTGGTGTTCAACGTTTCAATTTCCAGTACGGCCCGCAACCAGAACTCATCCAAGCAACCTCGTTAATGGCGATGGTTTTGCCATTGGTTATTTTCTTCCTCGCGCAAAGAGTATTCATGCGTGGTGTGGTAATCACGGGTGTGGAGAAGTAAGTTTATGGTACACATTTCAATATTGAACAAGGGGCTTAAGCCCCTTGTTTTTAAATACCTTATTTTTGTTTTCTTACTCATACTATTTGTTATTCCAGTTGCGGCTCAAGACTCTGGATTGAGCGTGGATGCCAGCCAACCTATCGGCGCAATTAATCCATTTGTATACGGGGTGAATTATGGCCCATGGGCGTTGGTTCCGGTTGATATGTGGCCGATGGTCGAAACCTCAGGCGTAACTTATCTGCGGTTTCCTGCTGGTAATTGGGGCGACCAAAACGACATCAGTGAGCCGCAACTGGACTTGTTTATTACACAGGCGCACAAATGGAATATGGAACCGCACATCCATGTCCGTTTGCAAAATGGCACACCAGAAAAAGCGGCTGAGTTGGTACGTTACGCCAATATTGAAAAAGGCTATAACGTTCGCTACTGGAGCATTGGTAACGAGCCAAACTTATTCAAAGGATATACGATCGAGCAGTTCAATAAAGACTGGCGACCGATTGCCGAGGCGATGCTCAAGGTTGATCCTAATATCATCCTGACCGGACCAGAAGTCAGCCAGTATCCACCGACGACTGACCCCAATGATTATCAAGCGCCATTACGGGAATGGGTGCGCGAGTTCTTGAAGGTCAACGGTGATTTGGTTGGATTGGTTTCGATCCACCGCTACCCGTTTCCATTAAGCATGAATTCTGGTGCGGAAACAGATGATCAACTGCGCGAAAACCCCGACGAATGGGACACAATTATTCCTGATTTACACGCGGTTATCCAAGATGCAACGGGTCATGATATGCCGGTGGCAGTGACCGAAATCAATTCCAATTGGGATAATGGTGCATCCGCACCGAACACATTTTTCCACTCGATTTGGTGGGCGGATGTGTTAGGGCGTTTAATCCGGCAGCGGGTCGAGATCGTCAATTATTTTGCGCTGTTCACCAAGGACAGCAATTTCGGTCTACTGGCGCGTTATGATGCACGTCCTGCCTATTATGTATTCCAGTTGTATAAGCAGTTTGGTACGCAATTGCTGACTAGTGCTTCGAGCGATAAGGATGTGTCGGTGACGGCTGCCCTCAAAGATGATGGAAGCCTGACACTGATCATTGTTAATCGTGGCGCAGACGCTAAAACGCTACCGATTGCACTCAAGGACTTTAAGGCTTCGGGTGCGGCGGATGTGTGGTTACTGGATAAAGATCATAAAGCCGAGAATATCGGTACACAAGATTTCACAGCGGGATCATTAACGTTGCCAGCCGAATCTGCAACGTTATATATCATTCCTGCTTCTGAATAAGATTAGGGTTGTTCATTGACCTCATCGTTGAATGCACATCGGATATCGCTTAGAAACCTCGTTCTCCTCTGGCTGTTATGGGCGTTGATTGTGCTGGCTTTTCAAGGCATTGTTAACGCCCGCTTTCAGCCTAACCGTCCTGATTACGCAACGGAATGGACACAATATGAAACGGCGAAAAACAGTCAAAAGGGCAAAGATTTCCTGACTGAGCCATTCATGAATTTTCAGGTGGCATGGGACTCGGAATTCTATTTGGGCATCGCAGTTGGGGGTTACGACGACCCGCGTATTACTACTGGACAATTACGCGACGGAACCAAAGTGCCTCTGAGTTACGCGTTCTTTCCGGGTTATCCAGCAGCCATGGCAGCAATTGCGACTCCGTTACGTTTAGTCGGATTAAACCCGATTGCAGCGGCCGCGTTAGGTGGTGTGATCGTTTCTTTGATGGGAACACTGTTAGCAATGTTCAGCATCTACGATCTGACACGGGCTGAATTGGGAGAAGAAGGTGGCCTGCGGGCTGCGTTTTACATGCTAATTTTCCCGACTGGATTTTTTCTAGCACAAGTTTATACCGAGGGCTTGTTTATCGGATTGGCGCTAGGCTGTTTGGCGTTGATTTATCATAAACGGTTTTTCTGGGCGGCTGTGCTGGCAGCCTTAGCCACGCTGACTAAAGCAATCGGGTTAGCGTTGATGTTTCCCTTATTTCTTGGCTGGGCATCGACAGTTGATTGGCGTGAACTCCGGAAAAATGGTTTTCAGAGTGCGAAATCGGTGCTGGCGAATATCAATTTCCCGGCGTTGTTGGTGATTATTTTACCGATTATTGCCTATTTGATATGGGATTATTTCCTCGGTGCAAAGGCGTTTGCGATTGAACGTGATCATTTTGGGCGCGGATTGTTCAACTGGTCAGAACTCAATCGCGGTCTGAAGATGATGATCAACAGCTTTCAAGATGGCAGTAATTCACAGATGACGACCTATTACGCTATCGAGGTTTTTGGCGTGGTGCTAGCGGTAATCTCGTGCCTGTTTACAGCGCGGCGTTATCCCGGTCTGACCTTATTCAGCGTGTTTGCACTGATTCTGCCGGTTACGGGTTCAGCCCCACAAAGTATTATCCGGTACATATTAGCTGTTCCAGCGATCTTTATTTTTCTGGCACGGTTGGGACGCAATAGCGTTTTTGATAAAGCTTGGACACTATTTAGTTTATTAATGATGGGTATGTTGCTCACGCTATTTACTTTTAATATGTGGGTGGCTTAGAGACGCGGGCAGCATCTTATTTTTGAGTATCTTAATATCAATCAAGGATTGTATTTATGTCATTTCCTAATGGTTTTCTCTGGGGTTCGGCGACCGCCAGCTACCAGATTGAAGGGGCAGCGATGGAGGAAGGGCGCGGCGAATGTATTTGGACGCGCTTTTCGCACACGCCGGGTAAAGTACTCAATGGTGACACGGGTGATTTGGCAGACGATCATTATCATCGTTACCCGCAAGATGTGGCGTTGATGAAGGATTTGGGTTTGCAAGCGTATCGATATTCGATTTCATGGCCGAGAGTGATTCCTTTGGGAATCGGGGAAACCAATCCGATAGGTCTGGATTTTTATGACCGTCTGACGGACGAAATTATAGGCGCTGGTATCCAACCGTGGATTACGCTTTATCACTGGGATTTACCACAAGCCTTGGAAGATAAAGGGGGTTGGGCTAATCCAGATATTGTGGGTTGGTTCTCAGATTATACCGAGTTGGTGACCAAGCGACTGGGCGACCGTGTCAAACATTGGATTACTCTGAATGAGCCATGGTGTTCTGCATCATTGGGTTATTTGTACGGTGTTCACGCACCCGGTTTACAAGACCCTCAGAAGGCATTTGCGGCATCGCATCATCTACTGCTCTCACATGGCGCAGCGATGCAGATTATCCGGAAGAATATACCGGATGCTCAGGCAGGTATCACACTCAATTTGAGCGGACAGATACCGGCAACCGATCATCCCGACGACATTCGCGTGGCGCGCCGAGCGGACGGCTTCCAAAACCGGTGGTATCTTGACCCGGTATTTAAGGGAGAATATCCCGCAGACACGATTGAGGAAGTCATGGCACAAGGCGGCTTGCAGGGTATTGATTTGACAGAAATCAAACAGGCAAAGCAACCGATGGACTTTCTTGGAATCAATTACTATATGCGCTGGGTGATCAAGCACGTACCGGGTAATCCGGATGCGTCAGAATCAGCGTTCCCTAAGGATGCGGAATACACCGGTATGGAATGGGAAGTGAACGGTCCAGCGATGGCGGATTTGTTGGTACGAGTGCAAAAGGAATATAACCCGAAGGCCATTTATATCACCGAGAATGGCGCGGCCTACCCTGAACCAGAAACAACGTCTGATCCTGTTTTAGAAGACCCCAAACGCGTCGCCTTTTTGAAAGAATACTTTAGTGCAGCGGAAGATGCGATTAAGCGAGGCGCTTTGCTTAAGGGTTATTTCGTGTGGAGTTTCCTCGATAATTTCGAGTGGGCATTTGGATACACCAAGCGGTTTGGGCTCGTGCATGTGGATTATAAAACCCAGAAGCGGACTCCCAAACGCAGCGCTTTGTATTTGAAGGACATCATTCAAACGAACGAGATTTAAATCAGGTTCAAATCCTCAGAGATGGCACACAGCCGTGCGCCCCTACATTTAATGCACAATTTGCAACATTTTTTGCAGTTTGTGCAATACTTCCGCTGAATTGCACAGCGGCTGACACGGGAGAAACCGCTGAATCGACATTTTGTGTCGGCGGGAAGACCGGTTGATGCCGCTGAAATGACACAAATGCAGCGGAATGCTCCCTCAATGCCACCGCTGATTCGGAAGTGTCTGCCGCCGCTTTATTTGCTTTTGTTTTTAGCAGATGGTCGGCGGCAGGTGACACAGTAATTTCCTCAGAGTGGTTTAGGGTAGCACCACACTAAGTGGTGGACGCTTTTTGAGGGAGAAATCTGGCGTATAAAATGGTAAAAATGAACATGTTTACCAAATTACTGAACGCGTTCATCAAATTCTTGAACATGTTCACCGATCATAATGGTTCAGGA
>JBBSBM010000164.1:0-10467 GCA_038251275.1 Aggregatilineales bacterium
ATAAATCGGACAGTAAAATAGCGTGAAGATAAGTAGATGGAAAACGCTATGAGAAATAGTTACAGTTCAGAATTCAAAGCGAAAGTGGTACGTGAGGTTTTGCGCGAAGACAAAACGCTGAGTCAGGTGGCAGCCGCGCATGGCGTGCATCCGACGCAGGTCAGTCAATGGCGCGATCAAGCCCTCAGTGGGATGACGGGGTTGTTCAGTCGTGCCAAAGAGAACGACTGGGCAGCGAAGGAAGCGGCCCATGAACAGGAGAAACAGGAACTCTACGCGGAGATAGGCCGCTTGACGAAACAGTTAAGCTGGCTGAAAAAAAAGCTGGCAGACTCGTTGAGTAGAGACGAACTGTTGGCACTGGTGGAACGGGAGGCGAGCGAAGTGAGTATCGTGGTGCAGTGTGAGTTGCTCAGTATTCATCGGTCAGGGGTCTATTATGCCCCACGGCCAGTGGATCAGCGCGATTTGCACATCCAGCGGCGAATTGATGGGGTTTACACCGCCTACCCCTTCTATGGTGTCCGCAAAATAACGGCTCAACTCCGGGCAGATGGGCTGCTGGTCAATCACAAGGCAGTGGCACGGCACATGCAGATCATGGGCTTACGGGCGATCTATCCCGGCCCGAACCTGAGCAAACGTGCCCACCAGCACACCGTTTACCCCTATTTGCTGCGGGGTCTGATGATTGAACATCCCAATCAGGTGTGGGGCGTGGATATCACCTACATCCGTCTGCGCTCCGGTTGGATGTACCTGTTTGCCGTGCTGGACTGGTACTCGCGTTTCGTTGTCAGTTGGACACTCGACCTGACGCTGGAAATTGGATTTGTGCTGGAGGCCATGCGCTCGGCGTTGGCCACTGCTATGCCCACCATCTGTAACTCTGAACAGGGCAGCCACTTCACCAGTCCGCAGTACATCGGTCTTTTTCAGGATACACCGGTGCAGATCAGTATGGATGGCAAGGGTCGGGCACTGGATAACATCTTCACTGAGCGACTGTGGCGCACTGTCAAATATGAGGAGGTCTATTTGAAGGATTACGCTTCACCCCGTGAGGCTCGCAGCGGCTTGTCCGCCTATCTCGACTTTTATAATCATCGGCGATTGCATCAAGCTCTCGACTACCAAACACCCGCATCCATCTATTTCAAGAAAGGAGATCCATCCACTTATAATTTGCCCGCTTTCCTGTCTTGACTTTGGGGTACACCTTATACATACACATTACCTTCTGAACCGCAACACGATGCAATAAATGGTATCTTTTTGAAAATTCTCCTTCTTTGAGCGCCCTTCATCAAACCACTGTTGAGCATGTGCTTTACATGCGTGAGTAGCAGGGACTCTATCAAAATTCGGATTCGTTTTCAGTTGTGAAGCACCACTGACAGCAGAATTTTGAGTATCAGGCACGTTTGGGCGTTTTAGCAATAACCGCAACATGTTGACCTTTCTGTATTAATTATTCATTTCCTGTCGAAACGCATTTTCATGGGCCAATAGCCACTGCATAGCCTCCATTCGCGATGTGAAAGCTTTCCATTGTGCTGGATAACTAGGGGATACACGGAGTCGCTCTAATTGAAATGCTAATTGTGTTTCCTCGGTATTGAGGTTGTTAGGCATCACGATAGCTGTGTATCGTTTCAGGTTTGGACAGGTTCGATACAAAGTTTCAAAATGTTCGTATAGAGATTTGTTCAAGCCTATTTTTCCCATTTTGTGGAAATCATAAAGCAAGAGGCAAGGTCTTTGAGGCGGCCAATTTTCTAATAAGAGTTTTACTTGGTTTGACCACGCATCAAACGTCGTAGAAGAGCCATTTTCAATATTAAAGATGAATAGTGTTTTATCGGAAGAACACTCGAGGATTATTCCGGTTGCAAGATGTTTGACACTATACACATTCTTTTCACCCATGTGAAATACTCGTAGTAATAATCGATACAAATTATTTTAGGGCGTGTGAAGAGGCTTGTCCTTAAGTCAAGTGTATGTCAACTTTAAAATCTCTTAAGATACTGGATCCCAACTCAGAAATTTGCAAAATTATGTCCTTGCGACATTTTATCTATAAAGAAAAGACCTGAAGTTCCTATTTATATTCGTTCCTTTGTAGGGTTCGAAAACTCTACCCAATTTGTAGAATCAAGCTATGCTTGACGATCGAACTACATCACATATGGTGAATGGCCCCTTTTAAGTGTGCCGATTTACTAACCTCGTCAAATGCTTATTGGAAAAGTGCCTTCAACATAAAACAAGGTTCGACCAACATGACCAGACAAATTTTAATTGTTGATGATGACAGACTTCTATGTCGTAGTTTAGCTTACAGCATAGAAAATGCTGGCTATCAAACAGAGATTGCTAATTCGGCTGAAGATGGCTTAAAAATCATTCGCCAATCTAAACCTGATTTAGTATTACTCGATATCGGCTTGCCAGCTATGGACGGTCTGGATGCCATGCGTGAAATTCAGTCCCAATATCCTATACCCGTAATTATAGTCACGGCGCGACGCCGTGAACTAGATGAAATTGTAGGTCTCGAAGTTGGGGCTGACGATTACATCACAAAGCCATTTGATACTGATGTCCTTTTAGCTCATATTAAGGCTGTGCTCCGTCGATCATCTACCTATTCCTCGGCATCTGCGCCACAATTGGTCAATGTTGGCGAATTAATGATTAATCCAATAGCTCATTCAGTGAATGTCGGCAGCAGTCTTATTGAACTATCTCCCAAAGAATTTCAGTTGCTTCTCGCATTGGCGCAACACATGAATCAGATATTTAGTGTAGATGAACTCATTCGTATGGTATGGGGAGATCAGTGGATTGGAGAGATGCAGACTATTTACGTTCATATCCGCTGGTTACGCCAAAAAATTGAAACAGACCCGGACTGTCCGAAGCATCTTTTAACAGTGCGCGGGGCAGGCTACAAGCTTGTACCTTAAGAACCTCTTAAGATAGATATAGGTTGTACTTAAGGACGAAACAGTTCCTAATTTTATATGCTAAGGATTAGCAATCAATATTTTGATGCGGCATTACAACACACATGGGAAATGAAAACTATAGGCAACTGTTAGCAATTTGGTCTTTGTTGCCATTCAATTATTTTATGTGAGTCATCATACCTGTTCGATTCAGCCATGATACGGCATCAATTAGGTTGCTGCCTCAGTATGTCAGCGGTCATCTAATCAAAGCATAAAATGCAATCATGGTCTAAGACCTTGACATACTTTTCTTGATGCCAGGGGCGGTTAGCTCTATTTAAATTTAATCACTGATCTAACGCCGTAACGAGGCGTCTTTTATCTTTAGCAAATGACTGATCTCTTTGCAAAGGAGCCATGATGCTCAGAACATTACCATCCATTTCAATTTCACAGGTTGTACGTGATTATCTTGCTCTAACCAAGCCTCGTATTGTTGCGCTGCTTGTTTTCACCACATTAGTGGCATTAGTCGTTGCGCGTCCGTCGGTTTCCCTACACATCATTGTTGCGACAGTTATAGGTGGCGCTTTGGCCGCGGCGGGTGCAAGTGCACTCAATCAATATTATGATCGTGATATTGACCTTCAAATGTCCCGCACGAAGAATCGTCCTCTGCCAGCAGGACGAATTAGTCCGGTCAACGCGCTGCTTTTCGGTCTTGGTCTGATCGTTTGGTCAATCTTTATTTTTATAACTTGGGTTAATGTACTTGCCGCATTGCTCACATTAGGAGGAGCAATCTATTATTTACTGATATATACACACCTGCTGAAACGCAACACTGCCATGAATATTGTTATTGGCGGTGGAGCGGGCGCGATGCCGGTGCTAGTCGGTTGGGCGGCTGCTACAGGACAATTATCCCTCCATCCGTTTGTATTATTTGCGATTGTGTTTTTATGGACTCCTCCGCATAGCTGGGCATTAGCCGTATTAGTCAACAGCGATTATGAACGCGCAAATGTTCCTATGATGCCCGTTGCTTACGGGATAGAAACAGCACGGGTTCAAATTGTCTGGTATTCGCTGCAATTGGTGATACTGACCTTGTTACCGCTTCCCTTACGTATGTTTAGTGTCTTTTATTTTGTGATCGCTCTTTTGTTGGGTGCCGGACTATTGTGGCGCTCGATATTTCTATTGCAGAATATGACCAAGGTCGCAGCGCGACAGCTCTACAAATATTCTTCGCTTTATCTGCTGCTCCTATTTTTGGCAATGATGATTGATCGAATCATCTTCAAAATATAGCAAGCACAATGTTCATGAATCATCGTTTTGATGTGGCTCAATCTCGCGCGTTCAGAACGGCATGAAGACATTTGTTCCTCTATATTCGAGAAGATGTTGCCAGACGGGCGCTTAGTACCTAAAGGCAGGTTAAGACGACCACAACACCTCTAGGTGGTCGCGACACATTATGGTGTCGCGGTTGCAGTTACTTCACTGGTAGCTTCCGAAGTCGACTCAATCGTGGCCTCAGATGTGGATTCGGCTGTTGCTGCGCTGGTAGCTTCTGCATCCGGTGTACCATCAACTGTGAAACCAACATTCATCCCTGCCTGATAGTGTTCGGGTAGATTACAAATGAAAACATAGTGACCCGGTTTGAGGTTAAGCTGCATATTGACGGTCGTTCCAAAAAAGATATCCTCTCGCGAGTCAATAATATTAATCGCTTCCTCCTTTACATGACCAATTTCGTTAGTGGGAAGTTGGTCGGAAGGCTTATCTGTTTTGATCACGATGAACTCGTGCATCATATCGGTCGCTTGATTGGTAATATGAAACGTGACCTGACCACTGGGTACATGGTCGGTTGAGAGGTCAATTATATATGAGCGTAGTGTCACATCCACTATGTTGCCGTCGACACTTAAACTATTGGCTGCTGCTGTCGGGATCGGTGGTGTTGTCGTCAGCCCGATTATTAAGATTAATGGTACGACGAGTACGGCTCCAAATGCGAAAGGTAGCGCGAAAAGTCGATTATCGAAGCGCAAGCGCATGAAATAAAGCAGAACAAGCACCGCTTTGATAATTGCTAGAACGACGAGCAGTCCGGTACGCAGTGCTACGGGTAAACCAGAAAGATATGCAGTCGCAACCTCGAAAATGGTAAAGATGGCCAATATGGCAAAAATAATGCTGTAACCTTGCCATTCGGTCTGTTGCTCCACTGGAGCGGTAGTCTCTTGTGCCATACTCTACAACTCCTTTACAGTAAATAAATCACGCTAAAAAGAACAACCCAGACAATATCGACGAAATGCCAATAGAGTCCGAAGATTTCAACGCCTCTCGACTCGTTACTGGAAAAAGCTCCAGAAAGTCCAAATAGAATGATGAAGCAATCCCAAACCAAGCCAATGAGGACATGAGTTCCATGAATACCTGTCACAATGAAAAAGGGCGAACCGAAAATTGTAGAGAGGGTGATTCCCCGACTAATCAGCTCCGACCATTCGAAAGCCTGACCACCGATGAATAGAGTCCCCAACAGCAGTACGCCGATCAGGTTATAGATGAGACCTCGCCGATCATTGCGCCCGATGGCTTGAAGTGAACGCACCGCCAGATAACTACTCACGATCAAAATAAGCGTATTTAGGCCAGTCAGCGGTAGATTGAGATAACTTCTAAAGGTTTCATAGTCGGTCGCATAACGAACCCGGAACATTAGAAATGTCATAATCAAGGCCGTAAAGAGCACGACTTCGCCGCCTAGGAAGAACCATACGGCAAGTTTGTTATTACTTCGCTGTGGCAGCATCCGCCCCGGATTGGGAGTGGTACGTGGTTGTTTGATATTCTGTACATTTTCGGTCATGGCTCGTTCTCCTGCTGCCGACTGTTTTCGTCCACCCAGCCCGCGATTGATGCCAGTAACAGCAGAAGTCCAAGACCACTGATTACCAATGTGGATACGATTCCGACGACAATAAGCAGCATCCCTGCCGCCAGACTGATAGGCCAGTAACTTAAACCTGCTGGCTGCTTTGCTTGGACTTTCTCGGTTTCTTTATTGAAATCGGCACCCATTATTATGACACTCCTATACTTTTATGATTTTCGAGATGGAGCGTTGAAGGCGAGTTTTCCAGCCACCTGTAGAAAACCAATCCGATCAAGGAGACATAAATCATGTCGCCCACGACCCACATGATTGCCCCTCCGATTTGTTGATCATCGAGCGGTTTCAACCCCAATGACAGTGATGCATTACCGTAATAAGTGAATAGTTGATGTTGGCTTAGCGTAATCAAAACGCCAAGAGCGCTGCATGCAATCATGGATGCCACTAGATAGCCTAATTTCATTAGGGGTGAGGTTGTCAATTCATGATCGATTGCCGGTCCTAAAATAGGCCACCAGCCAATAAGCGCCGTACCGATGAATAGAAGATGCTCGATAATGTGCAGCGGTTCATGTTGCAGGGCAGCATCGTAGATGAACGGGATATGCCATAGCCACATGACCCCGTTAAACGTTAGAAATGCAATTACTGGCTGAGTAAGCCATGCCAAAACTTTGTGGGCTTTGTGTGTCGGAACCAGACACTGTATCATCCATCCTGATGTGCCAATCAGCCATAACGGTGCGGCAACAAACATCAAGAGCATATGCTGTGTCATATGAGCGCTAAATAGATACACATCCGACAGTGTATCCAGCGGACTGAGCAAGGCCACTACAGCGCTAAACGTACCGAGGTGGAAGGCCATTTGGCGGGCAAGCGGTATGGGCTCTCCCCAATGGAGTTGACGGCGCACAGGATTCACGGCAAGGGTATAGGTGATAGTCCATAGGGCTAGTCCGATGACGATACTCGGTTCAAATACCCAGTTGATGGAAATCCCGATCATATAAATTACACCAAAAATAATGCAATGAACACCAGGCACCAAACCACTGCCACGTAATACCAGAACCACGCGCCCATTTGCACTGCTGTAAAACGTTCAGCAGTGAAATCGCCCCGCAAAGCTCGACGGTAATTAATCACCAATACGGTCATACCTGCTAGCAAATGTAAGGCGTGGAAGGCAATCAGCGCGAAAAAGATGCCCCCGAAAAAAGCATCATTTACGGTCATACCGGAGTGGGTAAATTCGAAGATTTGACCCGCGACAAACACGGTTCCAAGAACAAGGGTATAGAGCAAGTGACTCTTTAGGCGATCAACCCGTCCTTGCCGAATATCAATTTCGGCTGTTCGGGCTGTTGTCACACTGACCAGCAGAATGAGTGTGTTCACGACCGCTAAAATGCGGTCAACCGATGCAATTGGCCTAAAGGTGACTTCAGCCGAACCAACGCGCATGTATAGATAAGCCATAAGCAGCGTGCCGAAGAAGGCTGTCTCCGCCATCAATAGGAGAATAATCGTGCTGCGTGCAACGTCGTTTGTAGATGTGTTAGCGCTAGAGGTTGTCATTATTTAATGTTCCTTCTGTTGGGCATCTGCAATTTCCGGATGCTTCACGTCCCATGCGGGACGTGGGCTTGCCACTGTTGGGACATTATCAAAATTATGGGCAGGTGGTGGAGAACTGGTCAGCCATTCGAGAGTGAAACCATCCCATGGATCGTTACCAGCGGTGGCTGGTTGCCGCATCGAGCGCCAGAAATTAATCAGGAAAACCAAAATGGATAGGGCGACGACAAATGAACCGACCGTCATAAGGAGGTTCCACCCATCCCAACCCAAACCCTCGGCATAGGTATAAATGCGGCGTGGCATGCCCAATATTCCGAGAATGTGCATCGGGAAAAATACCATGTTCATACCGATGAACATCAGCCAGAAGTGCGCCTTACCCCATCGTTCGTTAAGGAGGCGACCAGTCATCTTAGGAAACCAGTAGTACATCCCTGCGAATAAACCAAAAATTGAACCACCAAATAACACATAGTGAATGTGCGCGAGGACGTAATAGGTATCTGTCACTTGCCAATCGACTGGAATAGAGGCCATCTGTACACCACTAATACCGCCGATTGTAAATAAGGCAATGAAGCCTATTGCGAATAACATTGGCGTTTGAAAACGGAGCTGTCCGCCCCACATCGTTGCCAACCAAGCGAAAATCTTCACACCAGTTGGGATGGCGATGAGAAAACTGTCCGCTGAAAAAATAAGCAGTGCCATCTGTGGAAGTCCGGTTGCAAACATATGATGTGCCCAGACAGTGAACCCTAAAACGGCAATGATAATACCGGCCAAAATGACCGTTTTATAACTAAACAAACGCTTGCCCGAAAATACCGGGATAATCTCTGAAATGATGCCAAAGGTTGGCAGGACCAGAATATAAACTTCTGGATGTCCAAAAAACCAGAATAGATGCTGCCACAAGATGGCGCTGCCGCCTTGCTGAACATTGAAAAAATGTGTGCCGAGGTAACGATCAAACAATAGCAGTGAGGCCGCGGTTGCGATTGATGGAAAGGCAAATACGGCGAGGAAGGATAAAACCACAATCATCCACACGAATAAGGGGATTCGTGTCAGTGTCATTCCCGGAGTGCGAAGCTGTGCGACAGTAACAATGAAATTGATCGAACCAACTGTAGAGGAAATTGCGAGTAAGATAACCGACAGTGCCCAGAAGTTCATACCCGCAGTAGGGGAATAGGTTAGTTCAGTGAGCGGCGCATAACTGAACCAGCCTTTATCCGGTGCACCCCCAAAGAAGAAACTGCTGTAAAGAAATATTCCCGCAAATAAAAATATCCAGTAGCTCAGGGCGTTGAGCTTGGGAAACACCATGTCGCGCGCACCAATCATCAACGGAACGAGGAAATTTCCAAATCCAACGGATAGCGGCATGACAACAAGGAATATCATTGTCGTGCCATGCATGGTGAAAACCTGATTATATTGGGCGTTGGTCAAGACAGTGCCATTGGGGGCAGCGAGCTGCAAACGCATGAGCAGGGCAAATATACCTGCGATCAAAAAGAAAAAGACACCGGTGGCTATATAAAGAATACCGATCCGTTTGTGGTCCGTTGTGGCAATCCAACCAAGAATAGCGTTGGTTTGCGCCGGGGAATTCCCTTTAGGGAGGATGGCGGATGCTTGAGACTGTGCCGACATAGCGATTTGACCTTATTTTAGCTGAGTGAGATAGGCAACAAGGGCGTCAATTTGATCCTGAGGGAGAGTCTTAATTGATTTCATATCGTTACCGGGTTTCATAGCTTGGTTATCTTGCAGCCAACGACGGAGATTGGCCTCATTGAGATCATATGTATCTCCTGCAAATTTGGATCGTGAAAAGAGATGGGTAAGGTTGGGCGCGACATGCTGTGGTCCATTTTGTCCTAACAAGTGGCAAGCTCCACACACGCCATTAATGATCAAGGTTTGCCCCTGTTTTTGAAGATCATTTTGAGGTTCAGGCAGGGGCTGCTGCTGATTTTCAACCCATTTTTGATAGTCCTCAGGCGTATCAACAAATACGGTAAAACGCATATTGGCGTGGTTCAAACCGCAGAATTCGGCGCATTGTCCGTAATACGCACCGACAGTGTCACTTCGAAGCCACATGTGATTCGTTATGCCGGGGAAGACATCACTTTTGCCGCTCAGTTGGGAAACGAAGAAGCTGTGGATGACATCGACTGAGTTGAGTGTTAGATAGACGTTCGTGCCAGCAGGAATGTGAAGTTCATTAGCCGTAATAATATTTTGATCGGGATAATCGAATTCCCACCACCATTGATGCCCCGTAACTTGTACATTTAAATCACCAGACTCCATGGCAGGCGCTGCGACAGTCTGCATGGTTTGGACGGTTAAAATAAAAATGACGACGACAACAATAATGGGTATGAGAGTATAAGTTGCTTCCAAGATGTGGGCACGATAAAGCTGAAATGGGATGGCTTTATGCCCCTCTCGTTTTTTGAACCGCATGATGTTGAAAAGGAGTAAACCTTCAACTACTATAAAAACCACAACCGACATTAGGAGTAATGTACGGTAAAGACCGGCTTCAGCATCTGCGATTGGAGATGCAGGTTCAAGGAAACTTGGCGATCCTGCACAGCTAGCCAAGATGATTATAAGAAATAGGAATATGGGGGATTTTGCGATTTTGCGCATAACTTCACGCCTTTTTGCACTTTATTAGGCATGTTCAGCAATAGTGATAATTCGGTATTTAGCTATAGGAAAGCATTTACCCTACGTTACCTTTCGGGAGGCTAGGTTGTCCTTAAAACCAACTTAAGGTGACTTTAAGGTCGTTTAAAGTTTGGTGTGATTATTAAGCTTGTGTTATTGTCACTTTGAAAATTATTTGGCGTAAAATTGGTTCTCCCGCATCTTTTGTGAAAGGGCGATCAAATTTGCATAACCACCCGTTGCCTTAACAAATCAAAGTTAGCGCGACCATACATCTGACGCTTAATCAGCTTAAGTCGGTTGACTTGTCCC
>JBBSBM010000165.1:0-10424 GCA_038251275.1 Aggregatilineales bacterium
GTTGGTATCCAGCGAGCTGGAAATGGCTTCCATCATCTGGTTGAGGCGAAGTTCCTGTTCAGCATTTTGAATGCTTTCCAAATACAGGCGGATGTTTTCAATGCTGCCTTCAGCTTCATGTGCGAAGATTTCCAGCACTTCCATCACGCTGCGGTCAGGGCGCATATTGTCTTGGGGACGGTCAAGGCTGATGACACCGAGTAACCGACCATCTGGCGCATGTAAGGGGATGAGTAAAATGTCGCCATCATGCCAATGCTTGGGGCTAGGGCTAAAGGTTAAACCTCGCTTACCGGGAAAGTCAATCAGCAGCGGCTTAAGGCCAACTTTGCCCCAATCCGCGACCTGTTCCGCCGGGAAGAAGTAAGACTCGCTGATTTGATAGCGTGGTTGCAGCAGCGTATTGAGGTCTTCCTCGGTCATCGTATAAGTTTTGCTGCGATCAAAGTCTTCGAGTGGCATACCGAATTGGGCAATGCGGCGCAAGACGTTGGTTTCATTATCGAGTAACGCGACGACACCGAGTGTATAACCTAAGGCATCTTGAATACTTTCAAGAATCGTTTCCAACAGTATGACCTGATCAAGATTGCCTTGAAGGGTTTGCCCAAGTTCAAAGATTTCATTTAACTGGTCAACACGACGACGGAGGCGATTACCTTGATCGATTTGCTCTTTATAGCGAATGTAATTGCCGTAACCAAGAGAAGCTTTGGCTGCCAATGTCAGTAAGAATGCGGCAGCGCGATCATCAAAGTTGTTGGCACGGTCGTTGAAGAGATGAATAACGCCGACCACTTGATCTTCGTAGAGGAAAGCTGCTGCTAAAGCCGAACGTGCGCCGGGAGGGGCAGCCAGCATCGACCCAGCGACATAATCACCCACAAGGATGGTACTCGCACCACGTGAAATGGCTTCTAATTCGATACTGGCGAGGCTGGACATGCGTTTCAGATCACCCAAACGACGGTCAACTTCAGGCTGATCAACTTTTGCCCATGCATCTTGAGATCTGAGCAAAACGACGCTACTGCCATCAGCACGGGTGGCGCGGGCAGCTTCATCCCGGATGACATCTAAAACCTGATTGACATCTAAGGTTTCGGCAAGAATGTTACTGATACGTGAGATGGCATCCAGTTCGAGCAACCGACGGTTAAGGTTGTCACCTGCGGCTTCGTATAGGCGCAAGCGTTCAATGGTCGCAGCAATCTGAGCTGCAATAGCAGACATCGTTTCTATATCGGTTTCGTCGTAAGGCGCATCCTCGCGGTTGGCGATACCGAGCTCACCCAAGCTGCGATCACCGACGAGCAGGGGAACCTGCACGCTACTGCGAAGGCCAAACTTGGTCGCAATTTGTTTATATGAATCGGTGATGTTAGGATCAGCCGCAACGTCATTGTTCAGATAAGGCTGACGCGTGATTGCCGTGCTGTTCTCGAAGTTGTTGCTGTAGATGTCCATCACAATCGGTTCAGCCAATTCGAGCCCATATACCCATCGTGGATAGGTGATGAGGCTGCCTGCTTGCTGGTCGAGCGAATTGATGTAGACTAATGGGCTGCGCGTCAGGCTGGCAATCTCGGCTAATACAGGTGTAAATGGATCATCCGGTTTGAGGACAGAACCCGCTAGTTCGGCTACGTTACGGAGGCTGGTTGCTTGCTCGGCACTCCGCTGCATGTCGCGGTACAGGCGTGCATTTTCGATCATCGCCGCGACTTGGGTTGCGAAAATGAGCAGTAGCTTGCCATCTTTATCACTAAAATCTTCACCGTCGATTTTGTTGGATATTTGTACCACACCGAGGCGGCGACCGCCGACTGAGAGGACTGCCAGTAACGTTTTGTCTACTTTCAGCCGGTCAGCAAATTCTGCGAGACCCGCCGCATAGACAACGGCATCGGCCTGAGCGCGGTTGGTAAACCAGTAATCGACCTCATCCCAAATACTTTCGAGCGGACTGCCGGGGGCGAGAGTGATGCGATAATCTTTGAGTAGATCATCCGTCACGCCATGAAATGGAAGCTGGGCGGCAAGCTGATGCTTTTCATAATCGAATAGCAAAATGCCGCACATTCTGACATCCATCTGGGCGGCAATACGTGCGTTGATAGTTAAGTAGAATTCTTCTTCACGGCTGAGCGAACCGATAGCCTGTGTGAGTTCTTGCAAACCACTCAGTTCGGTATCGCGGCGTTGTTCGCGCTGGCGCAGACGTAGATTTTCAACCACAACCGCTGCCTGAGCCACCAAGAGTTTCATCTCTTTGATGTCTTGGGCGTTAAAACCGCTGGCTGATTTTTTGTTGCTGATCTGCATCATGCCGATGCGGCGATCACCAATTTGCATTGGCATAAAGGCGGTGCTTTTGATACCAGCTACCCCAAAAATGGAGGTCAAACCCAGCGATTCAATCAGCGATTCATCAGCAACATCATTGGTAACCCAGTAATCTTGGCGTTCGTAGATGTCGCGCTGGGGGCTATCGGCTGGCAATGGTATGACACAACTTTGAGCCAATTGATCCGGCAAACCATAAAAAGGCAGTTCGGGCATGAGGGCGCGGCGATTTTCATCGTAAATCAGCACACCCGCAACACCCGCGTCAAGAATTTTGGCGATGCGTGAGTTCAGAGCAAGATAGGTTGTACGTGAATCTGCCGACGTTTCATCGAGATTGGTGAGCGCACCGATTGTTGCCATATCGTTGATGCGCTGCGCCTGTTCACCATACAATTCGGTGTTATAGATGGAGATGGCAACCTGTTTGCTGACAGCCTGCAACATGGCTAATTGCGGTTGGCTAAACGTGTTGGCTTGTTTGTTGGCTAGTTCTAATGTGCCAATGAAGCGATCACCAAGCAGTAAAGGGACACCAATGTAGCTTTTGTAAAAAGTTGGCAGCTTAGGCTGAATGGCGGTTACATCAGTGATATTGGCGACAAGTGCGGCTTTATGATGTTGAGCAATCCAACCGCTGATGCCTTCACCGAGTTTGTAGTCACCACCTGATTCTTGGAGCTTGATAACATAGCTGGCATCGCCTACCCAACCTAAAGGCGAAACCTGTTTAGTAGTCTCATTCCAGATACAAATCTCGCCTGCGCTGGCGGGAATGGCCTTCATGATAATGGTCAACAGTGCTTGATAGACCTGTTGAAGTCCCATACTGGCATTAATGGTTTCACCAATTTCGTTGATGGTGTTCATCGCCAATGTCAGGTCAAGCGAACCCGTGTGATTGTTACTGCCAGCAATTTCACGCATGACAATCACAGTGCGGGTTTCCGAGCCTGTGGGGATATTATGCGATGAGGCTTCTACCCAACGGTTGCCTAACTGGAAAGACGCTTGTCCTTGCCCTGCGAAAAGTTCAAGGAAGCTGTCCGTTGGTTTCGCCATTGCCGCGATATACTCGAGGCTGGGATCGCCACCATTCATGTTGAGCCATTTGCGGGCGTTTTCGTTGACGAAGACCAGTTGTCCATGTTCGCGGGAAACCAGTACAGCATCATCACCAGAGGCGACGGGTAAGTCGATGGATGAATTGGGTTCGGCGGCAGGAATAAAGCCCAAAGCCTGTCGCTGCCGTGACCACACGAACAACCCGGCGATGATGACCAGCCCACCTATGAAGAGAAGTAATCCTAATCCCATAAGGTGCTCTACCTATACACTCAGGTCACTATTTGAAAATGAACTGCCAACCCGGTCGTTGCGGTTGGCATATGAAAGACACTTATCGTTATTTTAGTTGATCACAGGGATGCAGAAAGTCATCCCTGACTTTAAGCTCATCGGACATGATTACCATGCTGTCAATATCGGTGGTGGTACTTCTCCACCGAGACCACGACGGCGATCTTCCGCCGCGAGTTCTGTGATTTCACGAATATCTGAGAACTGATGGGTAGTGGTCGAAACTGAACCAATCGACAACGACATCAACGGTTCTTGACGTTCGCCCTGATTGCTATCTGGCACGAGAATGTAACCCCGTTCACGGTCAATGAAAGAATAGTGTTGGGTTACATCTTGATCAAACTTTTCGACGAGCCGTGTTTTAAGCGCATCCACATTATCTGTGTGGGTAATCATCACGAAGTTATCGCGACCGGGATGACCGAGAAAGTCGTCCGGCGTGCCGTATTCATCAACGACATCGCCCATCATAAGCGCCATAAAACGCATGACTTCATCAGCAGCTACGAAGCCGTACACTTCACTAAATGGATCAAGTTGATTGATCTTCAAGTCAATGTACGTCCAGTGCGAACCCTGACGCATGAGTTCGCGCAAGTGATCTTCAATGAGGCGACCGGTTGCCAATCCGGATTTCGAGTCGGTGTTGGTGGTGCGGTTGGCGGCTGCGATGGCATTTTGAACACGGAGTTTGAGTTCTTCAATGTCAAAGGGCTTGGTGATGTAATCGTCCGCTCCCAATTCCAAGCCAGCGATTTTGTCACTGCGTTCATCTTTTTGAGTGAGGAAAATAATCGGAATATGGCTGGTGCGGCTGGTGGTACGCAGTTCACGGCAAACATCGTACCCATTCATATCTGGCAGCATGATGTCCAGAATAATGAGATTGGGAAGCTGCTTGCGTGTCATTTGCAGTGCATCGCCACCGCGCGGCGCGATTTGTACCTCGTACTGCTGTCCGCCAAAATAAATACGGAGCATATTGGAAATATCAAAATCATCTTCGACGACTAAAATGCGGCCTTTACTCATACGATCCCCCGCGAATACCTCAAGTAGGGTTATTGTAACAACTCTTTAACCATGATACTGGCGAATTGCAGTCCCCGCCAGCGCTCAGGCTGTAGATACATACACTATACGACGAAATAGGGTTAATGGATGGTTTAGATTGTGAATAGGTTGTGACTCACCATGCCACAACCTCAATTCGTTTGAGAAAGCGGTTTCCATCGTTAGTAACACCGGGTGCGATGAGGCGTTGATTATCCCCAAACCAATAGAGGACAAGATTGAGCGCTAAGCCCCCGCGCGAGTAGGGGTACGGAATCTGGAGATCGCGTTCTTCCACGTAGATTTGATTGGGCTGCCATTGGCTGGTTTCGTGCGGTGCGCCTTCTGGGAAGACGATTTGAGGTGCGCTATCCCAATTGGATTCTACAACGAGGCGTGAGAGCGACAGGCTGACACTGTAATCCAACGGCACTTGTTTATCGACAGACCACCAAACGCGTACTTTGAAGGGCTGGCCTTCGCGCATGACGGGCGTGCCATTAAATGGACGATCACCCTCCATGATTTCCGCACCGTGAAAGCGCATCCCGTTGGGATAAAGCACTCCAACAGGATCAGGCGGGGCTTCGTAGAGCCGGAAGAAGCAGCCGGGAGGGCCGACGAAACGCCCCGGTACACGATTTTGGGCGAGTTGTTTTTCGACCTGCTGGCTGGCGTTATCACGGGACTCAACATACCACAAACGCTGTGTGCCTTCAGGATGATCGACATAACGCAGACCATCAGGGAAATAGAGGCGGGTGTAGTAATCCCACTCTTCAGGGAAGTTACAACTGATGTTGGGATCGAGCATAAGCGCATCGTCCGCAGCCACATGGTCACGCAGCCATTTGAGGTTTTCGCCCAAAGGGGTGACGATGAAGCCATAGTTGTTCAGGCGGAAGGGGAAGAAGACGAGTACCAGCAAAATCAAGGTGACGATGAAGCGTCCTATGTTGGGAAGGCGAGTGAGGGCGATGCCCAGAAAAATGGCGACCCCAAAAACGTACCACCAGCCGTAGCGGGTCGGGACGAAGAAGCCTAACTGCGCGTCGAAAATGTAGAGCAGGAGCGGCACGAGAATCAGCCAGCCGAGCCAAAAGATCAAATCGAGCGTTTGTGTTGAAAAGCGAATTCGACGGTTGTTGATTGAGCGAGATTTACGCCAATAGGCAAAGATTATTGCGCCGAGTGCCACGACGACGAGCAGATACCACAGGGGTGGAGCGCTAGTGAAGTAGCTAAAGAAATCAAACCATGCTTGAGGCAGCGGCGGAAGTTTATACATGCGCGAGACGGAGCTGTGTTCTTGGACTTGGAGCAGTTTGTTATAGATGAAGTCGGGTGCAATGAGGATGAGGCCGATGATGGCTGGAAAGATGCCTGTCCAGATGTGCCAGCGATAGATGATGAGCAGGTAGAGTCCCATGAAGGCGAGGGCGGGCAAAATGGTGATGGTGGCGGTGTAGAGGAAGAAGAGACTGAGCGCTAATAAGATTGCGCGTTTCCAGTTGGGATGATCGAAGTAGCGCAGACTCAGCCAGAGAAATAAGGGGAGGCAAATCTGGGCGATGACGTAACTACGGGTTTGGAGGCTGGTGAACTGGCTGACAGCAAAGGCGTAGTAAGCGAGGCTGGCGATTAAACCAGCACTAAATCCATGCTGGCGACGGATGGCGCGATACATGAAGACGACACCGGGTAAGCAGAGCAGGAGAGATAAGTAGCGGAGGACGAAAGGATCCATGCCCACGATTTGCTTCCACGCATCAAGCAGGAGGAAGTAAGTGGGATGCTCGGTGGGGGAAGTCCAACTGATGATTTGTTGGGGCGTGCCCATCGTTTGCCAGATTGACCAGATTTCATCGTTATCAAGGTGAAAGTCGTTGATGCGGTTGGCACGGCTGGCAGCAATGAGGAGCAGAAAGAATGTGATGATCCAGAGTTGGCGGGTTGAGAGACGGCGCATAGGGTTTAATCATAACCCCCACCCTAACCCTCCCCCGCAAGCGAGGGAGGGAATAATACATAGGGCAAGGATTTTTAGAATTATCTAGGACGATGCGCCCATTGTAGTGAGGGTTCAGGTTTGTGGGTAGGGTGCGGGTGACCATGTCTTACGACTGACCGAGGCGCGTTCACGGACGGCGGTGATGGCCTGCGGGCTGACTTCGGCCTCGAAGCTGCGGAAGCCGGCGAGTCGGAAGCCGTGACGGTGAGCAATTTCTCCGATTTCGTTGGCCTGCGCTTCGGAGATGTCTTTACCAATGGTGTAATCCGAGTAGTGACTTTCGAGAGCGAGGGCCATTGTTTCAGCCATGCAAGCGTAGGCCATGTGCGGTGGGAAGCCGAAGTCGAAGTGGAAGTCGGGCTGACCGGGGACTTCGATCATCCCGCCTTCGATGACCAGCACGTCATTACGTTGGGCGGCGACCTGTTTAGAGACATCACGTGGGCGGGCGACATCACAGACGACCGAACCGGGTTTGAGATGTTGGGGGTAAATCACGGCATGAACGGCGCTGGTAACGGTGAGGATGAGATCAGCTTCGTAGATCGAATTCATATCGGTGCTGGAGACGACCTGAGCGCCTCGCCCCTGACATTGTTCACGGATTTGGTCAAGCGCATCGTCACGGCGACCGACGAGGACGAGTTTGGAACAGGAGCGAGCGAGCATGAGGGCGCAGGTTTTACCGATGGCTCCGGTAGCACCGACAACCGCGACGGTGGCATCTTTCATGGAAATATCCATGACACGGGCGGCTTCTTTAATGGCTTCAACAGCCATGAGGATAGTGTAGCTGTCTCCGGTGGTGACGGGGAGTTGGAGGCGATCCGCGATGGTTTGTCCGGCATCCCCGACGACCGAGGTATAAGCACCGAGGCCGAGTAATTTCGCGCCGAGTTCTTCAGCCATGTGACCACAGGCGACGATTTTTTTATAGGCGACTTCGACCGGAACGCTCATCATAGTGGGTGGGGTGAAGGGGCAGGCAATAAGCCAGCCTTTGAGTTCACGTCCGGTGGATTGTGAGATGATTCCGTTGACTTCTGAGAGGTAAACGGGCGGGAAAAAGCGTGAGAAAAAGTTGATCTGTGGTTCAGTTAAGATTTTGCCGAGTAAGGGATATTTACGGGCGACATCGCGCTTGATTTGGATAGGGTGGATGATAAAGGCAAAGGTATCCTGTTCCATGAACGACTCCCGATTGGTTTGTTACGAAACTCCTTAACTACTATACAACGGATTGTTTACCACGAAGGCACAAAGAAAGAAAAGAAATACGATTCAACCGTAGAGATGCGGAGGGTGCAGAGAACGCAGAGTGAGTTTACGGGCTTCGCCCAACATTTTTCATAACAGACAAAAGCATGATCTAAATTTATAATATTACGGAGTGTTACAGCTATTGCGGAAGTTACTGCAATTACTGCAGATTCGGAGTGCAATAGGTTGTAAATGTTGAAAAAGTTGCAACTGTTAGAAAAGTTATTATCGGTTTTGTGTCGGCGATGTCGTCGTCGGACGACATAACGGTTATTTTATGGCGGCATTGGCGGAAAGATAGTCTGACGCTGCTATGGTTGCTGGAAAAGTTACAAGTTTCAAGCGGCGAGAAAATACAAAATAATTATAGAACAAAAGTGCTATGAAAGTCAAGTTCGGATTTGGTTTGAATGTGGAGAGTTGAGGGTTTGAGATTAGGGGAGCTAAACGCCTAATTAAGGTGGGTGATGAGGTCATAAAATAATAAAATATGCTGTCTAGTTTATTTTTACTTACTTATCTTACCTTGTTGATGAAATAGTTTGTGACAATCCTCGCACAATACAATCAAATCTGTAGATTTTTCATCTCCTCGATTGACATAAGTTCGATGATGAGCATGTAAGGGACGATTGGCAGCGTTACAAACTTGGCAGCGATTTTCAGCAGATTTATATGCAGCTTCTCTAGTTTTTTTCCAGTGATCCGTTTGCAAATATTCTTTATAAGGCATAGATTTAAGAAGATATTTTGTTTCTCTATTAAGCATATTTGCAATTGAAGTGCTACCTAATTTTGCTTGATGTTTGAGTAGCCAGTTTCTTAGTGAAAGCCTTACGCATAAAGATTCTACTAAATCACGATACTGGAAAAATAATGGAAGAGGAACTTTTAATAAAATTCCATCGTCAAGTGGCAATGCAATTCTGCCCTCAAAAAAATCTTTCATATCTATTTCAATAGCTACGGCCACTGTAGCATATTTGCTCTCTAATGAAACTAAATTTATCTTCTGAATATCACATGGTACTTCATGTGATCGGCAGTAACGGGAATTCATATCACATAACTCATCGCATCCTCCTGTATCTCCAGCATAAAGATGAAAACTTCCTACTTTTTTGCCTAAAGTGGCAAGAGATGCAGAATCCAACATGGCTTTTGCTTCTTCAACGGAAGCCTCCACTTTTTGCCAATAATCGCTCAACTTCTTTTCTAGTTCACAGACCCACTCATCATTGTACATAAATGCACCGTATATATTTGTAGCCGAACGCACATACTATGTATAAAATACCATTATTCTATAAATATAGTGACGTTATATTTGGAAATATGCCAGAACAACTAAAACTCATCAGCAATAAAGGTTTCCTGCACAAGATAGCAGTTTTATGCAAAGATTTTTATGTTAATAGAACAATTCATGACCTTTTTATATATGCGGGTGCCGATCATGCTTGGTGGAAGCCAGCAAATGATGATGATATACTCGGAAGTTTTAACCTTTCTAGAGAGTCAAATGTTTATTTATGGATAGAAGGCATACAGAAGTTTGCGCCCAATCAAGTAGAACATATCCTAGAGGGTGTGGCGGTGCAATTAATTGAGAATGAAAATATACCTCAAGGAGATCGTCAATTTCTTGCTAGGGCATTGGGTGGCAATCCTATATTACAACCTAGTGCAGTTGATCATCTCAGTGAAAAAGTAGCAATTCCTGATGATATAGAGCAATTGTTAGAAATACTCATCAAAGGTTTGCCCCGCGCTATGTTTCCACTTAAATATCGAAGAGATGGCCTTCCACAATTTAACTTTGATAACGAATATGATGTGCAGTCTTTACTACACTCCCTCCTTAGAATTTGGGTGAAAGATATACGTGTCGAAGAATATACACCAAGCTATGCTGGTTCCAGTACAAGAATAGATTTTCTATTAACTCACTATGGAATTCTATGTGAGATTAAATATGTGAGAGATAAACGCCATGCCAGCAAAATTGGAGATGAAATAATTATTGATACAGCACACTATAAAGCTCATCCTCAATGCAAACAGCTATGGGTTGCAATCTACGATCATAGTAGTCTTATTTCGAATCCTACAGGACTTATCAAGGATCTTCAAAAACTTTCTGAAAGTATGATAGTCAAAACCTTCATAATGACTTCATAATTTACTTACTGTAACAATTACGAAACTTCCACAGAAAAGGCATTCTTTTTTCTACAAAACACGAATTATTTGAGGGTGGGTCATAATTACCTCGCATTCAGTTTTGATGAGCCGATATGAACCGTTAATCATCAAAACCTTGTACGCATCAGAAATACTTTGCCTATATTTATGATTTTGATAGGGTCATTTCATTGTTTAAAAGGTCATA
>JBBSBM010000166.1:0-10412 GCA_038251275.1 Aggregatilineales bacterium
GTATGACCACCGCTTGGTTGCGCCCTTTACTTACGATTCCTAGTAATTTTTGGCGTTCTTCAGACGTTAAATGGACTTCATGTTTTGTCATCCCTTTAGTTTATCTTTACCCCTCATCTTTAACCAGTTGAGGTACTAGTAGCGTAGATGCTCTGGTTGAGGCACTTAAAGATAACAATGGTAATGTGCGAATTAGAGCGGCGGGAGCACTAGCTAAAATGGAAGATGCTAGTGGTATGAAAGTTCTGATTGAACTGCTGAAAGACAACAATACCCGTCTTCGAAGTGCCGCAGCAGGAGCATTAGGGGGAATTAAAGATGCTAGTAGCGTAGGGGTTCTGGTTGAGGCACTGAAAGATAGCGATGACGATGTACGAAGTATGGCAGCGAGGGCATTAGGAGAAATTAAAGATGCTAGCAGCGTAGGGGTTCTGGTTGAGGCACTTAAAGATAGCAATAGTAATGTACGTTGGGCAGTGGTGGGAGCATTAGGAGAAATTAAAGATGCTAGCAGCGTAGGGGTTCTGGTTGAGGCACTGAAAGATAGCGATGACGATGTACGAAGTATGGCAGCGAGGGCATTAGGAGAAATTAAAGATGCTAGTAGCGTAGATGCTCTGGTTGAGGCACTGAGAGATAGCAATAATAATGTACGTTGGGCAGTGGTGGGAGCATTAGGAGAAATTAAAGATGCTAGCAGCGTAGGGGTTCTGGTTGAGGCACTAAAAGATAGCAATAATAATGTACGAAAGGCAGGAGCGGCCGCATTGGGTAGAATAAAATTAAACGAGTCTGTCAGTAAAATAATTCAACTTTATGATCATCCTTTCGGCGCAGTTACAGAGATAGCACGAACTGCCCTTGAACTCATGGACACGCCCGAATCCCGCGCAGCCTTAGCCGAATATGATGCCAAGCGTAAAGGTTAGCCTTTTCTATCCATTTCAAACCAGATTCGAATTGACTTGATACGCTCTTTTGTTCTATGATGTATCTGGTATTTTCTTTTATCTCTTTGTGTCTGCTTTGAAAGTTATGCAATCTAACCACCGAATACTCCCTTGCCCTGTTACTACGGGGAAAGGGTTGGGGTTAGGGGTATCGTTTGGCAATCATGGCATCGGACGAACCCTTTCCAACATTGCTGCGCTTCCAGCCGAGCCATCCGCCGAACTGACACAAAAATCGTTGTGAAATTGCCGAAATTGCTGCCAGTTTTGCCAATAAATTGACATAAAAAAGAGGCGCACCCTTTCAGGCATGCCTCTTAAAACCGAATTTGATTTTATTCCCCCTCGCTGCGAAGCGGAGAGGGGGCTAGGGGGAGAGGAGTATTTCTCCTACCCGTTGTACTGATCCTGCGGAAACTGGTTCTGAGGAATGTTCACATAATCGGTGCTGGCATCCTGATTACGCACGAACTCCAGTTGCCCGTTGACCTCATCAATCACGATCAGGTCGCCGGGGTGGAAGCTCCCCTTCAGCAGTTGAATGCTCAGCGGGTTCTCCACGAAGCGTTGCAGTGCGCGGCGTAACGGTCGCGCCCCAAACTGCTGATCGTAACCCTTCTCGGCCAGCCAGCGCCGCGCCGGCTCGGTCAGATGAACTTGCAAGCCAGAGGCTGCCATCCGTTCCACAATCGCTCGCATTTGCAAGTCGATAATCTGCTCGACTTCCGACAGGCTCAACGGCGCAAAGATAATCGTCTCATCAATACGGTTCAGGAATTCCGGTCGGAATGCCTCGCGCATGGCCTTCTCGATCTTCTGATGGTCAACCACCAACTGTTGGTCGCCACCCTGAACGAAGCCCAGCACACCACCCTTACGGGCGAACTCGGTGCCGAGGTTGCTGGTCATGATGATCACCGTGTTCCGGAAATCGACCACGCGGCCTTGTCCGTCGGTCAAGCGCCCGTCTTCCAAGATTTGGAGCAGGGCATTCCACACGTCGGGGTGTGCCTTCTCGATCTCATCGAACAACACCACCCGATACGGACGACGACGCACGGCCTCGGTCAACTGACCGCCTTCTTCGTAGCCCACATATCCGGGCGGCGCACCGAACAAACGGCTCACCGTATGCTGTTCACGGTACTCGCTCATATCGACGCGAACCAGCGCTTCCTCGTCATCGAACATGAACTCGGCCAACGCCTTCGCTAGTTCGGTCTTACCTACACCGCTCGATCCTAAAAAGATGAACGAGCCGATAGGGCGCTTCGGGTCTTTCAAGCCGCTGCGCGAGCGCCGGATCGCATCCGAAATCGCGGTCACGGCTGCTGATTGCCCGATAATCCGCGAGTGGAGAACGTCTTCCATACGCAGGAGTTTTTCGCTCTCGCTTTCGAGCATTTGATGGATGGGAATACCCGTCCACTGCCCGATCACTTGCGCGATGTCGTCCTCATCTACCGTTTCGTCGAGGGTATTTTCCTGCTGCCACAGGTAACGCTCACGGTCGTATTCTTCGCTGATGCGGATGCGTTCGGTTTTGAACTCGGCAGCCCGTTCGTAATCACGGGCAAAACCAGCAGCTTCCTCATCGTTCCCTAAGCGTTCAACCTGTTCCTTCAGATCCTTCAAATGTGGAGGCATAGAGTACAGGGCGACGCGCAACTTGGCGGCTGATTCGTCTAACAGGTCGATGGCCTTATCGGGTAAACGCCGGTCACTGATGTAACGTGCCGACAAACGCACCGCAGCCTCAATCGCTGCATCCGAGATGGTCACTTTATGGTGCGCTTCATAACGGTCACGCAAGCCGTAGAGCATCTCAATCGTATCTTCGACATTCGGTTCTTCAACGAACACCGGCGCAAAACGTCGATCTAACGCGCTGTCCTTCTCGATGTACTGACGATATTCGTCCAATGTGGTCGCGCCGATGGCGTTGAGTTCACCACGCGCCAAAGCCGGCTTCATCATGTTACCGGCATCCAGTGCGCCTTGAGCCGCGCCCGCGCCCACAACCTGATGCAGCTCGTCGATGAAGAGAATAATCTCGCCATTCGAACGCTGCACTTCTTCGATGGTCGCTTTGAGGCGTTCCTCAAACTCACCACGGAAACGGCTGCCTGCTAACATGCCCGCGAGGTCAAGTGAAATCACCTTCTTGCCGTAAAGCAGTTCCGGTACATCACCGCTAGCGATCTTTTGCGCTAAGCCTTCGACAATCGCGGTTTTACCGACACCTGCCTCACCGATCAGCACCGGATTATTCTTGGTGCGACGGCTGAGAATCTGGATCACGCGCAAGATTTCCGAGTCGCGTCCAATCACCGGATCGAGTTTGCCTTCAAGTGCCATGCGTGTCAGATCGCGGCTGTACTTTTCGAGTGTGCGGTAACGAGTCTCGGCCTGTGGATCGGTCACACGCTGACCACCGCGAATCTCTTTAATCGCGTCGGTAACGCGGTCACGGGTGATCTGGTTGTCGGTCATGATCTTGCTGACGGCGGTGTTTCGTTCGCTCAATATCGCGAGGAAGATATGCTCGGTGGAGATATAGTCATCACGCAGGCGGTTGGCTTCCTCATTGGCGAGGTCAATAATCCGCTTGCTGCGGGGTGTCATGAATAACTGACCGTTGCCACCGCCATAGATCGCGGCTTTAGGGCTGGCGCGAAGCACTTCATCCAAGCGACCACGCATCCCACCCAGATCGATGCCCAACTTCTCGATAATCTGGGGAATAACCCCATCACCCTGTTCGAGCAATGCCAACAGGATATGCTCGGTATCAACTTGATTATGCCCATAGCGCTGCAAGATTTCATAGGTTCTTGCAATGGCATCCTGCGCCCGTTCTGTAAATCGGTCAAAACGCATCATAATGGTTTGTTTCTGTCCTCATGCATCTGTACCACGAACAATTGATGCTGATCGTCCCTATACTGTCTATTGTAGCCCAGATTGAGTTAAGAGGTGATGAGCGGTCAAAAGTGCGGTTGAGTTTTATGACCTGATTAGCATAACTGAGCTTGTATCGGAAATGCGTATGCAGTACGTAAGTGGAATGCAAGAGACTAACAGAAAATGCGATTGAAGCGCTGAGAAAATCAGAGATTTTTATCGCAAAAACAAATCAGCCAATACGTGATCCGTTCTCGACAGGGAGTGTGGTTTGAAGCAGGACGACATCTTTTTCGGCGGAATATGCGCCGAGGACTAACACTTCAGATACGATGCCAGCGATACGCTTAACCGGAAAATTGACCACTGCAATCACTTGTTTGCCTATAAGTTCATCGGGTTTGTAATTCACTGTGAGTTGGGCGGAACTGGTTTTGATGCCCAGTGATCCGAAGTCGATGGTGAGGATATAGGCAGGTTTCTTGGCTTTGGGATTGGGTTCGTATTTGAGAACCGTACCCACACGCATGTCAACTTTCATAAAGTCATCAAATTCAATCGGAGCAGTGATAATGTCATCCATGTATATCTCCAGAAATGCAAAGAGGCGATCTGTCGTGATCACCTCTTTAGCATAGCGAGGATAGATGCTTTCATCAATACAGGGAGATACTTAGGTATGGATGACCGAATCGACCTGCTTACGGGCAGTTGCATCTTGAGCTACGTCGGTATAACCGAGGCGGAAAGCCATTTGTGGATAAGCCGCCGCGCCGTTAAACAGCTTCGATAGCTCTGGTTTTAGCTCACTGACTTGCAAAATTTGTGAGAGTGGTTGAACGCCAATGTTAAGTGTGGTGGCATGGAGAGCGATGCGCTCGAAGATTTGACCACTTTGAACTTGGGCAAGCCGGTTATCTGCTGCGGTACTCATGAGTGCCAACATAGGAGCGTTCAATACAATGTCCGCGTCAGGTTTGGTTGGCTTGTGGTGGCTGGCAAGGTACGTAGTTGCCAGTTGACCAACACGGGCAATCAACCAGCGATAACCAAATTCACCTTGGGTAATCCACTTATTGAGTTCGTCGCGATAATCCGGATCAGCAAATTGGGTGATGTCAGCACTGATAACCAAGGCATCAACTTGCTGTTTGACTTCGTAGTCGTCTGTGAGTTGTAAAGCGATGTCCGCTTCCTGTAAACAGGCACGCAAACGCTCCACATCCCGCTCATTTAGTGGTTTATTGGCATAGGTTTGACGGCTGGTGTGTCGCAGTGAAATAGCGTGAAAAAGTTCTTGATCGGCAAGCGAACTTATTTGACCGTTTTCTTTGAGCGTTATCGTTGCAACCCAAACATCGTCTTTAGGATCGGGGAAGTAGGTGACGCTGGTATTGAGGCCAAAATGGGTAGCCGCAATCAGCAGGTTTTCTAAGGCACAACCGACGCTGATATAGAGTTCGCGAGCGTCAGGATCGGCAATGGTCAGATGCCGGTTACGATTGGCTAATACACGGATTTCGTTGCCACGAACGGTGAAATTCCACGGCTGCGTGTTGTGAAGCGAGGGGGCGAGGACAGCATAATTGAGGAGGAATTTTAGCTTCTCATCCAAAATACCATGCCGCGGAAAATCGTACTCATCAACATTCCATGCGCTGTAAGGTCGAGATTCGCTTGTCATTCCTAGTTACCTCATCGCTTAAGTAATATTAACTCTACTGTAGCGAATCGGAAGTTTCTTCTTTAGTGGTGAATGTCATGTTTGTGGCTGATAGATGGCAGGGGATGTGGGTGACTCGGAGTAAGTCACCCTGCGTTTAGTGATGTCGAGTGGAGTAGAGACTTTGAAATAAAAACGGTTATTCGCTAGCAATCCTAGCAAATCCCCATAATAAAACACTAACAACCGTCAAAGATAAAGTCGTAGAATTTGTAGGTTTCGGGTGGCAAGCCTGCTGCATGTAATTGTAGCTTCCCCGAACTTAAGAGCCATAAACTGATGATGCCATATTCTCCGTCAATCGACTTAATCTGAACATTCTTGGACTGATTGGCATTAAGGTTCTTTGCTTTTTCAAGTTCATCATGGGTCACTCTAAATGCTAAATATCCCTCACTATTGCTATGAACACCATAAATTTCGATGTCTTTTTCTGAGCAGTAGATGATTGCCGACGCGCTTGCATTCGGATTACGCCGCCCATCTGTAAAGGTTGGTTTTGATGCGTTCAAGATCGCTAAAACTTCTGGTGGTGCTTCGCTGAGCAAGTAAAACCCCGAGAAATGGATAGTTGCCCCCGCACCCGATGCAAAATATTCAATTGTGGCGGATACACTATTGGACGTGATGTCATATAGAAAATAATCCACCTGAGTACCGTGTAGTACAAAGTTGTCGTATACATTTGTGCCATTAATAAACATACGGGCACCATCGCTCGACATTATAATCGAAACATATTTGCCGGGTGTTAAATTTTGAGTGGATGTAAAGCGAACCGAATAAGGACGACCAGTAATACCCGCTACCGGGTTGCCATTTACGACTGGCGGATTAGCGCCCCAGTCAAATCCTATACTTGTAATTCCATTTACAACTGTGCCACTACCCGATAAGTCTGTACTTGGAAAAAATGTAGCTGTCCAGTCTGAAGCCGCTTCAACCTGACCGATTTGGGTCAAATTCCCCGCGCTCATAAACACTAAAATTATGAAACCGATGACAACCATTCTAAAGATCGACTTCATTTTTCTACTCCCTTGATACCTTAATATATTTATGATCAAGGATAATAGCGCGCTGCTTAAACTTTAGTTTGGCAGTTATACGCGAGGAGGTAATTCAGAGGTGAATCGTCGGTCACTGAAAAGGGCCTGGTGTTGCCAAGCCCTTAAAGCAAACCTTTATTAGAGGATAGCTGCATTCGGTGAACGGTGAACGAACTTGCCTTCGCCGTTTTTCCCTAGCCAGATGTCGCCGTTGACGAGGCGCTTGCCACGGAGATAAACCTGCTGCGGCACACCCTTAACCGTCATACCTTCGTAGACGTTGTAATCAGTTTTCATATGGTGGGTGCTGGCGCTGATGGTGTGAGTCTGATTTGGATCCCAAACCACAATATCAGCATCCGTGCCGACTGAGATGGTTCCTTTTTGCGGGTAGCAGCCGAAAATTTTGGCTGGATTGGTGCTGTTGAGTTCGACAAAGCGGTTGGGTGAAATCTTGCCGCTGTTGACACCCAGATGCCACATGATCATCAGGCGGTCTTCAATCCCCGGCATTCCGTTGGGAATCTTGGAGAAGTCACCTTTGCCGAGTTCCTTACCGGGACGGCGGTAGCTAGGGTCTTGCTTCTCGTAGCCAATCCAATCCCCACCATTATGATCTTTCGCCCATTGTTCGACAGGGCCAACGCCGCCTTCATACCAGAAGTCGCAGTGATCAGTGCTGACAGCTTGTAATGTGCCTTCTTTAACCGCTTGCCACAGCACCTTGTGATGTTCTTCATTACGAACGGGCGGTGAACACACATATTTCGCACCCTCAAAACCGGGCGCTCCCAAGTGATGATTGCGGGTGACATAGAAGTATTGGACGCAGGTTTCGCCCATCACTGGATAACCGAGCGCGCGTCCGCGACGCAGCGCATCAACAGCGGGTTCACAGGTGACGTGGACGACATACAAACGACAGCCTGTCAGGCCAGCCAGTACCACCGCGCGATTAGTGGCCTCACCTTCAATTTCCGGTGGGCGAGAGGAGTAATGGTCAACCGGATCAGTTTTGCCTGCTGCGAGAAGTTGCTTACGCAGTTGTTCTTCCACATCGCCATTTTCAGCGTGAACCATAACCATCATGCCATGTTTGGCGGCTTGGCTCATAGCGAGATAAAGTGTTTTGTCATCAACCTGAAAGACATTCTTGTAGGCCATAAACAGCTTAAGTGTGGTGATCCCCTCGTCGATGAGGGTTGGGATTTCTGCCATCACATCATCGCGCAAGTCGGTAACACCCACATGAAAACTGTAGTCAATCTGGGCAGGTTTGGCTTTTTCACGCCACATATTAATGGCATCGTGCAGAGTGCCACCCTTGGGTTGCATAGCAAAGTCGATGTGCATGGTCGTTCCACCGAATGCCGCCGCTTTATGTCCGGTATCGAAATCGTCGTTGCTGTATGTGCCGCCGAATGCCAGATCAAGGTGAGTGTGGACATCAATGCCACCGGGCATCAAGTATTTGCCCTCGCAGTTGATGACTTCATGGCCTTGTGTGGGCAGGTTTTGACCAATCAATGCGATTTTTTCGCCTTCAACCAATACATCAGCTTGTACCGTATCGCTGGCGGTAATGATGGTTCCGTTTTTAAAGAGTGTTCCCATGAGTTGCTCCTAAATGATGCTATTAGCCTGTAGCAATTAGCCTGTTGATAGATTGTAACGCGGGCATGAGCAGGAACAAAATGGACTTATCAATCGTTTCTTACATAAGTCATGCTAAAGGCGGATTGTCTAAAAAATGATATGGCCTATCATTAGTTTATATGGATAGTTCACAGAGAAGGAGCAACCATGTCCAAAAATCATCGCCTCCACTTCATCAGTTTAATTCTGGTTGTGGTGACTGTATTTAGCCTATCGGTCACATCTGCACAGGATTCGCTGGATGACCAACCGCTGCTCAAAATGCTGGCGAATATCCCTAACACAACAATGAGCCGAACCGAGATTTATTTCAATGATCGTAAGGCTATAGAGACCGCTTACCCACCCGCAAAAGCGCCTAAAGATTGGGCGGAGTTTAAAGCGATGAGTGATGCCAAAGGTACAAATGCTGATTTATTACCGGTTGATATGTGGTGGCGGGTGTGGCGTAACCAACAGTCGGCATTAACCGCACGTTATATGATGAGTTCCGAGGCCACGCCGTCGCTTGTTGGTTTTGATTATTTCCAAATCGAGCAGGAAATGACCTATGGCACACCGCCAGCACAAACCTTACAACTCGCTGGTCACTTCAATTTGGATATGGTGCGCGCTGCCTTTAGCAGTCGAGGATATACCCGTCAGGATAAAGATGGTGTTGAGATGTGGTGTCCAGCAGATGGTTGTGAAAGCGGCTCGAAGCTCAACATGGCTGATCGAAACCCTGCTAATCCTTTTGGTGGCGAATTGGGACGTTCACAATCACTCATCATCAAGGATGGGATGCTCATTAGTTCGCCTGATGAAACGGTGATGCAAAACCACATCGATCTGGTGGCAGGTAAGGAGCAATCGTTAGCAGATTTACCACAATACCGTGCGGTTGCAGATGCATTCACATCAGATGGGGGTTTGCTGCAAGCTTATTTTTGGGATGGCGAACTGATTGCGCAGATGGGTATCCTTTCGCCAGCGTCGGTACTCTTTGGTGAACAGGCAACACCTGAATTGGCGAAGAAATTCTTCCAAGATATGTTGAAGACTTATAAGCCAATTCCCGCATATCAGTTATTGGCCTTTGCAGATATTGCTAGTGACAGCGAACAAATCGGTGCGGTTGCATTGGTGTATGACACAGAGGCAGAAGCCAAAGCAGCCGCAGATGCGCTGCCTACTCGTATTAACGATTACGTTAGTATTGCAACCAAGCAGCCATTAACCAAGATGCTGAAAGACCGAAAGGTTAATGAGCCGAAAATCGATATTGTTAGCTCCAATGGAAAATACGTCGTGGTCATCAAATTGGCGACTCATAAGGCAACCCCTGAAGAAATCCAGCAGTTTGACCTCACGAATTCCAATACGCCGGATGTGACCGCACCCGGACTAATCTATCGGATGCTGGTAAGCGCCGCGATGCAGCGTGATCTCGGTTGGCTGGGTACAGTCCCGTTAGCAGAGATAGAAGCTGCTGCGAAATAAAGTTTTGCTTAGGCGAAAATGGTGGCGACCTGAATCTCGAAATCGGGAATCAGGTCACCACCTGTGAGGTTATCAGTTGGCGTAAGAATAGTTTGCTGCTTACTAAATGGGTACTGTGAAAGCAGTCTGTTGACTGAAACGCGCTGCTTTTGTGGGTCTATGACCCAAACCATTTGCACGCCATCGACCAAGTACTGATTCACTTTTTCATCTAAATCACTCAAATTGTCATTTGGCGAGGCGACTTCAATGACGAGATCAGGAACTAAAACGTAGAGCATCTTCTTATAATTAGGATTAGCTTCCTGGAATGCAGCGAGGCGTTCAGCCGTATAGTACATCAAGTCAGGAATACGAGAACCCGTAACCCAATTAGATGTATAGCTCAGGACAAAAGGCATCTCTCGAATAACTTTGCCTAAATGCTTGACTGAAACAGCCATATAGATGAGGGTGGGACATAAGTTCAGAGTAACTCAAGAACAGATTTGACGGCACCTAAAGGACGATGATTGATAAAATTAAACAAAACGATCAAATTCCAGGCGAATAAGGATAAAAGGATAAAGACAGAGGCTTTAATTTTGCCTTGAACCGGTAAGGGATCGAGTTGAAACAAACTTTTGAGAGTAGCAAAGAAGGGTTCAA
>JBBSBM010000167.1:0-10288 GCA_038251275.1 Aggregatilineales bacterium
AAAGTGGGCGGTTGGGTCTACAAATCATGGCGAGATTGGAACGCCGAGTGCAACCTGTCGCAGGCACAGGTCAAACGCGTACATGGCAAAGGATTTCTGGAAATGATAGGTATTGAACGCGCACTCATGAAAGCCAATGGTACACCGACCGTTCATTATCGACTGGATGAAAATCAGTTAATTCAGAGGCTAGGTGAGTTCTTGGAGATCATGCCACTCCGTATCAAAATGTGGATGTGGACAGAAACGCCCAATGAGGATAGTCAATCGAGCCCAATGAATGTGGCCGGTAAAGACCAACTCAATGAGCCAAATCAGCCCGATTCATTTGACGAAGATGAGCCTATTCATTCGGTCGAAATCGCCAAATCCATAACAGACTCTGACTTACAAACAAAACAGCATAATAACGATCAAGATATACAACACAACAGCTATTCTGCTGCTGTTGTGGACACTGAAAGAGAAGAGAAAAAAGAAATTCTCGTGTCACTCGGAAATTTCGGGGTTGAATACCTTAAAGCGAAGCAACTCATCGACAAACATGGTTACAGGCGTGTAGCAGAGGTGATCAAACATGCAAAAGACCAAAACTGCAAGAATGTGGCAGGATACGTCATTCGTGCGCTAGAGGAAAAATGGACATTCTGGTCAAAACCAGAGAAAGATGATTATGCCTGCGGAAATGGAGAGGCTTATATCACTGGGAAATATGCGGCGTTCATTAACCATTAGCACACATGATAAACATCAAAATCAGACAAATTGTCTGAGTAATATGTAAATTCTGATCTTTAGACGGCGGAGACGTTTAATGTTGCTCTTATGCAACACGCATATTGATTGAAATTTCCATTGATCCATATTGTGCAATAGGAGGTGAAGGCAGAATTAACGCTATAATCACTCACCACTGCTCTATATCCATTTGAGGTCATTTCCCAGATGCAAGTTCCAATTCTGAATCAGAAATTCTACGCTGAGCCTTCCATCTTTACAGCTGATAATTTATTACGTGAGGCGCGTAGACAAAAATCGATTTCTGAAGGAAGTATACCGACTGTGTGTATACTTGATCCGGATGGTGATATTGCCAACTACTTGATCAACAATGGACGCGCCAGTTTGAATCCAAGTTGGGCCTGCTATCACACAAAGCTATACAATTTTAGCGATCATGATGTCGAATATGGCATTGTCCCTTTTGTAGTTGGAGCATCCTTTGCAGTATTAGTAGCCGAAGAATTGTTTAGCACTGGTTGCAAACTGCTCATTAGTGTCACTTCCGCTGGACAAATCGTAGCTGTTGGTCAACCCCCTTATTTCGTGCTGATTGAACGAGCGCTCCGAGACGAAGGAACCAGTTATCACTACATACCTCCATCGAATTACAGCGCTATTGACCCCAATCTTCTAACCGATTTGATGCCTGCATTTGAAAACGCATCCATTCAGGTGCTGGGCGGTGCAACTTGGACAACAGACGCGCCCTTTCGTGAAACACTTGAAGCGATAGCCTTTGCACGAGATGAGGGTATTTTGGGTGTCGAGATGGAAGCAGCAGCGCTGTATGCCTTTGCAGAAGCCAAGCAGAATGCGGTGATCTGTTTTGCACATATTACGAACCAAATGGCGCAGATCGAAGGTGACTTTGAGAAGGGGGCTGATGCTGGCAGTCGCGATGCCTTACAAGTTATCACATTGTCAGCCCAACAATGGGTAAAATCAGTTGAAGTTGAAAAACCTGATTAAAGACTGGCTCAGAATTTTGGATTGTCCCTGACCGATGGGCTTGTGCCGAAGCCATAACGCAGCGTTACACCGAGGATATAGTAGGTAGCCAGCAGTGTGCCGCGTAGTGTACCACCAACCTTAGACTGACCTGACCAGCGCTTGCGATAAGCGACAGGTACTTCAACGATTTGTGCGCCATGTCGAGCCGCTTTGACCATCATTTCAGTAGGCCAGCCAAATGTCATTTCGCACATATTGAGTGACAGCAATAATTCACGCTGAATAGCGCGATATGGTGCAAGATCCGTAACAGGAATTCGATACAAAAGGCGCATCAAGCCCGATACAAGTCGATTGCCGAACTGCTGATGAGGCGGCATGGCTCCCGACTCAATTTGTCCTGTTCGAGATCCCAATACCAAAGTAGCCTGGTTGGCAGCTATGGGTGCCAGAAGTAATGGGATTTCCGCCGGATCAAAACTGCCATCACCATCCATAAATATCAGCACCTCAGCCTTGTTTGCAGCCGCTACACCAGCAGCACAGGCATAACCGTACCCCCGTCTTGGTTCACTCACAACAAATGCACCACTCGCTTGTGCTTTGGCTGCGGTTTCGTCAGTCGAACCGTTATCCACAACCAAGACACTGATTTGGGCTTCAATATTAACTGGCAGCATAATCGACTTTGGCACTTCGCCGATGAGACGACGAATATTTCCAGCTTCGTTCAACGCAGGAATGATCACGGTAACGCGCATTAATCCTCCAATATGCCGGGGTGATTGGCAAGAAAAGTACGTGTGTGGGCGGCAACATGTGCTGGTTGAGTAGTGAGGTCTAATGCCAAGCGCTTGAGATCGGCAACGTAATCAATATCGTAGCTCGCTGGAAGCATCGTCACTTGTAACCCTGCCTCTTTTGCCTGAACTAAGGTATCAGCCGTGACGTGGTCGGTACTCATCGTGACTTTAAGAAATAAGGATGGGGTTGATTTTTTGGTGCCCATTAAATAATAGCCCCCGTCATCACATGACCCAAGTGAGACATCAGCAGTATCGAGTGCTGTGAAAGCTTCGACTAATGAAGAGGTCGGCAGTGTTGGGCTATCGCTATCCATGATGAGCACTTGTTGATAGCCAAGATTTTTTAGGCAATGGCTTGTGGCATGGTTTAACCGTTCGGAGAGATCAATACCATTTTGGAGAAGTAGGCCGAAGTCGGGCGCAAGAGTGCGAAAATAGGTTTGGCTGCCTAATGGCAAATACACCAAAATCGGGTCAAAGCTGATTTGCTGACGAGCTGCACGGATAATGTCGAGTGTGTCGCTCAGAAAGCACTCATATAGTGCCGATGCCTGCTCCCCGCTGAGAGGCGGACATAAACGTGTTTTGGTTTGTCCGGGCGCAGGTTGTTTGGCGACCACCATCAAGGCGCGGTGTGGTGTATGCGATAGGGTCATGATTGATGTCGTTTCGTTTTGAAATATGGATATAGACTCAAGAAAAGTGCAATCCCCAACAGTATGTAAATCGGTACGAATTCAAGGCCGATGGCTGTTACATTTTCTTTTCTGTAGAGAAAAAATGTGTAGGAGAGCGCAATCGTGCCACTAAATACCCACCATGCGAAAGCGCTATTTAATTTGAATAAACTACGCCATTTCGAGAGTTGTAAGTCGAGCGTTACCAGCGGAAGCAGCCAGAGTGCATACCATGAAAATAGGTTGTGGTTGATGAGCAAATAGATGCCAATCGGCCATAGGCAGCGCAGAATTGCCTGTCGTGCCGAAGCAGCAGGCCATATGATGAATATTAAGCTAGTCACAACTACAAGAACTGGCATCCCGATGTTCGCCATTTGATACCACGGGATATGATGTGTGTACGCGAAGGCTATCAAGACACGTATCAAGGGCGATACGTTAAAAAACTCCTTACCATACTTGGATAAAAAGCCTAGAACATTCACGCCCGGTTGAATGTAAAATGCATAACCTACAAGCACAGTTAAAATTAGTGTAATGGGCAAGGCTATGCGCCAACGACGCTTACCGTCCGTATCGCGTACACTCCACAAGCAAACCGCCAACATAACTGGATACAATTTGACTAATGTTGCGAGGCCTAACAGCAAACCAATGCCCACTTCATAGCGCCAATTAGCGCCTTTGGACACTGAGTGTGCCCGAATGATGAATGCTCCGATGATAAGCGGCAAGTAGAGCGCATCGACATGAGCAGCATGTGCGATCTCGAAAATGAGGAGCGGATTCCAGAGGAAAATGAGGACACGTTCGGGTGGTTGGCCTAGGGCATTTAACAATCGCACTAAAAGCCACCCCGCAAGCAGTGTTGCAGCGATGAACACCAGTTTGAATGCAGCAATGCTATCTGGAATTATTCGCCACGTCAGTGCAAAAATTAGTTGTGCGCCGGGTGGATAAATCGTGATGGCATCGGGGCGATTCATCCGCTTCCAAATGGCATCATCGCGTAAATAAGATAATTCTGGTGCATTAGAGGCATAACGATAGGGACTTATGCCTGCTGCCTGCACCCGCCCATCCCAGACATAACGGAACATATCATCCGAAAGATTCGGCAATGACGGCAGCAAAATGACGTTAAAAAGAATCGCAAAACTGAAGATGACAGGAAGTCGCCAATTGGCAATGTTTAATTTCGCAATAACAGATTTGTGAATTTTGCTAGTTGAGGTGTCGTTAACTGATTGGGTTATGGGGGCTGGTCTTAATATGACCCACACCGCCAGCGCATATAGTATAAATGCTGTGCCGAAGATCAGAAAAAAAGGCTCCATCCGACCCGGTCGAAAATCTCCGTGGACTAACACAAGCGCATAGACAGGCAGCGAGAGCGTACCCAGCACGAGCAACCAAAACAGCGGGCGAACACGGAGGTTCGCCCAATATTGCAAAAGTTGATTACCGCGTGACAATGGATTAGAAACACTATATACCATTGGCGCAGCAGGATGGTCGTTAGAGGACACAGACACCTGCGATTTAAATTAGCGGCCTACCAAAAGCAACCCGATACGTCCAACGATATTGCCCTTATCTGCCAATGCCTTAAAGCGAGGGTAGAGGAATCCGTCTATGCCAACAAAGCGTCCCGGCGCAAACGCAAAAACAATGAGCGCCAGCAGCACCATATTGTTATAACCCCATTCCCACTCATAAGGACTGGAGATTCCTGCTAGGCCAATCATCAACTGAGCGGAAATTGCTATGGCGACTAAGCCGCCGAGACGTGTGAAAAAGCCAAACAGCAGACTGACAAATATGAATGCCTCTGAACCCCAGATGATCCAGCCGAACCAGCGGATGTTCGGTTTTACAAAACCATCAATGAAAGCGCCATTTATTTGAGCAGGAACACTCAGATTGAGAAATACTTCAGGCCCGCCCTTATTGTCGGTATTCGCTGTAAAAAATAACCGTTCACGCTGTGCCCAAACCGATTCAACACCGATCCAATCACATAGACCTGTCGTACGTGTTAATTTCCCGTCGGCATTAGCCGTCGTAAATGTATAGTCAGCAGGGCAACCAAAATTCGGTGGAAATTTCCAGAATAACTGTGTAAAGAATAAATAGGCTAACCCGATGCGAACAATCAGCAGAGCAATCTTTTGAAGATTGCGTAGAAAAGGACTGCCGTCGTTTGTCGACGATACAGATGCTGCGGTCATTATGGGACTCCTTCAGGAAAATGATGACTGATCTTAAGGTAGCCGCTGAATATTACGAATTGCTCACAGGACTGCCAATCAGTCTCTGAAGTTATGATTTTGTTTCACCTCATGCGCAATAGAGCTGCATGAAGAATCGCGATCACGCTCATTCCGTCCCGAATTTCATTATTCCGCACCATTTTCAATGCGTCATCAAAATGAAACGTTTGTATTTCAAAAAATTCAGTATCGTCAGGGGGTAATTTGTGCTGGGTCAAATCGTAGCCCAGATAAAGATGGGCGGTTTCGTCGCAGACACTTTTGGAGGTGTAGTAGATGCTTACAGGGATGAGCCGACCTGCATGATAGCCTGCTTCTTCACCGAGTTCGCGCTGGGCGGCTTCTTCCGGTGGCTCATCCGGTTTGATGCCGCCTGTAGGCATCTCCCAACGGAAATCCTCTTTTTGCACGTAGCGATACTGGCGTACCAGTACGACATGATTGTCATCCACAAATGGCAGTACGCCTACGCACTGGCCAAAGGTACACACGCCGTAAATAGTTGTGCGTCCATCCGGCAGCTCGGCAACATCTTCGCGCAGATTCATCCACTTATTACGGTAGACTTCACGAGAGGATCGGATTTTCCATGCTTTTGGAGGCATCACTTATTTTCCGGATAATTCAAAATTATGCGCTACAACCGATACGAATCAATCAAAGTCAATTGTTAGTACACAAAGCTGTTTGCAAGCAACGCACTAATTACCAGATGACAACGCTGGTTTCGATGCGACGGATGCCAACTGCATTGGCAATACCCTGAGTAATGCACTCGCCCATTTCTTGGAGTGTGGGAGCCTCAACATAGGCAATGAGATTGAATTGTCCGGTCGTTGCGTGGATTGAGTTAATAACAGAATGATCAAGTTTCATTCCAGCCAATTCTTCTACCAACTCTTGTACGCGGGCAGGCTCAGCTTCAATCAACAGGTAAGCGTAAGTCATTCAATTCTCCTTATAATTCTGGCGTAGATTGTTGTAAGGCGGCAGGCATGTTTTATACTTAGCCGCAGGTAAAGTTCACACGAGAGACACTTCCTGTACGTGCCATCTCATCCATCAAGTTCTGCACGGTTTCCATCGCCGGTTTGAGGGGAAGGAAATGTTTGGCGACTTGCATATCCGCATCTGTGGACAGCGGATGCCAAAATACGCCCTCAATATTGACTGTCAGTTCAGGAGAAAGGTTGTCCATCCCAAGAGTCATACCGGCTTTGGAATAGCCGCGCTTTGCTAATGGACGGATGAAGTGATGATCTTTAGAAATCCCCAGTGAATCGCGGAAGGCATGTAGTTCACTCATATGGTCGCAGTTCGCGGGCGTTTCGGTGGTGCTCAGGCGGACGCGGAAACCCGATGCTTGGAGTGATCGAATACCTTCTACTGTTTTCTCCCACGTCCCTTTGCCGCGATAGGCATCGTGGTCTTCAGCACGACCCCCATCAAGACTGACTTGAATTTCGAGCTTATCATTGGCGATAGCCTTCAGCTTCTCCAGCCGCTTTTCCTGGAACAACATGGCGTTGGTTAGCACAGTCGTTTCCACTCGCGCCGATGAATAGGCGAGCATGTCAAAAATGTCATTGAGCAAAAAGGGTTCGCCACCCGTGAAGAAAATATGACTAATGCCCAAGTCAATTGCTTCATCCACCAGTCGTTTGACATTTTCTAAGCCGATTGAGCGGCGTGGCGCATTTGGGCTGGACTTGGCAACACAGTAGCTGCAACGCAGGTTGCAATCATAATTGGTATAAATCCACAGTTTCCACTGATACACTGGAGCCATGTTAATCGTTTGAAGTTGAACCGCAGGTGAATTAGACATGGTTTCATCTTTCTCCATCAATATTGATAGGTAGGCTCGACAATCACGCCATTGGCATCGTAGAAGCGTTCATCATTCACGGCTTCATCAAGTATGTGATAGCCTTCCACGCGGCCATCTCGCCATTCTTTCAAGCCTTCCAGTTCCATCAAGGGGCGCACTTCTGGATCGTCGTATGACATGCCCATCAGTAAACTGTGGAAACGCTCAACAAGCGTTGAACTGACATCCGGCCCGACTGTGAAGTTACAATGATCAAAAGCAGGTGTTTCGGCGAGAACACGGGTTGAACCTGTAAGAATAAGTCCTTCTGCCTCAAATGCCGCGTAATTGCCATTGATTACGCAGGCTGCATCTGCTTTACCACTCATCAGTGCCTGTGCAGCATCACGCTCGCCGCCGACATGATCACCATGTTTACCTGCCAGCACATCGTGGCGCAAGATGGTGAAATCAGTGTGTGGGATAAGCCCTTGTGAACGCAGAAATTCGAGCGGGATCAAACTAGCCTGTGGTGAATCAATTGCACCGACAGCTACCGTTTTGCCCTTCAAATCAGCCACTTTTTTAATAGGCGATTCGCTGCGAACAATAATGACCGAGGTCAAGTTGCAGTCGGTGTCGCGCATGGCAATCGCTTTCACCTGTTTGCCCTGCGCCTTTGCCAAGCGGTCTGCCCGAATCCATGCTAAGGGGGAGTTCCATGCGACATCAATTGACCCCGATAAAAGATGCTCGACCTGCGTTTCGTAATTGGAATACAAAATATAATCAAACGGCAGATCGTGCTTGATGAAAAATTCCTTGAAACCTTCCCAAATCGTGACGACTTTGGGGGCATAAGCCACAGCCCCCAGAATCAGCATATCATTTCTACTCATGTTTCATCCTTATCCGAACAACGGCAGACCACAGACCGCTTTGCCGATAAAATCATAAAGTGCATCCGTAGCGGGAGCCATGACGGTGGCTGCACGCGCGTCACGGAAATGACGTTCGACACCCACTTCTTTGCGGAATGCCGCGCCACCGCATACCCGCATCGCAAGATCCGTTACTTCAGTGGCGGTTTCACCGGCTGCTGCTTTAATTTCAAGCACCCTCAGCATCCCGTCCACTCTGCCGCTTTCGAGTGCCGTAAAAGTGTCGAGCAACAAGCCGCGAACCATATCCGTTTTGATACGCATACGTGCGATATAAGCGCGAACGGTCGGCATATCGGCCAGCGATGAGCCAAGATGCTGATACTTGGTTGCTCCGGCATGAGCAGCAGTTTTCGTTGTGGCGGCTTCCATAATCCCCAGTGAGACTGCTGCATTCATTAGTTGAAAATAAGGCAGAACAACACCCATCATGATGTCGAAGCCGCCACCATCTGCACCGAGCATGGCAGCATTTTCGATATAGACACCTTCAGCTTTAACGGGGCTGGAATAATTACCGCGCATTCCGAGACCATTAAATGGCGCAACAACCGAAAGACCGTCGGCTTTTGCGGGTACGAGCCAGATGGTACTCGCGCCTTCGGCGGTCATGGGCTTGCTTGACCAAACATAGCTATCGACCTGCCCTGCTCCCGTTGCCCAGCTTTTCATAGCATCCAGATGTGCGCCGCCATTATATTGGGTGGCCGTACTGACGGGTGCCCAGAAGTGACTGCGCGAACCGGCTTCCGAGAAGGCTAATGTCGAAAGATGTTTGCCAGCCGCAATCGCCTCGCGCACTTCACGCGAACCATGTGCCTCAATGACAGCGGTGGCTGCATAGTGCATACAGATCACCATGCCGGTCGTCGCGCATTCGCGGGCGATCCGTTCGACCACTAGGGCGGCTGCGCGGTGGCCTTCGCCCATGCCGCCGACTTCAGTTGAACTGATCAAGCCTAACAGCCCTGCTTTACCCAGTGCTTCAATAGCGGCTCGTGGATAGGTTCCGTTCTGGTCAACATCAATGGCGTTGTCAGCAATAATCCCGGAAGCAATTGGTTCTAATAAATCTAAATAGGACGCAACTTTTGTTTCAGTCATCATTTTCTCCAGCAAATAGGGTAAGGGAATTTACAAACTCCAATGGACACCGCAGCCTGCGCAAGCCGGGTGGGGGGTATCGCTTAGTAATTTTTCACGCCATTGCTGATAACGGGTATCGTCCCAAATTTCAACAAAGGGCTGCTCGAATACATTGCCGAGCTTGAGGCTTTCATAATCGGTAGTAGCAAAAGGTGAGATACAGCATGGGAGCGCATTGCCGTTTGCGGTGATATAAGCGGTCGTCCAAGGGCGCAAACAGGCTTTCCAAGGTTGATGGTCACGCTGCTTACTGGCCTCTAAACTGTGGCGTGGGCTGGTCGCACCGGAAGCCTTGAACATGATTCCCAATTCACCGGCTAAGGTCTCACAGGTGGCAATAATCTGTTCAACCTGCTCATCAAATTGGTCGAAGAGGCCGTGCCCATCTTCCATCAATCCCGGTGCTGCATCAGCTTCGTAGTAATACACCATACGCTGCAAATACACTTCTGGAACGCCCATTTTGGAGGCAAGCCGCAGCAAATCAGGAAGTTCCTGAATATTTTCTTTCATGCCGGTCATCCAGATAGAAGCGCGGGGAGTTGCGGCCTGCATTTCACGTTGAATACGCGTGAACTCGGTTAAGTTACTCACAATTTTATGCAGCAGCGGTGCGCCACGAATGATGGCGTAGGTTTTAGGATCTGATCCATCAATCGAACAGCGCATCTCATCCAAACCACTTTCAATCAGTTTGCGTGACCATTCGGGTGTAAGCAGTGTCGCGTTAGTGTTGAAGAGGACATAAACGCCACGTGCTTTGAGATGGGCAATCATACGCGGCAAATCTTTGTTGATGAGCGGTTCACCAATTCCGTGCAGCACCGCACGTTCCATATCGGGGAATTGATCAACTATTTTGAGGAAGTTTTCCCAACCGAGTGTTTTGGGTTCTTCG
>JBBSBM010000168.1:0-10101 GCA_038251275.1 Aggregatilineales bacterium
TATGAAGTCATTTCATGAATCATGGAAATCACGCGACATCATTTGATCAACGGATCGACCCATAAATCAATTCGCAAGCTCGATTTTTCAACGACGAATTGTGTAAACCGATTACAGACATCTAATGTGACTTTGTCGAGGTAACCCTAACCTAGAAAAAATGTGCTATGGTGGATGAAGGCAAAACACAACCACCAAGCAGGCAGTTACAGCTAAAGGACGATACAAATGCCACGTCATTACACCACCGCTCAAAAAACCGCCGCTATGCAAGTATTAGAGTCTACCTTCGGCAATATTTTGCTGACAAGCAGTCGAACCGGCATTCCTGAAAGAACGCTGCGCGATTGGAAGCGTGCCAAAGAGCTTTCTTCGCAGCCATCGCCGCCGCCGAATTTTTCACCGCCGCCGCCGCCGAGCGAACCACCCGAATTTGAGGATGAAATTGATGCGCTGACCTATATCCGTGAACAGATCATGGGAGAGTTACTCCATATTTCAGCCAACATTAGGGATAGTTTTGCCAACACAGCACCCGATAAACGCTTAAAAGTGCTTTCGGAGTTACTAGACAGGCTCATGAAATTAGACGAAATTGTAGAACCCTATGAACCAACCCCTTGGTATCGCTTTGCTTGGGAAACAGGGTTATATGTGCGAACCACGACTGAACGACACGGCCCATTTACACCCGAAAACCTTCCCCAAAAGTGGCGCGAAGTCTTTGGTGACGAACCCATTTTAGAAATTTATTGGGGCGATAATGAAGCCACAGTCATTAACGAAGGTCGTTTTATGGACGCAGTATTGAATTCCTACACCATAGAAGATAACAACGAAAGACCGCGCTTTAACACCTTCGTTGATGATTATTGGGATTACCCCGGTTGGCGTGAGCGAACCGAGGATTACACCCTCTTCAACGGCAAAATCATACCCAGAAGTGCGACCTATGAATGAGGTGCGTCACTTTCTTCCTCAGTTTTGGGCCAACGCCCATAAAGTCGAGTTAGATAGGCTAGACGTTCACGCGAAGGATGATTGAACCACTCGCTGGTGAAGCGCCAACCCCAATTGCCTGATTCGCGCCCCGGTGTATTCATACGGGTATCTGCGCCAAAGCCGAATACATCCTGTAATGGTACAACAGCCGTATGCGCCACTGATGCCATCGCCATCCGAATAAGATCCCACTGGATTTCATCAACTTTGCGGCCTAAGTATTCAGGCAGGAAGTTGCGAATATCCTCGGTGGCTTCGCCGCTGTTCCACCAGCCAACCGTCGTGTTGTTGTCATGTGTTCCCGTATATACTACGCAGTTCGGTGTATAGTTGTGGGGTAGAAAGCTGTTCTCACCACCTGAACCCCCAAATGCAAATTGGAGGATTTTCATACCGGGCAGACCTAACCCGTCACGCAATTCAATCACACCGGGGGTAATCAGGCCAAGGTCTTCTGCGATAATCGGCAACTCGGCGATTTGCTGAACTACCCTATTAAAGAAGTCAAACTTCGGTCCCGGAACCCACTGTCCTTTAATCGCTGTTGTTTCGGTCGCAGGCACTTCCCAATATGCTTCGAAACCTCTGAAATGGTCAACCCGTACAATATCGACCATTTTGAGGGTCGCATTTATCCGGCTGATCCACCAGCGATAATCGTTCTCAGCCATTTTGTCCCAACGATAAAGTGGGTTACCCCAACGCTGTCCGGTCGGGCTGAAGTAATCCGGTGGAACGCCCGCAATCACGGTGGGATTACCAAGGGCATCCAGATAATACTCGTCACGGTTCGCCCACACATCGGAGCTGTCATGCGCTACGAATATTGGCACATCACCGACGAGTCGAATACCTTTCCCGTTGGCATAGTTCTTTAGCGCATGCCATTGTTTAAAGAAAAGCCACTGACGGAATTTCTGTTCATCAATGCTTCGTGCATTTTTAACGCGCGAATCGTCCAACACAGCCGAATCGCGTAAGGCTTCACTTTCCGGCCACTCGACCCAAGGCTTGCCACCGTAGAAGTTCTTGAGCGCGATAAAAAGTGCCCAATCATCCAACCAATACGCTTCTTGAGCGCACCATGCTACAAATTCACTGCGTTGAGCCGCTGATGCAGTCGTATCAAAGCGGTTATAGGCTTTAGCCAGCATATTGTTGTGGTAAGTAATAACATTACCAAAATCAACCAGATAAGGAGGGAAATTGGGTACTTTTGCCACATCTTCGGGCAATAACCAACCGTCAGTGACCAGATTGTCTAGACTAATGAGTAGTGGGTTGCCCGCAAATGTGGACAATGATTGATAGGGTGAATCACCATAACTGGTTGGGCCGAGAGGCAGCACTTGCCAGATAGTCTGCCCAGCCGATTCGAGCCAATCAACAAAGGTATAAGCCCACTCACCTAAATCGCCCACACCGTAACGTCCGGGGAGTGAGGTCGGATGCAACAATACGCCGCTGGAACGTGGAAAAAGAGTTTTATTTGCGGTCATCTAAATATCCAATCGCTTATTGTGGAAGCGCAGAATTCAACTGACCGTTATTCTACCCGATTTTATTAAGATAGTCGGGTGGGTCACTTACCCTATTTAAACAGCCATCATCTCCTCAATTGTAAAACGCTGTTTAAAGGTAAAAGCCTGCGGAGTCGCTCCGTATCGTTCGATCAGACTTAGTTTTTCTTTGGCTTCAGCAACTGTTGGAATATGACCCCCATCGATCCACCACAAAGCAGCCGAGGGTGTCGTCATCTTATGAAACCATTCAGCACGCCGACGAAAAATCTCGGTATGGTCGCTGTAATAAGCATATTGAAAAAGCGCATCTATCGACTCCCAAACCGACATATTCACAATAATTCGCTCATCTTCATAAGGACGGAGTGAAGTCGCATCGTTGCCATCGCCTTTGAGCCGCCACACAAAACCCGAAGCCGACTCTGCGAGAGCGTTAATCCGGTCAAGATTGGCTACAAAGTCGTGCATCACAGGACTATCTATGGGAGCAACCATGCGAGCGATATTGATTTGGGCAATATGGTAAGGCATTTTTAGTTCTATCCTCACAAGTCAATATTTATTCAAAAGACATTGGCACTATATAACGGAATAAGAAAATTGTCATCCTAACCTTCTTGCCAGTACATATAACGCAATATTCTTGACAAGTCTTAACAAAAAACGAAATACCTTTACGAAATTTACACTTAATTTACGCTATATTCATGAAAGAGGTCAAAATATCGGAGCATGATCATGCCCTTAAAAGTTGAATGGCTTGACAATCAGAAAACGATTATGGGATGCACTGGTTCAGGCACTTGGACATGGGATGAGTATCATCAAGCACTTGATCAGATTGCCAACGAGTTTAAAGCGACCCAAAGCCGTGTCGATTTGGTTATTATGAGCGAGCCGGGGGCAATTGTTCCCAAAGGTTCATCCATGCCCCACTATCAACGTGCCATGCGAATTATGCCAGACAATTTAGGGTTATTGATGATGGTGACGACTAATACATTCGCACGAACGATTGTCTCGATATTCACCAAAGTTTATCCCAACAAAGACAATGTCAAAATGATGATGGTCGCTTCACTCAATGAGGCCAAAACACGTATTGAGAATGACCGTATGAAACAAGTTCAGGCGCGCTAAGCCAGTCTTAGCGCACCTTTGACTTAACGGAGCATCGTTTTTGCTTTATTGGCGACTGCACTGCGCTCTACAGTCACTTCGGTGCCGTCGCTTAGACGTTTGAGCTTGACAACACCTGCCGCAACTTCTTCCGATCCTTGAACAGCAACCATTGGAATACCCTTTTTATTGGCATACTCAAATTGTTTGCCTAGCCCTTTGTCCTGCATATAAAGTTCGGTGTGTACACCACCTGCACGCAAATCAGCGGCTAATTTGGCGGCTGCTGGACGCGCTTCTTCATTGAAAACCGTGACTAACACCTCGACAACCGTTCCGACGATATTAGGTGGATATAGTTGAAGGATATCCATGAGATCAACAATGCGCTCAATACCGAGTGATGTACCAACTGTAGGTAGACTTTCCTTGCGGAACATGCCGATCAAATCATCATAACGTCCTCCCCCGGTCACACTGCCAAGATTAGGATCGGTAATGATGGTTTCGAAAATCGGGCCGGTGTAATAGCCCAAGCCACGAACCATTGTGAAGTCAAATTCATAGTTTTGTGGAGGAACACCCGATGCTTCCAAATGTGCGGCTAACTCGCGCAGTTCACGCAGCCCTTCGGTTGCGGCAGGAATATTGCCCATCATTTCTTCGACAACATCCAAGTTAGCTAAACCTTGCTGACGTGTTGTAATCAGTTGGATCATGCGGCTAACAGCATCGGGAGCAATACCGCGTTCAAGCAGCTCTTTCTCAACGCCTTCTGCACCAATCTTGTCGAACTTGTCTACACTACGGTACAAGTCAGGCAGTTGCTCATCCGTGACTCCCGAATATTTCCCCATACCCGTGAGCAGCTTACGGTTATTGATTTTGACAACAAATTGAGTGAAACCTAACCGTCGCAAAACGGTCGTAATCAAGCTGATGATTTCCGCATCGGCGATCATACCGCTAATGCCCACTATATCCGCATCACATTGGAAAAATTCGCGGTAACGCCCACGCTGCGGACGCTCGGCGCGGAAAACGGGCGAGAGTTGATAGCGCTTAAACGGCAGCTTAATTTGGTTTTCGTACTGCGCCACGACACGGGCTAAAGGTACAGTGAGATCATAACGTAAGGCCACTTCTTCTTTACCACCGGGGTGTTGAGCGCTGTAGATGAGCTTCTCAGCATCTTCACCGTACTTGCCGTAGAGAGTTTCTTTCAATTCAAGAATAGGTGTTTGCAGCGGTTCAAACCCATAAAGGTGAAAAACCTCACGCACGATGCCAAACACATATTCACGTTTGAGCATATCCGCAGGCAGAAAATCACGCATACCTTTGGGCAGACGGGGAACAATTTTCACAGCAGCCATCATTTTATCCTTCAGCCATAGAAATAAAAAAGCGCAGACCAACGCCTGCGCTTGAATGTTACTCGCAACGGTTGGCTAACAGTATTTCTCTAAATAGTGATGATGGAACATACGGTTTTCCTCTGGTGTTTATTTCTTAAGAGTAGCTGAAAATGATCACAAGCGCAACTCCTTCATTCAAGAGTCACCCATTACATGAATTAATAATCATGAATGCAACTTACTAGAATTTATACAAAATTCACACTTGTTATCGAAACAATCACGACTTTAGCATTAGAGTCAAATATAGAGATTATTAGAGGATTCATTTATGGCGAACCTAACAGAAGTGCAGACCGCACTTAAACAAGGCGATAAAGCAACAGCTACCCAACTTTTAAAGACCATTCTTCAGAAAAATCCCTCAGCTGATGCTTGGGTAATGGCTGCACGGATGACAAGTAATCCAGAAACAGCAAAGCTCCATTTACAACGTGCATTAGCATTCGACTCAAAGCATGTTAAGGCACGTGACATGTTACGGGATCTAGGGGGTATACCGGTATCAGGTTCCGCAGCGTTCACAGGCGGACTTCTACCAGCATTTCGGAGCGAGCTAGAAAAATTTGGGGCGAACAAGCCTGTTCTACGGGATTTTAGTCCGACGATGCGGATGATTACAGCAATCAGTTTGTATACCGTCATTATTGCTGTAATGCTCGTCATGGTGACTACCTTGCTTTCACCATCAGCACCACTTGAATTACCGGCTATTACCCCGATTACAGTCTTTCAAAGTGATACGCTTATTAGCCAATGGAACGCTGAGGGGTTGAACCTTAGCAATCTGGTTAATGTGCCTCAAACCCCTGATGTGTTATCCAAGGAACAGATCAACTTTACAATAACCGATGAAAATGGTTCACATAAAGTTGATGTATTTCTTTATAACGACGTTGCAGGCATTGTGAATGATGGCAAACGAATGACCACACTTACAGCCGATGGTAAAAACAAAATGGATATTCTTCAAACTGCCATCATTATTTATCCGGCAGATATGAACGAAGTCACTGTCTCATTATTGGAAAGCGCTCTCAACCCAGCGCCTACCGCACCTGTATAAACATTTATCAGTCATTATCTAGGAGTATTATGAACACGGAAGTAACAGGCCAATCAAATGAGAAACGCAATCGGCTCCAACACGGGCAAGGTCTGGCTGAATACAGTCTAATTATCGCATTGGTTGGTTTGGCCTGTGTGATTATCCTTGCGGTGCTAGGACGGGGTACGAAAAACACGATCTATAAAGTAACCTGTGCTGCAGGCAGTACAGATCCACAATGTTCATGCATTAATGAAAAAATCACGGTCACCTCTACCTATCCAAACGGATGCAGCGGCACAACGTTAATCGTTACCGTAAAAAGCACATGCTCAGTGAGTGGAATTACGGTCAACGGTGGTAGTGGTGTTAGCCCTTACAGCGTATCGTGGAGCAATGCCCCCGTTTGTACAGGCGGCGCCAGCACATTTAATGTGCAAACCTATCAATCTTCGCCGTATAACACATCCAACAGCTATAATGTCTCTCGACCCTAAATCCACGACCTTATAAACAAAAAGAGCGCAGCTAAACCCTGCGCTCTTTTGTATTACAAGCAGATTATTTATACACCAGCGGTAGCAACCTCTGAGGCAGCTTTGGCTTGCCGCGCAACTTCATGGAACTGAGCATAATGTCCCAATTCGTGTTTTAGACCGAAGAGGAAACAGACAGCCGCATTGAACTGTCCGAAACGTTCGATAAACTTCGGTGATAATTCACGTAGGGTCGTTAAATTTGGTTGATCGGGCCACGCACTCAGATAACCCAAACGAATACGACGGCTTTCTTCCAAGCGTTGTATGCACTGAGCCGTGGTGGTTACTGTTGTCCATTCGGTTTCGTGGCGCAAACGTGGTTCGGCGGGGTATGAAATACCACGGGCTAAAAAGCTGCTGTAGGTTGCCCATTCTTCACTGGTAGCAGTGACATGAACGACGAGATGAGCAATGCTCCATCCAATTTTTTCTTCCCCGGGTTTGGCGTAAGGATCATCAGCTTCGGGATCAATGGGCAAAAAGGCAACTTGCGTATCATTCAAGCCACGAACAATTTTTAAAAGAGTATCTACCGATTCGTTTGTCGCGGTGCGTAAATCCTCGACCGTAAAATGCTCTGAAAATTGTAACATTGTCATTTCGTGATTATCAATGGGGGTAAAATCCAGCGACACAACATTCTCCTAACAACTACTGAAGTTTATATGCGAATCGATTATGAAAATGGATGATGCATATTCATACCTCTTTTTAGAAGACAGCCAGCGCATAATTCTTACAAAAACCAGACCATATTTACGAAATGCACAAATGTGCGTTTTAGCGTTTCGATTCGAGCAGTGTTACACTTCTAAAATGTGTCGTTCGCGCCCACATCAACAAAATACTTCATGAGGGAAATTTATGCTGACACCATTTGAACAATTCCTTTTTATTCTGCTGGCGGTGCTGGCCGCCGGCGCGACTTACAGCGGCTTCCGCGATATGTACCTCATCATTAATCGCGGAGAAGGCCAGCTTTATTTGGATCACCTGCCCCAACGGTTGTGGAAGGCGCTCACGGTTTATCTCACCCAGCAAACCACACTCAAAACGCGACGTGTGAGCAGTCTGTTTCATCTGGGAATTGTTTGGGGGTTCACCTATTATTTTCTGGTCAACGGACTAGATACCTTCAAAGGTTTTATCCCGAACTTTTTGGAATGGTTGCAAAATTTCGGCTTTATTTATGATCTTTATCGCCTGATTGGTGACGTACTGAGTATCGCTGTGTTGGTGGGCGTGGTGTATTTCATCTTGCGGCGATTCGTGCTACCTAATAAAAAAGAGTTGGCATATCACGATAATATTCTCTTGTACCCCAAAGTGAAGGCAGGTGCGATTGCGACCGACTCATTGGTAGTAGGAATATTCATCCTGCTGCACGTAGGTTCACGGTTTTTAGGCGAGTCGGTATTTGTAGCGCATCATGGTGCGGATATTTTCATGCCCTTCGCGACTTTACTCTCACCGATTTGGGGTGGGATGAGTGCTGATACATTGACGACAATGGAACATGCCTTCTGGTGGATCGCACTGGGCGGTATTCTGGTGTTCACGCCCTACTTTCCTTATTCCAAACACGCGCATCTGTTTATGGCTCCGTTGAACTTTCTGACCAAACCAAAGCGCACTTCGATGGGTGCGATGGATAAACTCGATTTGGAAAACCCGGACATTGAGCAATTTGGCGTGAATAAGCTGGAAGATTTGCCCAAGACCAACATTTTGGACGGTTTCGCCTGCATTATGTGTAACCGATGTCAAGATGTGTGTCCGGCTTATGTGACCGGAAAAGAACTTTCCCCCTCGGCTTTAGAAATCAACAAGCGCTATTACATGCGCGACCATATGACCGATTTAGCCGGAGGGTCGGAGTCGGAGTTCTCGTTAGTGGGGATGGCGATCAGCGAGTCGGCAGTTTGGGCGTGTACATCGTGTGGCGCATGCATCGACATTTGTCCGGTGGGTAATGAGCCGATGATGGACATCCTGAACATCCGACGTGACTTGGTATTGATGCAATCAGAATTTCCAACAGAACTGCAAGGTGCATTCAAAGGAATGGAACGACAGGGTAATCCGTGGCAAGCCCCCCGTGAGGATCGATTCAAGTGGGCAAAAGGCTTGGAAATTCCCGTGCCAACAGTCGATGAAAACCCCAACTTTGATATTCTGTACTGGACAGGCTGCGCGGTGAATTATGATCCACGGGCACAACTTACTGCACGGGCGCTGGTCAAGATATTGAACGCGGCGGGGGTGAACTTCGCGGTGTTGGGTGAGCAAGAAAATTGTACCGGTGATGTGGCACGGCGAGCAGGCAAGGAAGACCTGTACTTCGAACTGGCGACAGGTAACGTGGAAACACTGAATGAGGTTAATCCCAAGCGTATCGTGGTGACCTGCCCACATTGTTACCATAACATCGGCAAAGAATACCCTGAGTTCGGTGGGAATTATGAAGTGGTACATCATACCGAGCTGATTGAGGAATTGATGGCAGCCGGTAAAGTTCCAGCGAGCGCCAGCCCGAAGAAGATGAGCAATGTCACCTTCCATGATCCATGCTATCTGGGACGGCACAATGATGTGGTTGAAGCGCCTCGTAACGTGCTAGGCATGGTCAGTGAGAACCTGATTGAGATGCCCCGTAATAAGAAGAAATCTTTCTGCTGTGGGGCGGGCGGCGCACAGTTCTGGAAGGAAGAGGAACACGGTACAAAAGCAGTCAATGTCGAACGCTATGAAGAAGCTAAGGCGACGGGAGCCGAAGTGTTAGCGGTCGGATGCCCATTCTGTGCTCAGATGTTTGAAACGGCAAAGGCCAATGACAGCGGTACGGGTATGATTATTAAGGATGTGGCAGAATTGATAGCTGAGAATTTGACGATGGAAGCGATTGTGCATGATTAAAGCAAGCAATACAGATTAACCACAGAGACACAGAGATAATACGGTATGTTTAACAATAAAACGTCGTTCGAGAGGGTGACGTTTTTGATTCGCAAACTGCACAAAATCCGCTGAAATGGCGGGCGGGAGGCAAGGGAGCATCCGCTGAATTAACAATTTTGTGCAGCGGTTGGCTCGGCTGATGCCGCTGAGTGCAGCGATTGGCTCCCGTAATGCCACCGCGTCGTCGGTGTTGTGCAGTTGCAGCGGATGTGAGGGAGTGAACCGCCGAAATTGCAAAACCAAATGCATTTTTACCACAGTCCCGAAGGAGGCTTCGCAGAGACACACAGAATGAGAGAAAACAGGCAGGGTATACATGTTCTTATCATAGCACAAATTTTCGTATTTGAGCGTTATTCGACAATGTCACATTAGAGATGTGTAGTCAATTATGGGAAGCCGTTTCAGATCGTTTTCAAGGTCAAGACGGTTCAAATGATACATGTTATATCTGAATAGTTCCTGATTTCAGACTGAAATTGCGTATGAAGTCA
>JBBSBM010000169.1:0-9862 GCA_038251275.1 Aggregatilineales bacterium
ATGTGTCCCACATCACAGGATCGAGAGCGCTTGATACTGCGGGACATTGCGACCATCTGTAGGAGTCCGTCGGGGCACAGTGGCTCCGGGATAACTTACAGCGCGCCCTTTCGAGCTAACGCGGCCTGGCTAACGATGCATCCGTCTGATCGATAACCCGCATGTATTTTTGTTAAGGTGCATTTCTGCACAGGTCTTACCACGTCGGGGTTCCCTGCTGCTCACCTGAAAGGCGGCACGGGTTTGCTATGAGAGAAACGGCGCAAGCCAGAAGCAAACCCGTAGCCGTACCTGCTTGCAGGTATGAGACAGCGGGGTGGCGTGGTACTGTGCAATGAGAAATGCACCTAAAGACAGGCGGCATGGAGCAGACGCGGCATGACGATCAGGCTAAGGTGAGGGGCGTTGGAAATCGAGGAGTGACCTGCCGATGATCTACTCGCCAGATCGTCGCTTGAACCGCATCAAGCGCAACACTGCACATGTTTCACTTATTGCGTTTATTGCATTTGTGTAGTAATTTAAACATAGAAATCCAGTATTTGGAGGCGTTTGCCCCATGTTTATCTATCGACAACTCCCCCCAACTGAACGCGAGTCCGTCATTGCCCGTACATCCAAGCAGTTGCTCTCGCGTTATGCCCGTGAGGATCAGCCGCTGACGCTGCGGGTGATTGATGCCGATCATGACGAACCGCTTGAACTGCCCGCCGGAGCTGTGACCTTGCTCCTGGATATATTGGGGGCTATGGCATCCGGGCAGGGTGTGACCCTCATTCCCGAAGATGCCGAACTAACCAGTGTGCAGGCTGCCGATATTCTGCATGTATCCCGCCCATTCCTCATCAAGCTTCTGGAAGCAGGGCAAATCCCCTACCGCAAGGTCGGTAAACATCGTCGTATTCGCATGGAAGATGTCATGAACTACAAGCAAGCCATCGATCAGGAACGGGAAGCGGTTCTTGACCGATTGGTGGCGGATGCCCAGGAACAGGATATGGGGTACGACTAGCATGAGCGATGTCACAACACTGCTGGATGCCAACGTTCTCTATCCAGCGCCTATTCGAGATATTTTGTTACAACTGGCAGTCGAGGACCTGTTTCGGGCAAAATGGACAGCCGACATTCACCGAGAGTGGATTGAAGCACTTCTGAGAAATGAACCCCATCGGGATAGGGCCGCGTTGGAGCGAACCCGCACATTGATGGATACCGCAGTGCGGGATGCCCTCATCACAGGCTATGAAGCGCTCATCGAAACGCTGGTGCTGCCCGATCCTGATGATCGCCATGTGCTGGCAGCGGCAATTGTGGGGCGCTGTGATGTGATTGTCACGCAGAACCTGCAAGATTTTCCTGAGGATGCCCTCAAGCCTTATGGTATTGAAACCCAGCATCCTGATGATTTTTTAGTGAATCATCTGCACCTCGCACCGGGAAAATTCTGTGTTGCTGTCCGCAAAGTGCGGGCGCGGCTCAAGAATCCGCCCTACAGCGTCGAGGATTACCTTGCTACCCTGACGCGGCAGGGACTGGTTGTGACCGTCGCCGAACTGGAACAATTCGCCGAACTCCTCTAAGCTCGACTTTGTACATGACAATCCATGCTCAGGATGAATTATCAAAAGCTACATAATTTATGACATCGACATCTCACAATGACATTCGAAAAATCATATTATCTGCTTCCTTTGAGCAGACAATGCACACCTAAGCTGTGCAAAATTGAGCTAAATAATCGAGCAACGATTTGTTGGTTGCTGATGACCCGCGAAATCCGATGTAGCCATCTGGTCTGATTAAATAAAGCGAAGGTGTTCCAGCACCATAGAGACGATGTAACTCATGTTCGTTATCCAGTAGAATCTTTCCTGTCCAATCGAGGTTTGCAGGCTTGGCATTGTCAGGAATAATAATCAAAGTTTTTACCATATTCCCTAATTGTGTTCCGACTTGTTCCGCGATCTTTATCAAGCTGGCGTAACTTTCCGAAGTGTGTTTCAAACCGCTAAACAACAACAGCGTGAAATGTGTACCCTGAAATTCCTGAAATAGGCTGGCCTCTGTTCGAGTGAGACTGTCACAGCCATAACCTTGAGGGGCACGATCACCAGCATGTGGCGCGGTTTGCCAACCAAACCAGTTACGAGAGGTCTGTCCGTAAGATTTGGAGAGGGACGATTCACGATAATTGATATCGAGTTCGGATGCACGTCGAAGAAGATAGGCTTGAAAGGCAACCAACGACATAATGCGTTCGCGCAGGAATCGCATCACAGGATTTTTGGATAACATCACTTTGGTATTAGTGTCTGTGCTCTGGAGCACACCTTTGGCAACGGGTTTGCGTTCTTCTTCATAGGTATCAAGCAGGGTCTCTTTGGCTTTGTCCGAAATGACCAGCGCCAGTTTCCATGCCAGATTATAGGCATCTTGAATGCCAGTGTTCATACCCTGCCCTCCAAACGGGCTATGGATATGAGCCGCGTCACCCGCCAAAAAGATCCGCCCCACACGATAGTGATCCACCATACGGCAGTTGATGATGAAGTTGGACATCCAGGTTGGGTTGCTAATCTTTGTGACGCGATCGCCAGTGCGTTCTTGGAAGATCTGTTGGAAAAGCTCAAGAGATACAGACAGCGTAGAAGCACCGGTTACTGGAATAAGATCAGCGAAGATACGCCATTGATGACCGCCCGGAAACGGGAAGACCGCAATCATGCCCTCGGGGCGGAACCAGGTGTGGGTCATGTCACGACTGCGTTTCCAATCTACATCCACATCAGCGAGTAAGAAATTTTCCTCATAGGTAGTGCCCTCAAATGAAACGCCCAATTGATGTCTCACTTGACTGCGCGCACCATCGCACCCAACCAACCAGTGTGCCTGAATTTCCTCTGCACCAGTTGCTGTGCTGACGGTTGCGCTGACTGTTTCGGCATCCTGACGAACATTTTTGAGTTCGCATGAACGCTCCACTGAGCCACCCAAATCATGCAACCATGAAATTAATATCGTCTCGATTTCACTTTGGGGCATAATCCACGTCATCGGGTAGGGCATATCCCGCTTTTGCTGTAGTTTTTGGATAACAGCCTCGCCTCCTACAGAGGTTAGCAGTTGATCGCCGTTATAGAGGCTACCTCCCAAAACGGGTCCGCCCTCCTTGAGAACCTGATCAATGAGTCCCATCGTTTCGAATAACTCCAATGTTCGCGCCTGAAGACCCAGTGCACGCGAAGTTGTCGCAGGTACAGCGGCTTTGTCGATAATGCGACATTGAATACCACGGCGTAAGAGATCGCAGGCCAGTATAAGTCCGGTTGGCCCGGCTCCAATAATAAGAACGTCTGTTTTAGGGTTGTTGCAATTCATAGTAGAGTAGTCCTCGCTAGTATCAGTTTTTAGCATGACGATTATCTTGTGGCTCTGTATTCTGTTCTTTTGCCTCGCCAGAATTTACGATCAATCCATGCATGATAAATTCGACAATAAATTCACGCGCTTGTGCCAATCCGTCTTCAGTTTGAGAATCAAAGGTCGGTAAATAAAGCTTGAACAAGGGCAATAAGCCCAGATATAAATGGCTGGTAAACAAGCCTAAGATTATTTGGCTCATCGCATTTAATTCGGAACGTAACCAGCCTGCATCCTGCATCTTTTGGATTGACGAACTCAAAGCGACAAATTCTGCTTGGTCGCTTTCCGTAGCAAGCTGGGCATACGTCTGCCATCCTTTAGCCATTTCCCAGTTCAGGATTCGCACGAAATGAGGATGATCGACCAAATAATCAAAATAAGCCTTGATGAAGGTTCCCAGCAAGGCCTTCAGTTGCTTGATATCACTTACAGTTTCGCTTGCTAACAGTTCCGACAAGATTTGATTTTGAAACCCACGAATTTGCTCATCCGCACGTCGGATTACGCCTACATACAAATTCAGCTTATCGCCAAAGTATTGAAAAATCAGACTCTTGTTGTAGCCCGCTACTGTGGCAATCACGTCGATGCGTGCACCATCATAACCCTGCTCGGCGAAGACTTTCTCTGCTGCATTGAGAATGGCTTCACGCGCACCCTCCGCATTGTGTATACGCCCACGTTTGGAACTCGTTTGTGACATGCTTGTATCCCTTATTCCAACTAAACAGTTATAAAATAAACCATTTGGTTTTATTTCTAACTAAATGGTTAAATCCTAAATCGAAAACATGAGTCTGTCAAGGAGCAACAAGTTGTTGCCAGATTAGTTTCTCATTTTGTGATAGTGTCTAAATGATTCTTTGTAGATTTTGACGGTTCAAACGTAAGCTCGATTTTTGCACATTTGAGTGTGCTTTTCCTGCTCAAGGGAACCACCTAGTATGATTTTTCGTGTGGCATTGTGAGATGTAGTTGTTCGAAAAATCCGACCTCTTTTGATAATTCACCTTGAGATCAACACTTTGAGCAAGGATTGTCATGTGCAAAGTTGAGCTAAGTGTGGTTTTCAAGATGAAGACCCGCCATCTCATTTGAACTGTGTGAAAAACCGGTCAAGCCTGTCAAACCAGTCAAACCGATCAGGGATGCTGACTGGTTGACCGGTTTGACCACTTTGATCGGTTATTTTGGGGTTCCGTTTTCAATCGGTGGCACATCATAGCGCTGCATCATATCCAGCACTTCGTGTCGCTCGATAGCGTAAAGTTTGCCACCGACATGATGCTTGCGCCGTGAATTGTCGATCAGCTGCAAGCGCTTCAGCACATGCCCGATCCACTGGGCATTGCCCATCTCGTCAGCCGATTGTCCCAGCAGGCTGCGAATCTTCTCGCGTAAATCTGTCCCCTTCACCCAGACAATTTCATCTGCGTTGCGGGTGAGTAGTTCCAGCGCCTGCAAAACCGCTTCTTCGCGTTCACTGAGCGACTTGCCTTCGCTGATCTGCTCATCCCATTCCGCAGCATTGGAAATCGCATCCAGCAGGCCGACGACACCACCCTGCTCTTCAAAGAACGCTGCCAGCGCGATCAACGGCGACCACAACTCACCAGAGCGATTGTGGAGCTTATGCAGTTCGGGGCGCTCGAAGTAGTTGGTATACACGGCTTGAAAGTGCGTCAATGCCAATATGTAGAGTTGGTGGCGAAGCGCGGCCCCGTCGAAATCCGGCGGGAATGAGAGCATTTTGCGGGTTGTGCGGCGCATCGGGATAGCAATGCAGCGGCTGGCGAGGATGTCCTCCAGTCCCATGATGGCTGCTAGAATCTTGGGCGAATACACGTCAAATGCCTGCGGTTTCAGATCATCGCCCGTGACGCGGATGGCAGGCATTCCCTGCTTATAGCCGCTGTTGAGGAGTTGGCGTATCTGCTGCATTCCGGGGTCTTTCGGGTTGTGGTAGCGTTCGGCTTCGTCAATCCCAACCGTGCAGCTTGTCTGGTGGATCAGCCGAAACATACTTGGACCGGTTGGGTCGGAGGTCGTAATCATATTGAATGCCAGCGGCTGCAACACCCGCATCACCGTGCTTTTTCCGCTGTTCTTCGGACCGTTCAACGCCAGATACGGATAAGCAGGAAACATAGTGTAGAAGTATGTCCCAATTGTCCACAGCGTCAGCAGGCGGCTCTCGATATCGGAGCGAAAATCGACGTAAGTCTTGAAAAGTTCATGGATAGCGGCAAACACTGCACCGGGCTGGATGGTTTCACCGTCCAGATAGCGTCGAATATCGCTGTAGCGCCAGCGCATCAGAAACTCGGAACCGTCAGGGATGACTTTCAAGGCGACTTCCTGATTGCTGATGGTGATGATTTGTTCCTCTGACAAACGGCGCAATTCGCGGGTGCTGGTTACGAGATAAGGCTGGGTATTGAGTTTATTCTCTTTGGTACGCTCGATGACCGATACCGTAACCATTGCCACATCGCGTCGAAAACCCAATGCCGGAGATAAAATCGGGATGCTGTCGCTTAACACTTCGGGCATATCTTCTCCCTCTGTCTGTTCCTTCTGGGATTGAGCTGCTTTGAAAAATTCGTTAAATGAGCGCCCGTTCACCCCAATCTTCGCAACTAGGGTCTTAAACTCTGCCAGCGCGAAATCTTCCAATCCGGCGGCATGGGTGAACAGCACACGAATCGCATCCTGTCGTGCCAACCCCTCCAATGCCGCGATGTCCTGGACTTCAACTGCCAGCCAGATTTCCGCTTTGTTGAGCAGTGCCAGGGCATCCTCTGCTGCTGCCCCTTTTTGCAGCCACTCATTCACATCCTTCACATCGGATGGCAGCGATGGCAGATAGGTTTCGCCCTTCAGCGTCAGGGCAATGCTGCGGCTTTTGGTGCGGGCATCTTCGGTATTGTCCAGCGCGACGAACAGGCGCGGATGCGCTTTCAATTGGTTCAATAAATCATCGGTTGCCTGCATTCCACCGATGGCAACCGCCGGAATGTTCCACTCCCCTAAGGTGATCGCATCCGCCTGACCTTCGACGATGACGACATGTTCGGATTGTGGACTGTAGAGATGATTGTAGTACGGTTGGCGCTCACCGATGATTTCGCGGGGTGGATTGTAGTGTTTTTTTCCTTCGATGCTTCGTCCGCTAAGATACATCAATCGTCCCCGTTCGGTGTGAACATAGACGATCATGTTGGATGGAAACTTCTGAATCACCGTCCGCCAGTTGTCCGACAGGTTCAACTCAGCCAGCAGCAAACGCTTATCCTGTGGCATAAATCCTAGCCGCGCCGCTTTGACGGTTGCGAGATGCCAGCCGCGCTTCTCGGTGACATAGGTGAGTGCAGCGGGTGTATTCACGAGGGTATCGTGCAAACGCTGGACAAGCTGTCGCTCTGCCCACGCGGACGACTGCTTAAAATTGATGTTTTCTTCCAAGGCGATGCCAGCTCGCTGGGCTAGATAGCGCACCACTTCCATAAACTGCGTTGCGTCGTGGTTGTTCCACGCTCCAAGCGACAGTAGATGCCGTCCGACAAAATCAAACACGTCACCCTGTTCGCCGCGCGAATTCCAAAAATAGAATCCTGTATTGGGTACGATCACTAAGCTGTCATGTTCGATACCAATGTAGCGCGAGCCAGACTTCTTCAGTGCGAACTTCTCCGCGACCACTTCCTCAATGGGATTACGGGAGCGAATATGCTCCAGATCAAGTGTCATCTCAAAAACCTCCAAGCAACAGGCAAAGTCGAATAAAGGTCGTGTTAGAAAAACACGACGTAAGCTCAAAAATCAGTTGCAGGAGATTGGAGGTTGTGATACATTAGGATTATCTAGATCACCAATGTATCATTCCCGTTCCCGCCCACCTGCGTTCCTCGTCGGTGGGTTTTGCATTCTAGGGTGGGCTGCGGCATTTGCGGATCATCAGGTTCTCCAAAAGGTATACGCACGTATACCTTTTTATTCTTTCGGTAGCCGATTTTTGACACGCATCAGAAATTCAATGGTTGAATCCAGCCGTGCGCGTGCCATGGTTATAGTCTTCTCTTCAGTTAGGAGACCCTGTACAAATTCATCCTCCTGATTGTCATTGAGAGTTTTCATGGATTTAACAAATCGCTTGACTGGAGGAGAGATAACTGCGGAATTGTTATCAACCTCAGCATCCAACCCTTTGCCACAAATCTCTTGAACTTGTCGTCCCGTAAGGTTGAACTGGATAATTTGCTGAACCATTTCAGCCTGAACTTCTTGGGGAAGTTGTAGTACAGGGCGCAGTCGGAACTCATCAATGTTGTGTCGATCAGCAATTTCTAGGGCTTCATCAGATAGTCGAAGTAGCATTTTATAGTGATAAAGATGTCCTTTATCAATTCCACCCATCGCGGTCAGGATTGCTTCGGTGTATTCTCGTTTCCCTCTTAAATCAAGTTCCAATGCCTGACGGTAGAAGTCATTCGTTACAGCGGTGTCTGGGATTGGACAGCCATGCACCGTCAGGATGAGCAGGGCGGCTTGCCGTGCCATAGCTACCGAAGATAATCCTGCACGAGCAGTATTCTCTTTTGCCTGCCGGAACACCGATGAACGTTCCGCTGGGATGATGATGCAGGGAATCATACCGTCACCTGTGTAGCCAGAGATGAAATCACGCAGCAGCCATGTTGCCCAGTAACGGCGTTCACCTGTCTCGATGCGAAACTGCTGTGTAACCCCCTGCGAGACATCAACCACAGTCAGTGGATTGACCTGTCCATCATCTCGAATCGTAACGGCGAGGTTGACCAGATCGTGGAGCAGTTGTTCTTCAGGTGAGAGATGGACTACCTGTTCTTCATCATTCTCATCGTCCGGGTTAGGTAGTAATTCCAACACGTTATTGAAAGGTCGCCCTCGTTGGCGCGCGGCAACCTGTACAAGCTGAACAAGTTCCTTCAGTGCTTGTGTGGGCGTGAGACGATTACTATGGAAGGCGAAGTGTAACTGCTCTGGCAGCACTCGACGCGGTTGCACTGGATCAGGGCGCACCATCTCCAGAAGCAGGCGTTCGACACGGATGCTGTTGTCCTGAAACTGCTGTGGATTGCCCATCAGAAGTTCCTCGGTCACGCCGCCGAGTAGCTCATCAATTCGCTGGGTTTGGTTCTTGGGTGGCATTAGACACCCTCCTTCGCCATACGCTGTACGAGTTTGCCGACGAACTGCGCGTATGCCTTACTTGCTGGCGCTTGAGGATCGTAATTGAAGACACTCTGGTGGTTTTGATGGGCGTAGGACACCGCTTCGTTCGCTGGAATAACGCCGACCAGCAGCTTACCCAAAACGCTGTGCGCTTTGAGTTCGTTGAGTAGATGGTTGTGTCCCCGAATGCGGGCGCTCATCTTGGTGACTAGAATGCCGCTGACCCGCAAGTTCGGCTGCCGCCAGCCTTCGCGAATGTCATTGATTTTCCCAATGACGCTCATCAACCCAACGGTTTCGAGATAACGCGGTTCAACAGGAACAATTGCGTCCGTTGCAGCAATCAATCCCATTTCGGTCATGAGGGAAAATGACGGGCGGGTGTCAATGACGATGGCAGCATAACGATTGGAGATGCGACTCAATGGATCAGCGAGACGATACGGCGCACCAGCAATCCCCATCAATTCGCGCTCTGCACCCTCCAATATTGGTGAGGCAGGCAGGATATGCAAATCAGCATCCCATGTCGATTGCACAATGCAATTGAGAAGCGTCTGTGCCGCATTCTGGCGATCTGCCATCAGAACGGTATATAGACTGTTGTCTGCGCCATAGTCCTTCGTTCCGGTTGTAACGAGGGTCGCATGTGCCTGACTGTCTGTGTCTATCAGCAGGACACGAGAATTGGGTGCGCCTGCACGTCGCAGCATCCCGGCAATACCGAGCGCAGTATTGGTGGCGGATGTCGATTTACCGACACCCCCTTTGTGATTGGTGAAAACGAAAACACGAGTCATGATTGGGTTTCCTCCGCAAACTGAAGTTGATCGAACAAAACCGCTCACGAAATCAACGAACTGCCAACCCGTGTTATTCTCGTGGGTAGGAGCGCCGTTAGCCTCCGCGACGGTACTTCAAGGTGGATCGAGGGAGCTAACCCCTCTCTCGTCCTACCGAAAAGCCAAATCAGTGTTTGTTCGAGAGACGCGCAAGATTTGCGTTCTGAGGAAATGTCAATTGCTGGAGAAAAATTACGGTTTTATACTTGAGGAGTGGTTCGGACTGGGTCTTATCTGGTTCACCTAAAGACACCTGAAGTGAACTTCCATCGGTTTGAGTACCTTTGGAAGTTTTCTTTTTCATTTCCTTTATCTCTGATCGATGCCCATTCGTATTCCCATTGCTTCCGGTCTTTAAAGAGTGCAAATAGGTAAACGGC
>JBBSBM010000170.1:0-9282 GCA_038251275.1 Aggregatilineales bacterium
CGTTCTTCGTTTTGAGCAGCGGAGGAGGCATGCCTCCTCCGTACACCGTTTACCCCGTTTGATTCACTTGATTCGGAAACTTCACAACTTCCTCGACGATTCTATTGCATTTCACGGGAGAAACTTCGGAAGTTTCTGCAAATTCTTCAGATTCAGTGTGCATTTTATGTCGGCGATGTTCAAAATATTAGAAATGTTGCAGTTGCAACTGGTAGTCGTTTACGGCGTTATTGAGTGAGTATCCGCTGAATCGGCGCAAATGGCAGCAAAAGCGGCAATGGCAAACCGAGATTTTGTGCTGAATTTGCCAAGATTTTGATGTAAAGGTGCGTTGGGATATAGGTTTGTTAGTAGAGGATTTGCCAGCGGCAAATCCCTACGTCCCTATAGATAGGATATTCGATATTGAGAGTGAAAGGGTGACCATTTGGAAGAACATTTTGTAACTCTTGCGCGAGTTTGGCGCTAACCATTTTAGAGGAGTGGGATTGTTAAGCAAGTTGGTAGACGGTTGGAATTTGGTAGAGTAAGTTTGTTAATTTAAACTTAGGGAATAATATATTGGGTGTTTTAAGAACGGCTGAGGCACGCCTCAGCCCTACAATAATCGTATCGATTCATTGTTTCGTCTCATAAAATATCTGGTAACGTGTTGAAGTGGGCGGGAGGCTATGCACATCCCGCCCTTACAAGAATGCTATCATTGGTAAGGGATTAAATTGCGGCGGATGATATTTAAGAAAACGGGCGCAACATGTTGCGCCCCTATATAGTGAAGGCAGAGTGCTTAAGGGATAAGCACTCCGTTTGGTGAGGTGAATTTACTTGACTAACTTGGCGAATACGCCGTAGTCATTAGCATTGTCAGGGGTGACGAGTTCGCAAGGAATAGATTGTTTTTCTTCCTTGGGAGCGACACCAGTCTGAATGTAGACGCTGGCCTGATCGACGGCGGTGGTTGCCAGCAAAGCGGCGGGTTGTAACACTGTCGCCTTGATCGCACCTTGCTTGATGGACTGAATGACATCGGGGCTGCCGTCGAAACCGACAACAATCACATCACCCTTGCCAGCGGCTACGAGAGCGGCTGATGCGCCGAGCGCCATGGTGTCGTTACCGGAAATGACACCGGTGATGTCAGGATGCGCTTGGATGATGGTTTGCATGACATCGAAAGCTTCGGTCTGTGACCAGTTGGCAGATTGTTGAGCAACCTGCTTCATGTCGGGGTACTGGCTGATGATGTCGTTGTAACCCTGTGAACGAATGTGGGCGTTGGTGTCGGTTTCCTTACCCAATAACTCAACATATGTTCCTTTTTCGCCCATGAGTGTGACAAATTGTTCTGCGCCGAGGGTCGCACCTTGATAGTTATCGGACACAATTTGTGCCAGCGCGACACCGGTGGTATTGACTTCACGGTCGATCAAGAAAGTTGGGATACCTGCATCCTTGGCTTTCTGGATGGCGGCGATACTGGCATCTGCACCGGCATTGTCGAGGATGATTGCCGCAGCTTTACGGGCGATGGCGGTATCAAAATGTTGGTCTTGGAGAGCTGCATCGTCGTTATGTTCGAGCAGCAGCGTGGTGTAACCCAATTCCTTAGCATGAGCATCAGCGGCATCGGCTTCCGCTTTGAAGAAGGGGTTGTCATGCGCCGGAGTAATGATGACGATCAGTTCGTCGTTCCCATGAGGAATATCGGATACAGCGGGTGTCGCTTCGGGTGCTGCGGTTTCAGGCAGACGAGCGAAGACACCAAATTGGTCAGCGTTTTCGGGGGTAACGAGGTCACAAGGAATGGACTGCTTTTCTTCCTTGGGGGCAACTTTGGTCTGAATGTAGACACTAGCCTGATCGACTGCGGTGGTCGCCAACAAAGCGGCAGGTTGGAGAACGGTGGCCTTGATTGCGCCTTGCTTGATGGACTGGATGACATCTGGACTACCGTCGAATCCGACGACAATCACATCACCCTTGCCAGCGGCTACGAGAGCGGCTGATGCGCCGAGTGCCATCGTATCGTTACCGGAAATGACACCTGTGATGTCAGGATGCGCTTGGATGATGGTTTGCATGACATCGAAAGCTTCGGTCTGTGACCAGTTGGCAGATTGTTGAGCAACCTGCTTCATGTCAGGATATTGGCTGATGATGTCGTTGTAACCCTGTGAACGAATGTGGGCGTTGGTGTCGGTTTCTTTGCCGAGCAATTCAACGTAAGTCCCTTTTTCGCCCATGAGCTTGACGAATTGTTCTGCACCGAGGGTCGCACCTTGGTAATTGTCGGACACGATTTGTGCCAAAGCGACACCTGTGGCGTTGACTTCACGGTCGATCAAGAAGGTTGGGATACCGGCATCTTTAGCTTTCTGGATGGCGGCGATACTGGCATCGGCACCGGCATTGTCGAGGATAATGGCGGCGGCTTTACGGGCAATCGCCGTATCAAAGTGCTGGTCTTGGAGGGCGGCATCGTCGTTGTGTTCGAGCAGTAGGGTATCATAACCCAATTCTTTGGCGCGAGCATCGGCGGCATCGGCTTCGGCTTTGAAGAAGGGGTTGTCATGCGCCGGGGTGATAATCACGATTAGTTCGCCGTTGCCTTTGGGTACATCGGCGGTTTGTGCCATGACAGGGACGATGGCGATCAACCCCAAACCGAGAACTAAGAACAATGGAAGGAGGATACGCTTTAAGTTCAATTTATGTAACATTTTATCTCCACTTGATCAGTAATATCTGATATTCAAAATCTCTAAACAGACACTTTCATCGGCTAAACATCACCTCCCTTGGGTTGGGCTTGCTCGACAACCTGTGAGGTTGCTTGCTGCAAGACGAGTTGACGCTGTACGCGCTGTTGGAATTGATCAATCACGACTGCGGCGACGATGACGAAGCCGGTAATCGCGGTTTGCACAAAATCAGATAAGCCGATAAGCACCATGCCGTTGTTGAGGACTCCGATGACGAATGCGCCGATAATCGTTCCGAAGATCGAGCCGCGCCCGCCACTAAGTGACGTTCCACCAAGTACAACGACAGCAATAGCATTGAGTTCGTAGCTAGTTCCGGTTGCCGGATGCGCCGCCACGAGCTGCGAGGTGATAATCAAACCGACGACCGCCGCGCAGAAGCCGGAAATCATGTAAACAAGAATTTTGATCCAATTGGTACGCACGCCAGAAAGTTCAGCGGCTTTTTCGTTGCCGCCAACCGCATAGACCTGTCGACCAAAAGGGGTTTTGGTAGCGATGAAGGTGGCAATCAGCGCAAAGATCACCATGATCCAGATAGGATAAGGTAGACCTAAAAGTGTGCCAGAGCCGAGAATTGGGAAGCCTGTATTCCCAAGCAGATCATTTCCCACGAGATTTGGATAAGTCGCGCCGTTAGAACGCAGGAGGGCTGCACCCCGCGCAAGATATAACATACCGAGCGTGGCGATAAAGGGTGTGACATTAAACTTGGTAATGACCAAGCCGTTTAACATGCCGATGAACGCGCCGACTGCCAACGTGATAATGATGACAATCGGGATGTTGAAGAAGATGGATACACCAAGCATCGGCATCAGCAATCCTTCATTGATGAGACCGCCTGCCACCATGCCTGCCAAGCCAACAATTGACCCGACGGACAGATCAATGCCACCCGTCAAAATCACGAAGGTCATACCCACGCCGAGGATGGCGTTGATGGCGACCTGCTTGACCATGATGACGATGTTGCCGGTCGTCAAAAATGATGGCGCGGTGAATGAGAAAATAATTACGAGAATAAACAAGGCGATCAAGGTACGCAGTTGTAAAAACAACATACGTGGATCACGCCGGACGTTTGATTTGGTGGTCGCCGGCTGCGGGAGCGAAATATTCGCCTGACTGCTCATACAGAAACCCCTTCTTGGGCTACGTCGGACATCGCCACCGACGCAGCTACTAATGCTTCTTGTGTAATTTCGGAGCGTTGGAACTCGGCGGTGATACGTCCTTTCGCCATGACCAGAACACGATCCGCCATCGCCAGCACTTCTTTTAACTCGGACGACACAAATACCACGCCTAGTCCGCGTAAGGCGAGTTGATTCATGATTTCAAAAATTTCACCTTTGGCTGCCACATCAATACCGCGAGTGGGTTCATCCATCATCAGCACTTTGGGCGAGGTCAACAGGCTTTTACCGACAACTACCTTTTGTTGATTACCCCCGCTGAGCGAGGTCACCAGATTGTCGGGGCTAGCACATTTGATGCGTAAATCGCTAATTTCCTGTTTGATACTTTCGCGTTCTTTTTTATAGGATAGGAAAAGGCGTGAAATATAATGTTGTAGGCTGGCAAGGGTGATATTATGGGCAACTGAGAGTTTTTGGATCAGCCCTTTGAGCTGACGATCTTCCGGTATCAACGATAAACCGAGCGCGATCCGGGAGCGAATATCTTTCTTGTCGAGGCTGTTGCCGGAAAGCCAAATTTTCCCGTGTGCTTCGGGATTCAGCCCCATCAAACTTTCAAGGAGTTCGGTGCGTCCGGCTCCCATCAAGCCATAGATTCCGAGGATTTCGCCACCACGAAGGGTGAAGCTGACGTGATCCACGATATAGCCACCACCCGCACGTGGCATTGTCATATCTTCAACCCGCAGCAGTTCTTCTTTGGCATCGTGTTCATCCCGTGTGAACAGCGATTCAGGACGACGACCAACCATTTTTTCAACAATCCAATTCAGATTGACTTCGGCGGCAGGTGCTTCCCCTACCAGATGACCATCGCGTAGTACAGTGAAGTAATCCCCAATTTGCAGCAGTTCATCTAGTTTGTGGGAGATATAAACAATCGCCACATCCTGTGCTTTGAGTTCACGGATGATGCGAAAGAGGATTTGCACTTCGGTATTGCTGAGCGCGGAGGTTGGCTCGTCCATGATTAATATACGGACGTTACGTGCTAGCGATTTGGCAATCTCGATGATTTGCTGCTGACCAATACGTAAATCACCAACGATAGTTTTCGGATCGATGTCCTGCTCCAAGCGCTGCATGAGCTGAGCCGCGACTTCGCCCTGTTCTTTGTCTTTGATTGTCCAAAAGGGCGTGGTCAGTTCACGCGCCATGAAGATGTTTTCAGCAACGCTCAGATTGCCGTAGAGATTGAGTTCTTGATAGATGATACCGATGCCGTGTTTGGCCGCGTCGCGCGGTGAGCGTACAACAATTTCTTGCCCGTTGAGCAGAAATTGACCACTGGTTGCGGTTTCAACACCCGCTAGAATTTTCATCAATGTACTTTTGCCCGCGCCATTTTCACCGATCAGCACATTCACTTTGCCCCGATAGATGTTCATGTTGACATCTTGTAGGGCAACGGTTCCGGGGTAAACCTTGGTGATGTGCTCGGCACTGAGGATGATTTCGTCGGGTTTCGTGTTGGTCATGATTACCCTGCCACCGTCAAGATTGCGGGAGTGACGATTACTTTGTCGGCATCCAAAGTCGTGCCAATCGTAAATGCGCCGAAAAAGGTCACCTTCTTGCCTTCTAAAGTGTGCAAATCGCCGAGTGGGGTTAGGATTTTGCTGTTGACCAAGGCATTCAATTCGTTGGAAACTGCCGCGTATTCCATCTGGTTGGTGAACTGGTTGAAGTCAATAAACGGTGCAGCATCCCGCAGCGCTGTTCCGCGAATGACCGGACCAAGCGCCAAGGTTACGTCGGCTTTGCCATCATCATTGAGATCAACCGAGGCTAGACCCGCGCGTGACTCGGTATTAACAGTCAACACTTTGCCTGTACCTGTCACCATGAAGCTGTAAGGCTGCTCTTTACCGGGGCGATGTCCGTATTTCTCAGAGCCTGTGGTTGCACTTTGGCGTAGGCTATCTAGTACTGTCGTAATAGAAGTGGCACTTTTTTGGAGCGTTGGGAGCATTTGACTGTCCCACATTGCACCTACGAGATTCGCGGCATTAAACTGCTCACTCTCGTTGCCAATAATGGCTTTGCCTGTGGTGGGGTCGAGCGGACGCACGGTTGCTAATGTACAACCTGAAGCCAATAACCCGATCAACACCACCACGAACCCCTGACTAAACACTAATCGTTTCAAAAAATGCATCATTTAACTCAACTTTTCTAAAAAGGCTGTTGGTCGCTCACTCAAGCGGGTAATTTACCAATGCCTCCGCAACGATTCGATCTGTTAACAACACATTTACCGTCCGCTGTACTTCTCGTGATTAGGCTAAGCTCATCCCGATAACACAATTATTGCCATCGCTGGAAGCATCAACGACGATGGCTTCCTTGCGGTTATATTTCATTTGATCGAGCGCCTTTTTAAGGAACCGTGAAACCCTGCCTGCGAAAGATCAAGCTGAATGGTCATTTTGGGTTGGCACATAGCACGTTCGTAGTCAATGTGCGTCGTTTTTGCCATGAGGCGCAGTTCGTCAACTAACGCCGCTGCATTTTATCTGTGCCAAAATGATCCTGAAAAAACATGACCCTAATACCTTGAATAATTATTCAATCAAGAAAATATACTCAATACATAAAAGGATAGCGCTTTTTTTTAGGGCTGTCAACAGTGCTTTATTTAGTGATGTAGTCTAAATGTGGATAATAGTTCGTGCCGATGATACTGTTACAAACTATGCAATGTCCGAGGGTGCTATTGCGAATAAACTTGATTACCGCACCATTTTCAATCCGCTGCCCCAATCCCGGCAGAGAATACAGTTATTTCCGCCACATGAAGGTGTAATTCCAGTAAGGGAGAATGAATCACGATGGTAGTCAGTAAAATTCTAGGATGATTCGGCGATAAGTTGTTTCAAAAACTCTATCATGAAATTCTTTGCAAGCCTCGGCATAAATAAGAACTCCTGAGGGATTGCTATGTGCTTAGAGCAGCCTTTTGCAACTTATGGTGAAACTATTTAAAAGCCACGTATTGGATTGCTTGTCACTCCTATTCCAATATGCGAGTTCTATCTAGTTTCACCATTATTACGCTAATGTACTAAATTCCCTTAATGTGGCAATACCGTAGTTTAGTGGAGTGAAAGAGAGTCTCCGGGATTCAAAAGTAACAGGACTAACAAAACCTAAAGTGGAATGGCGAGGTTGGCGGTTGTAAAAGCCCATGATGTAAGCAAAGATTTCAGTTCGGGCTTGGGTGTGGGAAGCAAAGGTGACATCGGCACATTCACGTTTCAAGGCCGCCCAGAAACTCTCCATGTGCGCATTATCCCAACAATTGCCAACACAGCTCATACTCACAGTCGTGTCGGAAGCGGTTAATCGTTTCCGGTAATCTAAACTGGTGTATTGGCTACCGCGATCCGAATGGTGCAGTAAGTGGCGCGGGCGTCGACGCGGAGTGAGTGCCATGTCCAGTGCGCTTTCGACCAAATCTGTTCGCAAATGGTCCGCCATCGCCATACCGACGATTTGCCGTGAATAGAGAAATCCCTGAGCGGTGTCAATAGAGGTAATGTCCGTCAGCCAGACTTCATTGGGGTAGTTGGGTGTGAACTGCCGATCCAGCACATTGGTTGCCACCGGATGGGTTGGATCCGATTGGGTGGTGTGTGGGCGACGTTTGCAGGCCGTTTTCCCCTGAATGCCGGCTTCACGCATCAGCCGAGCGACCCGATTATGTCCCGTGCTGATCCCCTGTTCCTGTAATTCAGCATGGATACGTGGCGCGCCGTAAATCCCCCGATACTGTTTCCAGAGCGTACAGATGCTTTGCTGGAGTTCGCGGTTCGCTTGCTCATGTGGACTGGGTGCCCGGTTCAACCACGCATAATACCCACTCTCGGCGATGTTCAGCACTGCACACAAACGTGATACCGGAAACTCGGCTTTACAGGCTTCAATCGCTTGATATTTCATCGCTGTGCATCCTTCGAGAAGATGCCCACTGTTTTTTTCAAGATGTCGCGCTCCTGCTGGACGATCTCCATCTCACGTGTTACCCGTCGCAGTTCGACTTTCACTTGTTCAACTTCGTTCAATTCCAAACTGTCCGTTGCGCCATTGACCCGAAACCGTGCCTTCCATTGCCGTAGCAGCCCATGGCTCAACCCCAATTCTCGTTCCACTTCTGCAACCGGTTTGCCACTCGTTTCCTGTAAGCGCAGCGCTTCTCGTTTGAATTCTTCGCTGTACTGCTTTTTCTCGACCCTTCTCCTCTTCATTCGCTCTATTTTACAAGGAGAGACTCACACACTCCATTTTACTGGGGTAAGTCCACTTTTTGCTCGCGGTTATCGTTTCCGAAGTGGAACACCACTTATACAATATGACCGACTTGACCGAGCAGTTTATCGACGCAAAGATCTTTCCAAAATATTCCATAATTGGTTTTATGCAGGTTGGGTTGTAGCGGATAATGACTGGGCTAAAATCCCCCCCAAAACCGTACGAGGAACATGGGAACCAATCGTTTCTACCGAAGAATTTGAGATGGGACTCTCTATCTTGGCGAAACGTAATCACATGCCACAGCCCAAAAAACATAATTTTTATCTTTTGCAGGGCATACTTTTTCTTGAACGTGCTCACGGAAAGCAAATAAAGCTAACGTGCTCAAAACCTAACCCAAAACGTCCCGCTGGCGGCACACCTTACTATTGTGTACCGAGCAGTAATTTCAACTACGCCTGTACAAGCATTGATGAGCAAATAGCGCTGCATATTCAGCGGGTACAAATTGAACCAGAAGTTTTGCCAAAAATTCGCCGCGACTACCTTGCAGATATCGCGCATTACACGACTCATCAGGGACGGGAAGAGAAGCAGCTAAAGACCGCCCTACAAAAAGTAGAACTTAAAGAACTAAATCTTTGGCGCGCATTTACCGAGCACGGTATGCAGGCACCCATGTATCAAAAACTCGCTCAAGAATATCAAGAAGAGAGGCAGCGAATTGAATTTGCACTTCGAGCTATTAAACAGGAAAATAGGGAATATATCGCTTCTCTTGATGCAGCTCTAAATGTAATTGCCGAAATCAGTAAGCGATATAAGAGGCAGGATTTCAAGAGACAGAGAGAAATCTTGCGCCAAATCGTGAGTAAGGTAGTAATCAATGAGGCTGGAAACGTTGTAAGACTAGAACTGCACCCGCCGTTTACCTATTTGCACTCTTTAAAGACCGGAAGCAATGGGAATACGAATGGGCATCGATCAGAGATAAAGGAAATGAAAAAGAAAACTTCCAAAGGTACTCAAACCGATGGAAGTTCACTTCAGGTGTCTTTAGGTGA
>JBBSBM010000171.1:0-9251 GCA_038251275.1 Aggregatilineales bacterium
ACTTGCCATCCTTGCTGCTTTTATTCGCCACCTTCCCGTCTTTGTCTGTGAGTTTGTTTATGAACCTTGGCCTTCCTCTTCTTGGAAATCGCAACCCTTGGCTTGACCATACCTACCCCTGAAAGAGGGTTAGGGTGGGGTTTCTTCTTGCGGAATCATCACATCACTTTTAAGAACAAATATTCTACACCGATTTTCCATTTTTGATCGTTCGAAGTTGGTTTCAAGTTCCAAACGTTATCTTCATAAATGGCCTCAAAATGACCCTTTTTCACCTGCTCCACCTGCAAAGCAGGTAATTTCAACTTCCGCTCCCTCGTATTTCATCCCAATTGCATCATGCATCGCCTTTTTACCACCTCAACCCACCACCTTGCCTCCCTCGACGAATCATCCAACTGAATTTCGTCTTTTATCTACTGACTATCGGCCCTTATCTTCGTGTTCTTTGCGCCTTTGTGGTCAAAACCTTACGCTTACAGCCTGTTATACCCATAGCGCAAAACCAAAAAGCGGTTAAAATCAGATTACTCCATGTCTCTCTTTTAATGTGATATGACAGGATTTATGGTGGCTATGGTCTTCGATAAACAGCTCAACTATCAATCAGTCCTCGATGGTATGGGTCAAGGTATCCTTATTTTCGACGATGAAGACCATCTGGTTATGGAAAACCTCGCTGCCCGCAGCCTGCTTGGTGCTGATCTAAAGCTAATTCGTGCCAATGGCTGGTCTGCTGCCTCGGCTCTGTTTAACACCCGTTCCAATACCACTGCCGATACATCTGATACGGCCCGCAAAAAAGCCCTCGAATCAGCCCGTCCGGTTCGTTTTCGCATCTATCGCTCCGGTGAATATATTCCCTGTTGGGCATCAACCGTTTATGCCACCAGTGGTGAAGCTTTCACCATGATCTCCCTCGAACAACCGGATTGGTCAGCCATGACTGACTTGCTCGACCATTTCCGTGATGAAGTCGAACATGCAGCCACAGCCACAATGGGTCATACCAAACTCATCTCCAACACCCTCAAATCACCCAAAAAAGGTGAAACGACCGAACAGTTGGGTAAACGTGTATCTGGTTTTGTCAACCTCATCACCACCCATATGCATCGCCAAGAACGGTTGATGAAATTGTTCAACCGTATGGAACTCATTCGCACCGGTAAACTGGTTGAACTCATCCGATCTGACCGTCGAAAACTCAATTTAGCTAATTTTGTGGAAGATTTCATCGAAGGTCTACCCGAACTCACGCTCATTGACCCTGAAACTGAACAGCAGGATTATCGTGCTCGTATCACCGCCACTATCCCCGACGATTTGGTGGTATATGCCTCACCCGGTCGTGTAGCCGACATCTTGCACGACTTGTTACGTAATGCTATCATGTACAGCATGAAAGCCACGCCGATTATGATTATGGCTAGCTCATCATCGGGCAACCAGAGTGTTCAAATCGACGTTGTGGATGAAGGTTACGGTGTACGTGCAAAAGAGTTTGAACGGGTCTTTGCCCCCTTCGAACGTGCCCGTCAACCACAGATTATTGGCGAATTTGGTTATGGTTTAAGCCTGTACCTGTGTAAACAAGAGGTTGAGTCTATGAGTGGTAAAATTTGGTTCGAAAGCGAAGAAAACGTAGGGACGACTTTCAGCTTTAAGCTGCCCCAGTGGCATGATGATGCTACCCAGCCCTCGCGTTCCAGTTCGCCGACCATCAACGATTAACCTACTCAACCGTTAAGAAGACGCGACATCAAACGCCTCTCTGCACCGGTCAGTAGAGGCGTTTTTGTTTCTGTTAACTGCTAAGGGTCAATTATGCAATTCATGACACGCGGAATATTTGATACACTGATTATCGTGGTTATCCTGATCGGATTAGTACTAGCAGCACGGCGACTTTATGATGATTTCACCCGTCCACTGCCACCCTCGTCGTCCGCACCGGACGACGAAACACACCCGCGACGACCTCAATAAATTTAACTTTCTATGTGATTGATTTACGGAGACAAAATCATGCTCGACATTAACCTGATCCGCGAAAAACCGGAATGGGTCAAAGAACAAATCGCTAAGCTGAATGATGCACCGGCACTGGCACGCATCGACATTATCCTTGACCTCGATAAAGAACGACGCACTTTGCTCACCGAAAGTGAAGCCATCCAAGCCGCCCGTAATAAGCTGAATAAAGGTGTCGGCAAACTGCGTGGTGATAAGCAGACTCCTGACGGTATGCGTGCAGCAATGGCCCGACACATCGCACTAGCCATCCGCGAAGGTGAATTTGAGGAAGCCATCCACGTTATTGAAGGTGGTGGCAGTGTCAATGCCCCGCGCAAGGATGACAGCGTCAACGAGGCTATGGATGAGATGATGGCAGCACTCAAAAGCATGGGTGAACGTGTCGAGGCCATCAACGACCGGCTGCGTGGTATTGACGCGAACCTGCAAGAGAACATGTACTGGGTTCCGAATATGCCCCACGAAAGTGTGCCGGTGTACGACAGCGAAGAACAGAACATCGCTTGGACACCGGAAGGCACGATACCCGAATTTGATTTCGAGCCGAAGCCTCATTGGGAACTCGGCCCTGAGTTGGGCATCATCGACTTTGAACGCGGAGTCAAGCTGGCTGGTTCACGGGCTTATGTGCTGAAGGGTTTTGGCGCACGACTCCAACGCGCACTGATCAGCTTCTATCTGGATAATGCCCGCGCACACGGTTTCACGCAGGTGAATGTGCCGTACTTCGTCAAAGAAGAGATGATGTACGGTGCAGGGCAGTTCCCCAAGTTCCGCGATGTGGTTTACTCCGATCCTGACGCGGAAGTGTTCATGCTGCCCACGGCTGAGGTCGCGATTACCAATTTGCACCGCGACGAAATCTTGGATGAGGCACAACTCCCCCTGTACTACGTGGCGCATACGCCGTGTTTCCGTCGGGAGAAAACCAGCGCCGGACGGGATGTACGCGGGATTAAGCGGGTGCATCAGTTCGAGAAGGTCGAGATGTACAAGTTCACCACACCGGAAACCAGCTACGCTGAGCTGGAGGCTTTGACCGAGGCGGCTAGCGATGTGTGCCGTGCGCTCAAGCTGACCTTCCGGCGTTTGGAAATCGTGACCGGCGATCTGGGTTTCAGCGCCAGCAAGAAGTACGATCTGGAAGTCTGGTCACCGGGATGTAAGGAGTGGTTGGAAGTGAGTTCATGCTCCAACACCGAGGCTTTCCAAGCCCGACGCGCGAATGTTAAATATCGTCCAAATGAGGGCAAGAAGACCCAATTTGTGCATACCCTCAACGGTTCTGCGCTGGCGGATACCCGCGTCATTATAGCTATTTTGGAGAACTACCAGCAGGCCGACGGCAGCGTGGTGATCCCCGAAGTCTTACGCCCGTACATGGGTGGGGCGGAAGTGATTACAAAGGCGTAGATCGCTTCAAGGCACAAGTTGCAAGTTACAAGAAAAGCGGTGGCAGAAAGTTACCGCTTTTTGATTCGGAAAATTCTGCAAATTCTTCTGATTCGGAAGTCTCCAATCATTAGTCAAAATACAAATTCAAAGGTGGTTTATGTCAGAAATGTCGTCACAGTCGTCAATGTCAGAGCGATATTTGGCGATTTTTGTGTCAATTCGGCGGATGGCTCGGCTAGAGTTGCGGCAAAAGGGTGGAAGGATGTCTGTCGCCAAGTTTGTCAATAAGTAGTCTCCAGTCGTCAGCTATCAGTCGCCAGTCAAATGCCATTGAAACACCTTGTACAAATCATCGCACTGACCAGTATAAGACAGAATATAATGGAAAGGGTTACTATTTGGAAGAACATTTGGCAACTTTTTTTGAGGTTTGGCGTTAACTTTGCAGGAGAGTGGGAGGCGCGAAAAGTTGGCGAGAGGTTGGAAATCGGTATGCCGACAAACTTTAAGTAAACATAGATTATAATAAGGGAGTTAAATTTAAGTCGTATCATATTTAAAGAATCTCAACATGAATGATTTTCTGCTACAACGCGATTGGCGTACACAAAAACTCAGGGAATTAGGAACTGAGAATTGGGTTCACACCTATTTAATTGACGATAACGAAAAACAAAAGATAGCCTTATTTTCTGCCCTTATTCCTAAGGATCAGGTGGCAGACGTATTAAAAGAAAGCAGTTGGGATATTTCAATTGGTGATGGACTTCCGGGCGAGATTATTTACTACGAGGATGGGCTTCGAGAAATACAATATACCCACTTTACTGATGCCGGTGCTATCCAGCCCTTAGTTCTAGTCCGTGGGTTTCACGGGATAAAAACAGGTTATGTAGAGATTTTAGAGGAATTCAGATTATTTCATAATTTGTATCATGATATTGAAACTAATAGGTACATTAAGATATTCGATAACGGTGATGAAGATGAAGTAATCCGAATTAAAAACAAGAGTGTAGAAATCCGTTTACGTGAATTGCGTCAGTTTATTTCATGGAAGAATATGGTTCTCGCTCTTTACTTTGATATAGATCGATTTTCGGATTTACCGCTTGAGACAATTGACAAACGAGAACGCGAAGATGAATACAGTGACGAGCAGTTCTGTTATGGTTTTTTTGTCGATAGGGCTGAGATGTTTACAAGATCACAATGGAAAACATTTTCTCGTCTCCACGGGAAAAAACTAATATATGGTCCTCCAGTGGAGGAAAGTGGTATTTGGTCGTTTGAAAAGCCCAAGGAATATGAAGAATTCATTATAAAAACTGACTCAAATGGTAATGAAATTATATTTTCAGCAAACCCTGACAATTTAGCAAACTATTTTGGAGCTAATCCTGATAACCCTCATTATCTTACGTCCGTATTTTTCCGTCGTGAAATCCTGACGAGGTATTATTCAGAATCGGACAAATATACAGTTCACGATGGGCGTATTGAAAAGAATGGAATTTGGAGTCTTCGAGTTGACAACCATCACCCTAATTACATTATTGTGTTCTTAGGGGATTTAGGGCGAGATATTCCATATTCTGAGCAACGCATTTGGCGTACATATAATGTGGTGCCCGATGGCACGCTAAGCGAGGTTACTGCAAGGCGTGCGTTCCTAGGAGAATTTGCTGAACCAGTCGAGCCATCTCTGAAATTTAAGTCTCTTTTTAAGCGATTTCAAGAGTCATGGAATAACAAATTCAAGTGGTTCTTATTTAAGCATCTCACTCCAGAAGACAACCATCACTTTATTGCGCTCCATACTCCCATTTCAGATAGCCAAGCTGAATTTGATAGTCAAATTCTTTCTCTCACAAAAATTCTGATTGACTCTTTGAACGAAGGAGAAATAACAAAATTAATTACCACTGCAATTCCCAGCAACAGTAAGGGCATATCAAAGTTTGAGATTTATCTTAAACAAGAAATGTTTCCACAGGTAGAGAATGTAATAAAGTTTATGCGCACTCTACAAGATATACGTTCGGAATCAGCAGCACACCGTAAAGGTAGTGACTATAATTCCCGAATTCGGAAATCTGGAGTTGATCCCACAAAATTAAAAAACGAATTCGAAAAACTGTTGCAGCAAGCAATTGATTCTTTAATTCAACTCCAGCAACACTTTCTCGATTCAGATGATGAGACATAACTAACATAAGCGTAATAAAAATGCCCCATTCGCAGGGGCATCAGCAGTGTTTGTAACATGTCTCTGTTGGCAGTTAGTCGCTGCCGCCGGGGTCATACCTGCCAGCAGGACGAAGGTTGGGAGCAAGGTCATGAAGACGACCAAGACAGTGATCGCGATCCATTTATGTGGGTGCGGGACATGTTGACCTCCTCAAATAAGATACCGATTCATCTATTAGAACATCAAAATGAGCGTTGCACAAATTACGGGTTTGACGTTTAAGGAAGGGCGGTTTCACCTGTTCCGTCGCTGATGAAGGCGACCATTCCGCGTGCGCCTTCGTTAGTGTCTAGCAGCATGATCTTGACGAAGACGGTCAGCGGGACAGCGAGTAACGCTCCGGCTGCGCCGAGTACCCACGTCCAGAAAATCAGCGAGAGGAAAATGAACAGAGCCGAGATACCGAGTTCCTCGCCGACGAATTTGGGCGCGACGAAATTCTCAATGATATTGTTGATGAGGCTGTAAACCACGATGAGGACAATGGCCATCACAGGGCCTTTTTCGAGCAACGTCACAACAACCGGTGGGATCAGGCCGAGTACAAAGCCGACATTGGGTATGTAATTGGTGATGACCGCTAGAACGCCCCATTGAACCGCGAAATCCACACCCATCAAGAGCATGAATATGGTTTGGATGAGTGCAATGCCAATACCGAATACGGTTTTCAAGATCATATAGCGCTGGACGCTGACGACGAACAGATTAGCTTTCACCAGCCAATGACTGTCTGCCCCTAAGACTGCGCGCATTCGCATGGGGATTTTGGGTGCGTCCATGAGCATGTAAAACAGGAGCAAGAATATGAGCAGGATATTCCCCAACGAATCGAAGGTTCCGCGTAAAACGCTGCTGGCAAAGGGGATTAACGACTGGAGATTGATGGACTCGAGGGCGGTGACGGTCTGATCAGATACGCCCAGCCGGTCGAGTTCCGACCATGTACTCTGCTCGAGCTGTTGAATGCGAACCTGATAATCTGGCAGTTTGCGGATGACTTGGTTGGTCGAGATGCCAATAAAAGCTACGAATAGGATGCCGATGCCGATGATCAGCACTAAGGTCAGTGTTAGGGCAAGACCGGATGACATGCCGCGTGCGCGTAGGCGTTTCTGAATAGGTGTGCAGAGGATCGCGATGAGTGCCGCCATGAAGACGGCGTTGAGTGTATCCGAGAAAGCACGCATTCCAGCCACGACAATGACGATGCTGGCGGTAATCAAGAGTAATCGGGTCGGATGAGAAAACGTGGGTGATGCAAACATGCGCACGGCCTCCTTAGGATTCAGGCAAGGCAAGCGCTCCGTGCGGTCAACTGGACTGGACTCTCAAGTGAAACGTTACCTATGACATCATCTAGGCTCATTATAGCGTTTTGTGAAAGAATGTCACACGGGGGTTTGTGTGTGCATTTGGTCATGCAAACCGCGGATTTTGAGTTGACTTTTAGACCTTTTGTTCTATTATGGATGCATGATGCAATTTCCTCCAACGCCTGCTGCGGCATTTGGTTTTTCACCCCTCGAGCTTCAAAAATTGCATCTGCGTTGTAGCGCCGTGAGTCGCTCTTTCGTTACCGCTGTCGATGGCCTCAAAACGTCGGTGGTGGCAGTGACCGAACGACTCGCGGCGTGCAGCGGTATCGGTTTTAAAGATTGAGGGTGCAAGCCTTGGCCCCTACGAAGATTGTTTTCGTGCTTCGTCGTCGGCCAACATGCGCTCGATTTCGGCGTACTCCAATTCATCGACATATTGGTTGATGCCGGACTTCATATATTCGGCTAAGTCCGGATGAATGTTGCTGAAGTTGGCGATGAAGTCGGGATGCGACGTGTAAAGCTCACCTAATCCACGCAAAATATCCAAGGTGGGCTCGTAGAAGTATCGTATGTGGCTGTGCCAGCGTTTGAGGATGGCCTGCACCTCTTCACTGTCGGCTGATTTGCCCGCCTCAATCGCATCCACTAAATCACTGTAGATTTGGTTGCCTTCATTGGCAATCGAGTCCTTCTGTGCCTGTGTATAACCCTTCCAATTTTTGACCGACTGGTTGACGGTCTCTGGCCCGTACTGAAGGCGGATTTCGCGTTCATAATCTTTCTGCTTTTCATCACTGAAAGCTTGGAATAGCTGACGCTTACTCATCTCTTTTTCTCCCTGTAAATGCTGAATCGTGTTGTCTACGGTGCTCACTAGATTGAGCAGTCGTTCGCTTTTTTCGAGGAGCAGCGCCCGATGCGATTTGAGTGCAGTCACCAGATCAAAGTCGAGGCTATCCAGCACATCTTTGATTTGCATGAGTTCCATGCCGATTTCGCGGTAAAACAAAATTTGTTGTAGGCGCAAAAGGGCTGCATCGTCATAGTAGCGGTAGTTGTTGCTGCCGACCTGTGACGGTTGTAAGAGGCCGATTTGGTCGTAATAGTGCAGGGTACGAACACTGACCCCCGCTAAATCTGACAATTGTTTCACCGTATACATGCTGCTGATCTCCTCATTAGGGACATCATAAGCTATGACGTAACGTGAGAGTCAAGCCATTTAATGACTTGCTTGACAAACGGAAGAAATGCTCATATCTTGGTGAATGAACATTCATTCATTTTAATGAATTGAAATTCATTACAGGAGAGTCTATGGCAAAAGAAGCACATGATGCGATACAAGAACAATTAGTCGCGGCGAGGCGTAATCAGATTCTAAACGCTGCTACAACGATTTTTGCGGAAAAGGGATTTCACCGCGCGACGATCCGCGATGTGGCGAAAGAAGCGGGCATCGCTGATGGAACGATTTACATTTACTTTGAGAATAAGACGGCTCTGCTGCTGGGCATCCTCAACCGATTGAATGAGTCGGATCAGCGACAAGATGATTTTGAGCAGTCGGCTGATATGGATCTCAATGTTTTTTTTCGCCATTATATTCGGCAGCGGTTGGAGGTCTTCGACCATACCGGCATGGATGTGGTGAAAATCGTCCTTTCAGAAGTGATCGTCAACACTGAGATGCGTCACATGTATTACCGGCATGTGGTTGAGCCGACGTTTGCGCTGGCGCAGACCTTCTTTCAAGGGTGGATGGATGAGGGACGCATCCGGCGATTTGATGTGCCAATGACGATGCGACTGATGACCAGTATGGTGTTGGGTCTGCTGGTGCTGCGGTTGATGGGCGACCCAACGATTGAAGAGCAATGGCAAAAATTACCGGATGTGATTGCTGATATGGTGCTGTATGGCATCCAAGGAGAGAAACCATGAACATAACGATGACCCCATATGAAAATGTGGATATTACCAGCCGAGCTTTTAAGGCTGATCCGTTTCCGTTTTATGCTTATTTGCGGGCGGAAGCACCGGTTTTCCGTGTGGATGTACCCTATCCGTTGAAGCGTCCGGTATGGATTATCAGCCGCTACGATGATGTGCTGGCAGCACTCAAGGATGAGCGATTCGCTAAAGATAAACGCAACGGGATGACCCCAGAGCAGCTTGGCAAGCAGCCGTATACACCGGCAGCTTTCAAAGCGCTTGAGCGAACGATGTTGGATTTGGATGCGCCG
>JBBSBM010000172.1:0-9066 GCA_038251275.1 Aggregatilineales bacterium
AACACTCCGCTCACCTGCTGCTACCATTGCTAGCACTTCTTGCTTGAACTCATCGCTGTACTTCTTGTAATTTCCCATTTCCTGCTCCTTACTTTCAGTCTAACGGACATTTTTACTCTCCGCTAAACTGGGGTAAGGCCACTCTTAAGTATACCAATTGTTTTCAAGTTGCACGCACATAATAAGATACATGAGAGTGGACAAGCATGACCGACTAAACCTCAAGCTTGTCTTGTCAATAGCTTGAAATAGTTATGCAATAAGGTTCATTTTCAATCTCTTGTCGCTTAATCCATAGTATTTTAGAGGAAGTATTCAACTGGCGTTATTTATTGCCAAAATATACAGCATTTCATAGTTTTAGGATGAATGAGTTTCAATCACTCGACGCACTTTCCGTACCAGGCACAACATTCGCAAGGATTCTGTTTCTGGTCTGCACAATAGCAGGTTCACCTCGGGATTGTAACAGAGCTAAAGCACCCAGTGGGAACAACAATACCGAAAGTAATCCCACTGCTACCAGCGCTGCACCAAATGAACTACTTATCGGGTGGAGTTCTATACCAATTTGGACGGAGGCGACAATAAACGGCAGTGAAGTCGCCTGAAAGAGTCCTGCTGCCAGTGCGCTTTTACTACCCAAAATCTTCCCATAAATCAGCGCCGGAACTCCTCGAATAAGCAGCAGTGCGCCCAAGAGCAGCGGAACGAGCATCAGACTTGCGGGATGAGCAAATAAATCACCGACATTAAAGCGCATCCCACTGGTTATCAAAAAGGTCGGAATAAAAACACCATAGCCGATGGCATTGAGTTTCTGTCGGAACTGCTGATGGGTTGCCACACCTTCGCGATCAACCAGTCCAAGGATTACTCCGGCGATAAAAGCACCAAGAATGACTTCCAATCCAAGCCGCTCGGCCAACATGGCAAATCCCACCAAGAGCAGTAACGCCCAGCGAATACGAACCTCGGCACTGTTGCCATCCAAGCGCTGCTGTACCGATTGAGCACGTTTCCAATGTTCGGCTCGTCGGACCGTCAACACGATGACACCCGCTAACAATGCCAATCCACCGATGAGAAGGATTTGAACACCGGCTCCGGCTGAGGTGCGTGAGAAGAAAAGTGCCAGCAAAATGACCGTGCCAAAATCAGCCACCGATGATCCTGCGATAACCAATTGCCCGAATGTAGTTTGGGTTTGATTCGCTTGATTCAAGATGCCAACTACGATACCGAGCGCGGTTGCCGCTAATGTGATCGCCAGCATGAGAGGTGCTTCGATGATACCCAAGGCGTGTAAACCAACGCTGATGAGCAGTGCCAAGCATAGGGAAAGCGCGAAGCTCAGCGTAGCTGGCCCTATTAGCCGAACAAGCGCATCGAAGTCGATTTCTGCACCGGCAAGAAAGAGCAGAAAGGTCACTCCCAGCAGCGATGGTGCCGCCACCGTCGAATCCACCGATGCGAGGTGAAGTCCCGCCGGGCCAATCAACACGCCAAGCAAAATCTCACGCACTGCTACCGGCAGCCGTAAACGCAGCACAACGCCCGGCAAAAGAGGCGCAGCTACGGCAGCAGCGACCACCAAAAGTAAATTGATAAAGGAGATATTTTCCACGGTAGCTTTTCTCCATCGCGCACAGTTTTTTCGGATTAAGTGGTCATTGGCTCGTGAGGCCTAACGCCCTGAAGAAACCCCAGAAAGATCAACGGCTCATCAAGTGCGCGTACCGAATGGGCTTCCGCCACATCAAAAGTTACCAGTGTATTAGCGCCATATTCATGTTCGATGCCATCCGCGCCGGTAAATATTCCTTTACCCTGCAAAATGACCACATAGAAGGGCGAATGAGGTGCATTGTGCTCAACGATACTTTGCTCCGGCTTGAGCATAAAGCGCAGAATACGCCCATTTTTATCCACCAAAAGCGGTTGGGCAAAGGCATGATCTTCATGAAATTCGAGTGCGTCCAAGAGCGATTCAGTTTTCATCACCATCCCACTTTCATCGTTAGCAAATATGCCTGTTAGTCCATCACTTGAAGGACAATTTTGCCGGGGGTGCGTCCGCCCTTTTTATTTTCGTAAGCCTCGCTGGCCTGTGACAAAGGAAGCACCTTCGAAACTAACGGGCGTAATTGTCCCGCGTCAATTAGTTGGGCAATTTGAGTTAGTTCCGCCCTATTTGGCTCAACTACGAAAAACACTGCACGTACACCGTAGGTTGTCGCTTGCTCCTGTGACAACGGTTTAGCCAGAGAAATAAGCACGCCACCCTTCTTCGTAATCGCCCACGAGCGATCCATCGCATCACCCGCACCGACCGCATCAAGGACTACATCTACGTCATGTACCACAGCTTCAAAGCGCGTCGTCGTAAAATCGACCACTTCATCACAGCCCAACTGCATCAGCAAATCGCGGTTCCATGGCGCATCAATCCCAACCACATGAGCCTTTGCCCAATGAGCCAGTTGAACCGCGAAACTGCCCACGCCACCAGCCGCCCCATGAATGAGGATGGTTTGTCCTGCCTTGAGTTTGGCATGGTCAAATAGAGCTTTCCACGCCGTCAGCGCTGCCAATGGCACTGCTGCTGCTTGTACATGAGTCAGGGTAGAGGGCTTGGGTGCTAACTCGGCGGGCCGGACGATGGTATATTCCGCTTCACTTCCGTCTTGATCGAAGTCATTGAAACCGTACACCTCTTCCCCGACCTTCAAATCTGTAACATTTGCGCCCACCTGTGCCACAATCCCGGACAATTCATGTCCCGGAATAGGGGATGGGCGGTCGACGCCTGCTTTCGTTTTCCATGTTGCACCCCAGCCCAACTCCGCAGGTGTAACACTTGTCGCATATACACGGACTAAGACTTCATCATCTGTCGGCTGCGGTTGGGGAACATCTTCATAAATCAATACGTTCGTATCACCTTGTTTATGGATGCGGAGTGCCTTCATTTTAATGACTCTCCCTACTGAGGTTGATAACTGCCCAATAACGTCCTCGCCCATACCTGAATGTTTCGAATACGGATGGGCAAGGAAATTCGAATAATGAAACGTGTTTTGGCTGCTTATCGCCAATAATTATTGGCAGCGGCGATGGTTGCAAATTCCGCAGCAACGGTTTGCCCGATGGTGATGAGCATCATAGGATCATGGGCATAAGTAGCACGCAAATCATCGCGTATTTGGGCATCCGGCTGTGTCAACTTGATAATCAGACGTGCCATTTTTACAGCCAGTTGACGCCCTTCTTCGGGCGTAGCGGTAAGTAAAGAGTTGTTGGGAACTAAGGTTGGTGCGGTTGTAGGTGTTGCTTGAATGTTCATTTCTTTTTCCTTTTTAGCTAGTTAAGTAATCTTGACGGTTTAGAATGTGATTGGCTTGGTTTGGCGTTCATCATGTGATATTCATTGGCACTCCTTTGTCCTTAGCTCATGTCCCTAGTGTACTGGTTATAAGTTGGATGGTCTTGAGAAATTCCACGTATTTTTGAGTTCTCAATCATGTTCATTTGCAGCATAATCAGAGCTGCTTCGGTTCTTGATGAAACCCCCAATTTCTCAAAGATGTGGTAGAGATGTGTTTCAACCGTTCTTGGGCTGATAAAAAGTTCAGCGGCGATTTTTGCATTGCGCCACCCCTTTGTAACAAGTTCCAAAATGCAATATTCCTGTTTGGTGAGGCCACTCAATGTTTTCATGGAAAATCTCCCTCAAATAGTCGTTTAAACAATATGTTTTGAACGGTTGATGTAATGATTTATGTTATTTAGCAGTATAATGACAGGGGTGTTTAAAATCAGCCGCTATGACGTGTCATCTCAGTTCACATCACTTCACATTTCTGATGTCAGGTATCTCAGATAGGTAATCTCAATGAAGCAGCCTTCCTACCGTGAGCAAGACCAGGTCTTTGGTCAAATGATGCTGACCTTTCGCTCGCGTATGGGTGTTACTCAAGCAGCTTTGGCTGATGTTTTGGGGGTTTCGCGCCGGTCCGTAGCGGATTGGGAAGCAGGTGACAAATATCCCAAAGCCGAACATCTTCAAGCATTCATTGGGATTGCCTTCAAAAATCGAATCTTTCATGCTGGACAAGAAGAAACGGAAATCCGGGCATTGTGGAAAGCAGCCCATCAAAAAATGCTGCTGGATGAATCGTGGTTGGTCAATCTGTTGTCAAACGGGCAAGCGCCGCATGTAACACCACCAGTCGAGAAACCCCGCGAGGCTATCCTTACCACCCCTGTTCCAACAAACGAGCGGCGTATAGATTGGGACGGCGCGCTCACAGTTCCCAATTTTTATGGGCGTGAATGGGAAATGACCGTCTTAACGGACTGGATTGTCCAGAAACGGTGTCGCGTTGTCAGTGTATTGGGCTTGGGTGGCATCGGTAAATCTGCGCTTGCTGTCAGCCTGATGCATCGGGTAGCAGACCAGTTTGACAGAGTCATTTGGCGTTCCTTGCGCGATTCGCCATCCTGCGAATCACTACTGGCGGACTGTATACAAGTGCATGCGCCACAACCAACCAGACAAATGCCTTCAACCTTTGACCAACGGCTGAGTCTTTTACTCGAATACTTGCGTAGTCGGCGGACATTGCTCGTACTGGATAATCTGGAAGTGCTATTGGAAGAAGGCGAAAATACAGGTCACATGCGTTCCGGTTACGAAGGCTATGATAAATTACTCCATCGGATCTCCGAAACAGGGCATCAAAGCTGTTTGCTCTTCACCAGCCGCGAAAAACCTATCAGGCTTTCGCCATTGGAAGGCAACCAGTCTCCGGTGCGTGTCATGCGCCTCGCCCGATTGGAATCAAGACCTTGCGAACAATTGCTGCTAGAAAAAGGGCTTTCTGGCAGCATTGCTGAACGGGCACAGCTTATTGATGCCTATACAGGTAATCCGTTAGCTTTGAAAATCGTGGCACAAACCATTGTGGATTTGTTTGATGGAGAAATCGCGCCTTTTCTAGACGAGGGCGAAATTATCTTTGGTAGTATTCGTACTCTTCTTGCGGAACAATTTGTACGGCTGTCCCCGTTGGAACAAAATATATTGCTGTGGCTGGCAATTTTGCGTGAACCGTCCACACTCGATGAAATCCTCGATGTACTCATCACATCTGTACCGCGCCCCCGACTGCTCGAAGCGATTGATTCCCTTTTTCGCCGGTCACTGATTGAGCGCGGTCAGAAACGAGGAAGTTTTACCTTGCAGTCGGTTGTACTGGAATACACGACAGTTCAACTCATTGAGACGATGAGCAACGAGATTAAAACCAGAAATCTATTGCGTCTGACTGACTATGGGCTTGAACTCGCTCAGACCCGCGAATATGTACGCCAAACTCAGGAGCGGCTGATTGTTACTCCTATTCTGGCTTATCTCCGCAGTCTCTATTTACAGCCATCCGAGGTGGAGAAACAACTGCTGATGCTGCTCGCCCACTTTACTTCGTTTGCGGAACATACACATGGCTATGGGCCGGCTAACTTGGTTACACTGCTGCGTTTGCTTCGTGGCAATTTACGGGGTTTGGATTTATCTGGTTTGCTGCTTATAGGGGTCTACCTACAAGGTGTTGAAATGCAGGATGCGTTTCTGGTCAATTCTGTAATCAGTAACAGTGTCTTTACTGAAACGTTTGATGCCATGACCGCCATTGCCATCAGCAGCAATGGGGAATATTGGGCTGCCGCCAGCATACGCGGCGAAATGCGGATATGGAAAGCCGGTGGACACCTCTTGCATCAAACGTGGATGGGACATGCCGATGCGGTTTGGGCGCTGGCATTCAGCCCCGATGGACGCATCCTCGCTAGTGGCAGTTCGGATGCGACACATAAGCTGTGGGATGTCGACAGCGGTAAACTGTTGTCGTCCACTCAACATGCGACGCATCTCAGCCGGCTAGCATTTTCTCCTGATGGACATACCCTCGTCACTTCATGTAATGATGCCACGGTTCAACTCTGGGATGTAACCAGCGGCGCACTGCTTGAAACACTGTCGCAACCACGACCAGCGCCAATGGTGCGGTGGAGTCCGGTTGAATACATTTTTGTTACTGGCGATACAGAAGGACAAATTGGATTTTGGAAGGTAACTGACGATCAGCCTACACAGCGCATACAAACGATAGCTGGACATAAAAACTACATTGATGGAATGGCTTTCGCACCCGACGGGCACGCCGTGGCGACCAGCAGTTGGGATGGAACAGTCAAAGTATGGGAAGTTCCCACTGGACGCTTGCTCCATATCCTGTCGGGGCACATTGCTTGGGTGGCGCGGGTGGCATGGAGTCCCGATGGTCGCACCATTGCCAGCAGCAGTGACGATCAAACTATTTTGTTGTGGGATGTTGAGACAGAGCGTTATCGGACAGCTTTACGCGGACATACGAATGGCGTATATGACATCGCTTTCACGCCCGACAGCGCTATCTTATTAAGTGGCAGCCGGGATGGAACCTTACGCGTCTGGGATGTCATCACAGAACAGTGTATTCGGGTCATTCATGGTCATGCGATTTCCATTTATGATGTGGATTGGAGTCCTGATGGCACTCAATTAGCCAGCGGCGCGTCGGATTTGATGGTCACCATCTGGAATGTGAGGGATAAAACATCCACTCAACTTCAACAAAAACATGTGGGTGTGGTGGTTGGGGTCGGTTGGAGTTCAGATGGGCGCTGGTTCGCCAGTATAGAGACGGAACATACGATACGCTTATGGGATTTGGCATCCGGTACAGATTTCCAGTTTTTAAGGCATCTCGATAGAAGCGGCAACTACACTTATGGTTTGGCGTGGAGTCCTGATGGTCAACATCTTGCAAGTGGGACCCATCAGGGTGGTGTAATGCTATGGAATGTCATAACCCACCAACAAACTTGGATTGGTCGCGAAGTTTCTGCCAAGTTTCCTCATGTGGCATGGAGTGCTGATGGAGTACGGCTGGTTGGTGGTGGAGACGATGGCACTTTATATATATGGAATGTGGCAGAAGACTTATTAGAACAGAGTTTAGAGGGACACCACAGCCTGATTAGAGGCTTGGCTTGGAGTCCTGATGGGATGTTACTGGCTTCGGGAACATCGAACGATACAGGGGGAGGCGAGCTATTCGTGTGGGATGTACAGCGTGGTGAACAACTCCGCAACTTCCCCGGACATATTGGGATTGTGCTGGCAGTGGCATGGAATTCTACGAGTGATGTGCTTATTAGCGGCACGGGGAAAGGTATACTTCGCTGGTGGGATGTGCCGCGTGGCGTGCTTATACACGAACGTCAAGCCCATCAAGGAACAATTCAGGCACTTAAGGTCAGTCCCGATGGAAATCAACTGGCTAGTTGTAGTGATGATGGGACAATTATGCTCTGGGATGTGAATACGGGCGACCATCTCCAAACCCTGCGACGTGACCGTCCCTATGAACACCTCAATATCACAGGTATCAAAGGATTGACCGAAGCGCAGAAAGCTAACTTATATGCACTTGGAGCAATTGATGCTAATGTCACTTGAACTTGCCTTATGAAGTTCATTTCCGAACTTAAATATAAGCAAAACCTGTGCTGGATACTTGAGGGTAAGCCATAAGACGAACAGAAAGAGTCAATACGGATAAAGTTTGGAGTAACGACACTTTAAGTTAAATCCGTGAAACCGATGTTGATACAAATGATGCTGATTTCAGTCTTTCTTTTGTTCACGCCACTCTGGATAATGTTTTTAACAAACGACTGATATGCGCCAGATAGTAAGCCACCCCGAACGCCCGCTTTAGGACAACCGCTATCCGTGAGGTCGGCCACTTGTCATCCTGAAATCCGAAGGCTCTCGCCGCTGTTGAAGCATTGTCGGTAGCTGACTAAACTGCTCGTGGAGTGCTGGGCAATGAGGTCGAGCGCGTTGTATTAATTGATATGTACAAATGCAATCCCCTTGCATTGAAAATCGTGGCCCAAACTATTAAGGATTTATTTGATGTCGAAATCGGATTATTTTCGACCAAGGTGATATTATCTTTACAATCATTCATACGTTATTAGCAGAGCAGTTTGAGCATCTTTCAGCTTTAGAGCAAAGTGTGTTGTTCTAGTTGGAGATGCTTCGCGAATCCGCCACAATTAATGAACCTATAGCATTATTGATCAAAAGCGCTCCCCGCGACCGCTTATTAGAAACGATAGAGGCACTTTACCGTCGTTAATTGATTGATCGTGGGCGTGATAAAGGCAGTTTTGCCCTACAATCTATGGTTTTAGAATATGTTGCGGAGCGGTTAATTATCGAGGCTGGTGAGGAAATTCAATCGGGCAAATCGGATCAATTAATTGAATACCGTCTGGAATTGGTCAACAGCCGTAAATGCATCCGTCAAACACAAAAACGTCTCAGCGGGGCAAGCCCATCAAACATAATTTACACGTCCTTCTTTGAAGTTACAACCAAGTATCATGTCATCATTGCGAACAGAGCATTAACTTTCCTGCCTAGACATATTCCATGCAGTTCCAACACTAATATCTAGGTGACTTGCAATCGCCGGAAAACTCCACCCTTTCGAGCGAAATTCAATAACTTTTGCTTGAAGTTCTATCTTTACAGGATCGATAGGACGAGGTTGAGAGATATATTTTGCTTTATGGAAAGCAAATTCGAGCTTGAAATATCTAGGATAGGTGCGGCGTGTATGATTTCTCTGGAATAACCCCGAAAATAGCTTACTGACATCGTAGCTGGTATTACTCTTGGTCGATAACACTTCGAGTTCAGCGATAGGGCACGATATCAGGAATTCAATTCAGATGCTGTACCAGAAAAATCATACAGCGGCGACCCGTTCGCAACAATTATATTGTCCTATACGTGAAAATACATAAATACCGTGATTGCTAGTTGGGAATGAGGTTGGTAAAAGCGAGAGCAAGGATAGAGGCTAAGACCTTTAAGTCAAAGCCAGCGTTAGTTCGGACATGGAGATGTTGGATACCCATAGCCTGCATTTGACTGTAAACGGTTTC
>JBBSBM010000173.1:0-9032 GCA_038251275.1 Aggregatilineales bacterium
GCAGTATGTGAGAACCGAACGCTTTGAACGCCGTCTCGCAAAAGTTGCCGCATTAGAATGTAAGGAGCAATCAGAATGAACGGGAATCATTTAGTGGGTTTAGAGACCTTTGGGCAGAGTGTCTGGGTGGATTTTCTCAGTCGCCGCGCGCTTGATAATGGAGAAATCCAAGGGCTGATTAAGCAGGACGGGATTAGTGGACTAACTTCGAATCCTTCTATTTTTGAGAAGGCCATCGCAGAAAGTAACGACTATGATAAGGCTATTCACCCCCTAGCGCTCAAAGGCCAAAGCATTGAAGAAATATATGAAGCGCTCACCATAGAAGACATTCAACGTGCTGCCGATCTTTTCCGTCCTATTTATGACCGATTGGAGGGTGGGGACGGTTTTGTGAGTCTAGAGGTTTCTCCTAAGTTGGCCCATGATACCGCAGGCTCAATTGCGGAAGCACGCCATCTGTGGACTGCGGTGAACCGACCCAATTTACTCATCAAAGTTCCGGGAACACGGGAAGGATTGCCTGTTATCCAACAATTGATTGGGGAAGGGATCAATGTCAATGTGACGCTCTTATTCGGATTGCCGCGTTATAAAGAGGTCACAGAAGCCTACCTAGTAGGACTAGAAACACTGGCGGCTAAAAATAAACCCCTTACCCGTATTGCTTCGGTTGCGAGTTTTTTCCTGAGCCGGATTGACGTGCTAATTGATCCTATGTTGGAAAAATTGAGACTGGGGAAAAGTCCAGTCGCTGAAATTGTCGGTGGTCTATATGGACAGGTGGCAATTGCCAGTGCGAAAGTAGCCTACCAACACTATCAAGAAATCTTTGGCAATGAGCGCTTTCTGAAATTATCCCGCCAAGGAGCGCATGCTCAACGTCTACTCTGGGCGAGTACCAGCACCAAGAACCCGGACTACAGCGATGTCAAGTATGTTGAAACGTTGATTGGTCGCGAGACCATCAATACGATCCCACTCGAAACACTGAATGCTTATCGTGACCATGGTCAACCAGCATCCGTGCTGGAAGAAGGCACGCAGGAAGCCTACCGTGTACTGGAGGCATTACGCGAAGCTGGAATAAATCTTGATGCTTTGACGAAACAACTCGAAGACGAGGGGGTAGCGAAATTTAGCCATGCCTTCGAGCAATTGATGACAGCATTGCAGGAAAAACGAACCGCTTCAACTCAATTATCGACCAAATCATGACTCCCCATTCCTCAATCACCACTTTATTTCTAGATATTGGTGGTGTCTTGCTCACCAATGGCTGGGATCACAATAGCCGAACACGCGCGGCTGACAAATATGGTCTGGACTATGACGAGATGAATGAGCGCCATCACCTGACCTTTGATACATATGAAGAAGGCAAACTCGGCTTAGATGAATACTTGAATCGGGTCGTTTTTTATCAAGAACGTTCCTTTTCACGGGAAGAATTCAAGGCCTACATGTACGCTCAGTCTCAACCTTTTCCAGAAATGATTGAGTTGATTCGCACACTTAGGAATCAATATGGCCTAGAGGTTGCAGCGGTTAGCAATGAAGGGCGAGAGCTTACGGTCTATCGTGTTCAACAATTCAAACTGGGAACAATCATTGACTTCTTTGTTTCATCGTGCTTCGTTCACTACCGTAAGCCTGATGCAGACATGTATCGAATTGCCTTAGATATAGCTCAAGTGCGTCCGGAACAAGTCGTTTACATTGATGACCGGGCAATGTTTGTCGAGGTAGCTCAAGGACTAGGGATTCGAGGCATTATTCATCGCGGTTGCGAGTCCACACGGAAAACCCTTCAGACATTTGGGCTTTCGTTGGAGCAATGATTGTCTGGTCAATCTTTTAAACGCAGCGAAGTAAACAATGACTCTATAATAACTGGTTCAGCAGTTAATCCATAAGGAAACGCGAAGATGACTAAACAAAAGTATGAAATCGGTATGGTCGGTCTTGGAGTCATGGGGCGCAATTTGGTGCTGAACATTGCGGATCATGGTTATTCAGTGAGCGGTTATGATAAAGATTTGTCGAAAGTTCAGGAACTGCAAACCGATGCCGAAAGTCGAGATGTAAACGCCGCAAAAAGCCTTGAAGAGTTTGTCGATTCTCTGTCGAAACCGCGTGTCATTATGATGTTAGTGCCTGCCGGGAAAATAGTGGACAATGTGATTCATGAGTTGATTCCCCATTTAGAAAGGGGCGATTTGATTATTGATGCTGGCAACTCACATTTCAAAGATACGGATTTGCGTTCAACAGGGCTGACCGAAAAAGGTGTTTTGTATATGGGTGTTGGGGTTTCAGGCGGCGAGGACGGTGCCCGCAATGGTCCCAGCCTGATGCCGGGTGGTTCGCCAGAAGCCTATGAGCGCGTCAAACCCATCTTTGAGGCAGTCTCTGCACATGTTGATGGCGTACCTTGTGTCGCTTATCTCGGTTCAGGCTCTGCCGGTCATTATGTCAAAATGGTTCATAATGGGATCGAATACGGGTTGATGCAGTTAATTGCAGAATCCTATGACCTGATGAAGCGGGGTTTAGGACTGTCTGATGAGGAGATGGCAGGTGTTTATAGTAACTGGAATGAATCAGAACTCAATGCTTACCTGATCGAAATATCGGCTCAAATCTTGCATAAGGTTGATGATCGAACCGGAAAACAGATGCTCGATGTGATATTGGATAAATCCGAGCAGAATGGCACGGGGATGTGGACTTCACAAGATGCGATGGATATCCAGGTGCCAGTCCCGGTTATCGATGCTGCGGTATCAAGGCGCAACCTATCGAGCTTGAAGAGCGAGCGGGTGGGTGCGAGCAACGCGCTCAAAGTACAAAATACTTATTTTGAAGGGGATCAAAACGCATTTCTTGTTCAACTCAAAGGTGCGATCTATGCTTCAATGATCATGACCTTTGCTCAAGGGATGGCTCAACTCCACACTGCCTCTCAAGTCTACGGCTACAATCTCAATTTGGAGGATGTGGCTCGCATCTGGCGCGGTGGGTGTATTATCCGTGCGGGGTTACTTGAGGATATCCGTACCGCATTTCACACTCAGCCGGATTTACCTAATTTGCTCAATGATAAGCATCTCAGTCAGCTTGTTATTTCCAAACAGGATGATCTACGCGCTGTGGTGAGTTTGGCTGTAAAACTCGGACTTCCCGTTCCGGGTCTGATGGCGTCCCTTGCTTATTTCGATGGCTACCGCAGTGCATGGTTGCCTGCAAACCTGATACAAGCCCAGCGTGACGATTTCGGTGCCCATACTTATGAGCGTGTGGATGCACGCGGTCATTTCCATACAAACTGGGAACAGGAATAATTGAAGGAGCGGCCCAAATGGCACTTCCCTTAGAACCGACTATATTGGTAATTTTTGGCAGTATGGGGGATCTTACATGGCGCAAGTTGGCTCCTGCCCTCTACAATCTACTGCTTGGTCAGCAATTACCTGAGCATTTCGCTGTGGTTGGGCTGGATATGAAGCAAGCAAGCCCGGATGAATTCCAACTTCGGCTGAAAGATGGTGCGAATACTTTCTGTGAATGTGGAGGAATAGACGAGAAAACGTGGAGCGGATTCGCACCTAATCTGTTCTATCTCTCAGGTGATTTTGCAAACCCGGCCATCTATACCGCCTTAGATACTCAACTTAAAGAATATGAAAAAAATTGGGGAAATCCAGCAAATTACATTTTTTACCTTGCCACGCCACCCTCAATCATGGGAACCATTGTCCAAGGGATAGGTGCCGCCGGACTGGCTCACAACAAGGCTCGTGCTCGAATAGTCGCAGAAAAACCTTTTGGTCATGACCTCGCTTCGGCGGTTGCTCTAAATGCTGTACTCACTACTGTTTTTGACGAAACACAAATCTACCGGATTGACCATTACTTAGGCAAAGAAACGGTTCAGAATATTCTCGCGTTTCGCTTTGCCAACGCGCTTTTTGAACCAATCTGGAATCGTCGTTACATTGATCATGTGCAGATTACTATTGCTGAACAAGTAGGGGTGGAGCACCGAGGTGCCTATTATGAGCACGCGGGCGCTTTGCGCGATATGATGCAGAATCACCTGATGCAAATCTTAACACTGATTGCTATGGAACCGATGGTCTCCTTTGACGCAAATGAAACCCGTAATAAGAAACTAGATGTGTTAAGGGCTATCCGTCTGATCTCGAAGGAACATGTTCAGGATATTGCTGTGCGTGGTCAATACGGACAGGGTTCGATAGAAGGTCAAGAAGTTCCTGCCTATCGATCTGAACGCGGTGTAGCGTCTGAGTCGTCTGCCGAAACATTCGCCGCAACTAAATTATTTATTGACAATTGGCGTTGGGAAGATGTTCCTTTCTATCTGCGTACTGGGAAACGTCTGCCGACGAGAACTTCAAAAGTGATCATTCAATTCCGACATGTGCCTCACCAATCATTTCCATCAACGGCGGCACCCGTTTGGCAGCCCAACTATCTGATTATTAACATTCAGCCTGAGGAAGGCATCGTATTACGTTTTCAGGCTAAGCAGCCCGGCCCAACCTTCCATTTAGCGCCTGTGGATATGCACTTTTCCTATCAAGAGACCTTTAAAGCAAAATCACAACCTGCTTATGAAACTTTATTAGTCGATGTGATGGCAGGAGATGCAACACTCTTCATGCGGGCGGATCAAGTGGAAGCGTCTTGGTCAGTTCTAATGCCCATTTTGAATATGTGGGGAAATTCTATGCCGACAGACTTCCCCGATTACCCATCAGGGACATGGGGACCAAAGGCTGCCGAGACGTTAATTATGAAAGATGGCCGGAATTGGCTGTAGCGCGCCATCAAGGACATTCAGGTTGACAATTAATCTCAGAATGAAACGGGATCAATAATTTACTGGAGTTGAAACATATATAGGTACATAGGCAATTTTGCGGATGTACACGCGTAGATGATTAGTGGATGAGGATGACAATTATGGAACACAAGATGAGCCATCAGCGCATCAACATGTCCAAGAAGAACATGGTGATGACTATGCAGGTCATGCACATGATAGTCATAAAGGGCATGGGGTGGATCACAGCGGACATGAAATGATGTTCCGTAAGCGATTCTGGATCAGCTTGGTACTGACCATTCCGGTGCTCCTATTCAGTCCGATGATTCAGGAGTGGTTTAGTTTCACAATGCCAAAGTTCATCGGAAGTAATTTGATCGGTCCCGGCTTTGCCATTGCCATTTTTCTCTATGGTGGATTACCGTTTTTACAGATGGCTGTGCCTGAAGTTCGGAACCGTAAACCCGGCATGATGACGTTGATCTCGCTGGCGATTTCGGTGGCTTTTGCTTACAGCCTATTTGCGATTTTTGCTATTCCCGCCAGTGGTTTTTTCTGGGAGATGGCAACGCTAATTGACATCATGCTGTTGGGTCATTGGATGGAGATACGGAGTGTTCGTCAGGCATCCGGTGCGCTTAATGAACTGGCAAAACTGATGCCTGATACCGCAGAACGTATTCGTGAGGATGGCTCTACCGAAGAAGTTCGTGTGACCGATCTCAGAAAGGGCGATTTGCTTCTGGTGCGTCCGGGTTCAAGTATGCCAACCGATGGCGAAATTGTTGAAGGATACTCGGAACTAAATGAATCCATGATTACAGGTGAATCGAAGCCCGTAGAGAAGGGAGAGGGTGATAAAGTTATCGGTGGCACAATTAATGGCGATGGCAGCTTGCGGATACGAGTTACGGCCATTGGTGATGAAACTGCCATAGCCGGGATTCTGCGACTGGTTGAGGAAGCGCAGGGCAGTAAGTCGAACACATAGATTTTAGCAGATAAAGCGGCTGGCTGGCTGTTTTACGCTGCGCTAGGGGTGGCTGCTCTAACGGCTGTGGCGTGGATTATCGCACTTGGTTTTAAGGTTGAAGTGCTGGAACGGGTAGTCACTGTGCTGGTCATCGCTTGCCCCCATGCGCTGGGACTGGCAATTCCATTAGTTGTCGCCATTAGTACCTCAATGGGTGCGCGAAACGGCATTCTGGTTCGAGATCGTTTGGCATTGGAGGAAGCGAGACTCATTAACACCGTCATATTTGACAAGACAGGAACTTTGACTGAAGGGCGCTTCGGAGTTGTCAATAGGGTGGTCGCTGAAGACTGGCAAGAAGATAAGGCGCTAGCGTTGACGCTGGCTGTCGAAGGCGATTCCGAACATCCGATTGCACGCGGTCTTCGTCAGAAAGCCGAAGAGGAGAGCGTGAAAGGAGAGTCAATTAGTGCTTTTGAAACCATCCAAGGACGTGGCATTAAGGCGCAGTGGAATGGCAAATCGGTCTATGTCGGTGGTCCGAGCTTGCTGGAGATGCTGAAACTTGAACTCACAGGTGATATCAATCGTTTCCGTCAGGAATCCAACGAGAACGCGCAGACTGTCGTCTACCTGGTGGTCGAAAACGTGGTCGTAGCGGCATTTGCGTTAGCGGATGTCGTGCGCCAGCAGAGCAAACTAGCGGTTCAACAGCTGCACGATATGGGCATTGAGGTGGCAATGCTGACTGGTGATAGTCAGCAGGTTGCCGACGCAGTGGCTCGTGAATTGGGTATCGACACGGTATTCGCTGAGGTCCTGCCTGAAGATAAAGACAAGAAAGTTGCTGAACTGCAAGGCCAGGGCAAAAAAGTGGCAATGGTCGGTGATGGAGTCAACGACGCACCCGCCTTGACCCGCGCCGATATTGGCATCGCCATCGGTAGCGGTACGGATGTAGCGATTGAGTCCGCTGGAATAATTTTAGTACAGAGTAATCCGTTGGATGTGGTAAAAATCTTTGAATTGAGTCGGGCCACTTATCGGAAGATGATACAGAACTTGATCTGGGCAACAGGATACAACGTTATTGCGCTGCCGCTTGCGGCCGGAATACTTGTGCCATTTGGTGGTTTCATGTTATCGCCTGCGGCGGGAGCTGCACTGATGTCGCTCAGTACAGTTGTTGTCGCCGTCAATGCGCAATTGTTGAGACGCACAGACTTAGGAACTATGTCCGTATAATGTACCGAGAGTCTATGTGTAGGTCAAGCCCTCCCATCGCAGCAGTGGATCTAACTCGCCATACTGACACTGATTTGCTTCAGCAACGATCCGCCGTTTGTACTCGGGACTGAAATGACGGGGCTTGGCGTGCGCTCTTCTAAGATGCGATTTGTCCCTGTTATCCACCCTTTCAGACCCTTCCCTACGAAATGCACCATTTTATTCGCGTAACTGCGATTTCATCACTTACTAATTGACCACTACCCGGATTGTGACCTTGATTGGCTGATGAGGAGTATCAGAAATGAAAAATCATATACTCGCACTGCGCGACAAATTAAGTTCAAGCTATTGGTTTATCCCTGCGATTATGGCTGTGGCGGCGGTGGTACTGTCAATCACGACGATTAAACTCGATGAAGGGATTGGTCTTGACTTACGATGGGTAGCGGGCTTGGTTTATGTTGATAGTCCTGAGGGCGCATGAGCTGTATTGTCGACTGTTGCGAGTTCGATGATTACCGTTGCTGGAACCGTCTTTTCATTAACTATGGTTGTACTCTCCCTAACTTCTCAGCAGTATGGCCCACTTGTTCTCTCTCACTTCATGCGGGATCGTGGAAATCAGTTTGTTCTAGGCGTTTTTACCGCTACTTTTCTGTACTGTCTGCTGATATTAAGGACCATTCGTGGAGTGGAGGATAGTGTTTTCGTCCCTCACATCTCGGTACTGAGTGGACTCGGCTTATCGATTACCAGTCTGGCGGTGTTGATTTACTTTGTCCATCATGTGTCACAATCCATTCAGGCACCTAACATTATTGCGCATATTAGTGATGACTTGGCAGAAACAATTGATGACCTTTTCCCTGCGAAGGTCGGTCAAGAACTTTCGCCAACAAACGAAGAAATTACACAAAAAGTTATATTGCAACGTTTTGATAACGAAACTTATGCGATCAAAACCAGCACCAGCGGCTATTTACAAATGGTTGATGATGACTCGCTACTAAAAACTGCAAGTAAGCATCAAATCATAATTCACCTTGATGTTTTGCTGGGTCGTTTTTTATTCAAACAACAGATCTTAGCACGCATCCTTCCAAAAGAGCAGGCATCTGATGAGATAAATAATGAAATTCAAGATGCTTTTATATTCGGTCGACAGCGGACACGTACACAAGATGTGGAGTTTGTTGTTACGCAATTGAGCGCACTTGCCGTCCGCTCTCTTTCACCCGGTATCAATGACCCCTTTACCGCGATAATGGTTATCGACCATCTGGGCGAAGCATTATCCGTGTTTCTTGAGCGTGAGCAACCGTCTATGTATCGCTACGATCAGAAAAATCAGCTTCGTGTAATCGCCTATTCAGTGACCTTCGAAATGGTCTTTTACACAGCCTTCGACGAAATTAAGCACTATGGAAACAGTGACCCTAAGGTCGCTATACGACTCTTAAGTGTGTTCAGAGAGTTGTGGGGGCGAGTAGATAATTTAACAGATCGTATTGTGCTGGAAAGTTCAATTCACCATTTATATGAGGAGAGTAAAGAGCATTTGTCGACAAGCGAACAGCAACGGCTAAAACAACTCTATATGACCATAACGCGTGATTTCAAAAGCCACCAAGAAGAGATAGACAACGCAACAAAATGAAATGAGATTTTCGCGAAGTCCCTGACAGTTTGGTCACACAGTGTTCTATAACTTTTCTTCATGCTTCAGCTTTGGCTTGCCAATGCACAAGTCAGAATATTGTGGGAAGAACCAGAGCCACATTTGTGGCTCCTCGCCTCTCCCCATACGACGTTTATATCGCTGCTAAAGTTAAGATTATCCGGTTATCGGGATATTCGCCAAAATCGCATTGGGCTGCAACTGGGCGTAACGTGTACTAACCCAACCGGTAATCTCGCCATAATTGACTTGCCACCATGTGTTGCTAGCGTTGCGACCAACGACTGGTATCTGATTAC
>JBBSBM010000174.1:0-8964 GCA_038251275.1 Aggregatilineales bacterium
AAACCGGTGCCGCGATATTCTGTGCCCTTCGCAGCTACCTCTCCACCGTCCGCAAACAAGGCGGTTCCGTCATTCAAGCCATTTATGATGCCCTCTTGGGTCAACCTTTTATCCCTTCTACCCTAGCCTGAGTAGTTACGTTTTTATTTGATTGGGCATCAATTTGAATCTTCTTACCTGAGAGTCACCACAACAGTCTCTATCTAAGGTTTTGTTGCAATCGTTTCTAAATATCTCACCCTGTTTGATCGAATAATTCATCAAGCCATTTGAACCACTCGAAAAAGGTGATTCTTGGAGCATTGGCCTGATAAGGTAAAGGTCCTATTCCAGAATCATTAACCCGCGCATCTAACCAGACATTGCCACACTCCGCACCCGTCACAACAAGCAGATGATACATGCCGCTTCCTTCATGGAAAAATGGCAAAGTACCTTGTATATGATGCGGTTTATAGTAATCCTCGGCTTGTGATTGGTTCCAATGCGAACTGTATGGAAAAGGCTGCGAAAGGTATTGCAATGCACTTTGGCGTTCGCCTGCTTCCCCTAATTCGAAAAATGGCCTAACCCACTGTGTGCCCCCATTTCCAATTGTGAGGATAAACGTGCGGTATTCTTCAGGGAGTTCAACACCATAGGTTTCTTCAAAGATTTTTATTTGGGTTTCATCTGCACATGGATATAACTCGAAGCGTTTTCGCGCATAGTTTGCAGCCATTTCCAGCGTCATTCGACTCATGATTTTTGCACCTATACCATTTTCTAACTAAACGACTACCATTTAGATAGAGCGCTCCCTCACAAAGTTAGAGACGAACCTTGAAAAGAGTTACATTTTGGTAACCCCAACCCCCTCATTCTATGCTATACTGTAACTGCTCAAATGTTCTATTTTGAGGGTGATCCATGTCTTTTCCTTGTTTCTTCTCTACCTTCTTTGCGCCCTTGCTTCATTGCGACCGTGCGAAGCCTCCCTGTGGGATTGCGTTAAGTCTTTCGTATTTGCATTTTCGGCGGATTTCTCCCTCGCTCCCGCTGCAACAGCACAAGTATTGCACAGCGGTGGCATTACGGGAGTGATCCGCTGCACTTGCGTCATGTCAGCGGCATCAGCCGAGCCTTCCGCTGTGCAAAATTGTTGATTCAGCGGTTTCTCCCGTGCTTCCCGCCTGTCATTTCAGCGGAAGTATTGCACAATTTGCATTTTCTGCTTTTAGCTAAAAGCTAGAGTAATTTACCGAAAGCTCTGAGCTTATAGACCAATGTATTGGTATTTTTCCCTCCATCGCTTGCGGGGGAGGGCTAGGGTGGGGGTTGACTTGTTTCTTTCGATAACTCACTTAATAGCTATCCACTCTCAACCACGCGCACCGCTTCCGGTAAATGCGTCCATGCCAGCCTGACCAATTGCCAGTACACACCTTCCGCCTCAGACGGAGAGAGTAAGACGCTTTTATGAAACGTTCCCGCTGCCCGTTCCCATAACCATAAATCTTGCCCGTAGGATTTCAAGTTCGGTTGGTCGCCCAATTTATCAAAGTTCACCTTTTGGAAACCAAATGCCAACCCCTCGTAATCCGCTTGGCTCACGGGAAATCGTAAGGGCTTCTGTTCAAATCGTCCTCTGAAAACCACCTCTAAAGCCGCCCCATTCGCGCTCGGCCGAACAACCGTTGCCACCGAGTCAATTGCGCGTCGGTCATGGTAACGGATGACCAATCGGTACGCAGCCCTTACCCCTGGCAGAAGCGCCAACTTGGTTAACGGGGGTAATTTCATCTGGTCAACAATACCGGTCAATAACGAAGCGAGGTATTCCACGTTTTTCTCTGAATTCTCTGCTTAACTTGGGTGAAATATTGAGATTGTTGTTGCCTACTTGTAGGGAAAAGGCATTCCTTTTCCGTTTAACTTTGTGTTCAGAACTCCAAAACAATCTTGCCGAACACACTGAAATCTTCTAGCGTTTCGATAGCCTTACGAATCTCATCAATCGGAAACACCGCTCCAATTACAGGCTTTAGCTTTCCCGCGAATACCAAGTTCATGACCTTCACAAAATCCTGATGTGGCCCCATCGTATTCCCGATAATGCTCACCTGTCGGGTGAAAATCTGTCGTAAATCGAGGTCAACCATCGGCCCGCTGGTATTCCCAACAACCAATATCCGTCCACCGATGCGTGTTGACCGGATGCTGTCGTTAAAGGTCGCTGCCCCCACATTATCTACCACAATATCCACGCCCTGTTTGTTGGTCATCTGGTAAAGTACCTTTGACCATTGAGGTGTTTCTTCCCGGCTGATGGTCACATCCGCGCCGAGTTCCATTGCCTTCGCGCATTTCTCCGCGTTGCTCCCTACCACATATACGGTTGCTCCTGCCAGCTTCGCAATCTGGATACTGGCGCTATTCACGCCGCCTCCCGCACCGACAATCAAGACCGTTTCTCCCGGCTTCAATCCCCCACGTGTTATCAGGGAGTGCCACGCCGTCACATACACCAATCCGGCTGCTGCCGCTTCATTAAAACTAATGTTGTCCGGTATCTTCATCAGGTTGCGTTGGGGCAAAACCACATACTCCGCGCCAACGCCCGCAGCGGTTTCACCCAACAAATGAATGCGTGATTGGTTCTCCATGCCAGTCATCAGAGCAGGGCTATCTTTATCCACAATCGTCGGATCAATACATACCCGATCACCTGCTTGATATTGGGTTACGCCGTCACCTACTTTATCCACTATTCCCGCACCATCCGCACAGGTGATGTGAGGCATCGCCAGTTTGAGGCCGTTCCAACCTGCACGTACCCATAAATCCAGTCGATTGAGCGCCACTGCCTTCATTTGGATACGAACTTCATCATGTCCCGGTTCGGGTATCGGCAGATCATTTATGACCTGCACCATCTCAATTCCGCCATGCCCCGTAATCACCGCTGCTTTCATGAATGATTTCCTTCTGTGCCGTCAAAATTAACTTTCTCGTAAACGTCACTGAGAGCAAGTGTACAGTCAATGGCTGGAAGTGTAAGTACACTGTCGATATCCTTTGCATCTGTGAGTACCCATTGATCACCTCGCCGTGCGAAATGCTCAATACGAACACTATCCTGTGCGATCAGAATATATTCCTCAAGCGAGGCAATTGTGCGATAGTGTTGAAACTTTTTCCCACGATCATACTGTTCTGTCGAAGAGGACAAAACCTCAATAATGACTGTCGGATTGATCAGCGTATCAACCTCATCATCTTCAAACTCAGGTGCGTCGTACACAACACTAATATCAGGGTAGGTATAGAAACCCGTAGTGGGGATTCTGACGCGCATATCACTCGGATAAATCTGGCAGGGTCGCTTACGCAATTGCACGTATAATGCTGCGTAGCTACTTCCCACAACAATATTGTGATTTTCGCTTGCTCCGCTCATCGCGAAAATTTCGCCGTTATAGTATTCGTGCTTTTCTTGGCTCTGGCGTTCGAAGCGTAAATACTCTTCTGGTGTGATAAATTTGCGTAAAGCCATGCCCACTCCTAGTTTTGTCCTACCGTAGACCCAACTCATTTCGTGCAATCACTAATCGTTGGACTTCGCTTGTGCCTTCGTAAATCTCGGTGATTTTTGCGTCACGGAAATAGCGCTCAACAGGCAGTTCTTTGCTATAGCCCATCCCACCATGAATTTGTACTGCTTGGTGCGCTACGAACATCGCCGTTTCACTCGCGAAGAGTTTCGCCATGCTGGCCTCTAAGGTGTAGCGTTCGCCTGTTCGCTTGTTACGTTCTTTCGCCAACACCGCGTTGTAAATCAAATGTCGGCTGGCCTCGATCCGCATTTTCATATCCGCAATTTTCTGTTGGATCATCTGGAACGATCCGATGGGTTCACCAAACGCTTGGCGCTCCTTAGCATACTGAACACTGGCCTCATAAGCCGCTTCCGCAATCCCCAACGCCTGCGACGCAATCCCAATCCGTCCTGCATCCAATACTGTCATCGCGATTTTGAAACCCTCACCGACTTTACCCAGCACATTCTCCACTGAACATTGATAGTTGTCGTACACAATCTCGCTTGTGGCACTCGCACGAATGCCCATCTTTGGCTCTTTCTTCCCCCGAATGAATCCCGGTTGATGAGCATCTATCAAAAATGCTGTTATCCCCTTATTGCCTTTGTCGGGATCGGTCATCGTGAACAGGATTAGCAAATTGGCTACTGGCCCGCTGGTCACCCAACTTTTACGTCCATTGATCACATAATGTGTTCCTGCCTGATTCAAAACCGCACGGCTTTGCATCGTCGCTGCGTCACTGCCTGACATGGGCTCAGTTAGGCTGTATGCACCGATTTTTTCCCCGCTGGCTACAGGAACAAGGAACTGCTGCTTTTGCGCTTCCGTCCCGAATTTCATCAACCCGTGGCAGTAAAGCGAGTTATTCACACTCACAATAGTGCTATGACTGGCATCAGTTTTTGCCACCTCAATCATCGTCAGCACATAAGCTAATGTGTCCATCCCTGCACCACCGTATTCTTCCGGCACTTCGATGCCCATCAAGCCCATCGCGCCCATTTTTTTGATGGTATCAAGTGGGAACTCACCAGATTCATCAAATTCTGCCGCAATCGGCACGATTTCCTTTTGAGCGAACTTCCGCACTGCGTCCTGCAAGGCCAGATGTTCATCGGTCAATTGTAAAGTTAAGTTGGTAGGGTCAACTGTGGCGACCATTGACTTTAAATCCTTGTAATAAGTGAATTCTGTTACCTGAATTATAACACCGCGCTGCTGTATAATGCGGACGCTTGGCATCTTAAGGAGATGATTTGTGACACCGATTAAGATTGATCATATAGCAGTAGTTGTAGATGATATGCCTGCTGCCCTCAATTTCTGGCAGAATGCACTTGGCCTCTCGTTAGAGGCAACCGAAACCAACGAGCAGGAAGCGGTTGACATCGCTTTCTTGCCCGTTGGCGAGTCGCGTATCGAGCTTCTCAAACCGACTACCGCTGACAGTGGCATCGCCAAATATCTCGCCAAACGTGGGGCAGGGATGCATCATTTGTGCCTTGCTGTTGCTGATATTGAGTCTGCGATGAGTCATATCACTGCTCAGGGCATCCAACTGATTAATGAGACCCCTCGTCTGCGCGAAGATGGCACACGTTACGCCTTCGTCCATCCTAAAAGCACAGGTGGTGTGATGGTCGAGTTGTATGAACTAAAAAAAACAGAGGCATAATTGGTTTAGTCAAATCTTAGGATGTTCCATATATGTCTAACAAAGAACGTGTTGATGTTTTCATTAGCAGCACTAGCATAGACCTGCCTTTACATCGACAAAAAATAATTGAAATCCTTAATCTGTTACACTTTCAACCAATAGGAATGGAATATTGGGGAGCTACAGGCGAAAAGTCACTAGATTTGTGTAAAAAACATGTATGTGAAGCTGATATATTTATTGGTATATATGCACATCGCTACGGCTGGTGTCCAGATGGTGAAACCGAGAAAAGTATTACGGAATTAGAATTTGATTGGGCAGTTGAAAGATCGATACCACGACTTTGCTTCTGCATGGATCAACGCCATCTAATTACAATTGATACGATTGAGTTTGAAAAAAGAGGCAAATTAGAAGCATTTAAGAAGCGCATAAGCCAATTTCACATCAATTATTTTTCTAGTATTGATGATCTCGGCATCAAGGTGATGGCTGCTTTAGTACCATTTCTTCCAATAGTTAGCTCTAATAGTTTGAGTGTAAGTCTACCTTCACTAAGTCAACAAAAACTTGATATTCAACACGTGAATTATACTGAATCAGTTCAGCCATCATCGTCCGTGCAAGATAAATGGATTATTATATATTTGCAAAAGTCTGGAGATGCTGAAAAAGATCGTAGACGATTGCGTAGATTGCATGGCATCATAACTTCTTATCCAGGCCCAGATCGTTTTTCAGTTGTTGTAGAAGATACGGACCAATCTTTCAGAATGGAATTTCCCAACGATACAACACTTTTTTGTAATGATTTGGTTCATGATTTGATTACTATTGTTGGAGATGAAGGTAACATTGAGATATTTGAAATTCCGAAATAAGGTTAGTTTTACACTAACAACCTTAGCGTTATTGGTTGTTGTGAGTAGTGTTTTAGCGCAGTCTGTTGATTGCGCTGCCATTGCCCAAAAAGCGATTGAAGTCACCCGCAAAGCCTGTACTGGCCTTGAACATAATCAAGCCTGTTACGGCAATGCGAAGGTCGAAATTCAGCCTCGTGATAATGTGCGGTTGGCATTTGCTAAGGCAGGCGATGTTGCGCCTTTGGCATCGCTTAAGTCGATTAGCACCACCGCTTTTGGTGCTGACACTAAAAATTGGGGTTTGACTTTGCTCAACGTCCGCGCTGATTTACTGAATGGTAATCTAACTGCTGTGGCTTTTGGCAAAACGTTGCTCGAAAATGGAAGCGAAGCCTCCAATGATTTTGTCGCGCTGGAAATTACCGTAACTGAACCCAAAGGTGCTAATCTGCGTGCCGAACCCAAGCCGGATGCTGCAATCGTGCGCGGAGTCTATAGTGGTGATCGTTTACAGGCGATTGGCCGTATCGAAGATAGCTCGTGGATACGCATTGCTGACGGCTGGCTTTCAAAGGATGTCATCCGCAGCACAGCAGAGTTAAGCCAATTACAGGTTCTTAAGCCCGATAGCCAAATTGCTGATATTTATGCACCGATGCAAGCCTTCAGCCTTCATACTGGCTTAGATGACTCGCCATGTACGGGTGCGCCCGACAGTGGGTTGCTGTTGCAAGCACCATTCGATGTTTCAACAAATTTGGTAGTCAACGGTGCAGATTTGAATCTCACTGGAACAGTGCTTCTGCAAACCACCGCTGACGGTAAAACAGTCATGAGCATGTTAGAAGGTGAGCTGTTTTATTCAGATGGTTATCGCTTAAAACCTGCTGAGCGTGTCGAGTATGGTTTCCAAGGTGACAAGATCATTTATGGCAATCCGGTTGAGTACGATTATGCCAATGCCCGTTACTTACCACTTGTCCTGATGCCGCGCGAATTTGAACTGCCATTTTCTTTAGGTGGTGTCATTTCTTCTTTTACTCCGGGCACAGGTTTCTTACAAACTTTTGGCGCCGATGCACCTTGTGTTGCTGCTTGGACAGCCGATGTTAATTTGCGGGGTGGCCCCGGCACAAATTACCCCATTCGTCGAGGTGTTACAGGCGGATTTTATGGTAACCCTGACGCTCGTGCGATTGGTTCAGATGGCGCGGTTTGGTGGCGATTAGTCGATGGTGTGTGGATTGCTGCTGATAGCACCTTTACGGCTGGAGCCTGTGGAACATTGCCACTGGTTGCTCCGCCTCCGATGCCTTCAAGTTAACGCTGATGTTGTTGATGGCGGTTGGATAGCGACCGCCATCAACCCCCAGAATGCCACCTGAAACTGAATTAGGGTCCACGAATAATGGTCGAAGAAACCAATTACTAAAAATGCGACAACCCCACAGATAGCGGCTGCACAAAGGAATGTGTCATTTGTTTGTTGGTTATTTCTTAGCCGTATGTTTGTGATGCCCATTCGGATCGCTATTCCTACAATCAATAGAAATAATCCTAATCCGATGATGCCCAACTCTGACCATGCAGATAGATAAATGTTGTGTACAGGCTGGCCTCGTAAGTCGAATGTTGTGTTGTTGAAAATGTAATCAGTTGAATACCAAGGATAGTTGCCGATACCTATCCCAAGTACTGGTGATTTTTTGATCGCGTCTATGGCAATCTGATTATAGACATTGCGGTCACTCACAGAACGAAGTTCCACTGACTCATCACTTAACCCCGCGCGGGATGATAAAAAGGGTTGGTAGAGCAGAAAAAAAAGCCCACTTGCCACCAACGATACCCCTAGAATAGCGATTACACGTATCAACCGATTGCAGTCGGGCCACCACGATTTGAAAGTTAATAGCAGTAAGAGTAATAGGCCAACTGCAAACGCCAGCCACGCGCTGCGAGAGAACGAAAGGAATAAACTCCATAATCCAAAGATAAAAATGGCGACGCTGAATAACCAATATTTTTTTTGCTCACACAGACTCCAAGCGAATGTCCCTAATAAACCAATGACTAAAAATCCGCCAAGCATATTGGGATGGGGTAGCAAACCATAAGGACGTAACCAGCGTATATCGCCAGCCTGCACAATGACTGTACCCGAAGATGCTGGATCAACTTGAAATTCACCAATAAGTTTTAAGCCGAGCGATCCTTGATGGGCTACTTGTAGTGATGCCAATATGCTGTTCCAGAGTAGGCCAATAACCAACGCCACAATAATTACCCTGATTGAAACACGACTACAAGCCAGAGCTATTGAAAAGAAAATAACCAAAATAAAAGGTAAAGCTGCGCCAACGGTGACTGCTGGATGGAGAATACGCTCATAGCTCCACACCCATGACAATAGAATCCATCCCGCAAAAATGAGTTGTAGTATGAACCATAAGCGCAGTGTTTTGTTTTTCCATAATGTCCCGAAACCCCAAAACCCGCTGAACACCCACCAAATAATCGTCCAGAGAATAGGCCAGAAGATCAGAAACCCCGCGCTGTAAAAAACGGTAAAGTCGCCCATACCAAGTGCTTTCATGCCCGGAAACCGAAACCAAAGCGGTATCAACATAAATGTGACGAAAACACCGATTTGAATAGGGAGCAATCGTTTCCGCATGTACAACCTGTGAAGTGAACTAATCACATAGTTATCCTATTTAGGACTTTCGCTTTAGGGACTGAGAAAGGCGGAAATACGGGGTTGGCGTAACTCTGCCCGTAGATAATCGCTAAGCAAATCGTGCTGGACAGCATAGAGCGTTTTGCTCAGTTGCAGCGCTTTGACGTTGAGGGTCAG
>JBBSBM010000175.1:0-8806 GCA_038251275.1 Aggregatilineales bacterium
AAACTCTCCGTTTGATTTTACTCTTGAAACTGACAAGGCTTGCTGCCTTGCTTTGTTACTTGGCTGATTGTTTTTTTGCTTTTACACAGTGTCAATCCACTGTGTCTCTTCCATCTCACTCTTCTGTTGTTAAGTTGCGTCCCGCACATTGCTGTGCGTTAAGGTTGTGTTAAGTCTACTTCCCGTCTTCGTGTTCGTCAAGGTCAGTTTGTAATTTCTCACAAAAGTCATTTGGGATACTTGGGATATATTGCACAACCCAGTATCACCAAAACCTGACGCGCCACACTAAACAATTAAGTTTCCCAAATCGTTTAGTCACAACTGTTAAATTGCGTTTGTTAACGGGAGATAAACTATATCATGCCGTTTTGGGTCTGTCAACACCATTTTCAAACTGTTTTCAAACCAGCTTTTCATAATTGGTGTTTAGGGACAAAAACAGTCCGGTTTGCATTCCCGGACTGTCCGGCATACCTTGTTAAGTTGGTCGTTCTTGTGAACGGGGGTTACTATATGACACGGGAGAACTATCGTCAAGGGCGACTTGTGAAATTTGACACCAATTTGCCCGTTTTGGTATAAAGATGGTTTGTTACAGCTCGTTTCTTCCCTGCAATGCCCTACTCAAAGTTACCGAGTCCACATATTCAATATCGCCACCAACCGGCAAACCACGCGCTAACCGTGTAACCTTGACACCACGCGGCTTCAATTCCTTCCGGATATAGAAGGCCGTCGCGTCCCCCTCCTGCCCCGGATTGGTCGCCACAACTACTTCTACTGCCTCACCCTTCTCCACACGTTTAACCAGCTCACGAATTTTCAAATCGTCGGGGCCAACACCGTTTACAGGTGAGATCGCACCATGCAGCACATGATACACACCGTCGTATGCACCGGTACGTTCCAGCGCCATCACATCCAGAGGCTCTTCAACCACCGCAATCACATGTTGATCACGACGCGCATCACTGCAAATCGGACAAGGATCATCAATCGTGATGTTATAGCAAGTTGAACAAAACTTGATCTGGCTCTTAAGGTTAGCCAATGCATCCGCCAGTTTGAGTGTCATTTCATCCGGTGAACGCAGCAGATAAAAAGTGAGGCGTGAAGCTGACTTCGGGCCAATACCCGGCAAACGGGAAAATGCATCAATCAATTTTGTAACCGGTTCAGGAATCGCATTAGCCATAATTAGATACCCTGATAACTTTCTCTACGTCTATAAAACAGGACAAATCCACTTACAATCATTATTGTAGCAATGGTCACAATCAAGCCAACTACAAACGCTGTCGGGCGAAACTCAAATGTCACATCATGGTTACCACTAGTCAGATAAACACCACGTAATGCACCATCAACCCTTAAATTGGGGACGGACTGACCATCCACGTAAGCATTCCAACCCGGTATCCATGTATCCCCCACTACCAACAGGCCGTTTTGAGTCATTTCTGCCTGAATCAAAATTTCATTCGGAGTATAGCGTATGATTTTCGCGCTTCCACTAACGTCGTTGTTCGGAAGCTCAAAATTAATAGACTGATTTGAATCCAGTAATGCAACAGATCGCTTGCTCAGTTCAGGGAGATACGCCGACATCGCACCTGTAACCATCTCTGCTCGACCAACTGTGAATACACGAGGTTGCACATCTCTATTTTCGTACAAGCGTTTATCACCAATAGTGTCAAGTTGCTTGAGTGATGAATTGCTAGACAGATCAAGTGAAGTAATCACGTATCTTGTATTGAGTAAACCCAGTAACTTCGTATCAGGCACGGCATCTAACCACGCGGTTTCGGAAATTTCATTCGCGATACATGGCGGTGTTGCAGCCGCGATCCCTTTCAGATCACATCCTGAAGCCACCCGTACAAATTGTGCATAAGAAGCGAACTGAAATGAGTTTAACCCATCCACCGTTTGCAAACCGTTAGCAACCGCCACTGCATCACTAATCTCGCGACGCGTCGAGTACACACGGTACGACCCACCCTCGCCGCTCGCATGCTGCATCATACTTTGGACAATCGGCGGAACCTGCAAAAAGTCGCTGATGGGTCGCGGTGTCCCAAAGGCCATATCCAATGGAAACAAATCGACAATCACCGCTGCCGCAAAAATAGCAATCAAGACCGGAGTCTTTAAACGCCCTCGCAGCCACATCCATAAACCAAGCAGACTAAGGATTATTCCTATACTAGCAACAAAACCAATTAGCCAGTCCATCTCATCTGCTTGCCGCGTAATAAAACGTCCACCAAGTGTCACCATAATGAAAAGAATTGAACTTCCAACTAACCAGCGCCACATTCGTGCGGAAATCTTGTGTTCACGCAGCAAGCCATCCATTGCTATAGCCGTCAACATCGCAAGAGCAATCGCAGCCACATACCACATCCGTGCCGGAACACGCAGCAGATTAAAACCCGGCACACCGTAAAACATCACTGTATATAAAGGAGTAGCACTGCCGAGCGAAAACAACGCTGCGAAAACGAAGACACCTAGCCACAATCCAGCCTCACGTCTTGAATGAAAGAGAAGTGCTAACGGCGCAAAAATGAGCGGCATCAAACCCGCGTAGATTTCCCACTCGGGGAACTTCTGGGCAATCGGGAATACCGTGTTCATGAGAGCGATAGGTGGCAGTGCTAGATAGTTAGCATCAGCTAACGTCATCGCTTGACGCGATTGGTAAGGGAGAAAACTGGCGAAAGTGAACGATTGGAACGCCGAAAACCCTATAAATGACACACCGATAATAAGCATCACGCCGATATGCTGTAACCACACCCGCCGTGAAGCACCCCGGATAATCAACTCAATATACCGATAGACAAAATACAAACCAACGAACCAACTTGCGTACAAAATAAATTGGATGTTGGTCAGATAAATACAGCACAACGCCAATCCGGTCGCGATAGCCCAGCGCCACGAAAGACGATCAACCGCCAAACGTAACCACAACAAACATAATGGAAGCCAACACAATCCATAAGTGTATCCGACATCGCCTACCACATTCGAACTCAAACGTGGAGTCAGCATCACCAACAAACCCGCTAACAGTGCCGCCGGATAATCAACTTTCAATACGGCGCGTGCCAAGCCATACCCGCCGATACCCGCCAACCAGAAATGAAACACATTGAGCAGTGCATAACCGAACAAAATGGGTATAGGCAGCAGCGAAACCAGCAATTGGGGTGGGTAGAACACACGTATCGCCGGATTGCCAATCATCGGTTGCCCACCCGCCGATGTATTCTGCCATAACGGAATCTGCCCTGTCTCGCGAACGGTTTCCCGAAAAAACTGAACAGCAGGCCAGTTGTAAGTCAGCATATCGGTGTTCAGCCCTGAACGCGGCCACATCAACGAGTCAGGCTGCGCTAAATAAGGCGAGAATAGCAAAATATCAACGACGAGCAGGAATAGTGCAATCGAGACATTCGGGTGACGTTTTATAAATTGAGGCATAACCCTATCTTTGGCAGACGATGATTCAAATAATGAGCCGTGTAACCTTGCTGATCATCTCGCAACTTTAAACCGATCTTTGAGTCGCAAGAACGGTGTCTCGAAAAATCGGTAAGATAACCATGATAGCACAATTGTGCTAATTACAATAATCGGATATACCCCAACTTGGTAGACGAAATCATTCATATGTGTCTGGATATAACTGAGAAAAAGCAGTTGCACTGTCGTATGAATCATATAGATGCCATATGACCAGTTGCCTGCCACTTCTAACCACGGATAATCCAGCTTCAAGAAAAACTTTTCGTTAGTAGCCACATTGAGAATCAATATCGCGAAGGCAAACGATATAACAACTGTGTAGATCAGACTATCCGGCGTTTCGGGGACAAATATAGCGATAAACGCAATCACCAGTAATGAAAGCCCAACAACAAACGGGTGATAAAGCCATTTCAACACGCCATGTTTATAGTAGAAAGCACATGCGAAGACGCCCCCGATGGCAATCACGTCGAAGCGCAAGTTCAGAATCACAATCGCGAAAAAATTATCGGACGCAAAAATTTGCAAGATTGCCATCAATGCCCACCATAACACCATGATGGTGATAAACATCTTCGTCAGATTTGCACCTGACTTTCCAATATGCGGAATAACGAGATAGAACTGTTCTTCAATCGCAATTGACCATAAATGTTCCAATGGCATTAATGGATAATAGTTGCGGAGGATAAATGCAATATTGCCTTGAAAGAATAACAATAACCCAGCCATCAAAGGAGTCGACAGCGGACTCTGGTAGTTTGTTATAATGAGAGGCAGTACAAATGCTGCCACAACAATCACGGTGAAATATAGCGGCCAAATCCGCAAGATGCGGCGCAGGTAAAATTTCTTGACTGAAACTGTCCCACTCCGTTCCCGCTCTACCAACATCAGGTAGGTAATCAGGAAACCACTCAGCACAAAAAATAGAAAAACCGCGTCTGTTCCGCCAATGAAAAAACGCCCAATCGTATCCGGTAAATTCGGCAGGCCAAACCATACGTGCGGGTTAAACATAATATGGTGAATAACAACCGACACCGCCGCATAAAACCGCAGCGCATTCAAACCCTTAAAGTGGATTTTCAATGATAGACACTTTGCTCAGGCGCGATAACCTGTAAACAATAACGATAAGAAAAAGGGCAGATCACGTCTGCCCATCTCATTAGTTTACAATCACCATGGGTCTGTTGAACCTTGAGCCTGTTTTCGTGAGGGTATAAACGGTGCTTAATCAGGGAAGCTTTAGATCACAAAAAAGGGGATTACTGTAGGGGCGCACGGCTGTGCGCCCGCTTTTAACTATAAACGATTCTGGGGTTTATTACCCGCCCAACAACCCACTCAGCAGCGGATTATCACCTAAGCCGCCGGTGATCCCTTCCATACGGCGAGCCGACATCTCTTGGCTCTGTTCAATCGACTGATTCACAGCCAACATCACCAATTCTTGCAAATCAGCCAGCCATTCCTCATCGGTCTGGTCGATCATATCCTTATTAATGGTGATCGACTGCACGCGTTGGTGACCACTAATCACAACCTTGACTGCGCCACCACCCACCGAAACTTCGACCGTTTCCTTTTCAAGGGCTTCTTGGGCAGTAACCATATCTTCTTGCATCTTCTGAATCTGCTTCATCATACCGCCCATGCCGCCCTGCATTCCACCGGGCATCCCGGCTCCACCACCACCAAAACCGCCGCGTTTACCTTTTGCCATGATATTCTCCTCATCCCTTCCAAATTGTCGAAAGATACTCGCTTGGCTGCAACCTTTCGAATACCGGTTGCATGCCATCAAGAAAACTGATTATCTGAATGCGAGACTTTTGTCTCTGCAAACAACGAATTTTTGTAGGGAAAAGGCATACCTTTTCCGCTGACCAATGACCATTTTAATTTGTAAATCCGCTTTAGACTGATGCGGAAACTACTCGCTCGCCTTCTCACTCTTACGCAAAGGTTTATCCATCGGCGTAATCTTCGCCCCAAGTTGTGCGCCTTCTGATAGCAGTGGATCATTCGGATCGAAACCCTGCGCCTCAACCGGCGCATCCTGTAATTCGTTGGGGCCAACCATCGTCAGCCGCACATGCAACCGCACGCGATGCACTTCAAAAAAGACACGCTCCAACACTTGAATCTTCTCTGGATACTGGAGCTTCTCATAATACAGTGCATTATCTGTGCCGAGGTACAGTGTATTGCCATCCACCCGCACCACACGGAAATACTGCATCAAGTCCGGCCCATTCTTACTGTAACGGTACAATGCCTTAAGCGCGATATTCCACTTCTCGCGGACAAGCGCCGGTTCAACAACCGGAGGCGCACCTGTTGGCATCACTTCTGCCGGAGGGGCAATCTGTTGGAAGGCTTGTGGCGGAGGCGCAAATGCTGGTTGAGCATAATTCGCGCTCATATCCACCGTGACTTCTTGCTCTTTGAGACTCTCCATTAGTGCCAATTCCAACGCCAACTGAGGCTGCCAACCACCGCGATAATTGTTCACGGCATCATTAAAAGCCTTGATCGCCGCCAATAGTCGCCCGCGTCCGATCAAAACCGCTTGATCTTCATACAGCGCACGGTCTTCAGTCGAGGCTTCCACCAGATCAGCACTGGCCGTTTGGGTCAGCAGAATCGCCCGCAAATGTTCAACCACTTGCTCACCAAATTGTTTGGGATCAGAACCTGAATCAACCGCGTGGGCAATATCATGCAGCCCACGTCCTGCGTCCTCATCAATCAGCGCCGCCACGACATCTTTGACCGCGCCCAAACTCGCGGTTCCGAGAATGCGTTCAACAATATCCAGCGTAATCAATTCTTCAGGGTCAGACACAATCTGGTCAAGCAAGCTGATGCTGTCGCGCATACTACCCGTACCCTGCCGCGCCACCAGTTCCAATGCATCCCGATTAATATGCAGACCTTCATTTTCAGCAATTACTTGCAAACGGTCAGCCACTTCGGTCACCGAATACAACCGGAACTCGAATGGCAAGCAGCGGCTCTTAATCGTCTGTGGAACTTTGTCGATCTCCGTCGTCGCCAAAATAAAGATGGCGTGTGCCGGAGGTTCTTCCAACGTCTTCAGCAGCGCATCAAACGCATTACCTGTGAAGCGATGAACTTCATCGATAATGTAGACTTTGTATTGGCCTTCCCCCGGCGAGAAAGCAATCTTATCCCGCAAGTCACGTACATCATCCACGCCAGTATGGGTTGCAGCATCAATCTCAATCAGGTCAAGGTAACGACCTTCATTAACAGCGATGCACGCCGCACACTCATTACACGGACGTTTATCGGGATCAGGATTCTGGCAGTTGATGGCCTTCGCCAGCAAACGAGCCGAAGTCGTCTTGCCCGTACCGCGTGGCCCACTAAATAAGTACGCATGACGAATACGACCCGTCTTAAGCGAGTTCCGCAAAGTGCGGGTGATATGTTCCTGACCAACCATGTCATCAAATGACATCGGACGAAATTTAAGATAAAGAGCTTGTTTTGGCACGTTTATTGGCCTCCAAACTAGAGTCTAGCATTTCCGTTCGTGTGGGGCAATAGGCATAGACATTATGGGGCGCATTTCACATACATGACGAAAAGGAAATTAGGCTATCCCAACAAAATACGCTCTTCTGTAGGGGCGAGGATTTATCCCGCCCGCTGTTTCACATATTTCTAATTGAAATACACCCGGCATTAGAATCCCGATTATAGATGATATGACAATCGAGTTTCAGACAATTTTGTGTGGGTGCAACTTGTTGTGTCCGCCCCACAAAACCTCAATAATGAGAAATAACTCATCGGGGCTACCCCCTCCGGCCTACAACAGTGTTATAATGGACAGAAGTCGGAATTGAGAGGAGCAACTACTGTGAGTTTAGGTCCTACAGAACTAATTATTATTTTGGTGATCGTCATTCTACTGTTCGGTGTTGGCCGTGTCGGTCGCATCGGTGGTGAATTGGGCAGCGCGGTGGCGAACTTCCGTAAAGGCTTAGAAGACGGCAACAAGAAAGATAAAGTAGTCGAAGACGCGGGCACCGCGGCGATGGCTGCTGAACTCAAGGCTGCTGAATTGAAAGCCGCTGAACTCAAGGCTGCCATTAAAGCTTCAGAAGAAGCCAAAGTCTAACATTCAAATTTGACTCTACGAGGCGAGGTATTCCCTCGCCTTTATTGATTGTAGTCGGTTAATCTTATCAACGTCTTTTGTAGGGGCGCACGGCTGTGTGCTCTCTTTTATATTTCCTCTGTCGCCTACTAAGTAGATAACCGTTCCACCGCCCGTTGCAAATTCAACAATGGACGATGCGTGATCGCTTGCGGCAGCTTCAGGTTGAACGCCACAATCTCTTTATTCAGTCGTTCAGCATCCTCGCTCAGTTTTTCTTTTGCAGTCAGCCACATCACTACATTATTGGTCGTCTTATAACTTTTATGTGCCGCATTCAACCGCGACTGCCACGACTCCAATTTTGCAACCAGCGCTTTACTTTGCACAATCCAATCCGGCGCGATGCCGTTCTGCTTCATAATCTTGTAGGCAAGCTGCATATCAGCCGGTGCATAGGGATCAACAGAGAGATCAAGCGGTTGGCCTTCACCGGGAAGGTTATTGAACTCGCCCGCTTCCATAGCCTTTCGGATAGCAATGTCCACGATCGTTTCCCACTGCTTCATCTCATCCTCCCGATTTAAGTTCCATTTGTATAGTGTGAGGCGATTGTACTATTTTTCTCAATCAAAACCAATTACAAAATATTACGATCCTATTAGAGACAAATCCACGTATTGTGAGGTAGTAAAAGCAGACATGTGTATGATAAATCAAACCAGCTTTCATGGAGCGGAATGTGAAATATATCCTGAAGTCGTTAGCGCACATCACACTGATTTTCACAACTAATTTTTTAATTCCAGTTATTTTATGGTTTGCTTTAACTTGGCTAATCTTCGATCTGATTTCGACGATCAGCCCGCCCTTTATGGCAAAATATGGCAATGAAGGACTTGCCTCATTCTTTTCAATTGGCGTTCGCTGTGTTCCTTCAATACTATGTGCCTTACCAATCACCGGCTTATTGGTGATTAAGAGTAACTACTCAGGTAGGGGAGGAAGGGAGAAAAGGAGCAGCATGTAAGGCAGCAGAGAGAGCATCAAGGAGGTTGACACCCTGTTTGCGAGCGGTGGAGAGGTAGCTGCGAATGAGGCAGAAGCAGTCAGCGCCAGCCG
>JBBSBM010000176.1:0-8704 GCA_038251275.1 Aggregatilineales bacterium
CCACAACCAAATCTACCAAGTCGGCTTTTTCTAGCCCTTGTAGTTGTTCTTTGCTTAACGGCTTCTCTGTGGGTTTCATCCTTATGACTCTAGCTCGTTTTTATCTTTTTTGGTACTTTTTCCCCACCTGAGTAGTTACGTAAATATTGCATATTGCGAAAAATCGTCGCGAATTAGGAAACGATTTCAGAACGGTTGGACGTGAGGTTGTAAAGTACATCCGGGGTATCTGAGCAGATGCCATCGACACCGAGGTTGTTGAGCGCGGTAATCTCGGCGGGGCGTTCTTCATGCCATGTGACGATACCGAGTTTAGCAGCACGTACCCGGTTGATCCATTCCTCGGTGAGCAACAAATGCGGTTCGGGCGCGGCGTTTTCCCAACAGGGGTGGACGTAATCGGCTTTCACAGACTGCGCCAACGCCACCGGATCAACATGCAGCGAACCAAACAGCACCGAGGTTCGCAAGTGGGGACGGTGTGATTTGACTTCCGCCAACCAATCGGGACGGAACGAGCCGACGATGGTGTAATCCGTTAGTTCAAACGAGTCGAGTGTACGCAGAATGATGCGGGCCGCCGCTTCGTTCCACGCTTTAATATCCAGATACAAACCTAAACGCAGGGCCACGCAGCTTAACGCCACTTCCTCAAACGTCAGGATCGGTTCAGATGTCGCAGGAATCGCGCTGCCGAGGTCACGCAAGGTCAAATCACTAATGGCTGCGGGGATATTATAGAGGCGCTTAAGTGTGTCATCATGCGCTACCACAGGACGGTCATCTGCCGTGACACGAATATCAATTTCTACCATGTCGGCGTGCATATCCGCCGCCGCACGCAATGCTCCGGGTGCGTTTTCACGGGCGTAGGCTGATGCACCGCGATGGGCAATCCGCAATACGCGCCCACTGACAGTACGATCAAGGGAGATGAAATGGCGAGTCGTCATTTTGTGTCCGGCTTCTTGGGGGCACCAGTAAAATGTGTAGAAATGATATTTTGTGAACAAAGGTTAGCCAACTTCAATCAACGGGGTGTGAAGAACGCTTTAAGAAGTGATTGAAGATTTTGTTAATCTATTTAACATATCATTAACGAAAGCTTCATACTTGGAAGACTTATTATTTCCCAACCGCTAGCGAACATATCCCAAACATATCACAAGTCTTAAAGTGGTTTACATCGGTGGTTAAAGATTAGAGCGCGAACATCGCTTCTAGCGCCAAGACTACTTCATTACGCCATGAGGTGTAATTATGTCCGCCACTGTATTCACGGTAGATAGGCGCGTAACCCTGTGCATCTAACAAACCGTGCATTTTACGGTTCATGGGCAACAGCCATTCATAACGCCCAACATCCATCCAGATTTTAATGGGACGCTGTTCATTATTGCTAATGAGATCATAAATGACACTTTCGCTGCCTTCCAAATCGAAACCGAACGCACCCGATTGGCTGATCACTTTGCCAAATATATCGGGCAGCCGCAGCCCGCTGTAGAGTGCCATGAGACCACCCATCGACGCGCCGAGGATACCATACGTGCCGGTATGTTCTTCAATGGATTGCAGGTGGAGATGCTCAGCAGCTAACGGCAGCACATCACGAATGAGGAAGCCTAGCGTGCTATCGCTGCACATGTACTCGACAAAACGGGCTTGCCCACCGTGTTGGGGCATTGCCAATGCAATCGGACGGATACGCTTTTGGGCGATGAGGTTATCGACAATAATGGGCAGTTTGGCGCGTGTGGCATAATCTTTGCCATCGAGAACCACTAGCAGCGGCACTGGCTCGTTGGTCGGTGGATGATAGAGATAAACCGGACGTAATCCTCCAACAACCAGAAAGCCCGCGTCGATTTTATGTTCAGTCAGTAAACCACGCGGAACGCCACGCTTGCGAAGGGTTAAATCCGTTTGGCGCATGGCAGGCATACCGAACCAATGGTTCATCTTGCCCATGCCGTTGGTAATGAGGCGTTTATTGTGGGGATCACGCCAGCGTCTTTCGTCATTAATGTAGGCATATTCCATGTAAGTGTCCGGGAGAAATGATAGGCTGTGCGTCCATACGCCGGAGGCAAGTTCAGTCAGGGTGATGCCCTGATCTTTGCCCCATCCGGTCGCGTCGGTATAGAGTTTAGGGGCGGTTTCGCCTTCCCAAATGAATATAGCATTATCGCCGTCAATGAGCGGCGTGCCTTCTGTGCGAGCGCGGGCAAGTAAGTCGGTCATCGTTTTTATCCTATTCCAATTCACGCCGAATATTGACGCGCACCGCGTTTTTGATGGGCTGCTTAGCAACAAAAATCACATAGCCGCCTCCACCTGCACCGGAGAGTTTCCAACCTAATGATTCATGTTTATGGCGGTTGATGAGGTCATGCACATCGTCATTGACCATGTGCGGGAACATGGCGACTTGGGCATCAAAGGCTTCGCGGAAGCTGTGACCGAAATCTTGTAAGTTATGATCTAGGATGGCGTGCCAACAGTTGACCGTGGCATCGGCTAATGCTTTTGCGCCTTCGACAGTGAGGTTGCGTTCATCCAACGGATTGTAGCCGTCATTTCGTGGGCCGAGCGGCATCAGGTAGAGAGATTGCTCGACAAATTGTAACGTCAGTTCATCGCCAATATGTTCAATTTTAGAAGGCCAGTATTTGCCTTCGTAGTGAGCGATATTGAGTCCGGGCATCGCAATGCCAATCGAGTCCTGTGAGCCGGAAATTTGTGTTGTACCGGGGGGATTGTCGTAGCAAAAGAGGACGTAAGCCAGTTTTTCGGGATCACCGGGAGGCATTTTGGGACCCCAGAGTTCAAGGGCGTGGTTGCGGGTGCTGGTCGCCATGCCGCTGCGTTCGTTGAAGGCAATCGTCGGTTCGAGTGAAACGGTGATGACCGGACCGGGATATAGTTGAGAGACAAAGGGCTGGTCGAGCCAACCACCGGCTACATCAATACGGTAAGGCATGTGTTCGATCTGGCGTAAGGCAGTGGTTGAACGGGGTGGCAAATCGGCATGGGGTTGACGTTCCAACACCACATAGCCTATGGCCAAGGATTTAATGAGAGCCTCTTTTTGAGGCGTGTTGCCATCTGCGTTGACGACAAAAATGTCGGGCTTCATGTCACGGAGTTCATGTTCAAAGTCCAACATGCCTGATCCGCTGGATACGAAAGCGTCGGTGACGCAGTTGACCGACTTGACCATATAGAGGCGTTCCTGCTCATTATTGATGGGCAAGCGACCTTTGAGGTTATAAACGGTTTTATCCGAACCAAGGGCGACGTACAGATCACCATACTCAGCGGCAGTGCGGAAGAAGGCAATGTGACCGCTGTGGAGCATGTCATAACAACCGCTGACAAATACTTTCTTGGACATAAACACCTAACTCTTTATGGGTTGATGAAATTCGGCGCTCACTTCGATTTTACCGACGATGTGTTGATTAAAGCTGTCTAAATCTTCGGCGGGAATCCAGTATTCTTGATGGGTTTGGTTGCCAACGGTTTGCAGGTCATATTGGCGTAAGAAATCGGCTTGTACCTGAAAGCGTGTCACATAGCCACGATAACCGGAGGCAGAATCTTTGGTGTTCCAATCACGGGCGATTTGGATAGCGTAATTTTCGTTCAACACCGGATAGAAAATGGGCTGAGTTGCCAGTCGTGGCGGAAACTTGCTAAAGTCTGTATCACGAATGAGTTCATATTCTTTTTGACCGATGGGGCGGTAAAGGGTGATGGTTTCAGGTGGCATCATATCCTACATCATATCATGCGTGTCGAGAATAATCGTCACCGGGCCGTCGTTGTGGATGGTGACCTGCATCATTGCGCCAAAGATACCTTGTTCAACACGTTGGATGCCTTCTGCACGAAGCTGTTGTGCGTAGTATTCGACGAGTGGGGCGGCTTGTTCAGGACGGGCAGCATCGGTGAAACTGGGACGACGACCTTTACTCGAGTCAGCATACAAAGTGAACTGAGAGACAACCAAGATACCAGCAGCAACATCAAGTGCTGACAGGTTCATTTTACCGTCAGCGTCTTCAAAGACCCGGAGGTTAGCGGTTTTTTTGGCGAGTAAAGCAGCTTCGGCTTGAGTGTCGGTGTGGGTGATACCAACCAGAGCAACGAAGCCTTTTTCGATGGAACCTGTGACCTGATTTTCGACAGTGACACTACCTTGAGTGACCCTTTGCAAAATGACACGCATTTAGTCAGCAGCCTTTAGTTTTTAGTCTATAGATACACGGATAAGTTTAACCACAGAGGTAGGGAGAACACAAAGACAATCAGTTACTTTTGTGTTTAGCTCTTGATTTGGTGATGACAACATCATATTTGTGCTGGCGTTTTGGTCAGGTTGGGTGCGGGTGATGTGTTGCAGGTGTTTGGGGTTGAATGACACATGGAACATGGTGAGTGCCTGATAAACAGGTGATAACAGGCAACATTAAGAAAAATATTACGGATATAACTGTGTAGGTATTTTTCTAGCCGAGAACAGGGTCGACCAAACATAAAACCTAAATGGGTGAGTCGGAAAAGTTGAAACACGTAGGGTTCAAAGTGGGGATTATCGGTTGGATTTTTGAAACCGAATGACAACCTTTTTCAAACAATAGTGGATCAAGAGAACAACGGAAGGGGCTCAGACCCTTCCCTACGGGAAGAATGAAGCCTGATTTGATAAGTGGTTAGCCATTGCCGGAGGATAAACCCCAATACGGTAGGGATAAGGATCAGCGGACTCAATTATGGCACTATTATCTTATCCCCTCCCTAAATCCCTCTCTGCGAAGCGGGGAGGGACTTCAAGCCATTCTTAACCCAATAAATCCTCCGGCAAGATGAATAAAGCCCCGTAAAAGGCTTGTACGGTATTAAATAACATCGCGATTCGCCTCGCATGAGGCTAAAGCCGTCATGCTAACTACCGGACAAGTGCACTGAAGGCACTTCAAAAACGGGCGATATACGAGAAAAAAAGCTCAAATTGCATGAAACGATCTATTTTTCGACTGAATCTAACTTAAACAATACCGGACAAGCCTTAAACGGGACTGAATGAGCGTTTAAGAGCATCTCTTTCATTAAACAGATCGTAAAAACAGTGAAATTTTTGCCTGAGTTAATGGATACCTACCCCTGAAAGCCCCAAACTCCAGCCCTTAGAAACATCACAAGACGACACTTTTGGTGGATAAAGAGAATAACGGAAGGGGCTCAGACCCTTCTCTAAGGGAAGAATGAAGCCTGATTTGAAAAGGGTCATCTGATGAAGGTTTGTTACGGGGTTTTGAGATCGACACATTAGACGCGCTGCATGTGGGTGTCTTTGAAAGCTGTCTGGTATTTGAGGCCGTAACCTGCCACACGATCCATACCGATGTGGGCAAACCAGATCAAGGCGATGAGTAACATTGTTGGCATGTTGAATGCGAAGGCCACACCGGCCAACAATATAGGCAATGTATAGAAATGAACGGTGTTGTAGGCGATGCTGCCGACTCTTAGACTGATGAGATAGCTCAATGCACCAAGATCAGGTGTAAGCAGCAGCGCGAGAAACAACCAGATGCTGCCACCTTGATGGGCATAAGCTGCGATAGATGCGATGAATACGGTCAGCCCTTCCAAACGGAGGAGCAGATTTGGCATGGATAGAGTTTGCATCTTTGAGGCGGTTTGAGTGTTAGCTTGATTAATGGTGGTCATTTTGTTACACCTCTTACTAATTTAATTCGTATAAAAACTAATATACTTAGTTTAAGTGATTTTGTCAAGCAGTAATTTGCTGATGAGGGTGTCAGGTTAGGGGCGGTTCGGGAAGGCTAATGGTGATTTACACATTAAGATGGTAATTGGTCAGTGGCGGCGGCACGCCTCCACCCTACGAAAATATATAGGCATACCGATCCCTGTATTTGCCACATGAAAGCGTAAAGAACCATTATCATGCCCCTATAGAAATGTGCATTTTGTAGGGACAATGTGTGATCAGATGGTTTTGCCAGCGCTGTAAAATCACGGCTTAACTCTGGCAAACCATAAGTGAGCAAATGCTATGAAATAGACTCAGCAATTCCTTTCCATTCATTACGGATTTATAATCCTGTGCCGGAGGCAGCATGCAAACGCAAAATTTCATTTTTACCGAGTGGGTACGTTCCGTCATTCGCGACCGGATGGGCGAACTGGGTCGTACATTGCACCGGATGCATGTTCACCCGGACATGATTACGCTGCTCGGTCTGGTGATTGTGGCGATTGCGTCTGTTATTATTGCGAGAGGCGAGTTCCAACTCGGCGGTATCATTCTGGTGCTGGGACTGCCGTTGGATGCGTTGGATGGTGCAGTTGCGCGGGCAATGGGACGCAAAGGCAATTTTGGCGGCGTACTGGATTCAACATTAGACCGTTACGCAGACGCTTTCATTTTTGGTGGATTGAGTTATCATTTTGCGGTACTGGGTCAATTCGACACCATGCTGCTGTGCCTTGCGGCGCTTACAGGAGGCTTCGTGGTCAGCTATGTGCGGGCACGGGCAGGCGAGGCAGGGCTTTCGGTCAAAGTCGGTTTGTTGGATCGGTTTGTACGGGTGATTATTATTATCGCTGTGCTGCTGGTTCCGCCGCTGACCATACTCGGTTTATGGGTGCTGGCAATTGGGGCGAATTTTACAGCGCTCCAACGTATCTGGTACGTTTATAGAAATACTTAGAGAGGGTAATCTGAATATGACTCCGGAAGAGGGAATTCGTATAGGCTCAATCCAAATCCGTTATTACGGGTTGATTATTGTTCTGGCAATGCTGGTGGCGGCGTGGGTGGCTGCACGATTGGCAAAGCGTGACGGGCGTGATCCCGAACATGTGTGGGGTGCGTTGACATGGGCGATTATCCCCGGCATTATTTTTGCCCGCCTGTTCTTCGTGGTGTTCCCGCCAATATCGTTGACGGCTGGCTGCGCTACGGCAGTGACCACCGATGTTTGCCGTGATGCCAATTGGTTCTTGCAAAACATCACTAATTTGCAGCAAGGTCCGCTGGCTATTTGGAGCGGCGGCTTGAACATTTTTGGTGCGGTGATCGGCGGCTTCCTTGGTGCGTACATTTACATCAAGCGCAATAAGTTGGCGCTCGGCCCGTGGCTGGATATTGCGGCGGTTGCACTGCCTTTGGGACAGGCTATCGGTCGTTGGGCGAACTTTATCAACCAAGAATTGTACGGCAGTGTGACCAACCTGCCGTGGGGCATCACCATCGACTCGGCGCACCGTGTTGCACCTTATGGTAGCACCGTGAATTATCCGGTGGCGACGACGTTCTTCCACCCACTGTTCCTGTATGAGTCGTTGTGGAGTATTCTGGCGTTTATCATCCTCCTCAACCTGTTTCAACGTAACCGTAAGCGCTTGTTCCCCGGTGACATCTTCCTGTTTTATGTCATCCAATATGCGATCATTCGCTTCTTGTTGGAATTCATTCGTGTGGAAGTGTCAGTCATCGGTGGTATCAATCTATGGCAGGGTGTGAGCCTTGTGGTGGGTGTGGGTGCTCTGGTCTACTTCCTGTATCGCCATCGCCCGGGTGCAGCGGTCGTTGAGCGCATGGATGATATGCCACGCGAACAGAAGGTCAAGCCTACAGAGGCCGAACAACCAACGGGTTAATGCCGATATTCCAGACCTGAATGTTTCCGGTAAAAACAGTTGTTGAAATGCTGCGCTACACGATAACGCAGCATTTTTCTATCTTGTACCTCACAGCTTGCACCGCAATTAATCTCGTCGCCAGTCAAATCAAATACATGAAGGATGTTATGGATAATCGCCTGCCGTCAGCTATTTTGTTTGATATGGACGATACGATTTTGGATGATACGAGCGGAGGCCCTGCGTGTTGGGAAGAAGTTTGTAATCACCATCAGTCACAACTCGCGGGAGTCATGCCTAAACAACTTTGCGATTCGATTCTAAACCAAGCAAAGTGGTACTGGAGTGACATCGAGCGACATCGTGTAGGGCGGCTTAACCTGCTCCAAGCGCGGCGAGAGATCGTTATTGCCGCGCTACAGCAACACGGATTCGATAATTCTGTTACCGCTCATTCAATTGCTGATCTTTATACCACGCGGCGTGAGCAATTGATCCGGCCATTTCTGGGAGCGCTCGATACATTGCAACACTTGAGAGAGCAAAATATCCGGCTGGCGCTCATTACAAACGGAAATGGTGAAGCGCAGCGACGCAAGATTGAACGTTTCGGGCTGGATCGCTATTTTGAGTTCATCCTGATTGAAGGTGAATTTGACGTGGGTAAGCCTGATGAACGTGTTTATCGCCATGTGTTGACCCAACTTGATCTACACCCTTCTCAGGTCTGGATGGTTGGCGATAATCTGGAATGGGATGTGGCAGCACCACAACGGCTCGGAATCTTAGGAATTTGGAACGATTTCAAAGCAGGGGGGCTGAGTATTACGGCAAATGTGCGTCCTGATCGTATCATTCAAGCGATAACAGAACTTGTTGTATAGCGGCAACATAGAGAGCTGATAGACCAGAAGAAAACAGGCGACTCGTTACTATGCGAGTCGTCTGTTTTGTTTGGGTGTGCGAGATTAGGTTTTCTTTGTTGTAGCGGGTAATGCTTTTTCAGGTTTGGGTTCGGTTTCCA
>JBBSBM010000177.1:0-8692 GCA_038251275.1 Aggregatilineales bacterium
AATCCCCAAGAACACGTCTGGAAGCAAGCTCGTCAGACCGTCAGTCATAACCATTCGTTTCTGACCTTAGCCGCACTTCGCAACGCTTTTGCCCATTTTCTCGACACCACCCTATTCCATTTTCGCTGGCTCGAAAAGTTCTTACCACCTATACTGTGCCATATCTAAATGCCTTCACCATAAGGATTTATTTGTGAAGGATTAGAGAAGCCGAAATCCTCGTTATCAAGTATCAATACCCAATCATCTTGGGGTGACGGAGTGTTAAAGGTCAAATCCCTATTACGATCATATTTCCCTGCCGATTGAGATGTGCCTTGTCGTGGATCGAACCACCATGCTTGAATCCGAGTTCCCGAAAGAAATTCAACGTTAATTATCAATTTGTCCCAACCGCTCGGAGCATAAAGCATTGCGTAGCTCCCGTCGTCTGCGCGCGTCGCACGTATGTGCTTGGCTCCTATTCCATTATCGGAAATCAATAGTTTTTGATCGGGGATACGTTTCAAGTAGGGACGAGATTCCATCAATCGACGTAAATATCCAACTTGATATGCACCGGGGCGATCTAGTGCATCCTGCCATGGTCGATCAGGATAGTTTATCGGCTCACGATCCGGCGTATACATTTGCCATACGCTGTGGTGTCCGTAAGTGTGCCCACAGGCACCAGCAAAAACCGCCCGATAAGCTTGCTTTCGCACGTCGTAATCGCGAAAATAACCCATTGAAGGGTTCCATTTTCGTGTAAATGGATTAATCGCGTGATCCTCGTAGTTAGGTTCGCCATCCAGTACCGGTTTGATGGGCGTTCGGACATAATCCTGTGTGATCATGTCCCAATTGGGCTCATCTTGAATGAAATGGCAGGACTGCCACATGTTCATATTAAGCCAATCGCTTGCGTGAAAAATTTCTGCGGAACCGTGCCGACCGTTGGGATGATACGTCATAAAAGCCGAATCACCGGCACCAGCTTTCACGCCGCTAGCCAATGCTCTCCAAATAGGCGCGTAGCTAACGTCATCTGCTGGCTCAGGCCGATCACCACCGTTTACCCAAAGGATATTCGTTGCGTCCTTGTAGCGCGTGCCAATCCATTTTCCGTAAGAATAGGCATTGTTGGTGTCGAATATTTCTGGGCCAGCGCCCCAAGACATCTTGACCACCTTATCTCCCCAAGTGGGTAGCAGTGCAATATAAATACCTTTGTCAGATGCCATCTGGATGACGGCATCAATATGGCGGAAATAAGCCTCATTTGGACGTGACGGATCATTATCGATGAAAGGAATTTCACCATCCATATTTGGAACACGAAGGCCATCTAATTCAGCAAGCACAACCGCTTGAATGACATTGAAGCCTTTTCGTCGACGATTCTCCAAATAAAACTCAGTTTCCTCGAGCGTGCATCGATGAAAAAGCTCCCAGGCAGTATCAGCTAACCAAAAAAAGGGGTTACCATCTTCATCGATTAAAAAATGTTTGTTTTCGCTCACAGCGATACGTTTCAACACGGTATTATCAATCCTTTTATAGTCTTGGTGACGAGGATGTTCTAGAGTCGTAGCGACACAGATTCACTTAAGTTCGATAATCAATTAGCCTTTAATTGCACCGGATGTTAAACCGGTAATGAAGTATCGTTGAAACAGCAGGTAAACAATCACGACAGGTAAAATAGACATCACAATAGCGGCAGTTAATAGATTGTAGTTATTGCCGTATAGTCCCTGAAAAGATTGCAGCGCTAACGGGATTGTCCAAGTTGAGCGCGATTGTAAAACGACTAGCGCAATGGCAAATTCATTCCATGTGCCGACAAAATCAAGGATGAAAACCGCGGCCAGACCGGGTAGCGCTAATGGTAGGATGACACGGTAATAAACGCCAAAACTTGAGCAACCATCTATGCGAGCGGCTTCATCAAGTTCGCGTGGAATACTGTTGAAGAATCCGCGCAAAAGGAAGATTTGATACGGTACGCCAAAGCCAATGTAAGGTAACAAAATTCCCAAATAGGTGTTTAATAAACCGGCCTTAAGGATCATGGTGAAAAGGGGGCCGAGTGCCACCTGTACCGGAATCATTGTTCCCAGAAGGATGAACATCATCAGCGATTTTTGCAACGGAAAACGCATTCGGGTGAGCGCAAATGCACCTAGCGAGGAAACTAACAAACCTAGAGGAACTTTTGTCAATGCAATAACGAGGCTATTCAAACCATATTGTGCTAGATTACCGCGTTCCCATGCTGTGGCGTAATTTCCAAATGCCAGCGCCTGCGGCGGTAGAAATGGTGACCCCATCAACAAATCCGGACGTGTTTTAAGGGACGTAAAAACGATAAAAATAAATGGAGCTAACCAGAATAAAACTGCAATCGCTAATGAAATCCACAAAGCGATAATCAGTGGATCGGGTCTATGACGCTGTTCTCGAGATGAGGATTGTAATGCCACATTCAGAGTTGAAGTCATGTCTATTCCTCTTTCGATGCCCAGCGAATGTACGGGACAACGATTACCAGTGTAATTGCAAACAACACCATAACAATTGCCATTCCTATACCGAAATTGCGGTACTGAAAACCTTGGAAATACCCCCACATGGCCAGTACCTGAGTGCTGTCCCCGGGACCACCGTAAGTCATGCCGTAGATCAGATCAAACGCTTTGAGGGAACTAATAATCGTCAGTGAAAATACGATAACAAAAGTAGGCCGCAAAGTGGGAATGGTCACGTTCGAAAACACCTGTAATGCGTTTGCACCATCTACTCGCGCTGCTTCAACCAATTCACGTGGAACACCTTGTAATCCAGCCAGGAACAGGATCATATTTGTCCCGGCAGATGCCCAAACAGAGGCGACGAATACAGACAACAAGGCAATGTTGCGATTGCCGAGCCAATCCTGCACCAAATTTCCTTGACCAAGCGCCTGCAAAAGACTGTTAATTACGCCCAGTGATGGGTTATACATCCATCCCCAAATTGCAGCGACTGCAATAGAGGCTATGACAGCTGGAAGATAAAAAATAGTGCGAAAAAAAGATCGTCCCCAAATACGCTGGTTCAGCGCCAATGCCAGTAAGAGACCAAGACTGGTCGGCACAATTAGGGAGAGGACAACCCATAATGCGCTATTACGTAGTGCCGTCCAAAAAGTAGGGTCTTGTGTGAAAATTCGGATGTAATTATCGATACCAACGAAATCACGGTCAGGAGCAATGCCATCCCAGCGAAAAAAACTGAGATAAAAGGCATTGAGGATCGGATAAAAAACAAAGATCACATAAATGAGTACGGCCGGTAGCAAAAACAAAATTGCCGAATTTCCATCCAGCCTAAATCTTTTGCGTGAAATTTGTTCACGGGGTGGGTTAATTAACTCCCTGAACTGAATTTTATGCATGAGTGTAGTCCTTAACAAATTTGCAAAGTGATGAGGCATATTAACCAAGCTTTACTCAGTCAATATGCCTCTTTCATCCGGTTAGGGACTATGAAGGATTATTGGCTTTGTAAGTCGTAATATCACGCTCCATCTGGGCGCCAGCTTCTTCAGGCTTCACTACGCCGCTGACGACGTCAGCCTGAATACGGGAATAGCTGCCGAATAGCTCCAACGGTAGTTGTTGGTCTGCTGGCCCATATGTACCGGAATAGGATGCCACTGTATCTGACCATTTTTGAGCAATAGGAAGCGCATCCGCCGGACGCTCGATACCTAAAGTCGGCCAAATCGTACCAAACTGTCCCGCATACTTCGTTTGTGTATCTTTGGATGTCCAAAAGTCATAGAACTTTGCCATTTCATCGGGGTTCTTGGTGGTACTGGTGATAAAGAACATTTCTGTAAAGAAGGCAATGCGGTCAGTGCTCGTGGGGAAGACAAAGAAATCATAGTCGTCGATATTCATGCCATCTGTTTTGATGCCGTCTACCTGCCAATCTCCATCATAAGCCATCGCGGCCTTGCCTTGGTAGATCGTCGCCCATACATCAGACGGATCGACACTCAAGAAATCCTTCGGTAGGTAACCATTATCTGCCCAGCGCTTTAATTCGGTGTAAGCAGCTGTAACACAAGGTTCTTTGCTCCAATCCAGCTTTAATGCGCGTAGTCCATCATGCGTTTCTGGCTTGCATGTCATTTCCAACAACGAGTCAGTCAGGCGCATTAACATCCAACCGAAACGTCCGCCCATTCCCAACGGCGTAATTCCTGCGGCCACGAGTTTATCGTTGGCAGCAATCAGTTCATCATAAGTGGTTGGTGCAGCGGTGATTCCCGCTTTTTCAAAAGCGGCTTTGCTATAGTACAAACCCATTGCGCGGATACGAAATGGAATTCCATATTGCTTGCCATCAAAAAAGGTAGCCGATAGAGATGCCTTCGTGAAACGATCTGCCCAGCCGTATTGTTGATAGTATTTTTCAATTGGTAGAGCACCGCCAGAGCGCACGTAAAATCCCCCTAGACCAATCCCGCCCCAACTGAAGTAACCGTCAGGTGATGCAGATGTGTTTATTGCGAGGCGCAGCGCTTCCTTATATGCATCATTTACCCGTCTCTCTATGTTGACGGTTACATTTGGATGAGCCGCCATATAGTCAGCAGCGATTTTGTCAAAGATGTCAGGCGAATCAGTTCCCTGTACGGTCCACAACGTTAAAGTGACTGGATTGTCCTGTGCGGAAACCGGCATTACGATAGTGAGTATGATGGAGAGCATGACCAATGTAAGTATACGAATTGAGTGCTTCATATATTAACCTTTCAACGAGCATTATTTCCAAATAGATTTGTAATGGACTGATAGGTGATTTTATCCTTGCTATATCCTCCCGAAATGCAATTAGACTAAATAAAATAGAAGCCGGGTAAGAGATATTATTGTTTCATACCCTCTATTTGAGATATTATTTCTAATGACGGAGTAATGCCTGCCACAATACCAGCGTGTTACCGCCATCTGACAGGGGTGAAAAAGATGTCCGATTTTTCTGTGCCACAATTAGAGCAGTTTGTTCAAGAATGTTTATCTCAACTTTATGATTTTTCATTTTTGCAAAATCATCCTTTAGTTGACCTGCTTATTCACAATTCTAAAAGTCCTAATCGCATCCAATCATTCAGGTCACTAATTATTGATACAATTGAAAGCATTCGGACCGATCCTGAGTTGGTACCGGACCAAAAATCAGAGCGTTTCTATAACATTCTTAACCTTCGCTATGTTAAAAAGCATTCGGTCCAACGTTCGCTGAGCATTTTAACTGTGAGTGAACGCCAGTTTTACCGTGACCATGCCAAGGCAATCCAAATCGTTACCAGTATGTTGTCTGAGCAGTTAAGAGGGGAAAGAGCAATTGGCTTGTCTATGGAAAAAGAGGATGCTGGCTCAGTGGCAAGTGAGGTGCAGCGTACTCGGATTGAATCGAAACAAACCCGAACAGATTTTAAGGACGTTATTCAAGGCATTCTTGGCGCTGTACAAACCTTGTTGAATGAAAATAATATTAGCATCGAGACGGTAATATCTAATCAAATCGCAATTCTAGATTCTGACCGAACTGTTATGCGGCAGATCATATTGTTAATCCTGTCAGAATTGGCTATGAATGTGCCAGATAGCCAAATCACAATTCATTGCGAAGCAGTTGATTCCCGTTTCCGTACAAGCTTTCGATTACTACCAAGAGATAATAAGACACGCATTCCTGAAATTTTCTCCCAGATAGAGCAACTGGAATCACTCCAAGAGCTTGTCCAAAGCATTCAAGGAGAGATTACAATTACATTATCTGATACTGTGCTTGATATGTCACTTGAGATTCCTCAGCATCATGAAACCATTCTTGTAATTGATGATAATCCGAACATAATCAACTTGTTTCAACGTTATGCTAGCAATCTACCTTATCAAGTGGTGGGGGCAGATGCATATGAAACAGCGATTCGCTTTGCTCGCTCGTTCCAGCCAAAGATGATTATTCTAGATGTAATGCTTCCCGGACAAGATGGCTGGGAAATTTTACAAAACCTTAAGAGTCATCCCAAGACAAGCACGATTCCCGTCTTAGTTTGCTCTGTTCTTCATGTTGCTGGTCTGGCCTTATCGCTTGGCGCAGACTCATTTCTAAAGAAACCTCCCGGGCAAGCAGAGTTTATTCAATTGCTTCAACAACATTGATTGGCCTAAGCATGTCGAGTAAAGTTTCGACACATTTCACCAGCTCGACAGGCTGAAATCCATCACGCTTGCTGATGGATAAATTCCCTTTTGCACTCCGAGTAAGTGCGTCCTCAGCTCCATGCGCCGAAGCGAGTATGATCGGAATCGGACGAAGAGCTGGATCAGCCTTCAGCAATTGAATGACACTGAACCCATCAATGTCTGGCATTAGAAGGTCAAGTATGACGACATCCGGTAATTGATAACTCATAAGGGCAATTCCCTCACTACCACTATATGCTTCCCATACCGTATCGATACCCGGAAATCCTTTTAAGATTCGGCTGAATAAGCGAACAATATCAGGATCATCATCTATGACGAGTGCAGTATTTGGAACCTTATCAAGTCGATGCAATGATTCAAAGAGCATTTCCTGCGAGACAGGTTTGACTAAATAATCTGCTACGCCTAAGAGTTGCATCGCTCTTCGGCCACTCGGCATTGGGCAGCGAATAACAGCAGTTTGACCAAAATCCGTTGCGAATAATTCGTTGCTCATATTTTCTGCACTGACCACTAACGCTGTCGGATTGACTGTGTTCACTAAATGTAATGCCTGCTCGTAAGTCTGAGCTGCTAATGCACGATGTCGCTTGCTGTAACGTCTGAATAATTGAATTACTGCCGGATCCTCGTCAAAGACCACGAAATATTTGTCTTTATCTCGTGGCTCTGGTTGAAACGTCGCAAGATGCTGTTTTAGCGGCGCTGAGTATGTTTTTTCGAAGGGTAGGATAACTGTGAATGTACTACCCTCGCCGGGAACACCTGCGCTTCGCACGGCTATTTTACCGTTATGCTGTTCAACAAATTCCTTGCTCAAAGTAAGGCCTAAACCTGAACCTCCGCGCTCAGAACTATCTGCTTGATAAAATTCATCAAATACATGGTCAATGTCTTTGGCACAAATGCCTTGTCCAGTATCAATCACGCTAATTTCGAGTTTCTGGTCATCTACAAATGCCCTTAGACTGACCCCACCCGTGCTCGTAAATCGAGTAGCATTGCTTAATAAATTAAGCAAAATTTGTCGAATACGAACACGATCAAGCCACATTAGCGGGATTGATTCAGGTACATCTAGATCAAAAATGAGACCGTTATTTTCAATCATGTCACGCATTAAGTTGGCAGCTTCCATTATGATGGGATGTGGATTAACGAGTTCCTTTACAACACTTAGATACCCAGCCTCAATTTGGGATATGTCTAATACGTCATTGATAAGGCTTTGTAGATGTTTAGCACTCTCATAGATAGTTTGAATATCGGATCTATAAACCGCTGGCAGGGGGGTTGCATAAACATTAGCAGACTGGACAATGATTTCACTAAAGCCAACGATGAGATTAATGGGCGTACGGAATTCATGGCTGACATTGGCTGCAAACTGGGCTTTTAGCCGACGGGCTTCTTCTGCTGCATTTCGAGCGTGATCAAGTTGAATGTAAGCGTGGGCTAAGTTTTCCTGCGCCTCTTTTAGCGCCTTATTGAGCTGCATTTGTTCAGCCCGATGTGAGCGAGCATCTTGCATCTGTTGAACTGCATAATTTTGATAATTCCATGCCAAATCAAGCGTTTCTAATAAGCTGCGAAAAATCAAAAGGCCAAAAAGGAACGTAAAAGCAATTAACACACTGAAAAGCAATCTTAGATAGAGTGGAATATCATTTAAAGGAGCAAGGAATAAAACTAAAGTAGAAATGATCGCAATAAATGCTGCAAATCGCTGCCCCGTTACCCCCAATGCTACGAGTACTACTAAAGCGAGCAGGTACGGCCCGACTGAAAAGCCATGCGTGACAATCCACACACACCACAGCCATATCAGTAAAGAGTAACCATATGAAACGGTGACTGGATATGTTTGATGAAGTATGAAACTGATGGCCGATGTACAAGAAAGAGCAAGCAGGAGAGCTATCAGTCCAGTTGGCAAGGGGTGAAACAATAAGTCAGCGACAACAATACTGGATTGTGCAACTAAGGTGATAGCTGCAACGATGTAGTGGAAAGTTCGATTGTGAAGAGCTAAAAAATCATGTCTCTGTTTATTTCCAGAAATGATATCGTTCATTTGCGCAATGTATGTCCATAACTATCTCATATAGTTATTATGACATATCTACGCCTGCATTTCATTTATGACCCCAAAATAGTAGGCGATGCCTGCTTCATATTCTTCGGAAAATTGAAAAATGGTTGCGGTCTCAACGCAATCCGATAAATTTGCTGACACCCTAATTGGACTCGAACGTTGCTACGCAAGAAAAAAGCGCCGTAAAGCGCTTTTAAGAGAAGAATGGGCATTATAAGACTCAATCCGAACATCCCACTAGTCTAAATCTCAAAACGGAATTCCTCAACTTTATCGCCTTTCCTCAGTTCGTCAATATGGAACACTTCTCGAACCGTGTATTACGTTAGCTTTTCGGTGATTGGGA
>JBBSBM010000178.1:0-8600 GCA_038251275.1 Aggregatilineales bacterium
AAAATGCGATATAGCACAATTTGAGTCTGAAATTAAGCATTATTGAATACAGAGTGTCCACTTTGAACCATTTTGACCTTAATAATGATCTCAAATCGATTCCTACAATCGACTACAAATCTTTAATGTGACATTGTCGAATTCATCACGTGTAAGAATATTAGTTCTAAAATTTATCCATCTGATAGATAAGATTTGTTCTAGGAGGACAAAATGACAACTATTTTAGGTATAGGCTATGCATTGGTTGAATCTGGAGATGTTTCCGGTTTGCAAAATGCCCTCTCTGCGGCTGCATCAGATGTGAATTCTCCATATAGTATCTTCTTGAAAGCAGGCACATACAGTCTGTTTTCAACTTTAGTTATATACGGACAAGTTCGAATTTATGGTTCAGGTAGAGACACGACCATTATTCAACAGGGGCAACGTGACCCTAGTATGATGGCTGGGATATTCACGCTTAACGGTACAAACTCCGTATTAGAACTATATAATCTGACCGTCAAAGATGGTCTGGCTAATGCCCCACAGTTCAATGCGGTCAATGGTGCTGGTATTAAGATTTGGGCTGGTATTTTCATAGCTGAGGATTGTAAGTTCGACAATAACGATGCAGCAAATCTCGGTGGGGCAATATCGAATGTGGGCGGGAAGGTCAGCCTTAAGCGAGTGTTATTTATTAACAACAATGCTGCATCTGGAGGCGCAATTTATACAAGCAGTCTTCAAAGCCCCGCTTTAACGATAGAAAATGCACGATTTGATGCGAATGGTGTAAGTGGAGCAGGTGGAGCAATTGCCTCATCAAATAGTCCCGGTATTGTAATTAGTAATAGCACGTTCCTAAATACGAATACTGCGGGTACATACCCACATATCAGTAATTCCACTCCAGCGAAAGCAATAGATGCACGAACCAATTATTGGTTGTCATCTCCTCAAGTCAGTACCGGCGTTACCACATCGCCAACTGCGTCCAGCGATCCCACCGCAACTATGCCAGTGACCACACCAGAGCAGAAGATGGTCAATGAATTATTGACGTATGGAATTACAGCCTATGTAAATGGTAATCCAACCAATGGTCAAAATTGGAATCTGGATCAACTACACGAGGTTGTCATTGGCGTACAGAATGTAGCTCGAGCGTTTAATTTACTCAAGTATGGTGTTGCATCAGGTACAACGATTGCGGCAAAAGATTTGTTTCACTCAGTAAATGAAAACATACGTGTGTTGTATGTTACAAATGGATTCAATGTTGGTACAGGTGATCCATGCAATACAGTAACCAACAAATCTTGCACCAGTAATAATTATGCGGCGATCAGTTTTATAGGAGGTGTTACTGTCGATCAATATACGCTTGTACATGAACTTGGTCATCGGTTTGATAATCGGAGCGATCAATCGGTAGGTGGCGAATCGAGAATGTCTTTGACCGAGCGCTTAAGCTCAGGGGGAGCAGTTATCAAGGATTGTGATGATAATGTGGTGATGGGTATATTTAATAATAGTTGGGAACGCGGTAAACGTGGCTGGGGAAGTAATACATCCGGCAATTTCCAGAAGGATGCCCTAGAAGAAACCGGTACTACCCTAAGTGAAGTCCAAGAAGGGGGAGCAGACATGTTTCTCAATTGGGTCTACCGCTATCTTACCGATAATATACTCCCAGCTGCTACGCCTGAAGATGCCTGTAATAATCCATTGACTGGTTCTTGGCAAGGGTTTTTGAATGTTGACTGGACAACTGGTCAGAACGATTTGAGTTATCCCGGCAACAGACGCTACCAATGGATGCATGAAACTATGGCGACAATATTCGGTGAACATCCTTGGATGTAGAGAAACTCAGTTAATCTTTAGCTAGCGTTACATGTGAATAGGTTCGACTATCAAATAGTCGAACCTACGTCTTCACTACGATCGCTATTCGTAACCTTACCGATAACAACAAGTGGATTCTATAATTGCTTAAAACGATACAAGTTATGGGTAGAGGATATTATGAATAATTATAAGTCACTCTTGGTAATCATTTTGAGCAGCCCAATTTTTTTAATGAGTGGCGTGTTTAACTTCCTTAGAACGCAAACAGATAATGCATTAAATGACAGAATCACACAGATTGCATGGAGTTTTGACGGAACATTATTGGCGAGTGGAGAATTTGACGGTTATGTAAGGGTAATTAGACAGGATACTCAAGAAACTGTTTTTGAATCTACAGACAGTAAACAGCCAATTTATTCCATTGCGTGGCAACCGGATACACACTTATTAGCAGTTGCAAACTATGATGGTGACATCTATGTATGGAATATTGCCGATGGTAAATTACTGCATCAGTTTTCAAGTCGGCAAGGGGGTTCTGGGTTAATTTGGAGTATGGATGGCAAAAAACTTATTGCTGGTGCGCTTGAGGTTAAAACGCTTTGGGTATGGGATTTCCAAAGTGGTAAACTAATCTACGAAAAGGGTGTTGGCAGCGTTGGTCAAATGACTTGGAGTCCTGACGGTACACAACTCGCCATCGCCAATCCCGTTGGCATAGTTACACTGCTTAATTCGGATACCTTTGAGATTAGTCGTAAATTTAAAGTGCTGGAAAAGGGAGGACAGGGTGGCGATGTTTATTCAGTTGCTTGGCATCCGAATGGGCAACTATTGGCGAGTGGAAGTTTAAACGGCGCTGTCCGAATCTGGGACGTAAACACGGGTAAACTGCTCCAATCTCTTAAAGGCAATGAATATCCTCAATTGAGCTTTTTCAAAACGACTGTTCACAGTTTGCGATTCAGTCCAGATGGCAATTATCTCACCAGTATCAGTGCAAACGGTATACTTAGGACTTGGGATACTTCAACTTGGCAAATAGTATCGGATGTTGACCTTCAGAGTGATGTTTCCAGCGCGGCTTGGAGCCAATGGGGTGGACAATTAGCATATGCTCCATATAGCGCGTCCTTACAAAATAAAAGCAATGATTTAAATATTATTACATCTTATTTTACGGTCAATAATCTTAAGACGCTCATTGACCAGTGTATTGTCACTTCGTCTACACAACAGAAACTTGCGACCGTTCTAGAGGCTGATCAACTTGGTGAATTTATCAGAACCTTAGAAAACCTGCCTGAAACGGAAATAAAATCCGGTTGTCGATCTGATCTGAAGGCGATTGCAAATTCACTGCTCAAATAAGTCATGTGACAAAAAATGGCGATAGTCGCTGAAATAAACGCATTCTACTAGCTGAACGCCGCATGAACCAGTCTTGCTGGTATCGAGTGAAGTTGGGTAGAGGTACTAGGTTCTCACGTTTTCGTCCAATTGAATAGGGAGGCGGGCTTATGCGTCGGATGAGACAGGTTGTGGGCTTCCTCGGTGTCATGAAACTCGCATAGAGAAAATGTGTTTCCCTACGTGAGTGTATGGGATTGAAGGCGCACTAATGCCCTGTGTGGTAAAGGATGCGTCCCGGATCGAGCGCCACTTCATCGACATAACACCAAATCCATTGCTCACCGGGTTCGTAGGACTGCATCAAGGGATGCTGAGTCGCGTGGAAATGTTTGGTGGCATGTTTATTCTTGGAATCATCACAGCAGCCGACATGCCCACAGATCAAACACACGCGCAGGTGTACCCAATGATCGCCCATTTTGAGGCATTCTTCACAGCCATGTTGTTTAGCGGTTACATCTTGAATCTCGTCCAGATGTGTACAAGGTACATCAGCCATAGTGTTATCCTATCTATAATGGTGTGGGATATGAGCAACCTTATCCTGTTACCTTAGTGCTTGCGGCATCGGTTGTCATGAGGGATTCTACTTATTTTGGGCACATCCCCTTAGCACCAATTCGGCAATTGATCCTTTGCCACATTCCGATATGCTTACGGCATGAACATCCCACCTCAAACCCCAAGCGCTCTAGCTGGCATCCGCGTCATTGACTTCTCACGAGTTTTGGCAGGGCCATACTGCACCATGCTCCTCGCCGATTTAGGCGCATCGGTCATCAAGGTTGAAAACCCCGATGGTGGTGATGATACCCGCCGTTGGGGGCCACCGTGGTTGGATGGTGAGAGTGCCTACTTCCTGAGCATCAACCGCAACAAACGCAGCCTCGCACTCAACCTCAAACACCCGCGTGGCATCCAGATTGCTCACCAACTGATTGCTCAAGCTGATGTGCTGGTCGAGAATTTCAAAGTCGGTGGCATGGCACAGTTGGGCTTGGACTACGAAGCGCTGCACGCTCAATATCCGCGATTGGTGTATTGCAGCATCAGTGGTTATGGGCAAACGGGGCCAGACCGTGATCGTCCCGGTTATGACTTCATCTTGCAAGCCGAAGGTGGGTTGATGTCGATCACAGGCGCACAAGATGGGATGCCGCACAAAGCAGGCGTGGCAATTGTCGATGTGACGGCTGGACTGTATGCGACGCAAGCCATTCTTGCCGCGCTGCGTTACCGTGATCAAACAGGGCAGGGGCAGTATGTGGATGTGGCGCTGTTCGATTCGCAGTTGGCTTGGTTGGTCAATGTGGCGCAAAACTATCTGGTTTCGGGCGATACTCCGCAGCGTTATGGCAATGCCCATCCCAACATTGTGCCTTATGAGGTCTTCCAAACGGCAGACGGTTATCTTTCGTTGGGTGTGGGCAATGACTCGCAGTATAAGCGCTTGTGTGAGGTTGCCAATCAACCTGCTTTATGGGACGAGCCGCGCTACCAAACCAATCCGAGCCGCGTGGCGCATCGCGCCGAATTGATTCCATTGTGGCAAGCGGTATTCAAAACCCTCACGACCGCCGAATGGTTGGCATTGATTCAACCGATGGGCATTCCGGTTGGTTCGATCAACACCATTCCTGAAGCGCTCAACCATCCGCAGACCGCTGCTCGTGAGATGGTGCAGCATGTCCCGCGTGATGGCGGTCAAGATGTGCCGCAGTTGGGGCCAGTCGCTAAACTTTCGGAAACACCCGCCCGCATCCAGCAGCCACCGCCACGACTAGGCGAACATACCAACATGATTTTGCAGAGTGAACTCGGATACAGTGTCGATGAAATTAACCAGTTGAGGTCAGAAGGTGTGATTGGTGGAGCAGGGGAGTAAATATGGCATCCATTTTCGAAGGCGAGAAAGTTCGCTTACGTGCGGTTGAGGAATCCGATTGGGAACTTCACTACAATTGGAATCTCGACAGCGACAACGGACGCATGACCGATGAAATCTGGTTTCCGACGTCGCACACTTTCGTCAAAGAGTGGGCCGAGCGCGAAGCCAAACGCGGCAGTGAAGACGATGCTTTTCGCTTTCAAATTGAGACACTTGCAGATGTGTTGGTTGGAACCATCAACACCCATTCTTGTGATGCGCGTTGTGGCACATTCCGATACGGCCTCGCTATTCATCCTGATCATCGCCGTAAAGGGTACGCTTCTGAGGCAATTGGTTTGGTGCTGCATTATTACTTTGACGAACGCCGTTATCAGAAGGTCAACGCGACCGTTTATAGTTTTAATGCCGCGTCGATTGCACTTCATGAACGGTTAGGTTTTATGTTGGAAGGTCGCATCCGGCGGCTGATCTACAGCGGCGGCACATTTCATGACGAACTGATTTACGGTCTGACGCAGGAAGAATTCGCGGCTGCGACATGGAGGCCGTAGAATCATTTGTGATCGGGCTGAATCAATAGGCGATTTCTTCTGCCGATAGGAGAATTCGGGTACGTGGCGCATAGAAAACTGTGTGACAGCCATTTATTTTAAACTGCTTATTATACTTTCGCGGTGCTAAGACCACATGTTTTAAACCCGCTTTATCTTGAATATGGAGTTCGAGTTGGGTTGTTCCCTTGCCGCCTGAGTTGATCGACCACAGCTTACCTGTAATGGATATAACCTTGGCTTCCCGCGCGTCTTGCCATAATTCCCACTGAAATCCCAATAAGACACCTAATGCGCCGAGAAATAATACCCCGCATAATCCGAATACAATCCAGTCTCGTCCCCTTATCAATGTGCCTAGTATGACAGGAAGCAGCAACAAACTAAGGAAAATCAATGTGCCTTGATACGAGCCTAGACTCCGGCGCAGCATTTTCGCTTGGCTGGGTGTCATATAGCCATTCCGGTTAGCCTCAATGTCTTCAGTTGCAAAATGCGAATGTTTCATAGTTCAAGCGAATGATATTTGTCGATGAAATCATTCTAATAGCGTTTTACATTCTGAAGCGAAAGCATCTGTGTAAGTGGGTCTATAACCTTCGCAGTATAATGGCAGCATAAATTGTTGTTGAAATGAACTCTTAAAGGAAATCCTCATGAAAGTTGAAGCGTTAAAAGCCTTACAAAATCCCCTTAAAGAACAATATCGCGAGCAGCCCGAATCGGCGTTGATTACCTTAAAAGCACAGGGCAAACTCGGTGAAAATGTCACATGCAGCGTACAAACAGGTAAAGCGTTGGTTGAAGCTGGATTGCATCCCGCGACGGGTGGCGATGGCTTGAGTCTGTGTTCGGGTGATATGCTGCTAGAAGCACTCGTGGCCTGTGCCGGGGGGACGCTCTCAGCCGTGGCAACCTCCATTGGTGTCGAACTGCGTGATGCGATTATCCGCGCCGAAGGGGATTTGGATTTTCGCGGCACACTCGGCGTATCCAAAGAAGCGCCGGTGGGCTTTCAGCAAATCCGGTTGTTCTTCGACCTTGATACTGACGCTCCCGAAGATCAACAAGCAACCCTCATCCGCTTGACCGAACGTTACTGCGTGATTTATCAAACCTTGCGCCAACCTCCGCAAATTGAAGTAACCCGCACCGCTATCCCAAACTAATCTGCTTACAACCGGACAGTATCCTTTTGCGTTCGCCTTTCGTTGTATAGATGAAAGTCAATTACAACGAGAGGCATAATGATGAACTCCTTAAATAACAAAACCGCACTGGTCACGGGCGGCAGCCGAGGCTTAGGACGTGCGATTGTCACTGCATTGGCGGCAGAAGGCGCAACGGTAACGGCTGTGGCGCGTCACGCTGAAGGTCTCGATCAACTCAAACATGACGTAAAAGGCGTGCAAACACTAGCCGCTGATGTGACTGATCCGCAAACTGCCACTCAATCGCTGCGTGATATTTGTCCCGATATACTGGTGCTGAACGCGGGCGCAACACCTTTGATGGCTCCGATACACGAACAGTCGTGGGAAGAGTTCAACAGGGTTTGGGAAACCGATGTCAAATCCACTTTTTTCTTTGGTAAACAAGCCTTATTGACACCGCTCAATCCGGGAAGCACAGTCATAATCGTTTCCAGCGGTGCGGCAGTCGGTGGATCACCACTCTCCGGCAGTTATGCGGGCGCAAAACGAACTCAGTGGTTCCTCGCACAATATTTGCAGCAAGAGTCCAACAATCTTAACCTTGGCATCCGCTTTATGGCTTTAGTACCGCGCCAAATCCTTGGCATGACCGATTTAGGACATGCTGCCGCAACGAATTATGCTGCCGCCGCGGGGATGAGCAAAGAGGCCTATCTGGAACGCATGGGATCACCGCTCACGCCCGAAATCATAGGGCAGGGGGTTGTATCGCTGCTCACTGATGAGGCCTATAAAGAAGGACTCGCCTTTGGGATCAACAGCCAAGGATTGGGAATCCTTTAGCGGTCGACCGTATCCTTTTCAGTTTTTGTTTCGTTGTATCAATATCAATCACCTTACAGGAGGGGTATAAGATGAACACATTAAAGGACAAAACGGCGCTGGTCACAGGCGGCAGCAAAGGCATCGGACGCGGCATTGTCGAAGCACTAGCGGCGCAAGGTGTAAATGTTTGGGCTGTGGCGCGCAACGCTGAAAATCTGGAGCAACTTAAACATGACGTGAAAGGCGTTCAAACCCTTGCTGCTGATGTCACTGATCCGCAAACCGCAGTGCAATCGCTGCACCAAATTCAGCCGGATATTCTGGTGCTGAACGCGGGTGCAGAGCTTATCGTTAAACCGATACGTGAACAATCGTGGGAAGACTACAACCGCGCATGGGAAACGGATATGAAGGCTACCTTTTACTTTGGTCGGGAAGCATTATTGATGCCGCTGTCGCCGGGAAGTACGGTCGTCGTTGTATCAAGTGGGGCAGCCTACGGTGGTACAGCGCTCTCAGGGTCACATGCAGGGGCAAAACGATCACAATGGTTTTTCGCAAAGCATTCGCAGCAAGAGGCAGACAAGCTCAATCTCGGCATTCGCTTCATGGTGTTAATTCCCAACCAAGTGGTTGGCACGACGGACTTCGGTCGCAATGCAGCGAAGTCTTATGCTGCCTATGAGGGTGTTACTGAACAAGCCTATCTTGAACGTTATGGAGTGCCGTTCCTCACACCGGAAAGGGTCGGTCAGGGCGTTGTGTCATTGCTCACGGATGCTCAATACACAGGTTAACATTCAGGATTAGGCGAGTAAAGGGGTATACTGAGGGAATGACATTACAATACCATCACTTAAGACGCTATGCACCTGTATTTTTAAGCATGACCGGATTGCGGGTTGGGGAATTTGACAAGCTGGCAAA
>JBBSBM010000179.1:0-8418 GCA_038251275.1 Aggregatilineales bacterium
GACCCTCAATCTGGAACTTATTGCTTGGGAACAGGCTGCTAACGCTTCCCACCGTCGCATTCATTGGTCTTTTACCCTTCAAGATGCTCAACGGGTTTTTGTTGACTATTACCCCTCATCTTTAGCTGGTTGAGGTACTAGTCTTATTTGTATTCAGTAAACAAAGTGTCGTGGCTGATATAGCCTGTCGTTCTCAAGGCGGGCTTGGTATCGACAAAATCATCCATGACGAGAACTTAGAGGGAAAAACAGTTACATTCTGTGGCTATTTACAAGAATGCAGGTATGTATCGCTTGAATTGAAACTTATTCAATATGAAGTCTGTTCCATAGCTGATATTTGGAATGAAGCGCAGCAGATACAATTTTATACGACAACCCTTTCAAACAGTGATGATCCGCTGGTTCAAGTCTCGCGCGACGCACAGCTATTAAGCGGTTTACCAAAAGATGCGATCATAATTGATACAGGATTTCGAGGAACACCTTACTACCCTAAATGTTGGTTTGATGGAATTTGTGGCAGCAATTCTCAAGTGGTTGTAAATGTTTTTAGAGACAAATACATGCAGCAATTAACGATTGAGCCTTCTCGATAAGGATATTTTTATTTGTTCTCCTCTAGCGAAATTAGACGGTCTATCAACTTAGTACGCATGAAGGCGGCTTCAGCGGCATCACCCACGTCGATGATGCAATCCACAAACCAGAGCATTTCATACAGGGCGACGCGCGTTTCGTGATCCGGTTGAAGTGGGCGAATGGAAGTATATCCCGCATATACTAAAGCGCTGCTGCCGGGGCATTCGCTCTCCCACTCGTCGCGACGGTTGAAGTCGTGGGCTGGATCGCCACCTAAAGCCCATTCGAAATCGAGCACGGCGGTGATCTTACCGTTCTGCTGCATCAGATTACCGAAGTGATAATCCCAGTGGATGAGGTGTGGCTGAATCACTTTATCAAATAGAGGTTGATGTGCTTCAAACACAAGCTGCATCCGGTCACGGATAACGGGTGCAAGCAAACCATCGGTGACAGATTCATGTCCGTCACGATCGAATTTATCCATTATGTAGGCGTACCAGTTCTCAAATATGCGCTCTGTGCCATAGAGATTGCCGAACTTGGGCAGTAGAATATTGTGGATTAGAGCGAGTAAGCGTCCAGCTTCATAGGTGACATCATGCTGTTGGGCGGGTGTGAGTTCCTGCCAACTATCAAGTATCGTTATGCCTTCTACTTTATTCATAATCATGTAGTCGTAGGGAGCAAGGGTTTTGCTGACATCCAATACGATGACCATTGGACAGGGAATGCCTGCTTGTCTCAGCAGATCATAAGCGATTTGTTCACCATGAAAACGAGAGATGCCTTCATTAATTAGGCCATCGAAGCGTACAACATGCGAGTCATTAATCACGAAGGCCGGATTATTGACTCCCTTGCCCGCCCAATCACTTGAATAGACTTTGCCTAATCCGTGCACTGACCAAATGCGATCCAGAGTCGCATCGTCGATTTGAAAGTTAACGCGCTCATAAACCATAAACTATTTTGTAATGGCTTGTGTAAAAAGCATTTGATGCTCTGCAATGTATTTCAAATCATTCATATAAAGCGGGATATGCTCCAGATTTGCGGCGTTTCTTTGCATATAATCAATCAGTGAACGAAGACGTTCTTGAACAGTGCTGATTAGTTTATGGCGATCTTCAAGCGAAAGATCATATGTGTCACAAAATAGTTTGAGTCTCGATGCTCTATTAGGTATAGGATTCCAGCCACAATCCAGCGAGTGCGAATCATTGGTCAGTGGCACAAAACGATAAACTGCATAAGCAATATCCCACACACGACTGCCCGGTGCAGCGGTATCGAAATCAATAATCCCCACCAGATGTTCCGCTTTAAAGACACAGTTATAGGGCGCAAAGTCGTTGTGGCAAATCACTTCGGCAGAAGAACTCACAGCCTGTGGAGTGGCAATCCCTGTTGGGATTAGGAAGTCCACCGTTAAGTCGTGAAATCGGCGCAGAAGTCGGGCTACCTCGATCAGTACATCCGCAGACTGCATATAAGCTTTGAGTGGATAGTTTCCGACTTCACCTTCGATAAAGGTCAGTCTTTCTTTATGGTCTGTCGTTTCGATTAACACAGGGGCTTCTTTGAGGCTCGCTGCCTGCAAATGCTTAAGGAGCGCATGAACAAAAGGTGACCATGTACCTGTATTGCGAACAACCGTGTTCGCTTCCTTGATGACCTGATTACTGTTGCCACCTTTGAGGATTTCAGGCTTATTCATATACTACTCCTGACTGAATACCACGTACGGCATCCCTGTATTCGACACTTAAATACGACATGAGCATCATCTGGTTATCGTCGCGAAACTATACCATAGAGGGTTATACTTTGTATGTGAGGTAAATTGGGCTAGGGTGTAAAAATATGACCGCGCATGGAAGTAGTTTTAAGATGGTAGTGTTAGGCGACAGTGTGATGTGGGGACAGGGTCTATTTAACTCACAAAAAATGCATACACTGGTCGAGGATGAGCTGACAAGATACGGACTGGCTGTTCAGACCATTTTTCTTGCCCATTCCGGCGCGATCATTGGGGAACCGGATGTGGTGACGAATAAACCCCCAATTGATGGCGAAGTTCCAGTAGGCGAGCCGACAGTATTCGAACAAATTCAAACGGCTTTAAATGGCAATGAGCGCGATGAAGCAGTTAATCTGGTCCTGATTTGTGCGGGCGTGAATGACGTGGATGTTATGCGGATCGTGAATTTACGGGATCGTGGACTCGATAAATATATCGAAGATACTTTTTACCGTAAGACAAAGCTGATGGTTGAACGAAACTATCATTGTTTCCCGAACGCTATCATTATTCTCTGTGGTTACTATCAAGCATTTAGCAGCGACTCGGAGCAGACCCTTATGCAGAATGCACTTAAAGCAATGGGTTTTAGTGTGCCGCTGCTACCCAATTCAGTGGGAGAATTGGTGATAGAGGTGTTGGGCGAAAAGATCACTGACACACTGGTCGAGCGCTGCGCTCACTTCCGTGACTCGGCTCATGACTTTATCCATGAGGCGCTAATCGACATTGTTGGCATGATGCCAGAGGCAAAGGAGCGGCTGTTCTTTGCCAACCCCAAATTTAAGTCAGAGAACGCGGTTGGTGCATCGCAACCGTTTCTTTACGGCATCAATGCTGATCTTTCGCCCCAAGATCCACCTGAAATTGCTATCTCACGGGCAAAAGCCTGTGAGGTTTATGCCGACCGCTTGGCGCCGCTGGACCATTTCACCGGGCCGCGAGCGACGACCGCGCATCCTAACCCGTTGGGCGCACGGCAATACGCAGATGCCATTCTCAGTACCATACGTTATGCGATGCCCACCTTGTTTGCAAGGGAGTAAACCAGTTTCACGCGAGCGAACTACTGCTTTCCTTGATAAAGCGCTGCGCCCACAGTTCGAGTGTCAACAGACGAAAGACCACTTCCACCTGACTCGTTTTGCCCCAGAAGTGATCTTTAAGCAATTGCTCCAAATTACCCCGTTGGAACAAACCGCTGATCATATTATTCGGGTCGAGCAGGACTTCACGCATACGCGGGTTGAGTTCGTGATCAAACCAGTGATGAATAGGTGTGCTAAAAGGTTGCTTGGGGCGTTCTAAAGCAAAATCTGGCAGCAGTGAGCGCATGGCTTCACGCAGCACGACTTTATTACTCTTCATGCGGATTTCCGATGGAACATTTGCCGCGAACTTGAGCAGTACCGGATCAAACAGTGGCACACGGGCTTCCAACGACGAGGCCATTGTCACTTTGTCGGTATGCAGTAGGGCGTTACCGTTTAGCCATGTGTTGATGACCAGCGCTTGCGCCGTGTTATATGGATCATCCCGCCAGCTACGGGCGATAATCTGGTTATACGTGCGCTCTTTGTGCTGTGCCTTTTGCCACGCGGCCATCACATCCGTGCCATACAACTGTTCCCGCAAACTGTCGCTGAAAACCAGCCCATCGAAGGACATCATACGGCGAATGGCTTCGTCACGCGGGAGCGTGGCCTGCTGTACACGTGGCAGATAAGTCGGCAGCGCACCGATAATCCGCAGGCGCTTCATCGCCGGATAATATTCCTCGATGTTGCCGAACAGAGGCCAGCCTTCATCTCGTCCGCCGCCCAGCAGCTTGCCCCACGACTCCTGATTTTTGAGCAACTGCGGCAAATTTTGATGCGCTGGATAACCGCCGAAGAGTTCGTCACCGCCCAAGCCGGTCAGCACCACTTTGACATCACGCGCAGTATGTTCGGCTAACAGCAGCAGCGATACTGCCGACGAGTTAGCTATCGGTTCGTCGTGGTGGTAGATCGTTTTGTGTAAGCCATCCCACCAATCGTTAGCCGTAATCACCCGCTCGTGATGATCGGTTTTAAAATGCTCGGCAATGCGCCGCGCATGGAGCAGTTCGTTATCAGCACTATCCGTATCGTAACCGACCGTATAGGTTTTGACTCGACCACTGGCTTCCTTGGACATCAACGCCAGAACAGCCGCCGAATCGACTCCTCCGCTCAGGAACAATCCCAACGGCACATCACTGCGGAGGTGGATATGCACCGCATCGGTCAGCAAATCGCGGGCTTCTTTATAGGCCACACCGGAGGTTTGAGGCGCATTTGTTCCGGGCTGCGGAAACTCCCAAAATGGATGCAAATAGGTTTCGCGTCCAACTTCTGCCACATAAGCATGACCGGGTGGCAAGCGAGTAATGTCCTTGAACAAGGTCTCGTTACCGATCATGTAGCCGAAGCTCATGTAGGTGTCGAGGACATCGAGGTTCATTTCGCGTGGAGTGGCAGGATTAGCAAACAGCGACTTGGCCTCACTGCAAAAATCTAACATGCCATCGTACTCATGCAGATACAACGGTTTCATGCCGATGTGGTCAATCGCCAGCACGAAACGTTGGGCTTTGGTATCCCACAGGGCGAAGGCATACATGCCGCGCAGTTGGCTAAAAAGATTCAGCCCATATTCTTCATAGAGATGAATGATGGTTTCGCCATCGCCATCCGTCCAAAACGTATGGTTACGGCGCAGAAGTTCACGGCGTAGTTCACGGTAGTTATAAATCTCACCATTAAAAACCATCACAATCGAGCGATCTTCGTTGTACAGCGGTTGGTCGCTGCCTTCAACATCAATGATGCTCAGGCGGCGCGAACCGAGAACGGCATTGTGATCGGGCGCGTCGTAGAAGCCGTCCCCATCCGGCCCACGATGGCGGATAAGGTCAGCCATGCCGCGCACCAAAGCCGAGTCAGCGCGTCCATATTTCCGTAGATCAACTGTCCCGCAAATGCCGCACATAGTAGTCGGTAGTCCTTAGTCGATAGTCGGTAGATTATAGTTTACAGTGGACGGTTCAAAGTTCACAGTCAGGAGTGGCGGCAGGTAGTTTTTCAACAATACTGACTCACAACCACATCTCCTAAGGATGCGGGGCTTTCCCCAGAATAATCAGCACCATACTTAATATCGTCACCAATAGTGATAACTGAAATTGGAAGTGCTAGGAAATCGTTCAAATTTTGCAGGCAAACGGATAAAGAGAGGCGGGACATAAACCTAAATTTATATTGAGAAGCGTTAATCCCGATTGCCTTTTTCCAATACGTACCGCCGGCCTCACTAACCGGCATAATTTTGAGTACGCTGGTAAGGCTGCCAAAGTTGGTATAGTAAACGTCAAAAAACTGAAGTTCATCGGTTGTCATTATAAAAAATTCAGAGATGATATTTGTGTCCCAAGTCATCAACTTGGATGAAACTTCGCGATTAATCCATGATGGCGCTTTATCAGACCAAGTAATTTCATAACCATCCGCCTTACAATCAGGATATATACAATAGTGGGTTAAATCATGAACCCATACACTCGACCTCAAAATTTTAAGGGCTTCGTCCTTCGTCGTCACCCCCGGCCGGATACCCATGAAGCATGGTGCGGGACAGCCTTCTGGCAGCAAGAGTTCGCGCAATTCGTGGTCGTCATAGGGTTGAGCGTGAATCAAAATCAGCACAACGGTGAAAAGTGCTGTAGGTATCAGGATTAGGCGCAGGTAAAAGCGTGACATTTCAATTGATTATAGCTGACTGTTGACCGTCGATTAGCATCGAAAATTCAATTTCTGGAAACTAAGGGTTGGATTTAAATTATTCTCAACACCATTTGTATCAATAATCAAGCTCACTGATTGAATGTATGGGATACGCTTCTTACAATCAACGGTAAAGTCAAAATGCAGATAATCGTCAGGATAGCTTATCGTGTATAACGAATACTCATGCGGATGATACTCCAATCGTTCAAGTAAGCCATTTGTTGGCATCTCCAACAAAATATCTCCCAAATACAGTAAGGTTCCCAATTCCATGTAGGTTATTGTGTCATTATAGATTGAGACAGAACCTTCAATTGTCTTATCAACCCAATTTGGGGATTGAGTGCTCCAATTCCATGATATGTAAGTGCTGCTTCTAAATGTAATTTGCTTGATCCAGCTACTCGCATTTAATAACTTCACAGCTTCATCCATCGTCGTCACTCCCGGTCGGATGCCCATGAAACAAGGCGCGGGACACCCTTCCGGCAGCAAGAGTTCACGCAGTTCGTGATCATCATACGGTTGGGCATGAATGAGAATCAACACGAGGGTAAACAGTGCGATAGGTATCATGATGAGGCGGAGATAGAAGCGTATCATATCAACAGTTTACAGTGGGTAGTGTAATAGCGGCAAGCCATCACAACCCACAAGCGGGACGATGATGGATTGGAGAATGAATGGAAATGCGTTCTCCTGAATCGGGTAACGTGTACCGGATACTCACTAGAATATGAACCGGCATCGTAAACGGCAATCCTGCGATTTCTCCATTTCCTGAGCTTGGATATCCCGTCCGGCAGCCTTGGTCAAAGATCAAAAATACATTCTCATTATTATAAAGCGCCATATAATTCACATAAGCATATTGTTCGCCTACCGAATATCCGTCGAAAATCAGTTTTTCGGTATCGGGTGGCCCCAGTACCACATATACCTCCCCGAGTTGTAAAAAGCTGGAGAGCATTATGGTATCCACCAGCGGTTTTTCAGAATTTTGGACGGCTGATATTTGACCCTGACTCGTTGGAATGATCCGTTTGGGGATTCGATCATTCCATGTCCATTTGATCGTATTATTGAAACCGTTTGATTCTTTTTCAATTTGTCCTACCCAAGGGTTTGCCTCCAAAATCGCAGCGGCTTCATCCATCGTCGTTATCCCCGGCCTAATCCCCATCAAACAAGGTGCAGGACAACCCTCCGGCAGCAAGAGTTCGCGCAGTTCGTGGTCGTCATACGGTAGAGCACGTATGACGAGCAGCACAGCGGTGAAGAGAACGATGGGGATGAGGGTGAGGCGCAGGTAGAAGCGTGGCATGGTTAACCCGCGCGTTGTTTCGTCATTGCTGGATACATTTCTGTTTCAAGTCATGAATATGCTGTAATAAAAACGGATCCACAAATTGATCTCCTAAAGAACGGGTGTCCTGCACATTTCGAAAGGATAGTGAGATCTTAGTTTGCCATAGTCGCGATGACAAATATGGACAACGTTTGGTTCCTTTTAGGACGGTACTTGATCGTCCATCAATAAAAAGAACCATCAGGAGATTCCCTGAAGTCGATGTTCCAATTGATCTTAGATTGTATTCTTTGGGCGCATTTTCGACGAGCCAATAATCACCCAGTTTCACGGATGTCTCGACATCAATGCCATAAACTTTGCCATCGCTCACATTGATTACGCCACTCTTTTGCGTATCAATGAACGGTGATAACTGCGATGAAGTCGTGTTCCAACTCCAGCTTATTCTGGTGATTTGACTGGCTGAACCATTTACCTCTGTCGGATCGACTTTGATGATCTGTACCCCATCGTTTTGCTGCAATAACGCAAGTGCCTGTTCTACAGTGGTGATGCCGGGGCGGATGCCCATGAAGCACGGCGCGGGGCAGCCTTCCGGCAGCAAGAGTTCGCGCAGTTCGTGGTCGTCATACGGTTGGGCGTGGATGAGAATCAAAATGATAGCTAAAAGTGTGATGGGTATCAGGGTGAGGCGTAGGTAAAAACGTAGCATTTCAATAGTTTACAGCGGACTGTTGATAGTTGGTTAGCATTGAAAATTCAATTTCTGAAAACTAGTAGTTCACCACAGTAAAGATTAAGGATAAAAGTATGACAAGCGAGTACGGGCATGGGATACTTGGAAACGCCAATTGATGGTGGCCTGTTGAGGATTACGGGCTTTTTCCCAAGCGGCAATCTCGTGTTGTAGGCCA
>JBBSBM010000180.1:0-8025 GCA_038251275.1 Aggregatilineales bacterium
ATATCTGCTTAATGGACGACATACGGTTAAAGGCTCATTCAGTCCCGTTTACGGGGCTTTATTCATGTTGCCGGAGGGTTTATCCTCCGGCAATCGCTAACTATCCATGCCTAATCGAGCAAATACCTACCCCTGAAAGGGGTTAAAGGTGGGGGTTCCATGTTTACATTAATTTCTTGGTACTCCTTCTACGTCTTTGCGGTTCAACTGAATTTGCATCCACAACTTGGACGTATTGACGTTCTGGCTCCGCTGATGCACACTCCCTAACGACAGGCCAACAAAGTGAACTTCATTCCAAAAAAAGTCCCAATAATGGGAGGAGAAAATTTTATGACCAAAATTGCTTTTATTGGCGCGGGCAGCCGTGTATTTACGCGTAACCTCACCCGTGACATCCTCACCTTTCCTGCACTTGCCGATGCCACCCTCACCTTGATGGATCTCAATACAGAACGGTTGGATGTTGCCCGTCAAGCCGTCGCCAGCATTATCCGGCGCGGTAATTATCCAGCCAAACTCGAAACCACCACCGACCGTGCCGCCGCCCTCACCGGTGCTGATATTGTCATTATCACCATCAACGCCAATGGAGTCGATGTCTTCCAGCACGATTTGGAAATCCCCAAACAATATGGTGTCGACATCAACATCGGTGACACACGCGGCCCATCCGGAATCTTCCGTTATCTGCGTACCATCCCTTTCATGCTCGACATTGTCCATGATATTGAGCGTTACGCCCCCAATGCCTACCTGCTCAACTACACCAACCCGATGGCGATGCTCTGCCGCACCATCACCCGCGAAAGCAAAATTCCGATGGTCGGTCTCTGCCACAGCGTACAGGGAACGGCTGAAATGTTAGCGGGCTGGATTGGCGCGCCCTTTGATGAAGTCACCTACACCTGCGCGGGTATCAACCACATGGCGTGGTATCTCAACTACAAATGGAATGGCAAGGATGCCTACCCCCTTATCCGCAAAGCCATCACCGAACGCCCCGAAGTCTATAACGAAGAAATTGTCCGCAACGAGATGTTCCTCAATATGGATTATTACATCACCGAGTCTAGCGGACACAACTCTGAATATAACGCATGGTTCCGCAAGCGCCCTGACCTCATTGAAAAATATTGCACGCACGGCACAGGTTGGAATCCCGGTGAATATGCCTATATTGTCAAAGAATATTTCAAACGCAGCGAAAACGCCGATGAAGAAAATAAGCAGTGGTTGGCCTCAGCCGAGACATTCCCATTGGAACGCGGGCATGAATTTGCCTCGTACATCATTAATGCCCTACTCGGCGGCGATCCCTTTGAGTTCTACGGCAATGTCACCAATACCGATCTCATCACCAACTTGCCGCAAAATGCCTGCGTAGAAGTGCCGGTTTGGGCGAGTAAAAAGGGTTTCAGCCCAACCTATGTCGGAGCGCTGCCGCCGCAGTGTGCCGCTCTCGCCTACTTGAGTTCCAGTATCGAAGAAATGGCCGTCGAAGCCTCACTCACAGGCAACCCGCGTCTGGTCTTCCAAGCCATCCTACATGACCCGCTGACCGCAGCCGTCTGCTCGATGGACGAAATTCACCAGATGGTCAACCAAATGTTTGAGCAAAACAAGCAGTACCTGCCGCAGTTCAAGCACTTCGTAGCGTAACTCCAAAACGCTTAAAACGTATTTCTGTAGGGGCGCACGGCGTGCGCCCTCATTATTATTTTTGATTAATCTTCCCGCCAACCTAATATCCGATCTGAAGCTCCATAATTACCTTGATAAATTCTATAGTCGTATCCAACAAGATGGTTAGCGACACCATAAAGTTTGTAACTGATCATATCGAGTATCAATACTCGCTTTAAACCTTCTTTGGGTTCAAAAAATGTTAGCAGATTGTGATTTGGCGACCAAGCCATTCCCTCGCCAATAGTTAGGCATGTATCAATGATCTTTTGCTCTTTTATATCAGCAATATATAAGCGATTTTCAGGCGAGTAAGTTTCAAAGGAAGAGTAGGCAAAGGAGATGAATGCAAAGTATCGACTATCGTTTGACCACCCTAATGTATGTCCGCTAAATCGCTCTTTAGATATAGTTAATTTTTTAAGTAATTTACCGTAGCGGTCGAATAAAACAAGTTCACTAGTGGAAGGTAAACTTTCTTGATTAACGATAGTTGCTAAAAACCCAGATGAATCGGGTTTCCAAGAAACGGGGATTTCAATTGCCAATCTTGCTAAAAGATCATTTGCGGGAAGTGCATACAGATGTTTTATCCTTTCGCCTGTTTCGTTGTCTGGTTGGGTATAAATTACTCTCGACCAATCTGGAGCAAATTGGGAACGATATTGATCATTTGCATCATATATAAATCCCGGCTCCGGCCAAATGGATTGTTTTCCTGAGAAAGGGTTTATGAGTAACGTGTTTTCATTGTTCAGATAAGTAAAATTTTCATTGTCACGCCAGTATATTTGGGCATAAGTCATTTGATAACTTTCGATTTGCGACCAATCAACGATGATTTTCTCGTTATTGCCCATTAGCCTGTAAACGTATATTTGATTTACATCGGTAATTACATTGTTGCTTTGAGTACGAAAAACCTCTCCATATGGGCTGGCATACCATTTGCCATCTGGTGAGATAGCGCCACCCCAAACATCTTTGTCGCTCAATTTTGCCAGTACACGCGGTGTATCCCACTTTGCATTAACACCATGAATCCCTGCGTATCCAGTCATCAGAATTGTTCCATCATAGCTCCATCCCTTTGGCGGTTTGGTTGGTTCGCCAACACACCGTTCCACCACAGGCCAACCCGCGTCTGGTGTATCAGTCGTCTCCTGTGCTTGGCTTACCTGTGAACCAAACAGCACAACCAATAACAGCACCAGTAAAAATCCAAGTCGTTTTTGCATGATTCGCACCTAAAATAAAAACCTTAGAAACGCCACTTAATTTGCGGTGAAATTATTGTAGGGGCGCAACATGTTGCGCCCTCAAACAGCTAATATTTCTATAGCCTACCATGAGACTAGCCCTTCCCTCTGAACGATCAACCACCGACTGTCCGCCTCAACAAGATAACCTCCGTTTATTTTCACAAACCTTCGCTACCAATTCCCAACCATTCCCCAACAATCCACAGCCAATTTCTCCCTCAAAATGGTTAGTACCGAACCTCGCAAACAGTTACAAAATGTTCTTCCAAAATGTAACCCGTTCGCTCCCCATATCCGTTAGAATGTTCATAGGGCTTCTTGTAGGGGCGCAAGGCTTTGCGCCCTGCATCTCCCGCGCACCTTAACAATCACCAATCGTTACAAATGCGACAAATACCACCGATTCTCAACTGCAACAACAACAGCATCAGCATCATTTCACCCGCGCACCTTAAAAACTCAATTGTACCGCCGCCATCGCCGACACAAAAACGCACACTGTCACTGACAACATTTCGGACAATTGAAGGTCACTAATCCAATGAACTGCTTACCCAATTTTTTACTTTTTCCTGATTTCCTCTGTGGCTGCTATGAAAATAACCTGCCACATATCCTGTATTGCTCCCTCCATCGCTTGCGGAGGAGGGTCGGAGTGGGGGTTCTGGATATACCATTTTCATCTTTGCGTGTGATGCTATTTCATAGTCACTCTGTGGTTAAATCGCATTTAGTTTTGCATTTTCGGCAGCTTCCTCCCTCGCCTCCGCTGCAACGACACCCGAATCTGCACGCGGTGGCATCACGGGAGCCATCCGCTGCAATTGCGCCATTTCAGCGGCAATCACCGAACTTCCCGCCATGCAAAATTGTCGATTCAGCGGTTTCTCCCCTGCTTCCCGCCCGTCATTTCAGCGGAAGTATTGCGACGGAGGAAGTCCTTTAGGGCACAAAGTCGCAAAGTGATTTTGCATTTTGTGCCCTGGCATCTTTGCGTTAAATTCTTATGATCCTTTATTCTGGAGCTACAGATTATGAGTATGGAACCAACCAAATCGCGCATTAAATGGTATCGATCGCCCGTTACCCCCGAAAATCTCGCCCTATTGAACCAACGCAGCGACTGGAAAGGACTGGTGCAAACGGTCGCCAACCTCGGATTATTAGTATTTACAGGTGGATTAGCATGGTACGCTGTAGGCCGCCTACCACTGATCGCAGTGCTGGCGCTCCTTTTCTTGCACGGAACCTTTTACGCCTTTCTCGTCAACGGCTTCCATGAGCTTTGTCATAACACGGTGTTTAAAACCCGTGCGCTAAATGTATTTTTTCTAAATATCTTCAGCTTTTTAGGCTGGTTTAACCCCGTGTTTTTCTGGGCAAGTCATCAGGAACATCACAAATATACGTTACACCCACCGGATGATCTCGAAGTAGTTTTGCCGGTAAACCTCACCCTCAAATCCTACTTGGGCTTCGCTTTTATCAATCCAATCGGGTTATACAACCGCCTTCAATCCGTCATCCGCTTGAGCCTCGGCAAAGTCGATGGTGAATGGGCTAACCTGCTCTTCCCCCCGGAGGATACCGAGAAAAGACGAGCCTTATTCAACTGGGCGCGTATCCTGTTAATCGGTCACGGCTTAATTGTGGTGATTTCACTTTATTTAGGGCTATGGATGATCCCAATCATTGTCACACTCGCGCCCTTTTATGGCGCGGGCTTTCAATATCTGTTCAATGAGGCCCAGCATATCGGCTTATCTGACAACGTGAGCGATTACCGTTTAAACACCCGCACGATCATTCTGAACCCGTTCATAGGCTTCTTATACTGGCACATGAATTATCACATCGAACACCATATGTACGCCGCTGTCCCCTGCTATAACTTGCCTAAACTTCACAAGCTGATTGAGCATGATTTACCACACAGTCCCAAGGGTTTACTAGAAACGTGGTCGGTCATCATCCCCATTATTCGCAAGCAGCAAATGGATCAGAATTATACGTTTATACCAGTTTTACCAGAAAATTCTCAGTTGGGTTTTTGATTTCAATACGGGAAATATTAGCGGGCAAACAAAAAAATCGAACTCACGCAGATCATCGTGAGTTCGTATATCAACAACATCGGTCAAAAGCTGGAGTAACTATCGCGCTCGCAAACCATTCACAATGACGGCAAAGTCAATCGCCTCTTGGAACAATGCACCAATCGCCGGTGGAATCAGACCGAAAGCCGCCAACACCATCAAAGCGAAGCTCAGCCCTAACCCGACGTAGATGCTCTGCTTGGCAACGCGCAGCATTCGTTGACCAGTTTCTACGGCATCGGCAACACGACTAATATCGTCGACCATCAACACAATATCTGCTGCCTCAGCCGAGATTCCTGTGCCGTGTGCGCCCATTGCCACCCCAACCGTCGCCGTTGCCAGCGCTGGAGCGTCATTGATCCCGTCGCCCACCATCACAATCGGGTTGTATTGGAGCTTAAGTTTCTTAACCGAATCCACTTTTCCTTCAGGGAGCAAATTGGCTTCGTAGCCATCAAGGTGTGCCGCCTTAGAAATTTCCCGTGCGTGATCTTCACGATCACCTGTCAGCATAACGGTATGTTTGACACCTAATTTTTTAAGACGTGTCATCAGTTCAGGCACACCGGGTCGTAGTTGATCCTTGAAGGAAATCATACCCGCAGGTTTCTTATCAATCGCGATATAGGTTGAAAGTTCAGCTTCTATCAACCCTGTAGTCGGAATAGATTGTCCGGTACTATCTGTGATGAACTTTGGAGAGCCAACAATCACATGATGCCCATCGACCTGTGCCTCGATGCCATAACCTGCAATTTCATGCACATCAGTTGGCATCGGGAGTGAATCACTTTGTTTGAGTGCGGCCTGAACGACCGACTGCGCTAGCACATGCCCGGAAAGCTGCTCTGCTCCACCTGCTAAGCGTATAAGATTTGCGGGCGTTGTACCATTGAAACCAATCACCTGATCAACCGTCGGCATTCCATAGGTCAATGTGCCTGTTTTATCAAAAACGATGGCTTGCGCCCGTCCAATCTGCTCGATAGGCGTGCCACCCTTCACAATAATGCCGAAGCCTGCTGCGCGGTTAATACCACTAATAATCGCCACCGGAACCGCTAAAATTAGGGGGCAAGGTGTAGCGACCACCAACACTGAAAGAATGGTATGAACATCGTGTGTAATCAACAAGCCAAGCGCACACATCACTAAGGTCACAGGTGTAAACCACACCGCGTAACGGTCAGCCAGCCGTTGAAGCGGTGGTTTCTCTTCCTGAGCTTTCCGTACCAGTTCAACGATCTTGGCATACTTACTATCAACACTGAGTTCTGTAGCCTGCATCTCAAAAGCATCGCCAGCGTTGATACTTCCGCTGAGCAACGCTTCACTAATTTTCTTAGGAGCAGATAGCGGTTCACCGGTTAAAGCCGCCTCATCAATCATAGCCTGATCGGAAAGGAGTTTACCGTCTACCGGAATCAGGTCACCGGGGCGCACCACCAATGTGTCGCCAATTTTCACCTGGTCAACTTGAATATCTTCAATCTGGGAATTGGTACGGCGATGGGCGATACGTGGAGCGCGAGCCAACAGTTTTTCCAACGAAGAGGAGGCTCGGCGTAAACTATAATTTTCCAGTGCTTCACCACCGGACTGCATCAAAACAATGATGACACCTGCGAAGTATTCTTGCGTCAGCACCGCTGTGATGATCGCTAACATTGCCACAACATCAGAAGCAAAGTTACCCTTCAACATGCCTTTGATGGTTTCATAAACAACAGGTGCGCCGCCTATCACTAGTGTCCCCAACCAGATCAAATCCGAGAGGTCAGCACGCCCTGCCCCAAAGCGCAGCACTGCGCCTAGTACAAGCCCAATCAGCGCAACAAATGGAATTGGGTTTTCGCGAACAAATTGCCAGATGCGTTTTTGCATCATTATTCTACAGCCTCGCTCAACTTTAGATTATGCGTCAGCCTATTCACAGGTATAACGCTTATCACAGATTATTCACCATATTTGATAAATTAATTTTAACCTATGTTACTGATTATTCAATACCAAGTATATAACCAAGATCACCATCAGTTATAATCATTATTGTGAAGGGGGCAAACACAAACTACTCACTGACAACCGTCATGTAACATGGGTACTAAACTGAATGAATTAACGCGAGGATTTATGAGACAAAAAGAGTTACTTATAACCCGTAGGGGCGGCGAACCTTAATCAGTTGATCAACACTAGGGTTATTCAGTGTAAATGTTGCTCCATCAGGCCAACGAACCTCAACACGCTCAATTTGTGTTAGGCTGCCCAATCCAAAATGTGCCACAGGTTCCATTTGACATAAATAACCACTACCGCTATCGATTACGCGACGCTGAATCCTATCACCTGTGTAGAGCGTTACTAACGCCCCGCGTGCTGGTGCGCCATGAATGGTAAAAGGCAAGATACGCAACCAATGATTGCCATTCTGTGGTGTGTGGTACAGAGTCAACGGCTGCATCACACTTTCGCCATGTGAAATCAGCAATTCTAGGCGACCATCACCATCCATGTCTGCTACTGCTGCGCCAGTACCCAGTCCACCCGATTCCAGTGCATCCCCCATGTCAACGGGTGTCCAAATATCTTCGCGGCGTGCAAATAAACGATTTGGTTCCCCAATATTATTAAAGAAAATTTCCTCATAGCCATCGTTATCGAAATCGGCAGCAATAACAGTTCGTACACGGCTGGGTGCTGCCATCTGCGGCGGTGCAGCATCTTTGAATGTGCCACCAAGATTCTGCATGAAAAGGCGGTGGTGACCTTCCCAATTACCACAAACGACATCAAACAGACCATCATCATTAGCATCTAAGACAGCTACCCCACGTGCCAGGGTAATCGCATCAAATCTGGGTAAGCAAGTGAAACAAGAAATCATTGTCGAGAGCAGCCCGAAAGCGCTTTTGCTTCAAACTGCTTTTAGAGGGGTCTTGTTTGAGAATGTTCAACGCTAAAGAGCGCAAGACCGC
>JBBSBM010000181.1:0-7821 GCA_038251275.1 Aggregatilineales bacterium
ACTGAACGCGTTCATCAAATTCTTGAACATGTTCACCGATCATAATGGTTCAGGAAGGTCTATATTGGCGGCCCTACTTCTATGATTTGTGATGCGCTTGATTTCGTCGCTTTTCTCCACCGTTTAGTGCAGTCCTACCTAAAACATCACACAATATCAGTATAGAACATATGAGCGTAAAGTCAAGTTATAGTTTGGTTTGAAGATGGTGTTGGTGTTTTCTACCATTACCTAGTGACTTGTGTTAGAACCTGCTGATTAAAAGTTAAAGCATATAAGGAAGGTGTATCGAGACAGATACAGCATCACCTCGGTAAGACACAAAGGCCATGTATTTTTTCCCGCGATCAAGTGAAGGTAAAAGTGCTATAGGATCGGGATAAGCTAAACGAAGCTCCGTTGTCGTTGCCGTCTCAATTATCTTTACTGTTGGCACAGGCATGAGAACTTCGTCTCGGAAGAAATAATTTGGAAGTTTCTCGATTCGTCTTGCAACGCTCAGTAATTGAGAAGCCATTTTAGAATGGTCAATTATTCGAGGACTGGCTTTACTCCCCGCCAACTTGTTAACCGCAACCGCAAGATGCATTGATACCAGATAAATATTTACAAAATGGAAACGTAAATCTCGTGCGAACGAAAAAGCAGTATCACGATTTGGGGTATGGATAATCGAACTTGGGCCAAGCACTTCCCAAGTTATAATGCCAGTAACTGGATCCTTTATATGTTCGCAGCTTTCTATAAAATATCCCGGCATTAGCATAGTATCAGTAGAGATTGTGAAAGTCTTGATTCTACCTTGGTTATGCTTACTATGATTTACTATGTTTGATACATGATCATAGTAGGGTGCAACAGCAGTAACACAATCATTTATTTCTGGATGTTTGCAGTACGCTTTTTTTGTTCGCTTTAAGGGATCTGGTGATGGTAATGGAACGAAACACTTTAAAATGTTAAAGCAATCTTCCATATGTTCCATTAGGGAATATAAAAGCGTTCTTTGGTTGACAAGTAATTTAGGCTCATGAAAACCTTCTCGCCATTCATCTGGAAGATCTTCATACTTAGCAAATGGCTTATTTAGAAGAAATTTTTCAACCTCGTCCAATACATTTTCAAAACTAGCTAATACAGTCATTAACGATACATTGTATATACCAAGTGGTTGGCGGAGTTTTAAGTCTCTGTTATACAAATCTGTTATAGGAAATTCTGCGGAAAGCACTTCCAGTATTTCTGGAATAATTGATCCTGTCACAGTAGATTTACGCTCAATAATCATTTAGTTCCTCCTTTCACTTTGAATTTATATAAGGCAGCATATCCAACACCTGATCAATTGCTCGTTCCCACCGCGGCAGTTAGCTGATTAAGAGGTATCAAAATCGCGTAAACAGACCGCCGGGAACTTCTTGATACTCCCCCCACTTCACTTTTTTATTCACAGCAGGTATCTCTATTTCAGTCTCATTAGTAAGCTTTTCATCCTTCGAAAAAACAGGCCACCCATACAGCCACAGCTCCAAATCATAGATCGTTTGAGGAGTCTTGATATGAAGTCGTTGTTTACTATGATTATCAAATAGATATATAGAACCCTGAATGTCAGCTAAATAAAAATCCTTATAGAGCCTATCAACAGGATAGTGCCGACGCATACGAACAATTTTCCCCCAAAGCCATATAGCCTTCGCGACCAACACCACAAAAAAGAGACATATTATATAAACACCCAACCTAAAAAGGGCTTCATTAGTTCCATCCCCAAAAGCCTGATACTGGACTTTATCAGTCCAACGATCCCCCAACCAAGATATAACAATTAAAAAAAGCCCAAAAAGAAAAATGGAACGAACATTCGCCGGAATTCGTCGCCAGTCATCCTCAAACACACCAACCACTTTTTCCATATTCACAATCCCACCCCCTATAAACACAAAAGATCACTTTGTTTTTAATAAATTAAGCAAATGCTACGGCAACAATTCCAATACCTTATCAATGACTTGTCCCACCAAGAAGCTTGATACTTTGGTGTTGGTGGCAAAATTGGTCATGCGCGATAAGATTTATACATCTGTAGAATTACTTGTTTATAGTATTGTAGTCGGTATTTGATAGAGGCGCAAAATAAAAAGAGGGCCTGCCAGCGGCAAGCCCCTACAGAAAAGATAAATTTTATGGTTATGGCAGAAGATTCAATCACGGACACGGCGTGCCGTGTCCCTACTAGCTGTGAACTTGGATGTCCTTAGGGTTGATGATGCCGACTGGCGAACCCTTCTGGATGGCCAACTTGACTTCACCGATGGCGCGGGTCACTTCGATGCCACGCGGGCAAGCGGGCGTGCAGTTGTAGATCGTCCGGCAGCGCCACACGCCATCAGGATCAGACAGCGCGTCAAGACGTTCTTGTGCCCCTTGGTCGCGGTCGTCAAAAATGAAGCGGTGTGCTTGGACAATCGCCGCAGGGCCAACATACTTGCCGTTACCCCAGAAGCTCGGGCAGGAAGTCGTGCAGCAGGCGCACAAAATGCAGTTGGTCGAGTCGGCATAAATCTGCTGCTGCTCCGGTGATTGCAAGCGTTCGCGCCCATCCGCCGGAATCGGGTCATTATTCACGAAGTAGGGCATGACCGAGCGGTAATGATCGAAGAACGGCTCCATGTCCACAATCAAATCTTTCTTGATTGGCAGGCCGAGAATCGGTTCAATCTGCACTTTAGAGCCGAGGTTTTTTACCAGCAACTTGCAGGCCAGCGCGTTACGCCCGTTAATCCGCATGGCGTCCGAGCCGCAAATGCCATGCGAACAGGAACGGCGGAAGGCCAGTGTGCCATCCTGCTCCCACTTGATGCGGTGCAGCAGTTCCAATACACGGTCAGTATCCTGCACGTCTGTCAGTTCAAACGTCTGCCAATATAACTTGTCTTTACCGGGTACTTCCGGGTTATAGCGTCGAATTCGGAATGTTACGTCCATCGGTTTTAGTTCTCCGCTTTCCACATCTTTAGAAATAGTGTACGTCCAAATACGGTAGAATTTTTATGACTGGTTTGCAAACCGGATCAATACACGCGTTCTTTCGGTAAGAAACGCGGGTCTTCGGCTGCCAGTGACATATCCACTTTCTTATCGGTGTTTAGTTCAACCGGCGGTGTCTCGACTCCATAAGGATCGTCACTCTTGCGGTAGGCCAGCGTATGCACCAACCAATTGGCATCATCACGCTTCGGGTAATCTTCGCGGCTGTGACCGCCACGGCTTTCGGTGCGCTTATTGGCACTCAAAGCAGTTGCCTCGGCTAAATCAAGCAAGCAGCCTAGTTCCCACGCTTCCATCACATCGGTGTTGAACTGGAAGCCGTTATCATCGACGCTTAATTCAGTACGATACAGGTGACGGAGTTCATGCAGCTTTTCGACAGCGTCGGTCAGTTCCTTCTCAACACGGAAGACCCCCACGTTGTCCATCATTAGTTCCTGCATTTGTTTACGCAGGGTATAGGGCTTGGTCTTGCCTTTGCTGGCACGGATGCGCTTGAATTCGGCTTCGGCCTCGGCGGATGGATTAGCAGGCAGTGGTACAAAATCGGCTGTCTTAACATACTCGGCAATCTTCATGCCACCGCGTCGTCCGAATACCACCAGATCGACCAGTGAGTTCGTGCCTAAACGGTTCGCGCCATGAACACTGACACAGGCCGCTTCACCGGCTGCATATAGACCGGGCAATACTGTCCAGTTGGCATCGGTAACGACTTCGGCATCAATATTGGTGGGGATGCCGCCCATCGCATAATGGGCTGTTGGTTGAATAGGCATCGGCTCGGTCAGCGGATCAACGCCCACATACGTCCGGCACAGGTCAAGTGTTTCTGCCAGCGCACGGGCGATATAGGCATCATCAACACGGCGGGTTTCACCAGCCTCTGCCAGATAACGGTTAATGGTAGAAGGCCGCGCGTCAAGGTGCATATAATTTTTGCCGCCAATACCGTTGCCAGCACGTATTTCCATATAAATGGCACGGCTGACCACATCACGGCTGGCAAGGTCTTTAATCGAGGGTGCGTACTTCTCCATAAAACGTTCACCGTTTTTGTTGAGCAGCACGCCGCCTTCACCACGAATGCCTTCGGTTAGAAGCACACCCAATCCATATAGGCCGGTCGGATGAAATTGGTAGAACTCCATATCCTGCATGGGGATACCACGACGATAGAGAGCCGCTGCACCATCACCGGTTAGGCTGTGGGCGTTACTGGTGATTTGCCACACCCGTCCCCATCCACCGGTTGCAAACATCGTCGCCTTGCCGTGGAAAACGTGGAACTCACCGGTTCCGAGTTGGATAGCGACCACACCGACACAATGTCCCTGATTCATAATGACATCCACGACATGAAATTCGTCGAAGAAGCGCACTTCGTTCTTGATACATTGTTGGTAGAGCGTCTGCAAAATCATGTGACCGGTACGGTCAGCCGCATGACAGGCACGGCGCACAGGCTTCTCACCAAAGTTGCTGGTGTGACCACCGAAGCGTCGTTGGCTGATGCGTCCATCCGGTGTGCGGTCAAATGGCAAACCCATGTGTTCGAGTTCCACCACTGCGTCGATGGCGTTTTCCGCCAAAATCTTGGCAGCGTTCTGGTCAGCCAGATAATCGCCACCTTTTACTGTGTCATATGCGTGCCACAGCGGTTTATCTTCATCTAAATTACCAAGCGCTGCACCGATTCCGCCTAATGCCGCGCCCGTATGACTGCGGGTCGGGTACAGCTTGCTCACAACGGCGACTTTCGCGCCACCTTTGCTGGCGTACAGGGCGGCCATCAAGCCCGCACCGCCTGCTCCAACAATAATGGCATCAAATTGATGCGTCTGCATTCCAGTAAACTCCTCAGTTAGCGGTTGGTCATGGTCGATTAACAAAACAATCAACCGATGAGCAACGGTCTAAATTCTTAACATCCTAAATGACCTAATTCAAGAAAGGGTCTTAGACCCTTCCTGACGAGCGAAATGGTTATCACCTATTATTGATGCAGGTTTGCTGTAGCCTGTGCAGCAATATCCAGCGCACCCTGATTGATGGTGCTGAGCAGCGCCAAGCAGCCGAGCGTCAGCAAGATCACCGCACCGATGATACACAGATAAATCGATGCACGCTTTAAGAATGGGCTGAAGGATGTGTAATCAGTCAGCACCAAGCGCAAGCCGTTGAAACCATGTACCACGACTAACGCGATTAAAGCGAAGTCGTAAACGCGCCAAATCGCAACGCCTGCGACCAGATAACCCCAGCGGTCAGCTACAAATTCGACCGATGTACCCGACGCGTTAGCAACTGTCGTACCAACCACAGTATGACCAGCCGCCGTAATGTCGAACACACCTTGAATGATGTGCATCATCGCCAAGTGACCAAACACCAGCGGAATGATGATGACACCACTCACGCGCATGAAGCGCCACCAGAAGCGTTCGATACCGCTGCCGTGCATGGCGATCACACGCTTTTTGCTCAGTGGATCAATCGTAACTTTCTTTGAGCCGCTGCCTGCGATCAAACCGAATACCGCTGAAAGCAGCAGTGCCGCGACAATTGCCACCGCGATACCTGCGGCGAAGGGTAGTTGAGCGCGGATAACCTCGGCAAAGCCTAGAAATTTACTATTGGGGTCTTCGTAGAAGCGCAGCACATGACCGAACATCAGGAAGAACACCGGCACGAGGATAAGCACGGTGCCGCCGAGTACATACATCGCCGCCCGCTGTTGGTACTTCCACCAAACCGGTTTGTAATCAATAACGACGATGCGTAACCCATTAAGCGCGTGGTAGATCACGCAGGCAACAAGGCCAAATTCACCAATCGTAAAAAGTGGTGTTTGATAGGTCGCAATCGCTTCAACATACAACTGGGGATAAAACACTGCCCAAGAGGTATCAATCACATGCAGTGTCAGAAACAGCACAACCCCCAAACCTGTAATGCGATGCAGCACCCAACTCCACTGACCGAGCGCACCCTTATAGCGCATCGTCTCGGTTAAAGTCAGTACGAGCGAAGTCAAAGTATTACTCCTTAGTCTCAAAAAATGGGGGGCAAGAAACCATTTTTCAGCAATTAGTGGATACCGTGATTATAACACCCCTTCAATGCCACGCAACGGTTTGTCCGCGTTGGTGTTAAAGCCAATCCCGATTGAGGCTAAATGTCACAATTTGCTTAGTGGTTTGTCATTAACAGCATTGTGGTTTGCGCCGCATGAGGCTAAAGCCATCATGCTAACCGTAAGACAAGTCTGCTAAAGCGACTTCAAGAACTTTTATATCGAGTGTGATTTTCTAGCTGTTGGTAATCACCGGAAACGGAAATAGGGATCTGAATTCACGGATGTCATAATCATCTGCATCAGGGCAGTAGATATGACGCAGTTGGGTGATGTCCTGCTGGTAGATGCCTGAGCCGTAGATGGGATTGCCTTCGATTTGCTTTTCTTTGGCTGACATAACTAATTGTGAAAATACAAGAGAATCAATACATGCAATATGTAGTCTTTCAGAAGCAACCATATGCCAGAAACTAGGTCGCGGGTAATCTGCCCAAGGTAAGCATAAAATGACCGAACTACCCGTCAGGAGCGTTCCGAGAAATATAGACATCGCATCTAGAACATAGCCCGCAAAGAGTGGAATACCGGACAATTTTAAATAACTTATTAGGCATTGATTACCCGTAATATACTGCCGCTTGACCTGTTTGTAAGCAGCATCAAGTAATTCACCCTGAGTTGCCTTCATACTGACATAACTTTGTCGATCATCAGCAATCGAATGAGGCCCTACCAATGCTAAAGTATCCAGCGTAGGCTCAGGATAATCGTTAAAAAAGCTGTTAGGCATTCCTCGAACCAAAGTATCAAAATGTGGATAGCCTTCTGTTGGTGTGCCACCAAGTTGGACTAATGGCTTACCTTTGTATGCGGGATGTTCAGCATATTGATTAAAATTTCCGTTGTTATCCCGAACAAAATATGCTTTTACTCGACCTTCTTGTTCTTCCTGTTCTGTGATCCCTAAAGGTACATAGGGCGCGGATACTGCTCCTACTAACCAGCTAGCCATCAGTAAAACGGCTACATTACTCAGATTGTAATCTTGTATTGAAACCACATCCCCCGGCTTGATGCCCAAATCCTCTTGCAAGAAGTTCGCCGTTTGGTGGCAACGGGCGCTGAACTCGGCATAACTCAGTTCTTCGCGGCCTTTGTCGCTGATGACTGTCAGGAAAATTTTTTCCGGCGAGACTTTATTGTGGAGTGACAGCACTTGGCGGATGTTGGTAAAGGGTAAGTCCATGAGTCCTGGATTCTTGGGATATATAACCCAACATTGGGATAAGTGGTCGTTTGGGAAATTGTGGAGTCGTTAGTCGTTCGCTATTAGACTTCACCCTATCTCTAGCGTTAATCGATATGATAGGGCAGCAAATTTCACCTTCAGTAGTTACCGTTGCTCATTGTTTTGGTTTTATGGGTATGTAAATGTCTTCTTCAGAATTGGGATCTCCATTTTTATATTTATCTCCCAATATTTCAAAATGCGGTCTATCATCCAAATCATAATTTGAATTGGGTAACCAAGTACCGAATATATAGACAAAAAGTAACTACTCAGGTAGGGGAGGAAGGGAGAAAAGGAGCAGCATGTAAGGCAGCAGAGAGAGCATCAAGGAGGTTGACACCCTGTTTGCGAGCGGTGGAGAGGTAGCTGCGAATGAGGCAGAAGCAGTCAGCGCCAGCCG
>JBBSBM010000182.1:0-7546 GCA_038251275.1 Aggregatilineales bacterium
GCGGTCTTGCGCTCTTTAGCGTTGAACATTCTCAAACAAGACCCCTCTAAAAGCAGTTTGAAGCAAAAGCGCTTTCGGGCTGCTCTCGACAATGATTTCTTGTTTCACTTGCTTACCCAGATTTGATGCGATTACCCTGCATACCGCAGCATTTTGCGTTTCATTTCATCATCACTATAATCATCTTGTTTCCCCTAAAAAGAATTTGACAGGTTAGACAAACTTCAGGCTGATTTTCTGTCTTATATCGTCATCGCAACAGGAGGTTGTATGCGGATCGGGATTGATGTCGGTGGAACAAACACCGATGCAGTATTGATGGATGGACGTAAAGTTATCGGATGGGCAAAATCCCCTACAACCCGTGATGTCAGCAGTGGTATCACTAATGTACTCACCGCCTTATTGGCACAAACGCAAGTTGCTCCAAGCGCCATTAGCGCAGTAATGTTAGGCACTACACACTTTACCAACGCGGTAGTTGAGCGTAAATCATTGGCTAAAACAGCCGTGCTACGTATTGGATTACCTGCGACTGCTGCTTTGCCTCCATTTGTGGATTGGCCGGATGATCTGCGCGAAGCAATGGGCGGCGTTTATCATCTGGTACATGGTGGTTACGAGTTCGATGGCCGCCCGATTTCTGCATTGCAACCGGATGAAATTCGTGATTCTGCTAAGAAAATTCAGGACACGGGCATAACCTCGGTTGCTATTTCTTCAGTGTTTTCACCTGTAAACCCTGACCAAGAAAAGCAAGCGGCGGATATTGTGGCCTCAATCATACCCGATGCCAAAATCAGCCTTTCGCATGAAATCGGACGTATTGGTTTATTGGAACGTGAGAACGCTGCGGCTATGAATGCCTGTCTAGCAGTATTAGCCGTTAATATTGTTCAATCTTTCCGTGATGCTTTGAGCGGCTTAGGCATCACCGCGCCATTCTATATCAGCCAGAACGATGGCACGTTAATGAGCGCTGACTTCGTGGAAAAATATCCGGTGCTGACCTTTGCATCCGGCCCGACTAACAGCATGCGCGGCGCAGCTTTTCTTTCCGGTTTGAAAGATGCCGTGGTGGTTGATATTGGTGGTACGACCTCAGATGTAGGCGTTCTTAGCCAAGGTTTCCCGCGTGAAGCTTCGATTGCAGTGCGAATTGGCGGCGTGCGAACAAACTTCCGTATGCCTGATGTGCTATCTTTTGGTTTAGGTGGTGGCAGTCATGTCAAGCAAGAGCCGCTTCAAATTGGCCCACAGAGCGTGGGGTACGAAATTTCTACCCGTGCTTTGGTCTTTAGTGGTAGTGATCTGACTACGACCGATATTGCAGTCGCGGCAGGGATGGCTGATATTGGAGACAAGAGCAAGGTCGCCCATCTGAGCAAATCACTGGTTGATAGCAGCCTACAACGCATGTGGGAAATGGTCGAAATCAGTGTTGATCGTATGAAGACGGCTGCTGGAGCAGTCCCCGTTATTTTGGTAGGGGGTGGCATCATTCTCATTGGTGACAAACTCGGTGGTGTTTCTGAACTACATCGTCCAGAACATGCCTCGGTCGCTAATGCCATCGGTGCGGCTATCGCACAAGTTGGTGGTGAGGTGGATCGTATATTCAGCTTGGAAGCGATGCCACGTGATAAGGCGCTGCAACAGGCCAAAGATGAAGCTCAACAACGTGTTCTAGATGGTGGTGCGGTAGCCGGCAGTGTTGAAATCGTTGATGTGGAAGAAGTGCCATTGGCCTACTTGCCGGGGAATGCGACTCGCATCCGTGTCAAGGCTGTTGGAACGTTGGCGGTGGAATAATCCATGTGGAATGTGACACATGATGACGTAGAAGCGATTGCTATAGGCGCGGGTATCCTTGGTACAGGTGGAGGCGGCAGCCCATATATAGGCAGCTTGCGGATGCATCAGGTACTGAAACAAGGGTATAGCGTACAGATTATGCCGCTAGAAGAACTGGCGGACGATGCGCGTGTGTGTGAAGTGGGATGGATGGGTGCGCCGACAGTCGGTGTCGAAAAATTGCCGAATGGCGAGGAGTCGGTTCATGTAGTGGCCGCACTCGAAGAATATATTGGGCATAAGATTGATGCCATCGCCTGTTCAGAAGTAGGTGGGGCGAACTCGATAGCCCCACTTGAAGCAGGCGCGCTGACAAATAAGCCTGTACTTGATGGCGATGCGATGGGGCGTGCATTTCCTGAAATGCAGATGAGTACACTTTTCATCAATGGGGTGGCCTGCACACCCGCAGCGATGGTTGATGAAAAAGGAAATACCATTATCTTCGGTCAATTGACCGATTCACATACCTTTGAAAAATTTGGTCGTGATTTGTGCGTGCAGATGGGATGCGTTTCGTTGTTGGCGTTGCCAGTGATGAGTGGGCTGGAGGTCAAGGCACATTCGGTTCCGCGCACGTTGACACTTGCTAAAAATGTGGGCGCTGCGGTTCTTCATGCTCGTGCTGTCAAATCATCTTTTGTGGATGCCGTATTGGATGTAACAGGCGGTAAGGAAATCTTCGCTGGCAAGTTGATTGACGTGCAACGGCGCACAGTTGCAGGTTTTGCGCGGGGTGAATTGGTCGCGGAAGGGTTGGGAAGCTATCGCGGGGATTTCATGCACATTGCTTTCCAAAACGAAAACTTAGTGGCGTGGCGTGGCAATCGAGATAGCCATGATGAAGTGGTGGCTTGTGTACCTGATCTTATTTGTATGCTCGAAAGTGATACAGGTGAACCGATTACCACTGAGCAACTGCGTTATGGGTTGCGAGTCAACATTTTGGCGATTCCATGCACCGATAAGTTCCGTACCGAGAAAGCGCTCAAAGTCGTTGGGCCTGCCGCCTTTGGTTATCCCGAAGTGATTTTTCAGCCGTTGCCTAAGCGTCCCGGACAGGGGATTGAATAAACTAATCTGGAGAAGTTCTGATCATGAAAAGAATGATCGATGTTCAAAATGTAGAAGACATTGCGCTGGGTGCGGCGGTTCTGGGCACAGGCGGCGGTGGTGATCCGTATGTGGGCAAGTTGATGGCGAACGAGGCTATTCGTAAATTTGGCCCGGTGGAACTTGTGACGGTCGATGAGATGGGCGACGATGATCTTTCGGTGGCGATTGCGATGATGGGCGCGCCGACCGTAATGGTCGAAAAGATGCCCGGTGGCAACGAGTGTATTGAGGCTTTTAACGCTGTCCAAGCTTTTCTTGGCAGGCCGATTAAGTATGTCTATTCGATTGAGGCCGGTGGTATCAACTCGACGATTCCGATTACGTTAGCGGCACAGTTGCGCTTGCCCCTTGTTGATCTGGATGGTATGGGACGCGCCTTTCCTGAAATTCAGATGGTGACACACAATCTGTTTGGGATTACTGCGACACCGTTTACGATGGCGGATGAGAAGGGCAACAGTGCTGTTCTTTCGACCATCGACAACCGTTGGATGGAAACCTTTGCACGCAGCATCGCCGTGAATATGGGGGCGACTTCGATGATTGGGGCATATGCGACGACCGGAAAGCAGCAGCGTGAAGCGGCTGTCTACGGAACGATGAGTTTTGCCGAGAAAATCGGGCAAACCATCCGTGCAGCGCGTGCTGAGCATATGGATGTGATTCAGGCGCTTAAGGATGTAACCAAGGGTTACGTGGTGTTTCACGGCAAGCTGACCGATGTACAGCGTAAAACGGTTGCCGGTTTCGCACGTGGCGAGGCGATCCTGGAAGGCATAGCTGAGAACGCGGGCAGCACCATGAAAATTCAGTTCCAAAACGAGAACTTGATGGCCGAAAAAGATGGGAAAATCATTGTCAGTGTGCCTGACCTGATTACGATGGTTGAGGAGGATACGGGCGAACCCCTCACAACCGAGCAACTGCGCTATGGTTTCCGGGTAATGGTGCTGGCGATGCCTGCTCACCGTCATTGGCGGACTGAGAAAGGGCTGGCAGTCGTTGGGCCGCGCTACTTCGGCTATGACGTGGATTATGTGCCGGTTGAACAGCGATTTCAGTAGTTAATTTTCAGTCGAATTTCCGTTAGTAGTATAAGCAGGAAAGAGAGAGAAAAGCACTCTTTCTTGCTTATTTTGTACCACTCGTTTTGTAAAACTGACCATCAATCAATATAAATTCTCGGCGTTCTTGGCTACTCGATCTTTAACTCAGTTTATATTCGTGTGACGTGAGCAAGTTTTCTGAATATACTCATAATCCATCGACAATAAATCAACCGTAGAGGTCATATTGATGACTCCCATAGAACAAACAGCAGCAGATTACGTTGCCGAGGTTGAAGCGTGGCGGCACGACATGGATGAGCAGTTGCGCGCACCCGGACCAGGAGGTTGGTTGGCGATTGTAGGCATGTACCCACTGAACGAGGGTGAAAATACCATTGGCTGTGCTGTGGGTAGTGATGTGCTGCTGCCAGTCGGTTCTGCACCTGAACATGTCGGTATCGTGGATTTCCATGGTGAACATGGTACGCTGCATGTCACAACTGATGAGATTGTGACTGTAGATGATGTGCCGGTACACACTGCTAAACTGCGCAATTATTATGAACCGGGTGGCATGTCGGTCATTCGTATTCGTGATGTGCGTTTTGGTGTGATGCAGTGGGCGAGTGATCCGTATAATATCCGTGTTTGGGATGCGAACAGCCCGAAACGACTGAATTTTACGGGTCGTGTTTGGTATCCGATTGACACTAAATATCGCGTGACGGGTCGATTTTCGCCTTATGGTGATATAAAAAACATGAGGGTTGAACATACAGGCGGCGAGACACAGATCCTCAAAAATATCGGTTTTGTTGAGTTTGAGATGTTCGGTCAATCGTTTCATTTCGAGGCTGCTGCATCCGAAAAAGGGTCGGATTATGTCTGGTTACTCATGCGCGATGGCACAACAGGTAAATCAACTTATGGAGCAGGGCGCTTTATGATGGCTCCGCTCAGTGCTGATAATTCAGTTGATCTCGACTTTAACAAATTTTATCACCCACCCTGCGCCTTTTGTGAATTCACGACCTGCCCGATGCCTCCACGCGGGAATGTGCTGCCGTTTCCGATAGAAGCCGGTGAACACTTCCCATAACATAATCGGTGAAGCAAGAATGCTTCTTCATTTATCCAACCATCCAATTGAATATGAAGTTTGATGACTAGAAGCGATCATCTAGAGCAGTAAAAGGGTAATCATTTTATGGATACAGGACATGTTTCTAATTCTGAAGCTTCGATAGCGGCGATGGCAAAGGTTGGAGGGTGTTGGTCACCGAGCTTTTCATCGAATGGTCAATCACTGGCTTTCATTTCTGACCTTAGTGGAATTCCTCAAATTTGGACAGTGGCGACACAGGGCGGATGGCCGCAGCTTGTTACTGCTGGAAATGATCAAATCACCGGCGTGCGGTGGTCGGGAGAGCGGCTAGCATTCAACCTTGCGCCGGGGGGTGGCATGAATGAACAGGTGTACTTTATTCGCCCCGATGGGAGCGATTTACGATTGGTGACAGCAGGTGGTCAAGAAACTAATTGGTTGGGTCGATGGTTGGCTGACGGCAGCAAATTGATGGTTTCTTCCAACCAGCGTGATGCTAACGCGATGGATGCTTATTTAGTCGATGCCGCAACAGGTGAGTTGCAGCTTATTGCCGAAAACCGTGGGATTGGTTCGCTGGCAGATTTCAGTTTAGATGGAAGCTATGGGTTGTTGTATCGACTGGAAAATCGGGGTAACAGCAATCTTTTCTTGCTGGATATCCAAAATGGAACTGAAACCTGTCTGACACCACATGATGGGGCAGGAAACTTTAATGATGCTCATTTCTCACCTGATGGACTGACGATTTATCTGACGGGCGATCTTGACCGTGATCTAATCGCCTTCTGCAAGATTAAGCTTGGTGACAACGGTACACCGAGTTCGCTTGAGGTGATTGCTGCGCGAGATGATGCCCAACTGGATGATTTCGCGATTACGCACGATGGCAAAATGGCGGCATTGATCTGGAACGTGGCGGGTCGGAGCGAATTGGCGTTGTTTGATCTCGCGAGTGAAAAAGTTGTCGCGATACCGATGCTGCCGACCGAAGTGATTTATGATCTGACGTTTTCTGATGATGGGAAACTGCTGGCTTTCGTGGCAACAGGAGCAGCAGCCCCACGCGATATCTGGGTTTATGAGGTTCAATCGGGCGCGATGCACCAAGCTACGTATAGTGCGCATCCCAGTATTCAGTTAGATCAACTGGTGAAGCCGGAATTAGTGCGGTTTCCGGCACATGATGGGTTAGAACTGAGTGCATGGCTTTATCGCCCACAGGGTTTCAAAGCTCCGGGTGCAATCGTACTGAGTTTTCATGGTGGGCCGGAAGGTCAAGAACGCCCACGTTTCGACAGTACGTATCAGGCATTACTAGCGCAGGGAATTGCTGTGCTTGCGCCGAATGTGCGAGGATCGGGTGGCTTTGGTAAGCGGTTCGTTAACCTTGATAACGGGATTCTGCGCTTCGATGCTGTACGTGATATTAAAGCGTGTGCGGATTATGTGCTTCAGGCGGGGATTGGTGCGGCAGGGCAGCTTGGAATCATGGGCGGATCGTACGGCGGCTATATGACGATGGCAGGTCTTGCTGACTATCCCGATTTGTTCAGTGCGGGAGTGAATTTGTTTGGTGTGGTCAATTTCCGAACCTTCTTCGAGCAGACTGAGCCGTGGATGGCGGCGATTTCCAAGATTGAGTACGGTGATCCTGATACTGAAGGTGAGATGTTGGACCGCCTGTCACCCATCAATAAGATTGACCAAGTGATCGCACCAACACTGGTTTTGCACGGTGCAAACGATACGAATGTGCCAGTGGTAGAGGCGGAGCAGGTGGTTGAAAACCTGAAGAAGCGGAATATTCCAGTCGAGTATGTGCTGTTTCCCGACGAGGGACACGGCTTCCAAAAAGAACCGAATCGCATCACATCGACGGTTTCGACTGTGCAATGGTTTGTCCGGTATTTGCTGGCTCAGTGATAAATTGATGCTGTTGATGCTGTTGTGACTCTCGATTTTGTGTCGTCATCGTCGGCGACACAATGTTGCACCTGTAACCCGGTTAATTTGTCGCAATTGTCGTCAGCGCCGGACTGACCTTTGGCACAATCAGCAGCAAAAGCGGCAGAGGCGGCAATGCCATATGCGGGTTTTGTACTGGAGTTGCCATTTTGACTTCAATCGAAGTTTATCGGTTTAGATTATGGCAGTGATGGCGGCATTGGCGGCAATGCCATAGTAGGTCTGCCTCTGCCATGATTTCCAAATGCGATGTTAAGGTGCGCTAGTGAGTATATCCTGTTCAAACGGTCGGGATGAATCCCCCTACAACACAGTCAGGGTAATCGCATCAAATTCCAGCAATACTCTAAACATCTCTTAAGAGCTACTCTGAACCAAGTGTAATAGTCGACTATACAGAAATTCCTATGTATTCCTACGGAAAGTCGGTTCAGTTTAGTTCAAAAGGGTTCAA
>JBBSBM010000183.1:0-7313 GCA_038251275.1 Aggregatilineales bacterium
ACAACCAAATCTACCAAGTCGGCTTTTTCTAGCCCTTGTAGTTGTTCTTTGCTTAACGGCTTCTCTGTGGGTTTCATCCTTATGACTCTAGCTCGTTTTTATCTTTTTTGGTACTTTTTCCCCACCTGAGTAGTTACGAATACGAAGCTTAATTTCCTCAAACGCCGATTAAATCTTCCCGTATAACACCTGTAGACCGGTTTTAATATCAACTTCTATTTGTTTTTACAAACCTACCAAACTAATCCTTAACCTTCTACCAACCTTCGCGCCGACGCCCCTCCCTCAAAACGGTTAGTGCCAACCTCATGAAAGAGTTACAAAATGTTCTTCCAAAATGTAACCCGTTGTTACGCCATATCAGTTATGATGTCAATGGGGTTGTAGGGTCGAGGCGTGCCTCGACCGCTGCTTATCTCACGCACATTAACATCTGGTTCATGCTGTAATGCAGTAAAAATGAACTTGTCACAACAGCAACAGCAACAACAACATCAACAGCATCATTTCGGAAACTTATAATGTCGTTGGCAATGTTATCTCAAACTACAGACTGGCAACTGTATAGGTCTTGTAGCTTGAAACTTGCTCCTTGTAACTACTTTTATAGCAATCTTGGCGGCAGCGCCCCGCATCACCAAAATTGCCAACTTTGCCAATATTTTTGGCTTGTAGGGACGGGGTTTTTCCCGTCCGCGCATCTTAACAATTGACTATTGGCAACAAATCAGACGTTGCAATTGCCGAAATTGCCGCCAAGTTTGCCATCTTTCCAATGTGCCACAGTCTTTTTTGAATGGCGAATCTGTAGTGCTGAGGCGTGCCTCAGCCGCTGACCAAACCCACACTAATGAGTAACGTCCGGCGATACCCACATCGCCGCATTTGCCGCGTGTTGTGCTTTTGACGGATAAATTGAATCAAAAGGAGTGCTTCCGCACCCCTTCCCGCATCTGAATTTGTATTAGACTAATGACTACAGACTAAGAGCTATCGACTTCTTAGACAGCCACTTGCCGCTGTGTGGCCTCGAGTACAGTACTCGCCAGCGTCCGTAAATCCGTCGGCTTGGTGCAGTAGCGGAAAACCTGCTGTTGGAACTTACCAACTAGCTTGTTCGCCGGATCGTTAAATGCTGTCAGTACAATCACCGGAAAGTTAGCCTGTGGATAACGTAATTTGATTTCATCCAACACCGCCCAACCGCTCATACCCGGCATTCCGATGTCGAGTAGCATCACATCCGGCATCCGTTCATTCAGATATTCCAGCGCCATCTGACCGCTATACACATAATCAGCCTGTAAACCTGATCGGATCAATGAAGCTTGCACCAATTCCCCATATTCAATCGTGTCGTCAACAATCAGGATATTGGACTGCATAATAATCTCCGAACACACTGGAATAATTAGAATAGTTTCAGTATATCCAGCATAAAGATTAATAGCATTAATTTTTGTGAAAAATTTACGAAATTAACAACTCTTTATTATTACTTATGATGTTTTATCACTTGATACGGTAATTTCTCGGCTGTCATCCCACAATTTAGGTGTCGTAGTAATACTTCACGTTCTTCATTCGTCTGAAAGATACTCTTTACAATCAATCTTATGAGGTTCATTTCCTAATGGGCATCCCTCTATCCATTCTCGACGTATCCCCTGTTCCATCAGGTTCAAACAGTTCACAGGCGCTGCGCAACACAGTTGATCTCGCACAATTCGCTGATGGGCGTGGCTTCACCCGTTATTGGTTAGCTGAGCATCACAACTCCGGCGGTATTGCCAGCACCACCCCTGATATTATGATCGGACAAATCGCCCGCGAAACTTCCAACATTCGCGTCGGCTCCGGCGGTGTCATGCTCCCTAATCATGCCCCCTTAAAAGTTGCCGAGTCCTTCCGCATGTTGGAAGCCCTTTATCCCGAACGAATTGATCTCGGCATCGGTCGCGCACCCGGAACCGATATGATGACCGCCCTAGCCTTGCGCCGCACACAAGAAAACTTAAACGCCGACAACTTCCCCGAAGAACTCGGTGAACTTCTCGCATTCGCCAACGGAACATTCCCTGCCAATCATCCTTTTAGCACCATTCGTGCCTATCCAAATGATGTTCCGCTGCCTCCCATTTGGTTACTCGGTTCCAGCGGCTATAGTTCACAACTTTCTGCTGAACTCGGTATGGGCTTTGCCTTCGCTCATCACATCAACGGCAGCGCAGCTATCCCTGCGATGAAAGTCTATCGTGATCACTTCGAGCCGTCTGCTTCCTTCCCTAAGCCTCACGCTATTCTGGCTGTATCCATCATCTGTGCCGATACCGATGAAGAGGCCGACGACTTGGCACTCTCTGTTCAACACGCCTTCTTACGGATTTCAACCGGACGTTCAGGGCCGCTTGCCAGCCCTGCCGAAGTTAAAGCCGCTTCAACAACCCCTGCTGAAAACATGCAAATGAATGCGCTCAAAGAACGGCATTTCGTGGGCAGTCCAGCAACCATCAGCGAACGCCTGATGCCCCTTGTCGAACGCACTCAAGCCGATGAACTCATGGTATTGACGATGGTTCACGACCACGCCGCCCGCAAACATTCCTATAATCTCGTCGCAAATCTTTTTGATGTTCAACCTGTGTCTGTATCACTCGCACACTGAAAAACATATTCTGTCAGGGCTACACACTGTACGGGCTTGCCGTGGCAAGCCCTTCCATCACATCCTGAACACACCAAACCGTGTCTCTTCATTCGGTTGATTTAAACACGCACTCAACGCTAAGCCCAACACACGACGAGTTTCCACTGGATCAAGGATGCCATCGTCCCACAAACGTGCTGTTGAGTAATAAGGATTACCTTCGGCCTCATACTGCTCAAGGATCGGCTGTTTGAAAGCCGCTTGTTCATCTTCGCTCATGTCAGGCTTTCCTTGTCGTTTCAATTGATCGCGCTTAACCGTCAACAACACGTTCGCGGCCTGTTCCCCACCCATCACACTAATCCGTGCATTAGGCCACATCCATAAAAAGCGCGGTGCATACGCCCGTCCACACATCCCGTAATTCCCTGCCCCGAAACTCCCCCCGATGATAACTGTCAGCTTAGGCACACGCGCGTTAGCCACAGCATGAACCATCTTTGCACCATCTTTTGCGATGCCCTTTTGCTCGTATTCCTTGCCCACCATAAATCCGGTGATGTTTTGAAGGAATAACAGTGGAATATTACGAGCGCTGCACAGTTCAATAAAGTGTGCGCCCTTTAAAGCACTCTCGCTAAACAGCACACCGTTGTTCGCGATGATCCCCACCGGATAACCCTCGATTCGCGCAAATCCGGTAATTAATGTCGTGCCGTAATTGGCTTTGAACTCGCGTAGTTTGCTCCCATCCACCAACCGCACAATCACCTCGCGCACATCATAACTCTCGCGGAAACTCGCGGGCAGAATCCCATATAACTCTTTTGGATCATAAAGGGGTGCTTCCGCTGGAAGAACATTCATATCCACTTTCTTCCGCCGGTTGAGTGTCGCTACAATATCCCGCACCATTTCCAGCGCATGGTCATCATCCTCTGCGAAGTGATCTGCTACCCCTGATTGATGCGTATGCACAAACGCTCCTCCTAATTCCTCAGCAGTCACATCCTCACCTGTCGCAGCCTTCACGAGCGGTGGCCCACCCAAAAAGATTGTCCCTGTCCCCTGAACAATAATCGTCTCATCAGACATTGCTGGAACATATGCGCCCCCTGCCGTGCAGCTTCCCATCACGCAGGCAATCTGCGGAATTTTAGCCGCACTCATCACTGCTTGATTGTAAAAAATGCGCCCAAAATCATCTGCGTCTGGGAACACCTCGTCCTGCATCGGGAGAAATGCACCCCCACTATCAACCAGATAGATACACGTCAGATTATTTTCGAGTGCTACCTGCTGCGCCCGCAAGTGCTTCTTCACCGTCATCGGGTAATAAGTTCCACCCTTAACTGTCGCGTCATTTGCTACAATCAAACACTCTATGCCGCTCACGCGTCCAATCCCCGTAATGATACCCGCACTCGGCGCATCTCCATCGTATAAATCCCATGCAGCCAACGGCGCAAGTTCTAAAAATGGCGAACCTTCATCCAACAGCTTATCAATCCGGTCGCGCACGAACAACTTGCCCTGCTCACGCTGGCGTTGTTGGTATTGTTCTCCCCCACCTTGCCGTACCTTCTCAATATGCTCCCGAAGTTCATTAATCAGCTTTTGGTTGTGATCTCGGTTTGCAATATAACGTTCATCACGCGTATTAATATTCGTTTCAAGAGAGTCCATATACTTGTTAGCCTTCAATGTTTCCTAGCACATTTTATGAATCGGGAAAATTATTGATAAAAGTCCCATCTAAAGTCTGAAGCCATTAGTTTCCAATAACTGTACACTTCTCATCATTGATCTGCTAATACAGCTTAAGGAAATGCCGTGTTCAGCCAAACATCGCGAATAACTCTGCGCTTCATCGCTCTATTATTTATCTTGTTGCTCACCCAATCGTGGACAGGCCAATTACTTGCCCAAGTCGATACGACGCATTCGGTAATCACAAAGCCTGTGCCGTTTAACAAAACCATATCCGGTCAACTGCGTGGTAAAAGTGAAAGAGTCACCTTTACGTTTGACATTCCCATCGATCAGGACATCGTTTTCGAGTACCGCGCTAATAAGCTGGTCTTTTCCACCTATTGCATTTTCACTGGCGAATCCCAACCAGATGATAACCAATGCTCGAATTATGGTGGGAGTGGTGGTGATAGGCCTGTCACCGGCTTTGACGTGATTCCGACCAATAGACAAGAAGGACAACACGCAACTATAACCCTCATACGTGTTCTCGATGGTGCATCTTCTTACCAAATCACTGCCTATACAGTCACCCCCCAATCGATCAATATCGACTCGGACGTTGCTGGAATACCCGATGATGTCCAGCCTTATAAAACTTATATAATGGATACTGACCCACACATTCCATTTACCGTTGAAATCGAAGATAACGAGACAGATGGTAATTTTTTATGGGTCGCCTACCAACCCTTCGCATACAAGACCACGCTTATTTCCCAGCAATCGTTACCCTTACCTGTGCGTATTGATGGCGCGAGTGGGTCGACAGGTGCAATAGGGATTAAACAATTGGAACTACATTATTTGGGCGGGCGAACCTTTCGGGTACTCGTTCAATCATCCAAGAGCTACAAACTCTACGCAAGTAGCATTGCGTCACCTTCATTGAACGAAAACCACACGATTAATCTGACGGTCGATTATCGCAAGCCGCTTCTGGTCACTCAACTTAATATCCAAGCGGGTGAAACGGCGCAAGTGAACTTCAATGTGAGCAATGGCAAAGGAGCAATCGTGCGCGTTTATGAGCAAGGAAGCTTCTTTGATGAGAGCTTATCACTCGGAGGGACAAGAAGTGACGGCTCAACTTTTGCACTATCAGGCAGCGTTCAACGCACAACAATCAAAGCTTTGTATGTTGTTGTACAAATCCCGTTTGACTACACCCGCGACAAAGTGAATATCGAAGTAAAATGGCAACGTGTAACCTTACAGGCATCTAAATAGCTTAGGCCGCAACTCCAGCACTCGGTGTGATATGTGGACTAGTCACAAAACGAACTGCAACGAACAGCGCACATAACACCATGATGATAGCGAACACAAACAGCGCTTCATAACCCAAATTTTGTGCAATCGTACCCGCGATGAACGGTGAAGCCAGCGAAATCAGAGCAGAAAGTGTATTGAACAAACCGGCATACGTAGGGCGTTGATCCGGCGTGGAATAACTGATTACCCAGTTTTGATAACTAAAGCTTAAATTACTGAGTGCAGCTCCTGATACGAAAAAACCAAAATACAGGGGCAGTGGGCCAACGAATGAGGCTATCAAGGCGGTGATCGGTAAAATGATCGCACAAGATAAAGCCAACCGAATGTACAAAAGATTATTACGAGCGCCAAGCCATGAATAAACCACCGCTCCTGTCACATTACCAATAGTCTGCATTACCAACAAAGTTGGCACAGCTACCGTGCTGGATAACCCTAATTGCACAGTAGCGAATCCAATATAAAATGGCCCGGCCATCATAAATAAAACGGTGAACAAGCGTGTGATAATAATCGCCCGAAAGGGTCCATCTGTCCGCAAAACGCGTCCAAGTCCGGGTAAGAATTCACCTAATGAGGGAATCTTTTCAACCGCTTTACCACCCGGCAGTTCACGTATAAATAGACCCGGCAAAATCGAAATAGCAAATAAAACGCCTGCCAAACCAAATAGCAAAGCATAATTATTAGGGAAACCCATTCCACTATCGCTGAGAATAATCCCTAACACGGGGGACAAAAAGAGCATAATTAGCCCGCCCCCAGCCGTCATCAGCCCGAACATACGCGCACGCCAGCGATCATCCAAACTGGTACCAATGAGGTCTGCCCACGGCACTCCTACGAGGCCATCACCAAATGCTGCGATACCGTAACAAATCAAAAAGGCAATTAGGATAAGGGCAGGTCTTTCTCGACCCAAAATTACCGTCACAATGCCGAAAATGATCATCACGAATCGTACAGGAATATTGGGGCCAACAAACCACCATTTCTTCTTCGCCGACCGGACAATATAACGCGCAATGAATAACTGTGGCAGTGTAAATCCCACGTCAAAAATGCTAGACGAAAGCCCAATGAGGATTTCTGAATTGGTAAGATGACGGATAAAGTCTGGGATCAGCGTCGTTGGACCGATGATGCCCATCGCAACCGTAAATAAAATGCCATCAGTTAAGAAATAAAGGAAGTTGCGGCGGTAAACTTGCTCACGTTGTGGCGGTGTCAGCGTCTCCGCACTTAATTCGGCCATGTTAAACCTATACTTTCACAAAAATTAATAAGAGATTATGTCGATTTTGTTTTGTTCCAGCTATAACCAGAACGTGCCACTAAACGCAATGGCAGTGTTCGCAAAGTATGAAACAAAAAACCGGCAAGCAGGCCGGTTTTTAGCATTTTGTAGATTGTGGGCGTTATAAGACTCAATCCGAACATTCTGTTAGCCTAAATCTCAAAACGAAATTCCTCAACTTTATCGCCTTTCCTCAATTAGTCAACATAGAACGCTTCTCGAACCGCACATAGCTTTAGCTTTTCGGTGATTGGGAGAGACTCAACCTCTCCCCAAATCACCTTGAAGGCTCGCTGACACGTCCAGCAAGACTTCCGTAGAAGAGTGTAGCACACCTCC
>JBBSBM010000184.1:0-7181 GCA_038251275.1 Aggregatilineales bacterium
GCAGGCTATCTTTGAGTACATTGAGGTTTGGTACAATCGTCAGCGGCGGCATTCTGCTCTGGGCTATCTCAGCCCTTGTGCCTTTGAGCAGCTTGCACACCTCTGACACTTTCTGTCTCCGTCTAATCGGGGTAAGTCCACCGTCAGCTATTAGCCGAAATCGGTGAATATCCCTGTCTCTAATGCCTGTTCACGCCACGCACTTTATATAGAAATGTTCTGGTAGGTTGCATGTGGTCGCATTACTACTCAATTCGGCCATAGCGCTTAGTATTGCTTTCACTCCAGAAGTGCTTCCAAATTGTTTGTAAGTGCCTCAGGAGTGCGTTCAATATGCAGACTTTGTATCGCCTGCAAAAAGCGTAGCACACTAAATTGCTCAACAACAGTGCAACGACGAAGCTCGACTGGAAGGAGGTGGTGATAAGCACCTAACGACAGCATTGTTTCATAACGACGATAATCTTCACGCAAATAACGCTCAACTTGCTGTTCATTCCAAACTGGGAAAGTAAGTGGTTCATCACGCATAAGCAGACATAAACCGGATTGTTTAGTTTCCTCGACCGCTAAAGTATAGGCTGCAAGATCAAGAAGTGCATGTCCATAAATATCTCCAAGCCAGTGAAAACACAACCAACCGTCAGCATGAGGAATAACAGGGATTGTACCAACCTTGAGTCCCGCCTGCACAGAAAGCTGCTGAGCAAGCTCATAACTTAAAGGCTGCCTTCCAGAAACATAATGTATTTTTTCTGCGGCATTTGCACCTCGATAAGATGATACCCACAGCGCCTCGCCATCGTACCATGTCACATTCAAAGGGCGACCTTCTAGGGTTAATACATCCTGCTGAAACCATTGGTGATCGACATTTGCCACAATGCGTTGGGTATTCTGATCGCGAATTTTCAACTGTCCAGTGCTGGTTTGGATGTTACTGTAGATACTTAGTGGGGTATGCTCGGAAGTTTGCATGTCGATCAGCCTGTTCAAGCGTTCATCAGCGCGCCATTCATTCATGCGACTACTCTTTAAATACTGCTTAGCTTGAAGTTCGCCTAAGATAGTTCGTATATCATCAGGGGAAATGAAATCTTTGAACAAATCACACAGGGGATTAAAGCGTAGGGCAGCAGTAGGACTTTGCTTGAGGATGCTAAAAATCTGCTGAACAACGACGGAAGGACGAAAAGACGACGACGGAGTACGCATTACGGTATGGGGTAGTGCTTCAAACATCGCCCGTTCAAGGGGCGAGCGATAAAAACAGGCGGCCTGTGCTTTTGGTTGGCGACGATTTGTGCGTCCTACACGCTGCACAAAACTTTCGGCACTACCCGGCGCGCCGATAAGCAAGGCGACATCAATATTGCCGATGTCGATGCCCAATTCTAATGTGCTGCTGGCAAAACAGATCGCTGTTTCTGCATGTGCAAACTGCTGCTCAATCTCATGTCGACGTTCCCGTTCAAGATTAGAGTAGTGGACAAATACCGATTCGCCAAATGGAGAAAGGCCTGCACGAACGGCTGTTGCGTAGGCTTCCACCTCCGCACGTGTATTGCAAAAGGCCAAGGCTTTACGCCAACCGCGCTGCCGAAAAGTATTTAGATAAGCCAACAATGCAGTCGGCGATTCTGATTCGAGAGCAATACTTTCTATCGCAGTAGCTCGGTTGCCCCTGATGTGTACCACATACGCATCCGAGAAATAATGGGCTGCGACAATTTCTGGTTGGGCGAGAGTCGCAGAAAGAGCTACATACTGTATTGCTGCGTTTGGGGTATCACCGACTTTAAATGCGTGTGTCCGTATTTGTCGTAAGCGTTGAAGAAGTGCTTTAAGCTGATCCCCACGCACACTGCCTTCAAAGATGTGCAACTCATCGATGATAACAGCTCGAACACCACATAACACTTTAGCGTGAGCGCATATTAGTGCATCAAGGGACTCAGGTGTTGTCAAAAGCACATCGGATGGGTGTTTTGGGTCAAAGTTATTGAAATCGTGGGTTCTTACCGTGAGCGAAATATGCAAGGTATCAAAGGACGCAGCGAGTCTTATCCACAAGTCATTAATTAAAGCGCGAGTAGGCAATAGATAAAGGATAGTTAGTTCGGAAGTGGAGCGAGATGCAAGTAGATAATTCTCGATGAGTGGCGCGATTGTCGCTTCGGTTTTACCACTGGCTGTAGGAGCAGACAGTAAAACATTCTTACCATCCAAAATCAGCGGAATTGCAGCAATCTGCGCGGTAGTAAAATTACCATGTCGCCCAAAGCACGCGCCCCATGTGCGGGGCAAGCTGTTCTTCAGCGCGTGAGCGTTCACACCTTCAAACCACGCTTAAGATCTTCAAGCAACGCTTCAGGTGAATAATCAGCGTGCAGGTAGAGTAAATCACACACCGTTACCGCACCTCGTATCAATTCTCGCAAATTGATGCGGTGCTTATTCAAAGCGCTATAAAGCAAGGCTGACGCATTCACGACAATTGATTCGTAACGTTCTTGTGCAGCCGTGTAGTTGTAGGCTAATAAATGATAACGCAGCAAATTCTTAAAGAATTCACGTATATCTTTTTCGATAAAGCGGTCATCTAAACGGACGATATGCGCCGGAGCAAGCCACTTTCCTACGGGCATTCGGTCGTCGCTCTCGGTAAGTGCGAAGAGGAACAACAAACGAGGCTCAGAGGTATAGGTTAGCAGATATTCAACCCGCACATTATCAGGAATATCTCGTGCATCGATACGCCCATTGTTCAATCCTAATGCGCTGGTAATCATCGCTTTAAAAAATGAGTCGGCCTTTTCTCGTTGGTTTGTACGAAGTAATGAATAATGCTCCGACTCGTCAATCAAAACCGCCAAACCAGTATAGCCAACTAAGGCTGCTAATACGCTAATGCCGGAAAGCAAATAACTATATTGCCGTGCCGTTTCGCCGGTTGTATATAAACGCGGTGGCTTTTTAAAGCAGGTTTTCATCTCCGTTTGGGGCTTTGCTTGACCACTGAGCCACTGCACGATTTCATCAAAGGCAATCTGGCTCGGACAATCTTGCAGTGCCAGCAATGCGGAAGCCAGTGGGCAATCTTTCGGCTCACGGGGGCATAAGCCAACAAACTGGCTAATCACCGTCGGATTTTCCAAAGCCTTTTTCAAGAGTGGAGATAATCCATGCTCAGATGTATCGGGATAGCGCAATGATGTAACCAGTGCCTCATAGATTTTATGGGCTTTGCTCGGTGGCACTTCTACAAGATCGAGGCTGGCACTGGCGATGATAAAGTTACCATGCAACCCGCGTAAAGCTGCTAATTCAATAAAATGACTTTTCCCAAATCCATAATCACCAATAACTGCAATGACATCGCCACTGCGTTCGCTGCTGCGCTCAAATGCTCGGTTCAGCGTAACCCGTTCGGCTTCTAAGCCAATAGTCAATGTTTCAGCATCCTGTACGGGAACAATTCCCACACGCAATGCTTCTAATGTTTGACGCGCCCGAAACTGATCCGTTCCCAATGATGTAGTACGTTGGGGAGTAGGCAATACAATACGTTCACTTTGTATGGCAGCCAGCGACTCTTGAGTGAATTCTTTCGCCGGTAAACGAAAACGTCGCCCCGACTCAAACTGCACTTCCCACTCGAAGCCGCTCATGTAAGTCTTAAGCAGTTTTCCACCGCCAAATTGCGGATGATAGACTGTTTGTGATTCCACCAAATACCCCTAATACGGACTCTGTTCTTCGTCTGCCAGCAAATTGAGTGCTTCACTTTGCCCTTTAATGACACCAGAAGCGTATTCTGGCGGGACAACTGTTTCACCATTTTCTTTCTGGCGAAACCACTCAGTTACCAATGCTTTTACGAACAACCGGCGATGACTGATTGCCAAATAAGACTTACGCGCTGCTTCGGAGAACACCTGAATATTCGCTAATTGTGTATCCCGATCCAGCTTTACATCATATGCAATTTCAAAAATAGGCAGAAGCCGATAACCAATCTGTTCGAGCAATTCTTCATCTGGAACATCAAGATGTTCGAGGTTAATCTGAGGGCTAAAGGGATTGGCGCGTGAGAAGTAGTTCGCTGCTTGAATACGCTGTTGTAATGCCGGATATTTCGGGACAATGGTATGTAGAAAATCAGGGGGAACGGCATACATGAAAAGCGCACCGGGTAAATCTTCACGGCAGCGATCAATGACCTCACGCAAGTTATCAGTAGCGACCTTTTCAGCCTTACCGCCGATACTCAGCATACGATCACCTTCATCAAACAATAACACCAAGCCTGTATAGCCGAGCGCTCGTACCGTTTGACATAGGGAACGCAGCATTTTAAAGGCATTATTCTTATTGATCTTTTCCGTAACCCCGATCATGCGTAGGTCTCGCATATCTTCAGGGCTTACTTCTTCACCGTGCAACCATCGTTCTAGTGACTCTACACGGCGTTCCTGTCCTCGTAACAAGGCATTAAAGAAACCTTGTACAGCTTTATGAAAACTCAAACTGTCGACATTACTGGTTGCTAGTGTATGCAGGAAAGCCCTGACTTCGGGTATATTCTCTACGCCTTCATCTTGCAAATCCAAGCCATGCGGGTTGACCAAACGTCGCAGCGTTCCTTCCAAGAAACGACTCAGCCCATGTTCGTCTTCATTCAAGCTACCGAGTTCGTGCCACATCAGGGATGAGGCAACTGCCCCATAAACACGTCGTTGGTCATCATATGGGCTTTCTTTAGGACTCAGTTCTACTTTGCTCACCGCAAAATTTCGCTGCCAAGCCCGATCTCGTATGCAATACAAGAAGTGCGATTTACCACTGCCGTAATCACCCACGACCAATTTAAATACAGCACCACCATCAGCAAGGTATGAGCCAAGATAATGGGTGTCGATGGCATTCAGCAGCGATTCATTGCCTGCATTATAATAACTCACACCTTTGGAGACTGGCGTACCAGACTGGCCTAATGTTTCAATAATTTGCCGAGCGAGACGTGGTTCCGGCAGCATAAGCTATTCCTTCGCCCATTCCACATCAGCGATATAACGACCATCATAAGGGCTGTCACCTTCGACAACCCACATACTTTTCGTAGGATTATCCGTCTGTGATTTCATGGCACTGTGAGCTTTGACGACTAGTCCATTCTGTGCAAGCCGTTGACGATCCACAAACTCATAAAAATCATAAATGAACTCAGCTCTGCTGTAATCTTTGAATGTGCGCTTGCTAGGTTCACTAAAAAAATTGCGACCTTGATTAAGCACCACAAATTCAACGTAACAGTCCACAATGTTAATTCGTGAATTATCTCCACCTTGTTTACGTTGAAGGTTTTGATATGCTTCGTAAAATCGGGCGATCCAGGGTTTACCCTCTTGGTTACGTCCAATAATCAGTTTCGAAGCAGTCTGATAGGCTTTCAAAGCTGCATCTACGGTAATATGCACACGAGGAACAACCACATCTTTACCATAGCGCAGTATTATGAAACGCTTTGAGAAGTTCGCTTCCAGTTCAAAACGGCCTATTACAAACTTCGAGCCGCTCCTCGTCATAATGACACCTTCTTGCGCCAAGGCATCACGTAATTTTTGACCGAATTCATCACTTAGTGCAAGCTGAGCCAGTTCAAGCTCAGTAGATAACTCTGGCAGCAAATCACCAATGTTTTGCTGATTAGATGCCCGCAGGAGCGAGACTCCTTTATCAAGTTTTATCACATCAACAGGTTCACCACGCAATGCGACAGAAGCACCTTTCAATGCCCCAATAACAGTCGTCAAGGTCTTTAATTCCCGACGTAAATCAGGCAACAGAGGATCAATAATCTCTTCTTTTAGTCGTGATTGAGCAAATGCATTCTGTGCAGCACTGATGTCAACGGCGGCGTTGTAGTCCTTAAGTGCCTTAAGCGTCTTGTTCTGCGCATCAGCATTCGCTTTAAAAGCAGCTTGCACTGCTGTGATGGCTTTTTGCTGTTGGACATATGAGTCTCGAAGTTCATCAAGCTGTGTAATTAAAGTTTCATTGGGCATAATGAGCATTCATATAATGTGGTAAGTAAGAAATCATATTGTATCAAGCACGGTTGGAAATTTCTACAATTGATGATTCGGGAACTAAAGTCTAGCAGTGAAATAAAAACGGGAACGAATAAGTAAGTTGTTCCCGTTTTTATCTTTAATCTCTTACTCAATCGACTGATTGCAGTGCAGGGGTAGGTATCCGGATTGGCTCGTTTAGCTTTCCCCCGAAGCCTTAATCTGTTTCTTAACACAAATACCAAATAGAAATCCATCGCTGCGGCAGCCAACATCGGTACAAGCGCTCCCGTTATCGCCACTTGAGACGATAAACTCAATAGAATTGGAATGGTGGTATTTAAATCATAAAGGAATGGAGTATTTTATTGTTATTTAAAATACAGTATAATATAATTGTTGCGAACGGGTCGCCGCACGTATCCTAGATATTTCAAACTCGAGTTTGCCTTTCATAGGGCAAAATATCAAAGTCAACCTCGTCCAATCAATACTGCAAAAGTAGAACTTCAAGCACAAGTCATTGAACTGCGTGTAAGAGGGTGGAGTTTTCCAACAATTGCAAAGTATCTAAATATCAGTGTTGGAACTGTGTGGAATATAGTTAGGTATAAAAGCTAGAAATGACTTTCTAATTAGAAGGAAATTAGATGGACGAACATAAGATTTATACCCAAGCTATGTGAACTATTTTTATACATCAGAGCTCTTAAAATCTTCACGCTTACGGTTCCATGCTCTGACATAGATTGTGAACCAGCCCAGAATTGCAAGTATCGATGATGATCTCGCCCCAAACTTATAAATCAGAGTATAATTTGGCTTGTCTTTATAGTGAGCTACTGAACCAATATAAACTTACCCTGATTAACAATATTGGTTGTTCAAAATAGCGCTTCTCACTTTCTCAGGTTCGACACTTAGATGTGGAAGTGAAATTACATCATGACTTCTTTTCGAATTGGTCAAAATGCGTAACTACTCAGGTAGGGGAGGAAGGGAGAAAAGGAGCAGCATGTAAGGCAGCAGAGAGAGCATCAAGGAGGTTGACACCCTGTTTGCGAGCGGTGGAGAGGTAGCTGCGAATGAGGCAGAAGCAGTCAGCGC
>JBBSBM010000185.1:0-6894 GCA_038251275.1 Aggregatilineales bacterium
ATACCTTTTGGGGTCTATGTACCCGCTTATTAACCAAATTGACGGCTCATACTCTTTCGATTTATATCAATCGTCTTTTGGACAAGCCTCATCCTTTGCAGATCAAGTCTTTAGCTTTCCCGATCTAGCATAAGACCCTAATACCAATCGAGCGCTATAACTTGTGGCACTCAAAACTACTATAAAGTGTATGAGGTTATTAGAAATAAGTAATCAGGCTAAAGACTGAAGGTATGTGAACAAAGGGCGGATTGCGAAGGCAGTGGCCTTGAAAATGAATAAAGAACGGCACTCAAATTACAGTAATTTGAGTGCCGTTCTTTGAAAGTGCTTATTCAATATGGCCGAAAATGGTCACATTTCAACTGAAATGCTAACCTGAACATTAGCCAGTTTTGGCTTTGCGTCCCGGTGCGCCTACAAAACGCTTGACGAACGAAACAGCCGGAGCAGACTTTTTGATAGGTGCAGGCTGATACCAATCTGGATTAGCGGCTTGTTCCACAATCGGACGACGACGCGGCTCTTTAGCAGTCACATGATTCTCGCGCTGTTCAGTGTCCAATGCTTCGGCTTTTGTACGCAGACGTTCTAGAAAAGCCTCAACACGGGGATCAGTACTCTTGGTATTAGTCGTAGAGGGAGCATTGGCATCCAGTGATTTAATTTGTAATTCATTGGCTCGTTTAGTCGTAGTCATATTTGACATCCTATCACTCATAGACTCGTGCAAGAGGAGGCGGTATTAAGTACCGCTTAAAGGTTGTTTGCCGCTGGCTGTCTAATGCCAAAACAGCTTCGATGGTATTGATGGTACAGTTACAATTGAGGCACTTTTTAGGAGAAGTAACAGAGAGAACGAGTAACTGCTATAGTCAAAACCAGATGACGTGGAATCTGCCATCTGATCCTATTATACCACAGATTAAGTGACACGTGTTTCTGCCGACCAATTGGTAAAACGGTACACGTATCACCTATAACCCCAAAGCCGTTAGCAAATCAGCCAGCTAATTGAACTTGGCCACAGCCAAAATGATGTTTAAGAGTACAAAGGCATCGTGTACATAGATAATCATGCGTATGCGGTTAAGCTGTACGCGCATTTCCGGGGTTGCCAGTGTATTGCCATCAGAAGCCATAACAATTTGTTTTTGTAAGCGCGCCGCAAGCGGATTAATACCCACAAAAACGATGACCAACAAAATGATGTAGACAATTTGTTTGATGAATAGCCACAACGGCGTGATACTGCCGCCAATCCCCAAAAATCCGAGATGCTGGGTGGCGATTAAAGCCAATCCCGTCAACAAAATACCGTTACCGGCAATCATGCCAGCCGTACTGCCGACACGGATTTGAGCCATCATCAGTGTAAGTTCAGCCGGTTTACCCTCATTGGTATGAATGAGGCGTTCAAAAACAAATGTGGTTACAAATTGGGCGATCCACAAGCCAGCACATATGATATGGATAACCAAAAGAACGGTGCGTACATTGAGCATAATATTCCCCTTCTGCGTAAAAACTATGTGACAGTATAGGGCGATTTCGATAAGGGGTAATCAGCCGAATGACGGAGCAGAACCTACAACAAAAAGAGGGATTATGCGTCACAGACACATAATCCCTCTCTCAATTAGCAAATAGCTTTACTGAGTCGATATTTTCGGGTCGAGTGTTTTCATGGTGGCATAGAAACTATTCAGTGCGGTTGGCATGAGCGTCAATGAGCCTTGAACACTGGCAAGATCATTATTCAGCGAAGAGTTCAGTGCATCCGCACCCGCTTTGAAATAGCTAATGAGATAATCGACTCCCTGTTTCACACACTCCGGGAAAGTCTCTTTATCAGTATTCAGGCTGCTTTGCAAAGTGCGATACTGCTTAAGCAAATCAGTCATTTGGGTTGGGGTCATCTTGGCAATATTGATCTTTGGATTGGTAGTGATGAATTCTTTATAGCCTTTGCCGATGAAGTTTTCGTTATACCAACGTGCCGCAGGGCAATCCGCTTTTGTATAATCCCGCGCGTCAATCAGCCACGTATCATTGACCGTGACTTTGAGATTATCGAGCTGCTCATAGACTACCAATAGCTTATCTGCCAGTTGGATGCTCTGTTGGGCGCGTTGCGGTTCGGTAGTCGGCGTCGTGTAGAACTTATAGAGTTCATCAGCGGCTTTGGCAGCGGCAAGAACTGCATCCTTTGCCAGTTTGGCACAAGGCGGCGCAACATCACTGACTTCAAAACTGGTTTGCCATACTTTCAATGCGGCTTGGGCTTTTTGAACATCTGGCACTCTGGTCGTAATGGTTGTATTACGCGCATTGGTGAAAACTTCACCCATTGGTGCGCTGTTTTTATCCCACCAGTCTTGTATGGTACAGGGAATTTCAGTCGGGGGTTCAGTGGGCGGCGGCGATGTGGGAATGATGGCAGCTAGATTAACCGCGCCGGGTGTGCCACTAGCATTAACCGCGCCGGGAATACCAATCACCGACGAAATTGCTATGCTTATAACAGTCAATATTACCGTCAGCACCAAACCGATGCCAACGACCTGAGTAATATCTTTACCGATAGAGCCTGATTTCATGCTCAACGTCCACTTTCCGCCAAAAGCTAAAGGCCTTCGACCCAATGCTATGATGAATAACTTACTGCTAGTTTAATTATGTTCTGAAGTTGGCGCAATCGGGGTAAAGAAATCACCAGTATAAGGGCGTGATGGTGCACGCCCTTCAAATAACCTCATTCAACTTAGGCGCGAACCGTTTCATTTAGATGATGCCGCGCTAAAGCAGCCTCGACAATTGCCCCGACGAGTCGATCATGCTCCCAGCCTTTGGCAAGTGCTTGAAGGCAGAGGTCACTGTAACCGGGGTTGAGGCCGGGCAGCGGGTTAATTTCCAGAATGTAGGGTTTGTCGTTATCGTTGGCATCCAAGCGAAAGTCGACGCGGGACACATCAGAACAACCTGTCGCACGGAAAGTTTCGGCTGTCAAATGCTGTAACTCTTGGACTTGTGCGTCACTTAAAGGGGCAGGGCAGTGGTAACGATACTCATCCAAACCAGAAATAGTTTTCATTTCGTTGGTATAGACACCCGAATGATTTTCACCATATGCGGCGTGATCGAGTTCGAGGATGGGCATGAAGGTCACATTCGGCAAATTACCGACGAGGCCAACCATCATTTCACGACCTGCGATGAAACGCTCGACCAAAATCGGCTGGTTATAGCGTGACAAATGACTTGCTACCCGCGCCCGCAATTCGTCAACATTTCGCACGATGCTATCGGCATTTGCCCCCATGCTGGTGCCTTCGGCGTTGGGTTTAACGAATAACGGGTAACGCAGTTCACCATCTTCGTTGAGGAGTTCGAGATTGATAGGCGCATCAGCAGATTCAAACAGTTGGAATTCCGGTGTGGGCAGGCCGTAAGTTTTGAGGACGCGCTTGGTCATGGCTTTATCAAGTGCTAAGGCCAAGCCTAACATACGGCTGCCGGTATATGGGATTTGCAACATTTCTAAGATAGCCGGAACTTGAGCCTCACGCGCATCACCGAAATGACTTTCTGCGATGTTAAAGCACAAGTCAGGCTTATACTCGCGTAAACGGTCAATCAAATTAAAGGGTGGCAGGATGCTCGCCTCCAAGAAAGTCGCCTCGTGTCCCATCCGCTGCAACACGCCGACAATTGCATCGGGTGTGCGTGGATTATCTAGATCATCCCAGCGGTCAGGGGGCATTCCTTCATACTTCGGAGCATTGGTTTTCAAGTTGGCTAAGACGGCGATACGCATGTTTTTTATCCTTAAAATCGATAGTCAAATAGACCCTCACCCATGAGGGTTTGCCGACGGCAAACCCCTACTGTATAGGTGGGGTGGAAATTAGATTGATGTTTTATCGGGTGTTGACCCGTTATGTTTATTGGTTTCGCTTGCCTTTGTGGATGGCTTGTGTCCATTGCTATGACCCGCATTCGGTGACTGATTGGCATGATACGGCTGCCATTTGGTTGCATCGGTATTCAAGCGATGGGTTGTGCCACCGCGTTTATGCAGTGAATCAAACCCTTGCGGCTTGATCGCCAAGGCTTCACCCGCCAACAACCCTGCCACACCGGATTGTCCCGGCTCGGGGCGACGTGTCACCTGTCGATCCAGATGATTAATCATACCCGCATCGTAATCGGTCGGTTCTTCATAAGTGGTGATGTAGCCTTCATAGTTTCGCAGCACGACTCGTCCCGGTGCTTGGCTGATAAGATACTGCGGCATGACTGGAATCTTGCCACCCCCACCGGGTGCATCGACTACGTAAGTTGGCACAGCATAACCGCTGGTATGCCCGCGCAAACCTTCGATGATCTCGATGCCTTTGGCGACGGTGGTGCGGAAATGTCCCGCGCCTTTGACTAGATCACATTGATAGAGGTAATACGGTCGGACACGGTTACGAACGAGCTTATGCACCAATTCACGTTGAATATTGACGCTGTCGTTGATGCCTGCCAGCAAAACACTTTGATTGCCCAATGGGATGCCCGCGTCAGCGAGTTTGGCTAGCGCGATACTGAGTTCCGGTGTGATCTCTTTGGGGTGATTGGTATGAATGTTCATCCACAGCGGATGATATTGGCGCAGCATGGCACAAAACTCGTCGGTGATTCGCTGCGGCAGGAAAACGGGCACACGGCTGCCAATGCGGATGATTTCGATATGTTCGATAGCGCGAAGGCCACTGAGAATCATATCCAGCGTTTTAGGCGCAAGCGTCAGCGGATCACCGCCACTAATCAGCACGTCGCGGACTTGAGGGGTGTGGCGCAAATAATCCAACTGCGCTTCGAAGTCGGTTTTGCTGAAGTTCTCATGCGAGCTGCCGACGATTCGACTGCGGGTACAGTAACGGCAGTAGCTGGCACATTGAGTCGTGATGAGCATCAAGACGCGGTCGGGATAACGATGAACGAGGCCGGGAACAGGACTATGCGCGTCCTCTGCGAGGCTGTCCTCCATCATGCCTTCAAAGGCTTCGAGTTCACGACCAAGTGGAATCACCTGCCGCCGCACCGGACACAAGGGATCATCGGGATCAATCAGGCTGGCAAAATAAGGCGTGACATCCACACGGAATTTATCGTCGGCGTTTAAGCCTTCCAGTTCCTCATCAGTGAGGTTGATGATTTGGGAGAGTTCCTCAACGGTATTGAGGCGGTGTGCGAGCTGCCAACGCCAATCATTCCATTGTTCATCGGGAATATGTGACCAGATTGAGGGGCGTAGGGTTCGGGTGGGGGCAGCCGGTTTAGCACCCGGCGTGGCGTGGGGGGGCTCCTCATCGATAGAGGGAGGCTCGTCCCCGTTCAAAGAACCGGGTTCGTCATCAGCAGGGGTGACATACTCCTGCGTGGGGTTCGCTATGGTGGCTTGTACAGCGCGTATACTCATGTTATGTGACATCCTCCAAATAAAAAACACATACTATTTTTGCTTACAGAATACGCGACACTAAAAACGATTATAGTAGCGTTCAATAGCGAGTCAACGTATCAAGTTTATTCAAACGTTGGAATGAAGTGGGATGTTAAACGCCGTTTAAAATTGGAGCTAATTTGAGGGAGAAAATAGGAGAATATTTGAGTGCATCTTGAGAACACTCATGCGATGCTCATGACAGTAGCAAATTCCGTATTCATTGGAAATAAAAATAACTATTTAAAACACGTTGTAAGGCTATTGGGTTTCGCATATTAGGTAAAATCTTCAGGAAACTTCTAGCCCAACACCAAAAACAGATGTAGGAATGTCGAATTAATGATAATATGTTTGTTTATAATTAAGAGAGTTAAATCATTGATGTAAGGAAGATAAATGACCACTGAAGATTTTTTCTCAAATAAGCGTCCTTGGTCAAAAATAAAGGACACTATTCTTGGATCATATATGTCTCCCTACTTTGCTAAACTTAGTAGAGTTCAAAATAGAAAAATTCTTATTATTGATGCATTCGCAGGTCCCGGTAGATTTGAAGACGGTCAACCGGGATCGCCATTGATTATTTGTCAAGCAGCAGAACGGTATGCAAAAAATAATTATGAAGCTATTTTCATTAATCTTGACGAATCACATCATGAACAACTGAGTGCGATTTTAAAGCAGGCAAATTATCATGGCGCGAAAGCAATTCATGGTGATAGTAGAAATATTATTAAGCAATTGCATTCACGTCTTGACGAACCGCTTACGATATTTCTATATATGGATCCATTTGGTTTAAAAGACGCCAGTTTTGATTTAATTCGCCCATTTATTGAACGAAACCCAGATTATAGCACTGAGATTCTAGTTAACTTACAAGCTCCTGCTCTGCATCGTTTTGCTGCTAGAAAAGCTTTCTTGGAAAATCGCAATTCTGAGCAGGTAAATGGTTTCCATACTACCCTTTCTCAAGTTCTAGGGGGAGATTACTGGAAGCAACCTATGTTATATGAGCAATTAAGTGCGAGGAAACGGGAACAACAAGTAGTTGAAGGTTATTGTTCACTCTTATCGAGTACCAATTATTTGATACACACAGGCGCTTGTCCAGTACAAGAATCACGTGATCGACGTACAAAATACTACATGATTTTCGCATCTCGTCACATCGATGCTACTAAGCTATTCAACGATAATATGATTAAAGCCTTTGAACAGCATATGAATAACCGAGAGTTTAGTGATACTCTATTTGCTAGTACCTCAACCAGCTAAAGATGAGGGGTAATAGTCAACAAAAACCCGTTGAGCATCTTGAAGGGTAAAAGACCAATGAATGCGACGGTGGGAAGCGTTAGCAGCCTGTTCCCAAGCAATAAGTTCCAGATTGAGGG
>JBBSBM010000186.1:0-6620 GCA_038251275.1 Aggregatilineales bacterium
TATGACCACCGCTTGGTTGCGCCCTTTACTTACGATTCCTAGTAATTTTTGGCGTTCTTCAGACGTTAAATGGACTTCATGTTTTGTCATCCCTTTAGTTTATCTTTACCCCTCATCTTTAACCAGTTGAGGTACTAGTATCTTTAAAAGCCGACTGTTTGATCGTTGATATGAGCGACGTTTCAACACTGACAAATTCCGGGTTGGTCGCTCTTAACAATCTTATACGCCTTATGAATGGCAAGTCTTCCACGGATATTGATCAGGGTTGGAAGGCACTGCATGATATGGAAGTGGATTTTCAGGCAGGATTACAACCACATGTCAAAATACTTTGCCCCCAACACAAGGTTTTTGATCTCCTGACAAAATCGGGGATAACTCAAATATGTGAAGTATTTAATGATCTAGATACAGCGCTAAAACCATTGGGTTGGATTGCAAAAGACTAATTATGCAGCTAGGGTGTGGTTGTTTTGCCAAAATCTTATGTCGTTGTCGCGAACAACCACTGAATACCAGCTTGTTATTGGAATAAAACCATGATCCCTAAGAATTCGATTCTAAGGGAAACATTAATCACAACACAACCAATGTATGTGCATAGACTAGATTAAATCGTGTTCTTTAACCATATTCCACGCGGTTCCAACACTAATATCCAACTGTTTGGCAATAGCTGGAAAACTCAACCCTCTTGAGCGAAGTTCGATGACTTGTGATTGAAGGTTGAGCTTTATGGGATCGATTGGCCGAAGTTGAGCTTTGTATTTTGCTCTATTGAAGGCGAATTCAACTCTGAAATATCTAGGATAGGTACGGCGACCCGTTCGAACAATTATATTGTACTGTATTTGAAAGTACGGTAAACATTCTTCATTCCTCTAAAATTTATAGAGTACATCTCATTAGTTTGCGACGTAGATATTCAAATGTTTTTAAGTTATACAGCGGTTCGTTGTCCCTCCACATTATTGGGATAATTCTAGGATGAATATTAACAGGGCACGCTCTTGTTTCCGTATCTCATCCTTACGGTGTACTAGAATTCCGTACTGATCGCTCGCGATTTACGTACTTAACACGGATGACCTTCAATGCGGTTTTGTATAAAGTGAGGACATTATTTTGATGCAAGCTATTGAACACAAGCCTTGAGACGCCTCCAGATTTCGCGACGTGTGACGGGTTTATCCTCGAACATAGCAAGACATTTCGCTAAATCCAAAGCATATGCAGTGTCAATCGCCTTCAATATAAATGGCCTTCGAGCTGCGCATTCAGGCGAGTTTTAACAGAAGCATCAAAGTAATAAAATTCATCCGTTTAGCCAAAAGGTAGAGCAAATGGTCAATCAGTCAAACGTCGGAACAGCAACAAAAGACACTCAAGCTATGAAAAAGGATGCGCGATCTCTCGGGAAGAATCTAAGGTTGCCGCGAATCGGAGAAGTGCTTTTGTTAGCACTTTTCGTTTGGTGCGCGCCGATTGGAGCACATGCTCAAGAACCAGCGAATGGCCCAACAATTGTTTCTCAGGCATGGTTACCAACTCAAACGATTGACGGCAAATTCAACGAAGTAATGGTCGTTCTTGAACTTGCCCCTGGCGCAGGGGTTCCTCCCCATACGCATGGTGGTGCAGTGCTAGCCACTGTGCTGGACGGTGAAATCACTTTGAGTGAAAATGGGACAGAGACAAAATATACGACCGGTCAAAGCTGGACCGAAGAGCCGGGACATGTTCACGAGGCTTTCAACGACAGCAGCACTCCTGTGCGGGTCGTATTCACGGCTTTACTGGTTGGCGATGCTCAGGCACTCGTCCCCGCAAGTGACAAGACTCCGTCAAGACCTGCGCCGACCATCCTTTATCAATCCGCATTGCCCGACCAAACGATCAACGGTGTGTTCGATGAAGTGATGATTGTTCTCGACCTCGCGCCCGGTGCAAGTATTCCCGCCCATACTCATGGTGGTGCGGTGCTGGCCACAGTAATAGACGGCGAAATTACACTGAAAGAAGATTCAACCGAGGAGGTTTATAAGGCCGGCGAGAGTTGGTCTGAGGTGCCCGACCATGTTCACGAAGCTGTTAACGCGGGCAGCAAACCCGTACGTGTAGCGTTCAGTGTTCTTCTGCCTGTTCCGGCAGCACTCACATTGGTTCAGTAATAACCTTTGCCTAAATATGCAGGAGATTGTTCTGCATAGACCTTAATCCGGGAATGGAGGTAGAACGATACCTATTCATTCCCGGATAGATCGAACTGAATGGGTCGGGCTGTCCAAGCGATTATCCCGCCCTGATTTCAGCTTTTGATAACCCTACGGTCCTAGCTGAGTTCGGGCAACCGGCTGCTCGCAACCCACTGCACGATCTCACGACGCGACACAAGACCGAGCTTGGATAGGATATTACTCACATGCGTTTCGACAGTGCGTTCGCCAATCCCCAGAAACTCTGCCACTTCACGATTTGATTTGTGCAGAGAAATCTGAACAGCAATTTCGCGTTCGCGCCGCGTTAGACCGCCATACTTATGTGGGTCAACTTTTTGAGAAGTCGTTGAAATATCTTTGGGAAAACGATGATGGACAGCTTCAAGGAATTGCTGTTTAATCTGGGCATCATCAATTGAAGTTGCATGGCGAGTTACGATGTCATAAGCTCGTGTAAAAGCCGACTGAGCTTCTGAATACTGATTAAGTTTTCGCAGCACCCACCCTCGATCACACAAGATTTGCCAAAATAACGAATAATCCTCGCGCTGTTGTGCAGCAGCAGCGGCAAGATCAAACATTGAAAGTGCTTGACCATAATCGTTCATTTGCGAAAATGCGTTGCCCTTCAATTTTAACAGCCATGGAATGGACTGCAACTCGTCTGTGCGTGGAACAGACTCAATTAGCTCATCTACAATTTGTATAGCGGCTTCTGTTTGTCCACGTGCAAGGGCAAGTTGCCCCCACCCGTAGCGTATTCGGCGTTCGGACAGGTTCGATGGGTGCTGATCAGAAGCCATTACAGTTAGCAGGGCAGTTTCTGCGTTGACCCACTCCTTCTTGAGGAAGTAGGCAGAGGCTAAACTGTATGAAAGGCTACCAATCCACCAGGCTGAACCAATCTCTTGTGCCAGCGAAAGCCCTGCTTGTAGTTCGGGAATCGCTCGATCAGGCAATAGCATCCACGTATAGATTTGCCCGAGCGTAAATCGACTTGCTGTTAGCCATTGTTGATGACCGATATCAAGCGCAATTTGTAACGATCGGTGCGCATGAGAAAGACCCTGACCGAATTTACCGTTCGAACTATAGGCTAAAGCGGTAATCCATTCTACAAAGGCTTCGCTAGATGGAGCCCCCATTTGCTGTGACAATCGCAGCGCTTCGTCCAAAGCTTGCATGACTTGAACTTCAGGTTCTACAACCGCATAGACGGGCTCATTCCATGCCAGCGTTTGATAACTTGCGCGTGAAGCAAGGCTGGTGGTTAATCCAACCAGATTATTCAGTTCTCTGAAGAAATAAACTGCCTGACCATAGAATTTGACAGCATTCGCGATGTTGCCAAATTGACCACTTGCCATTCCCAAATGATCAAACGTCTCAGCCATACCATACCGATCATTGTTGGTCGTAAAAATATCAAGCGCCTTGTGATGGTTTTCTAGGCCCTTATCTGGTTCACCGATATTCACTAACCAGTTGCCGATTCTGTTCAGACTATGAGCCTCCAGGGTTGTATCGTTTAACTCTGTGGCGACAAGTAAGGCTTCTTGGAAATAAACACCCGCTTTAGCGTAGTCGTTCGCTGAGAAGTGAAATCCTAAGGCAACTAAAGTATTCCAAATACTTTTCTTGTCGCCATTATTTGTCGCAATTTCTAAGCTAGTGAAGTAGTCCAGCCGGGCAGACTCAAAATTGCCAAGAAGCTCATACGCTCTTCCCCGGACGCGATGTAACGTTGAATCAGCAGGAGAAGCAAGCTGAGATGCGGAATAGAGCGCTCTATTAAGCTGTTCAACCGCCGCCTGTGGCGTAAACAAAGCCAATGCGCGTTCTCCAGCCCGCCAGGAATAAGCTAAAGCTTTTTCCCAGACACCTGCCTCATAAAAATGATAGGCGATGTCCCCGACATGAGCCGCTATGGATTTTTCGTAGATGGTTTCACTTGTTTGGGCAATTGAACGATGGAGCATTTTCCGTTCACGGGCCAACAAGCTCATGTAGATCGCTTGTCGTGTGATTGCATGGCGAAATGCAAATCGCTCAGACGTTTCTTCAACAACTAACTGCGCATTGATCAGTTCTTTAATCCATTGCAACAATTGACTTTCATCACAGACAAGCAGGCTTTGTAATAACGTGAAATCAAAACGTCGCCCTGCAACTGCTGCCAATACAACTGCTTGCTTTGCCTCTTGGCTGACTTGCTGTAAACGCTGCTGGACAACATCTTGTACAGATCGGGGGACATACATTTTATCGAAAAGTTTTTGAGTTGCATAACCATTATTGTCGAGACCTGCTGGCAAAAGGGTTTTGAGGACTTCCTCGATAAAGAATGGGTTGCCATCGGTGTGGTTGTAGATCGACTTAATAAATTCTGCATCCAGTGGATACGCCAGACCCAATATATTCTCTACCATAAGACGGACATCTTGTTGCATCAGACGGATAAGAGACAATTCCTGAGCAACGTGTTCGCGATCCATCTGCGAGAGCCAACTTCTCAGGGCAGGGGTGACCTCATCACTGCGATAAGTTACTATCACTCCTAGTGGCTGATCTTTACTTTGCCTCACCAAATACAAAAGAAACTCGCGGCTGCTGTCATCGCTCCAGTGGATATCCTCGATGACGATTAACAGCGGCTGCTGTTTTGCCATATTAAAAAAGAAGTTCGTCAAAACAGAGAACAAACGCCGTTTTTCCTGATCGGAATCGAGTGCTGAAGAAACCGGGGCTTGCTCTGATGCCAGGTAGAACTCTGGAAAAAATTGTGCGAGTTCCTTTCCAATAGTCGATTCCAGAAGTTCATTGGTTGACTTGTTAGCCAATTGCGCAGTCCATATTGTCTTTAAAAGATCAATGAATGGTGCGTACGGTGCATCGACATCTGTCTGAAAGCAGTTGCCTTGAAGGACGCGAAATCCTTGAGACTGACTCCATTCTGTTGCCTCTTTAACAATACGCGATTTGCCAATTCCGGCCTCACCTGAGACCAAAATTATCTTGTTGTTTGCGGTTTTGGTTTGTTCAATGAAACGACGAAGATGATCTTGTTCGGTACTGCGACCGATGAGAATGGAGCAATATACCGGTCTATTAAACATATGTGGTTCCACTTCTACCCACTAACCTGTACTGCTGAAAAACTCTATCCATACTTGGAGACCAGACACAACCAGGTGCAAAAATGAACCAAACCCCAAAAGTGTGTACAGGTTCCTCTGGATAATTGTGTTCATAATAGCGCAACATAACTGGACGTCATAACATCGATTATGTTATGTAACAACCTCGCTTTCGCTAGGATTTAACCATCAAATACTCACCTAAGTGCCCCCTTTAGCGCAACACAATATTTTGGGATGAGGTCTGAAGCCGGTTTTCCAGCGTTAGTATCAGAAATAAATGCAATTAGCGATACGTTAAGATGGTTGCCTAGCTCCGGTTTTGTCTGACCTTCCCCATGAGTGTAAGGTTGTGCCGAGCTGTGAGTAAACGTTACCTTACCCATGTGGCGAGTTCAAAGTGCGCATGTATCACCAAAACCATGAACAATTGCTGGTGTATTAAGAAGCAGAAGAAGATCGTTTCCAGTCACGTATTGTAAAAAAGCTACGTACATCGTCTGACAATCATCCTCCCGCCAAAATGCTAGTGATTGATATGCTTGCGTTGAAATATCAACCAGTCCTCGTATTTCGAACTTTCTATCTGCTGTGTTCTATGAATAGAATGCTAAAACAGCCAATAATGAGCAACATGTGCGCGCTCAAGAAGTGAGCTTATGCATAGGACTTACCGGCTGAAACTACTCCAAATGATCCAACTGATCACGATCTCCTGAAAAATTTACATATGTCATATTCCACGCCGTACCAACACTAATATCTAGGTGTTTTGCAATAGATGGAAAACTCCACCCTTTCGAGCGAAGTCCAATGACTTTTGCTTGAAGTTCTATCTTTGCAGGATCGATTGGACGAGGTTGAGACGTATATTTCGCTCTATTAAAGGCGAATTCAACTCTGAAATATCTAGGATACGTACGGCGACCCGTTCGCAACAATTATATTGTACTGTATTTGAAAAAGGTAATTACCCTCCCACATTGGCTTTTAACCCACTTGCCATCTGCTTATCACCAGTTTTCCGAGATCTCTTTAAATCTCATTGTCAAATTGTCTGGATAGTATAATTTTCCCCGATTTGCCGTTACAATATCAGCATAGAATTTCAAGAGGCAACCACAATGGTTATTTCCAGTTTGCATGTCTCTGATCCCATCTCAACGCCAAACTACCAGCCGTATCATGTTACTGTGCAAGACTATATTACCTTCCGTAATCAGGGTTTTCTGATTGTCCCTGGACTGATACCCCATTCCGA
>JBBSBM010000187.1:0-6478 GCA_038251275.1 Aggregatilineales bacterium
ATCGAGGATGCCCCTGCGGTTGATGTTCTGGCGGGCACCAGCAAGGTGATTTCCGGCTTGGCATTCCCCGGTAAGCTCGGCAGCAACGATGGCTTATATTCACTGGATGTTCCGGCGGGAAGCTATGATTTCAAAGTCGTTCCTGCTGGAACAACGACCCCGGTTGTTCTTGATCTGCCGGGTACAGAACTCAGCGCGGATACCAACTACTTTGTGGCTGCTGTCGGTACACTGACGAACCCACAGGTAGTGGTGAAATCAACAGTAATTCAGCAGGCCATGGCTGAAGCGCCGCTGGGCACGATTGTAGACATCGCCAGCAGCAACCCAGATTTTTCCACGCTGGTGACAGCCGTTAAAGCTGCGGGGTTGGTTGATACGCTGAACGGCGAAGGACCGTTCACGGTGTTCGCACCCACCAACGAAGCCTTTGCCGCCCTTGGACCGGACACCATCAATTCCGTTCTGGCGAACAAAGAGCTGCTGACGAGCATCCTGACTTATCATGTTGTCGCAGGCAAGGTGATGGCGGCTGATGTGGTCAAGCTGACCTCGGCCAAGACCGTTCAGGGAGCTGACATCAAGATCACCGTCAAAGACGGCAAGGTCTATCTGAACGACACTATTCAGGTGGTCACAACCGATATCCAAACCTCCAACGGCGTCATTCATGTGATTGACGGCGTGCTCATGCCTCCGGCATAACTACGACGGACGATATGAAACTATTTGAGGTCAGGTTAGCCTGGCCTCATTTCATTTCCTGAAAACGATCGGCGTACGTACCTGAGGAAATACTTCTACAATGCTGGATTAAATCTCACACATTAACTTGCTTCACGAAATGAGAAGTTTTCATCAGTTATTCGACATGCTAAATGGAAATAATTCTACAGTGCCAGTTAGGATAAACTTCAGGCCAAAACAGCCGTATGGATAAAGCGTGAGTTTGGAAATAGGAGACAACCGAAGAACAATATGACAGATTTAAAGCAATTTAAGGATCAAGAATTTTTGAGTCTTGAGACATTTCGCAAGACTGGGGTTGGTGTGAAGACCCCCATTTGGTTTGTGGCGGAAGGTGATGTGCTGTATATGTGGACTGTCGGTGACTCAGGTAAGGTTAAGCGCATCCGCAATAATGCCCGGGTTAATATCGCGCCTTGTAAGCGAATTGGAGAAATAACCGGTGAATGGGTCGCGGCCTATGCTTCAGTGGATGAATCAGTTGCCGCAGTCAAGTACGTTGAGACCCTGTTGCGTCGAAAAATAGGCTTTGGGTTTGCAATCTTCCAATTGATAGACGGGATTAGGGACTGGCAGAGAGGTGCGCATCGCGTTTGTGTCAAGGTGTCATTAAGCGAGACCACCATATAATTGAGGGCTGGTCATAAATCAAAATAGGGAAACCGCGCTTCAGCATATCCAAGGCGTGGATACTTCCATAGTAGTTCTACAATGCCAGTTTAGGCGAAAAAGCGGATTGAAACAAGCGCCGGGGATCGATCCGAAAACGGGAAGCGACGGCTCGAAAGCGATGTTCACGGCGCCAGCGAAACCAGTGTAAATGGAAGGCACGGCTGAGGGTTGGGAGTGGGCACACCAAGTTTATCAGCGTACGCAGTTCCGACACACTCAGACTCAACCAGACGGGCAACGGGCTTTTTTCCTCGCTTTTCGTGCTGGATCAATTTCAAGAAAGTATGTGCCAGCAGCGACAGGGTGATATGGCGATACCAGCCCTGCCAGTGCCGCACTTGGTAGTCGGCCAGTCCGGTTTCACCTTTGGCTTCTTCTAGCAACGGTTCAATCGAATGGCGGGTCAAGGCCACACCTGCCAATTCGATCAGACTGGTTTCAAGGGGGGCGTTGGAGAGATAGCAGCGATAATCATCGGGATCGTCGGGATGGCGCTGGGCCAGCAACCATTGTTCACCGACCGCATCGTTGGGCAGGTGTATCCGCCAGGCGTGCCACTCATACCATACCGGCCCTTTCTCGCTCAATTGGAAGCACAATCGATCCCAGGGAACAGCCACCTGACTTTCAATCAAGCTGCTTAGGGTCATCACTGATCCATCGACTTGCCGGATTTGATGGTGGCTGCCGATGCCCAGCACGTAAGAGTGACCGGCTTGATGAATGGCGTTTCGGAATTGGGGTGAGTTGCCGTATAGGGTGTCAGCCACCACCCACTGCATGGGAATACCTTCACGCCAGGCTTGCTCCAGCATCATCTGGGCGATTTGCGGTTTGGTGCGGAAATCCACCGCATCGGGTATCTTGGCAGCCCGGCAGCGCTCACGATCCTCAAACCAGTGCTGCGGTACATATAAGGCCCGATCCAGAAAGCCTGCCCCGAGCGGTGTGGCATAGCTCAAAAACACACCTACCTGACAGTTGTCCACCTTGCCCACCCGACCACAATATTGGCGTCCTACCCCGGCAGACTGGTCTCCTTTCTTGACAAAGCCACTTTCGTCAATGACCCCAATCCCCGGCTCATACCCTAACTGCTCAATCACCCGCTGGCGCATCTGACCACACACCCTATCGGCATCCCATGGTACCTCATTCAGCAACCGTTGCAGGCCGTGTGGGTCGCGCAAGCCCACTGACTCGGCTAAGTGCCAACTGTTCTTGCGTTTTACTTCCGACAGTAACCCACGCACGTACTGCTGGGCACTCGCGCGACTTTCGCTGCGGCTGAGCAAGTCACCAAAAGGTGCAAAGAACGCATCAAACAACTTCGACCAGTTGCGGGCTATTTCCAAATTCACGATTCATCCATCCGTCTGCTTGAGCTCGAAGTTTACCGCTTTTTTTCGCTAACTGGCACTGTAGAAATAATAATGATGTAAGTATCACTTTGGAAACTATTTGGCGCAAACTTTAGACCGTACCCACCACTAAGCCCTCACGGGCAACCTCGACCACTTCACGTGTGATCAGCTGCAAATGATTGATCTTCATCACCCGTTCAATCTGGGCAAACAACCGATCCATTAGGCGAAAATTGCCACGAGTCATGACCACAATAGCCGCACGGGCTTCCAGTTGCGACTTCTGATGGGGATCGAAGGCTTGCTTACAGGCTTTGTGCCAAAGCGAGTCGAGGATCGGCTGCATATCGGCTTCACTCAAATTGTGAAACGGATGGACAAAGCCTATGCGAGAATAGAGCTGCGGATACCGCGCCAGCCGTGTCTGGATCCCCGGCATCCCAATGAAGACAACGGCTAGATCGAAATGATCGTAAATATCACGAACCTCCTCAAATCCGTGCATGCTCAAGCGATCCGCTTCGTCGACAATCAGTAATTCACGTTGGCGCAGGTGTGAGATGCGCTGCTCATAGGTCTCATCAGGATACAATCGTTCCAGGTGATGGAGACGATAACTGAACAGTGCCACCCGCAGATCGCGAATCTGGTTGCGAACCCGCTGCGGGGTAAGAACCACATTCGGTGTGTAGACCATCGTCAACAAATGGCGCGGTGACAGGTGGGGAATGGCCTCGTTCCAGTGATCAGGAAAGTGATCGAGGCACGGGGCAATCTGCTCCCAATGGGCATAACGACGGGCAGACACGGTTTTGCCCACTCCGGGGATGCCATAGCACAGGCCAATACAGCGATCCTGGCGACAGGTATCACAAAACTCAGAAAAGCGTCTATGCTCCTGCGTACTCCAGAATTTTTGCCGCTTAGTCATGGCGATAACGCTTCAACTTAGAGACCTTCGCGGGCAGTTCCTCCGGTTCCACGGGGCTTTCAGGCCGATCATCCGCTGGCTTCAGATAGGCATCGACCACCATCTGATAGGTCTTAATCTCGCGTTGTAACTGGCGACGGCGCGCATTGCGTTGTCGTTGAATTTCTTTGAGGCTGGTGGTGGTTCCGGCCAGTTCGTGGCAAACGGCGCGGCAGACGAAGGTCTGGTCATGATAGACCCGAATCTCAGCCAAATCACGTGGGTCATAACGAATGACCACTTCCTCGCCAATGTAGGCACTCAAGTTCAGGTCAAAGTACCACAAATTGTGGAGCCGAATGCCTTCCTGTCGTACCCGGCGAGTGCGCGGGACGGTTGCCAACAGCAGGTCGAGTTGTTCGAGGCTCTGGGGCATGTGGGGCAGAAAGCCACTGTTACGCCACATCGCCTGAGGCATTTGTCCGGTCATGCTGTGGACGCTCTCGTGATAGGTGTTCAATAGAAAATGCCTCAACCGGTGGTCGAAGGCATCTAAGGTCAGTTGGGGTGGGTTAAGCAAGTGACCATCCGGTGTATAACCCGGCAATTCCGCCAGCAGCATCTGGCTCACTGTGCCGAAGAAACGTTCCACACGACCCCGTCCACGGGGCATACCGGGGATTGAGAACACCAGCCGCATTTTCAAATCGGCACTGACCTGTTCCATGTGGCGGGAGGTAAAGTCACTGCCATGATCGGTATAGAAGCTTTGGGGAATACCACAGACATACCAATGTGCATCCGGCTTGTGCCAGATGGCCTGATGCAGGGTTAAGGCGGTTGCCAGCGAGGTGGGGGGCTCAAAACCGACATAATAGCCGGCAATCGCACGGCTGTAATCATCCATAATCACGGTTAACCAGGGGCGTGCCGGTTCGCCGCGCGGGTTCAACAGAAAGATTTTCAAGAGGCTGTGGTCAGCCTGCCAGATTTCATTGGGGACGGTCGCATTCCGTTGATGCAGCAGATCAAAGGCTTCGCGGTAGACTTTCGTGCCTTGCTGAGCCAGGGTGATCAAACCTGCATCCAGATGACGTACGACATTGCGAAGGGTTCCATAGGTGGGAACCTCCCAACCCTGTTCAAGGGCGATTTGGGTAACTTTGCGTTGCACGGAGGCTAAAGAGGGGGCCGGTTTTTTCAGAACCAGACCTTCAATCACTTGCTGGAGTTCTGGACGAAGGCGGTGCTGCCCCTGATCGGAACGGGTTTTTCGAGCCAGACCCACCAATCCCTGCTCCCGATACTGTTGAACCCAGCGTTGCAGCGTTCTGAGCGGCAGCCCATGCTGCTGCGCGATACGGGTCAAGGGTATCCCATTTTCGAGATGGGGACGCAACAGTTGGAAACGCTGGAAGGCGATCTGACGTACCGATTCGATCAACTCGGTCATCAAGCAAAACCTTTCGCTACGGGTATTTTACTCCCAGGCGATCTGTTCCACAGCTTGCTGCAAATCGTGTTCGGTACCCCGGATGTAGATCAGCGTCGTGTCCAGAGAATCATGTCCCATGATTTGCGCCAGACGATGCAAGGGCACGGTCTCGGCCATCCGGTAGCCAAAGCGATGACGCAAATCGTGCGGTCGCAGCGCTGGTAATCCGGCTTTGCGGGCATACTTCTTGATGAGGAAGCCCACGCCCCGCGGTGTCAGCTGCTCCTGTGTCCGTTGCGATACAAACAGAAAGGGAGCCTCTTTATCTTGAGCCGCCAGATAATCCTCTAGCGCTTTGCGTGCCGTGGCATTCAGCGGCACTTCCCGATACTTGTTGCGCTTGCCCCACACCTTCAAGTACCCACCGCGTTTGTGCACGACTACCTGATCGCGCTTGAGTGAGCAGACCTCATTGACCCGCAAGCCGGTGTGCAGCATCAGGACAATTAGCGTACGATCGCGCAGTGAACCGGCCTGTTCAGCCGCCACGACTAGCGCGGCCTCCTCCTGATCCCCTAGGTGGTGAGCCGGACGCGTGGTCTGTGGGACGAGTTTGACCACTGAGGCCGGGCTGCGGGTGATTAAGTCGCCATCCTTAGCCCAACTGAAGTAGCGTTTGAGGCTGACCAGATGCCGGTTGATGGTAGCCGGTCGCAACTGAAGGTCATGTTGGAGATGATCCCGGTAGCGGGTCAGCGTAGGCGTGGCCACCCGTTCAAGGGCAAAGAATGGCACCCCATCCTGACTCTCAGACCAGACCGTTTCGCACCAGGCCATGAAATGTTGAAGGTCGCTCACATAATTGCGAATAGTTGCCGGTCGCAAGTCGACTTCATCGCACAGATGCCGTCGGTAAGCTTCAAGGGCTGACTGTGCGGGTTGAGACAAAATAGGGTTGGATAGACGCGTGCTCATAGCTCACTTTACATTAGCAGATATAAGTTTTGGATGCTACAGGCTACATTAGCGGATGTAATTCGACCATAATGAAATAGATTATAACCGCTAATGGCAGTTAGCGGTACAAACTCATGCTCTCAAAATATCATCAGGAAGGAATGGTTCGATAAAGGGAAATGATTACTATGAGGAAGCCGACGCATCATCGTTCATCATAACATGCTGCACCATTTATCGTTGAAAATTTTAGGATCTCCCGCATCTTTTGTGAAAAATACGGGACAATAGAGATAATGAAGATCAAAGAAGCTAATAGTTCATATGATAAATGCACAACGATCTTCTCAAGCTCAAGTTGCCCGGATTTTATGTGGATGGAATCGAACTGCA
>JBBSBM010000188.1:0-6453 GCA_038251275.1 Aggregatilineales bacterium
AGGATGCGCGAGCAACACGCTGAGTTAGTTCTGGAACATCTTCTAGGGGACGTATTTGAAGGGACATTGATCTACTCCGAGTCGTTTTCGGAGATTATACTCAAGTGTCATATCCTATATGAGTTCGCCAACGGTATCGTAAACTGGATGATTATGTATCCCTGTTATCAGCCTGAGACCGGACGGGTAGCATGTTGACAGTCCGAGTAGAAAGGGTTATCGTCGTGTGGATATATATTTGATAGGGTATTTATATTCATGCCAAGTCGAAACAGAACTTCACTGACCGAAGAATTACGCCTGATAACAAAAGTAGCGTACTTGTACTATATACAACAGCAAAAGCAGTCAGACATTGCTAAGCAGCTCGATATATCGCAGGCCAGTGTCTCACGCATTCTCAAGCGCGCAGAGGAAGAAGAGATCATTCGTATTAGCGTAAATATGCCTACCGGCGTATATGCTCAACTCGAAACTGACTTGTGCGCCCGCTACGGTCTCAAGGCCGCGATTGTCGTTCACTGCGATGACGAAAGCGACGACGCTATTTTTCACCACATTGGCAGTGCTGCTGCTTATTATGTGGAAACCACAATCGGTAAGAATGAAGTCGTGGGATTGTCGTCTTGGAGTTCGTCACTGTTGGCTATGGTTAATACTATGCACCCGTTGGCAAAAGCCACTGATATCAAGGTAGTTCAGATTCTCGGAAGCGTAGGGAATCCATCCGCCAGAGTATACGCTTCACGAATTACGGAGCAGTTTGCAAATCTGGTTCATGGAGAAGCGATATATTTACCTGCGCCCGGCGTTACGAGTTCATTACAAATACGCGATGAACTCTTGACCAACCCATTTGTACAGCAGGCAGTGGGACTCTTTGATCATATTACATTGGTCTTGGCGGGTATCGGTAGTGTTGAACCGTCTAAGTTACTGAGTAGCAGCGGTAACGTGTTCACAGCTGAAGAACTCGCAATGTTGCAAGAGCGAGGGGCAGTGGGTGACATCTGTCTGCGCTTTTTTGATGCACAGGGGCAACCTGTCATCACGCCTTTAAACGATCGCGTATTCAGCATGCAGATTGAACAACTAAAACGTGCGAAACGATCGGTTGGCATTGCGGGTGGTCCTCGCAAACTCAATGCGATCCGTGGTGCTATTATTGGAGGGCTAATTAACGTTTTGATAACTGATCAAATGACGGCCTTTAGCTTGATGAGTTGATCAATGTGTGATGTGATCTGTTTATTTTTCTGACTACTCGCAAATTTTCCGAGAGCCATTCTCGTTGTAGAAATGTTTAGCCACCAAAATACATTTGCGAGCATATACATGGTCGCAAATGATACTTTGCAATCCCCGTTGATTTAATTACCCAAGTACTGCTGATTATTCTTGCAACTCGGTTCTTTATTGCAATATTTGTTGCCTAATGTTGAGTCGCCGACCCTACAAAAATTATAAGCTTAGAAGTTCGAAGCTATCTTAAGGGTTTGATTGTAGATGACACAATATAGTTGGCAACCCTACATGCAAGCTATACGTGTTTGATAAGGGATGCAAGGATTAAGGGCTTACATTTCGACAAACTAAATGGTTATTTTGAGGAGCTAATGCGTCTATGTTGGCAGGCAAAGTTATTGACAAAACAACTGTTGCTCGTTATAGTTAGTTCAGTATGAATAAAAAGCGTTTTATGAATATTTATGCAGACGACAAAGAGTTGACTTATGCAAACTGCTGATTTGCAACGAAAATCGATTGTATATCGCAAGGGCGTTGTAGAACTCATCAAAAATACTGGGGCAGGTCACACTGGCGGAAGCCTTTCCTGTGTCGACATATTGAACGTCCTATATAACCACACTCTAAATGTCTCCCCCGAGACGTTTCACTCTCCGAATCGTGATCGTTATGTCCAGAGTAAGGGTCACAGCGTTGAAGCACTGTATGTTGTTCTCGCTGACAAAGGATTTTTTCCGCGCGAAGCCTTGAAGACAGTCGAGCGCTATCAATCACCCTATATTGGACATCCAACACGCGACGTAAATGGCATCGAGCAAAATACAGGTGCGCTTGGTCATGGCTTAGCGGTAGCAGTAGGAATGGCAATCGCAGCAAAGTTGGATAAGCGTACTTACCGCGTTTTTACACTGCTTGGCGATGGCGAACTTTCTGAAGGTTCGAACTGGGAAGCACTAATGTCGGCCTCTCACTACAAACTCGATAATCTTGTTGTGATTATCGACCGCAACAAACTTCAGATTACTGGCTCTACTGATGAAGTCAATGCCATCGAACCGCTGCCAGAAAAGTTCCGTGCCTTTGGGATGTCGGTTTGCGAATGCGATGGCAACAACATTGATGAACTGAAAACAATTTTTGATCAAATCCCGTTCGAAGCAGGCAAGCCCAACTTAATCATTGCCCACACGATTAAAGGCAAAGGCGTAAGCTACATGGAGAATTCCGTACCGTGGCATCATAAAGTACCCACCGATGCCGAGTATGCCCTTGCCCTCCAAGAATTCGCACAGGCAGAAGCGGAACTAAAAGCACATGACATCTAATAGAGCAAATCAAGATGTTTTTTCGGAAACGCTGCTTGAACTGGCCCAAGATAATAGGGATATTCTCGTTGTAACCAGCGACTCACGCGGTTCAGGCAAGCTGGTCAAATATGGAGAAGTGTTACCCGATCAAATTATTGAGGTAGGTATTGCTGAACAAAATCTGGTGGGTGTAGCAGCAGGACTGGCATCGGCGGGAAAACATGTGTACGCTGTATCACCTGCATGTTTTGTGACTGCCCGTTCGCTGGAACAGGTTAAGAATGACGTAGCATACTCTAATCGACCGGTCAAAGTGATTGGAATTAGTGCAGGAGTCAGCTACGGCGCACTTGGATCAACTCACCATTCACTGCATGATTACGCCGTGCTGCGGACGATCAATAATATTGACATCATTGCCCCTGCGGATAACTTTGAAACCCGCAAAGCAGTAGAGGCATCTGTTAATCATCCACGCCCGATTTATATGCGGTTGGGCAAACGAGCCATCGAAACTGTTCACCCATCGGACACACCTTTTGAAATCGGCAAAGCGATTGTGATGAAGCAGGGCAAAGACGTTACTTTTGTGGCGACAGGCGAACCGCTGATACCAGTAGTACGGGCGGTTGCGTTGTTGGAGCAAGCTGGAATGTCCTGCGGCATTATCAGTATGCATACAATCAAACCCTTTGATAGCGATGCCTTACTCCACGCAGCACAGAATACACGTGCTTTAATCACAGTAGAAGAACACAGTGTTTATGGTGGATTGGGAGAGCGATGTGCCTCACTGCTTATGGAACATGGTATCCATCTTCCATTCAAGATTGTCGGATTTCCTGATGAACATACAGTTACGGGCAGCCAGATGGAAATCTTTAAGCATTATGGCATTTCAGCGGAAGGATTGGCACACACCGCACAACGACTACTCGCGCCGGAGTTGAGCCAATGAGTGTCATTCTCGCCATTGACCAGAGTACCTCGGCCACCAAAGCCATGCTGTTTGATACCGAAGGTCACCTGCTCGACCGGACTTCACTTGAACACACTCAGCATTACCCAAAGCCGGGATGGGTTGAACATGATGCTGAAGAAATTTACCAGAACACCCTCGATTCTCTCCGCGAACTACTCAAAAAGCACCCTGACCTCAAAAGTGAAATCCTATGCTTGAGCATCACCAACCAGCGTGAAACTATTGTTGTTTTCGAGCGTGAAACCGGCAAGCCACTTTACAATGCGATTGTCTGGCAGTGTAGGCGCGGTGAGCCGACGTGTGAGCGGTTGATTCAAGCAGGACACAGTGATCAAGTGCAAGCGTTGACTGGCCTCAAGCTTGATACCTACTTCCCCGCTTCAAAAATTACATGGCTCTGTGAAAACGAACCTGAAATCAAGCGTAAACTCGAATCGGGTGAAGCGCTGCTCGGCACGATTGACACCTACCTCATTTACCGGCTGACAGGCGGGAAAACCTTCGCGACTGACCACACCAATGCCAGCCGTACCCTACTTTACGACATTGGAAAATTAGAGTGGAGCGCTGAATTGTGCGACCTGTTCGGTGTGCCGCTGCATGCGTTGGCAGAAGTGCGGGAAAGCAGTGCTAACTTTGGGATGAGTGACCTCGATGGGCAACTCGACAGGGCTATTCCGATTTGTGGGGTGATGGGTGACTCGCAGGCGGCTTTATTCGCTGAACGCTGTTTCCAACCGGGCATGGCGAAGGTGACTTTTGGCACAGGTTCATCGGTTCTGCTCAATATCGGACACGAGATGCGCCTTTCTAATAATGGTATCGTCACCACGATTGGGTGGCGTTATAAGTGTGTTACGACTTATGCCTTTGAAGGCATCATTAACTTCACAGGTGCGACCATCGCGTGGCTGGTTGACCAACTGCAACTGATTAATGATCCACGTGAAACACAAGCGCTGGCCGAAGCCGTTCCCGATAACGGTGGCGTGTATCTGGTTCCGGCGTTTGTCGGGTTGAGCGCTCCCTATTGGAAACCTAATGCTAAAGCTGCCATTGTTGGATTAACGCCAGCCGCTAATAAAAACCATGTTGTGCGTGCCGCACTTGAGTCGATAGCTTATCAGGTCAAGGATGTGCTGGATTTGATGTGCGGTGAGGCGGGTATTGCCATGCAGCAAATTCAGGCCGACGGCGGAATGGTCAACAACGCATTTTTAATGCAATTCTGCGCGGACATGACGCGCTTTGTGGTACGTGCTTCGACATTACCGGAACTCTCAGCGTTAGGGGCAGTGCTTTCCGGCGCACTGGGCATGAAGGTTTACCAAACATTGGATGAGCTAGAAGCCTTAGCACACGACACTGTAGATTACACACCAGCCGCCGATTCAGCGCTTATAAAACGCTTATATGAAGAATGGCAAGCAGCGGTGAAACGCGTTTTTTAGAGAAAACATTTGAAAGGTCTTGAACGATGTTCGATAAAATGACATTAGGTGTGATTGTTGGCAACCGCGATTTTTTCCCTGACCGACTGATTTCTGAAGGTCGACAGGACATCATAGAAGTATTGACTGAAATGGGCATCGAAGTGGTTATTCTTGATGAGGAAGCCACCAAACTCGGCGCAGTTGAAACATGGCAGAATGCCAAAACTTGTGCGGAATTATTCAAAAAACATGCTGATACGATTGACGGTATTCTGGTGACACTGCCCAATTTTGGTGACGAAAAAGGGATTGCCGACGCTATTAAACTTTCCGGTTTGAATGTGCCGGTGCTGATCCAAGCCTATCCCGACGAGTTGGATAAATTGTTTGTCGAGCGGCGGCGCGACTCGTTCTGTGGCAAGATTTCGGTGTGCAATAACCTGTATCAATATGGCATTCCTTATACCCTAACCAAGCTGCATACGGTTCATCCGAAGACGGATAGCTTTAAGGAAGACTTACGGCAGTTTACGGGTGTGTGCCGTGTGGTGAAGTATCTCCGCAGCGCACGCTTAGGCGCAATTGGTGCGCGTCCGAATGCTTTCAACACCACCCGTTACAGTGAAAAACTGCTGCAAGCCTTTGGTATCAGCGTCAGTACGGTTGACCTTTCCGAGATATTTGGACGCGCCAACAAACTGGAAGATAACAACAAGCTTGTACATGAAAGCTTGGAACGAATTGGTGCCTATATCCGCACAGACGCTGTGCCAGCCGCAGCCGTTGTTAAGCAAGCTAAACTAGCAGTGGTGATTGACGCGTGGATGAAAGAATACGACATTACGGCCTCAGCTATTCAATGCTGGACATCGTTACAAGCGAACTACGGTGTGAACGTTTGTACCATCATGAGTATGATGAGTGAAGCGATGATGCCGAGCGCTTGCGAAGTCGATGTGACGGGTGTGACCTCGATGTTCGCGCTGCAACTGGCGAACCTGACACCGAGCGCACTGGTGGACTGGAACAACAATTACGGCGATGACCCAAATAAGTGTGTGCTGTTCCACTGCGGCAACTGGGCAAAGAGTTTCTTGGGCAGCGAAGCCCGTATGTATAATGCACCGATTTTGGGAACAACAGTCGGTGTCGAGAACACTTATGGTACGGTTGAGGGCAAAACTCCGGCTGGACCATTCAGCTATGCCCGTGTGACCACCGATGACCGTAACGGCTGCATCAAAGCTTATGTGGGCGATGGTGCATTTTTGGACGATCCGGTCGAAACATTTGGCAGCCGCGCGGTGGTTCAAGTGCCAGAATTGCAGCGGTTGATGCACCACATTTGCAAGAATGGGTTTGAACATCATGCGGCGATGACCAACAGCTATACCGCGCCCATTCTGAATGAAGCGTTTACCACGTATTTTGGTTGGGACACCTATCACCACAGTTAGACGTTCTTCGTTTTGAGCAGCGGAGG
>JBBSBM010000189.1:0-6356 GCA_038251275.1 Aggregatilineales bacterium
CGCGCAACGTTAGGTAATAGAGATAAACCATTCCCAAAAGTGCGATTGATTTGATATACAAAGTAACAGGTCTTCCAAAGAAGACCGAATCCAATACCTGTTCGGCTGCTTGACCGAAAAAGGTAAAAGCAACCATACTCAGAAAAACTTGTAACCAGATACGACGGGACAACACTTCTTGAAAACGGCCAAGCCAAAACGCTCGTCCCAATCGTAAACCGAAGATTCCCCACGATGTACCCAACAGAATGATATAGACCCATTTCATGAACGTGGCTGTTTCATCAGGCCAAGACTGTCGGTGAAGCGGTTTAATCCATCAATTGAAGACTGCCCATGAGTGAGTTGCGAAAAACGTTTTGCAGCAACAATCCGCTGCTGAATGAGATACACGAATGCTTCAGCTTCCTGCTCATCAAAGTCAGTCTCAGAATCATCTAATACGCGACCGAGGAATTTGTCTGACGATTGGAATGTATTTAAGAGCGACAGTGGCACAATCTGGTCGATACGTTTGCAGGGATGCCCCAACACTATGTGAGCGATTTCATGCAACATGATATGAACTTGATGGATCGGATGAGTAAATCGTGTATAGAAAATGTAGTCAGCCGTTTCAGCGGGTATCCACAGACCAGTCAAACTGGGATCGAAGTCATATGACATCCTTACAATTGATCGACCTCTCAGATGTTCCAGATGCCGAACAAAATGATCAACCTCAAACTCATCAAACTCGTAACAGAGTCTATCCAAGACGAATTGGATGCGCTGCCAATGGATCATAGCAATCATTTCCCAAATCAATCGCAATACAAAACGTAATACATCCAGTGTAGCAAACGATACCAATCTAACTCCATGTGACTTAGTTCCTATGGGGCTTTAAAGCAGGTGAAACTGCTTGGCGCATTTTGCCATCTGTGATGTCATCTTTTGCCCATATGTAATGGCATATTTAGTCCATCACTGTCAGGAATTATTGGATACGCTGGAATTGAAAGGATAAAGATAAAGATGATAGTCCAATTTACACATCATTTGAGCCTTAAAACTCCAAAGGAATATCTAATGAAAACTCCATCAGCTTCTAATCAATTGGAAAAATTTCCAAGATCTGACACATCAAAAGAAATGCTGGAACGCATATTCAAAGTTGCAAAGTTAATTGTAAATGCCACGAAAGACACAGGTGAGAACTGTCCCAAGGTGCAGTCAGAGGGCGAGAAAACGCAGAAGTAAAAACCTGTTGTATCGTGTAGTAGTGTTAGCTCAAATGAAGGTTTATCAATGGTACGTCATAAGAACAAACCTGTCGCAGCGCCCCAGCCAGGGTGGGCAGTCTACCTACGCACCAGCAGTGATGAGAACCAGAAACCAGAACTGTCGCGTGCTAGGCAGCGTTTTGTCATCGAGAAAAATGTACTCGAACGTTCTGAACTACCTGTGTACGAGGAATATGTGGATGTATTAAGCGGGAAGACCCCTGTACGAAAAGGTTATCAAAAACTTCTTGAAGATGCACGATTAGGCAAGTTCTCGTTTGTCGTCGTTGAACGCGCAGATCGCTTCGGTCGAAATGACACCGAAGCACTACGGGCAATTGACGAATTGTATGAGTTCGGTGTGTCCGTGCGCTTCGCTAATTCTCCAGACCTAGATCCGATGGATCCGGATGACAGAGTGATTGTTACACTTTCGTTTACATTAGCAAGACGCGAGTCTGCACTTTTGGGTATACGAGTGAAAGGCGGCCTTCAAGCCAAGCGGCAAGAAGGAGGCTATATAAGCCTAGCTCCAGATGGCTATATCAATGTAGAAGCACGAACTAGCTATGAAGTAAAGAAATTTCAGGGACGAGTAGCTCACTGGATTGAGCAAGATCCTGAGCGTGCTCCAATGTGGCGATATGCATGGGATCTGCTACTAGAAGATCGAATGACTTTAGAAGAGATTGCAGAAGCACTACATGAAAAGGGATATCGTTATCGAAGTGGACGGTCATTTGTATCTGTGACACCAAATGGCAAACGTAAAGCGAATGTTGGTACGCTTTCTAGCATATTTCACAATTGGTCATATGCAGGATGGATTGTTAGCGAAAGAAACAATATTCCGCCCAAAACACTTCGAGGTAAATGGGAGCCAATTGTAAGCACAGAGGAATTTGAGCGTGGGCTAGAGATTCTAGAACGACGAAATCAAAACCGGAAGGTTCGACGTAAACAGGAATATTTGTTAAGCGGAATGATTTACTACAGCCCTTCAGGGAATGGTAACTTGACTCGCCTTACCTGCTCAACCTCAAATGCCGGTCGTTCTTACGGGGGAACACCCTATTATCGTGTTGCTTCCGCAGGAGGCGTGAGCTTTCTTTGTAGTGAAATTGATAGTCGAATTGCAGTCGAGTTGAAAAATGTACAGATAGACCCAGAACTTATTCCGTTGATACGAGAGGTTTTCCAGCGAGATTTGGCGGAACGAATCGGATGGTTGCGTCCCGATGAAAGAACCCAAATTGAGCAAACTTTGAAAGCAATAGATGAAGAAGAAGCTCGGACTGCTCGTTTATATGCGAGTGGGAAAATAACAGAGAGTATTTGGGATAGTCTGTGGACTGAATGGCAAGATCGGCGTAACAAACTGAGATCGCTTTTGGAAAGCCTTAAACAGGAGCGTGAAGTTCATATAAATAATCTTGACACTGCTTTAAAAATCGTTGCTAAGGCAGGAGTGCTGTATAATAGCTTGGAGCATAGTGATCAAAAAGAGCTATTGCATCAAATGGTCGAGCGGGTTGTTATCAACCCGGAGGGAAATATACAGCTAGAATTGCGAGCACCTTTTGCCTATCTCAAAGATGTTACTGATGAGGTTAGGCGTGCCCGCAACAGTGGTGGCAGTCAAAGCTCAAAAAGAAAAACGGGTGAGAAATTTCCCACCCGTCTCTCGGCGAAACGTTCGAATCAGTTCCTGTCTAGCTGGGGAGGTAGGATTCGAACCTACGAATGCCGGATCCAAAGTCCGGAGCCTTGCCGCTTGGCGACTCCCCAATAGGTTTACTACTATATCAGAAGTCTCCGGTCTGAAAAAGAGTAAATTCGACTGCAACCGATATTCATTGGTTAATTACTTGGCAGGTTAGGGTCAGGGAAGGCATTGCCAAATGAACCGGGAACACGGGTTGGCGCCGGCTGCGGTGGCACATTGTAATCAATCGGCAGCGCATCAATGACCGCGTTGGTTTCAAGTGCAATAAGGGCCACCCATCCAACGATGTTGTTAAAGTTGACTTTTACCCACGGACTATACGGGCTTCGTGCCAATAGCGTAACAATGGTTTCATTAGGAACAGTTGTAATCAGCGCAAAATTGATGTCTGGAGCTTGGCGCAGGTTTACCCCGGCAGGGGCGATTACCTTGCCAGAGTGACCCAACTCGCCATATCGCTGGGGAGGCAGTGGCGTAGCGGAATACACCGCCTGAATGTTCCCCACATTCTGGATGAGCAACTGCGCGAACATCCAACCGGTTTCGCCACTGTCCACCCGCACATGATACCACTGGCTGCTTTCATCGCGCCCCAGCACACTGAGTACCTGTCCAGCAGGAACCTGTACGATTACACCTGCATCGGTAGTCGGCGCAACCCGTAGGTTGACTGCACCATCTGTGGTGACATAACCCGGTTGAGGTAAGTTAATGGGACGATCAAGTAATGCGACCGGGAAATTTTGTACCAGTGTTTCGTCGAGCAATCCCGGAAATGCCGGTGCGCTAATCGGCGACGAAAAATCCGGCGGATTATAAGTGACCACACTTTGCTGACCGGGGCGCATTAATTCCTCTTGCCCGCCGCTGAAAAGGCTTGTTTGACCGGAAAGTACCGCGAAAACGGTTTGGTTGCCGCTGGTTTGTATCATCAACGTTCCATTCAAACCCACCGACACACCATTGATGGCGATATTCGTCGGCTCGCCGAATGGCGTTTGCACGACAAAGGCACTGCGCGGCGCGGCGCTACAGCTTGAAAGCTGCTCACCGGTTTGCACAATAATGGATTGCCATGCTGGATAATCAGGCGGGGTATTATTCGTCACGCTGGTGTCACCAACCATCAATCCGCTGTAGCGAATTGGGCTTTTCGGACGCAGCCACATCACACCACCGTTACTATTTTCCACAGCAATTGGTAAGGTGCGGATGCTTGTGACCACCCCCACGTCCACCAGCGCCCCAATCGGGTTAAGGGCATTGCTGACCGGCCCGAATGGCTCGACCTGTGGTGGTGCGCCACCATTGCACACATAACCAACCGTTTCTTTGATGCAGGCGTTGCTGGCGGCTGTCCAGATCGCATCAACAGCCGGGGCACAGGCAGCGACATCTTGTGCCAATGCCCAGACACCACCGAGCACGAGCATGATGAGGCCTGTCATAAAGCTGAAGATTGTACGCCGCATAAAATTCACCCGAAGTATTTCAATATTACGGTGGTATTCTACCAGAGAATATCGCTTGGATGACGATGCTATATTAAAGAATGGGGAATATACGAGCTAAGTCCGTTTCAAGAAACCATCATATTAAACAATAAATGCATCCATAAAAACGCATTTTTGACGGTTAAGCATGTCCTCATCGAATCTTGATATCTTCAATGAAGCATTATGCAGTTACACAATGAGGTTGTGTTACACTCAAAAGACATAGTGATACACAAGATAATGATGAGGGGTGAGGAGTGGAGACAATTTTAGAGTCTAACAATCCGCCCGTGATGTTATTAGCTTCATTTACAGAAGCATTTCCGGATCAGGTCGTACAATTTTTAGCGCGTGCACCGGGGCGCGAAATGTGGATTGCTGCCACCTATTCCGACGATGAATCATTTACGGTCTTCGCGCCGGAAGTTGAAGGCCGCGCGACTTTTAACCTGCAAAGCGCCAAAGTCAAGCAAACCATCACCCGCCGCCCGTTACCACGCTGGGCGCGTTATCCCGCCGGTGTGACGCTGCTGCTGGCACAGGACGGTCTGGATCTGATGGGGCTAAATATGGTGGTGATGGGTAACGAACCTGTCGGCCCACGCTTTGATTATGGATCAGGGATGGCTTTCGCTGCCCTCTGGCATGATTTGTATCAGGTGAATTACACCATCGACACCTTAATCGACATTGTAGATCGCACACGGCGCGAATATGTCGAGAACAACGAATAAAAATCGGGGCGCATTCACAGTAATGTGTGGTGCGCCCCTTACACCTATCTTTAGTTTTTAGCTGCCTCGTTTAGCCCATAATCGCGCTAATTTCAGCAACTTCACTTTCGGTCATACGCCAATTGGTGGCAGCCGCGTTGGTGTTGATTTGCTGTGGTGAAGTTGCCCCTGCAATCACCGAAGCGATGGCAGAATTGGCGATCAACCACGAAAAAGTCAATTCAAGTATCGTGTGACCCTTCGCCTCGGCATATGCAATCAGCGCCTCCACCCGCGACAGATTTTCTTCCGACAACAATTCAGACTTGCCCGGATTTTGTAAACGCGTGCCTTCCGGCACAGGTTGTCCTTTTCGATATTTCCCTGTGAGCAACCCATTTGCGAGCGGGAAATAGGGGAGGAACGCCGCACCGGTGCGTGTACATTCAGGCAGCACATCCTGTTCAGCTTCACGGTCAAACAGACTATATGCGTTCTGTACACTCACAAAGCGGGCTGCGCCGGTTTTTACAGCCGCCTCGGCCTCCTCAAGCTGCGGCACTGAAAAGTTCGAACAGCCGATTTCGCGCACTTTACCCGCCTGTACCAGATCGTTCAGTGCGCCCAGTGTATCCGCAATCGGTACTTCAGGGTCAGGCCGGTGCAGTTGGTACAGGTCGATATAATCCGTTCCGAGGCGGCGCAAACTATCCTCTGCCGCTTGTTGTATATAAGCAGGGCTGCCACCACCACGCCGTTTGTCATCAATCGGAATGCCAAATTTGGTGGCAATCAACACATCTTTGCGCCGTGCACCAAGTCCCTCGCCCAATAATTCTTCGCTGCGGGTGCCGCCATAAATATCGGCGGTGTCAAAAAAGTTGATGCCTGCATCCAGCGCAGCATGGACGACCGCGATGGATGCGCTGTCATCAATTCGCTTGCCAAAATTATTGGTTCCAAGCCCAACAATGCTGACGTTCAGTGTTCCAATGGGTCGGGTTTGCATAATGTTTTTCCGTTGTATAAATCGAAGAAGAATAGCAGCTAATTGCTAGATGATGGTTATGAAGTTGACATATCAGTTCAAAGGAAATGCTGCTGTTGATATAGAGGCACACACTCGTGTACCTCTATCTAATAGGTTTGAGACTAG
>JBBSBM010000190.1:0-6282 GCA_038251275.1 Aggregatilineales bacterium
AATATCTGCTTAATGGACGACATACGGTTAAAGGCTCATTCAGTCCCGTTTACGGGGCTTTATTCATGTTGCCGGAGGGTTTATCCTCCGGCAATCGCTAACTATCCATGCCTAATCGAGCAAATACCTACCCCTGAAAGAGGGTTGGGGTGGGGGTTCCGTTGTAAGTGTAGTTGGTGACCTATTGCATTGAAGCGGCAGTTTTCTCGGTAGCTGAGGTGTTTCAGCCCTCGGCGAATGGCGCGTCAATTGCCTTTATTGTCACTTGAAACTTGAAACTATTATCTTCTAAGTTTATTTTCGGTTAACCCGACAAATTGTTTTCCAACTATGCACCAACTAATTTAACAATGTTTTTTACTCAAAAGGGTTAACGCCAACACCGCGCAAAAGTTACAAAATGTTCTTCCAAATGGTAACCCATTACGCCATCACATCGAATATGATGGTGATAGGACGCGTAGGGTTGAGGCACGCCTCGACCATTTTCTACCAGCCCGCCGCATCTTAACATTATTGGCAAATCTGGCACAAAATCACACTTTGCCATTGCTGAAATTGCTGCCAGATTTGCCAAATGTCGCTCCGACACTGACGACTAAAACGACATTTCCGACATAAAAATGGTCTTTGTATGAAGCTAAAAACGATCGACAAATCGTGCCGCATTTGCAGAATCTGCCGCATATTACGCATATTCGGCAACTTGCTCACTCAAACCCGCTGTACCGTTCAACGGGAAAGTTGCAATTTTTGCAATAATTGCAACATTTACCACATTTGGTAGCACAAAGCAGCAAGCGTCTTGACTGACTGCTCTGGGTCGCTCAACCTTTAACCGAGCCTTGAAGCAGCGCACCGATGATCTGGCGCTGAAATAGGATGAAAATGATGAGCGTGGGTAATAGAATCAAGATTGTGCCAGCACACAGCAGAGGAACATCAGTCGCGTAATGACCTTGAAACGCCCCTAATGCGCCCGCCATCGTTCGTTGTGCGGGGTCTTCAACCAGCACTAGCGCAATGAGAAATTGATTCCATGTCCAAACAGCCATGAGTATTCCGAGTGACGCAATGGGTGGTCGTGCCAGTGGAAGATGAATACGCCAGAACAGATCCCATGTTGTCGCCCCATCTACGCGAGCAGCTTCCGATATTTCAATCGGCATATTGACGAAGTGAGCACGCATCCAGAACACAGCAAACGGCATGTACAAGCCAATCAACGGCAGTGCGATAGCAAACCGCGTGTTGTAGATGCCAATTGCCCGCTCCAGATAATAGAGCGGCACGATGATTCCACCGAATGGAAGTGTCAAGCCGAACACGAAAAGAAACAGTAGAATACGCGAGCCAGGAATTCGCAGGTGACCGATAGCAAAGCCTGCCATCGTCGAGATAATCAACGAAATCGGCACAACGGCAAGCACAATAAATGTACTAGAAGCCAACAGTACGGTCATGTTCGCCACGTTAAAGGCTTCAATGAAATTACCCCATTGCGGATTGGCAGGCCAGTCGAAACCGCTGGGGACTGTTCCTGATGGATGCAGGGCCGTTGTGAAAATGCTAATGAAGGGCAGAATCGTAATGACCATCAGCCCGATGAGGAGCATCCGACTTGCCCAGAATTCACCACGACCAATCTTCATTTAGGTAGTCTCCCGGCTTAGTCGTTGGATAGGCAAAATGACGACCAAAACCAGCAGCATGAGAATGACCGCCAGCGCGGACGCAGGGCCAATTCGCTGTTCGGTGAAAGCAAGAATGTAAATCTGGATTCCCGGTACTGCCGTCGAATTACCGGGGCCACCGGCTGTCGAGACATAGACGATGTCGAATGCGGCAAGGGCGGCAATCACTGTGACGGTGAGGCACACACCGATCTCGTTACGAACCAGCGGAACCGTTATACGGGTAAACTCGGTAAACCAACTCGCGCCGTCGATTCTTGCCGATTCAAATAAGGCTATATCAAGCTTAGTCATACCCGTCCATAACAGGACGGTACAAAATCCAAGCAGCACCCACACGCCGATGAAGCCAACAGCCGGAAGCGCCCAATCGAAATCACCCAACCACGCGCGGGTGTACGATCCAAGCCCGATGGCAGTGAGTATCTGGTTAATTATTCCCGAAAGCGATAGCAGCCATCCCCAGATGATGCCTGCCGCGACTAATGGGATAACCTGTGGCAGAAACAAGACCGTTCGGGCTATCGCACCGAGCCGTCCGGTCGCTACACGATGGATAATGCTGGCAACGACCAGCCCAAGGGATACGGGGATGATGCTAAAGAATAGGATCAACCGGAATGAGTTAAAAATAGTTTCAAGCAAATCAGGGTCTTCTAATACACTGGCATAATTCTTGAGTCCCACCCATGTCATCGCCGTAATACCGTTCCAGCGAAAGAACGAATACTGGATACTCATGAGGAGCGGCAGCAGAACAAATAGCGCATACATCACTAACGCGGGCGCGACAAACAACCAGCCAATGATTGTGTCGCGACGAATTCCTTTTTTAGTGGAGATTGCTTGAGACACGCTAGGAGATGCAGCGCGATTGTCAGACGTTATCATCATTGTCACCATGAATGAGACAGGTGCAGGACGTATCCCGCACCTATCACCACTATATTTTTACTGAGAAAGTTCTTTCTCGTATTCGGCCTGAACAGCTTTGAGAAGTCCGGCTGCATCCTGTTTGCCGCCGACCATCTTTTGCAATTCGGGTGTCCACCCTTGTGCGAAAATCGCACTCGTGCCGTTGGCAATGAAATCCATCGAATTTCCTGCTTTGCCGACGACTGGCCCGGCAGCCAGAGTCTCATTCGTGACCGAGCCTTCGGTGACGGCTGGCATCGTGGAATCGGCTGGCCCACCGGGGTTAGATCCGCCAATGGCTACGTCAATCTTGCGGGCTTCATCGTTGCTACCAACCCAGTTCAAGAAGAAGGCAGCGCAATCAGCGTTCTTGGCCTTAGCAGCAATACCGTATGTCAGAGGGGCAGACATCGCAGCAGGTGAGCCATCAGCCTCAGCCGGTGGCATAAGGAAGAAGCCGACATTACCCGGCAAGTCTGTGTCATATGCAGCATTCTGCCAATCACCATTGAACATGAACACACCTTCACCCTTGCCGAAGCGGCCATTAGCATCCGTGTATTCGATAGCGTTGATGTCAGTGGGGAAGTAACCATCCTTGATCCACTGTTCAAGATGCTGCGCGGCTTTGAGGTTATCAGGCGTATCGATGGTCGCGCCTGATTTCTGGAAGATCCAGTCGTTGATCGGCCCGACTGGCCCGACGGATGCCATCAGCGCCTGTAACGGGAAAGCTAAGCCCATGCCACTCTTGGCGCTACCCCATTGCATAATCGGGAGAAGGTTAGCAGCCTTAGCCTTGGCGAGTAGATCCTCGAACTTAGCGAGAGTCTTGGGGGCTTCGGTCATACCGATTTGGGTTGCCAGCTTCTTGTTGTAGAAGATACCTGTCAAGCTGTAGTTCAAACCCATTGCATACAGCGAACCAGAGCCACGGGTACCGTCTTCGGCAACGCGGTTCTGGTTAAGCTGTGGCACGGGCCACTTGTCCCAACCAAAAGCGGTAGCGTAATCGTCCAGATTCTTGAGCAGACCATCTTTGGCGAAGGAAACCAGCGTCGGCAGCCGAATGAGATCCGGTGCATTGTCACCTGAGAGCAGGCGCGGTGTCGAATTGATTAGATTGGTGAACTGGTCTTGCTTAATATCCCACGTCACGTTAGGGAACTGTTTGGTGAACTCATCGGCAAGTTTGAATGGAATGTCAAATCCGGTTTCAAAGTAAGCATTGAGTGTTACAGGATCACTTCCACAGCTTGGAGTGGATTGCGCCAAGACATTTGGCATTACTGATGCACTAATTGAAAGAATCGCTGCTGTGGCGATTGTGGAAACGAGTTTGCGCTTGCTAAACATGATCATTCTCCTTAGAAAGGAATTCTTAAGTATGTGATACAAATGGATTTTTGAGCTTGCCAACAAGAATACATAATGTCGGATATTCGGTGAAATCTATCTGGATCGTGCAAAGCTGCATTGAACTTTTTTGTATAACGTTTCCAGATAGTTGCCTGATGGGAAATATCGGCACTATTCATGAGGGTAGTGATGCGAGAAGACATTACTACCTTTTCTTTGTTTGGCTATTCATGCAATAACGCCTCCTTCGCCTATTTTTCATATCGAGTCTCTCATCACGAGAGGACACGGGATCTTTACTTGATGGGGAGAGTCATTTTCTCCTGTGCTTTGGGCAATCTGTAACACTTTCTCTACAGCCCATCTGCCCATCTCGTAAAGTGGAAGATGCATCGTTGTGAGTTCTGGATACAGGTTTGCAGCGATGATTTCATAGTTGTCAAAGCCTATGACCGCTACATCCTCAGGTATTCTTTTCTGCATCTGGCGCAGCGCATCATATGCTCCCATTGCCACACGGTCATTGAAACAAAACAACGCAGTCATATCGTTATATCGTGAGAACAGAACCTTAGCGCCGTCATAGCCTGCCTTTGCGTTGCCGTCATCCCCATAAGCGATTAGCCTATCATCAACGTGGATACCATGATCGGTTAATGCCTGCCGAAAACCATTCTCGCGTAGATGAGCGGAGGGAACATTTTCTGAAGTATTAATCATACCAATGCAGCGATGTCCTTTTTTCAGAAGGGCCTCAGTTGCTTGGTAACCTCCTAAGAATTCATCGGGAACCACAGACGGAAATGAATTGTCGGCATCACGGCAATCCAACAGAACGGACGGAATCTGATAAAGCAATTGCGAAGGCTCGATGATACGATGCCGCATTGTGGCGAATATAATTCCCTCCACCTGTCGGCTCAACAAAATGCCAATCTCCTCATTTTCGATGCTGGCATCTTTTCCTGAGTTCATCAACATGATAAGTCGTCGATTTTCACGCGCGGCATCTTGCGCACCTTGAATGATATAGCCACCAAAAGGCGTAATGGCAATTTCGTCAGCGACCAATCCAATGACATGGGATTGGCTGGTTCGAAGACCGATAGCCATCGCATTCGGTGTATACCCCAGTTCCTTTACAGCTTTCATCACAGTTGCACGGGTCTTCTCTGAGATATTGGTATTGGGGACATCGTTGATGACAAATGAAACTGTCGTCTGCGATACACCGGAAAGACGGGCTACATCCCCCATTGTTGGACGTTTCTTATTTTTGTTCATGACCTTACTAATTCGATTTACTAAATCGTATTATCACTAAGTAAGATCAAAAAGTCAAGCGCTTTGAACAGAAAACTCGTAATCAACCTCAATAAACAGGTGGACGAAAGTTCTGATGAGATGATGCTCATAGAAGCATTGCGAATGAGCCATTTGTGTAAGTTCGAGTGGTAGTCTGTGGTAGTCTAAGGAAGTGCGTAACTGAAGTCGAACATCGAAATTGTTGAATAAAGTTGGTATCTCTGTAATGCGTAACAGCAGTTTTATCAAAGACCCCAATTGGATTTGAACATTCCTAGGCAAGAAAAAAGCGCTCTTGAGGCGCTTTTTTCCGTGTGTACCCCCAATGGGACTCGAACATGGCCAAGAAAAGGGCGTAGCTGGACCAAATAGTATCGTGTTTATACGAGAAAATAAACGCCGAATTCAATACTTAAAACATAGAATCGTTTAATACTTAAGATTCAATTATTTTCGCCAACATGAGGACAGAATTCGAACATCGCCACGCAAGAAAAAAAGCACTCGAAAGTGCTTTTCTCGGCTGTGCGGGAGGGACAGGAGCCAATCCGAACATGTTTCTCCCGTAGACCTCGCTAATTTTCTAAGTAATATCGCCTTTCCTCAGTCTGCCAACTTCGTTCACTTCTCAACCATCAACTTTAGATTGGCTTTTCGATGACTGGGAGAGTACTAGCCCTCCCCCAGCACCTTGAAGGCTCGCTGATCCGTCCAGCAAGACTCCCAAAGTAGAGTGTAGCACACCTCTCCAAAGTCCTTGCCAGCCTCAGCGATTTTCTTAATCGGTTTGTTGAGTGTTGTGGAGGAAATGATTATGACTCGTGTTTTTGTTCGGTAGTCTCCCTAGAGGCTGTTGGTAGGAATAGGGACAGAAGTTAAGATCTCACGAATAGACCAGAGATGGTCAGTCAAACCAGCGACCATGGCAGGCGAGCGGGGCATCCATCTTTGGTCAGAGCGATGAATCTCGACGCGGAGTGTTTTGACACGCCGAGCAAGATTGTAGACC
>JBBSBM010000191.1:0-6216 GCA_038251275.1 Aggregatilineales bacterium
TGTGGTCGCATCGCCCTTCTACCCGTGGATCGGCTACCTTTTCGAAACACGCTTCGATACTGATTTTCAGCTTGTCCGACACGAGGCTTCCCTTTTTGCCTCATTATCGCTTCTTCTCTATTTTGATGCGATTACCCTGACTTTGGTAATGTTTACGCGCAGAACACACTTTGATAACACTTTTTCTTTATGCTGTGCAAAGCTAGTTGAAGAAAGTGGAGTATTGGAATGATGAATAGACGAGATTTTTTAAAAGGGCTGGGATTAGGCGCAGCCGCTTTGGTCACTGTGAATGCAGGTGCGATTGAGCAAGCGCTCTCGGCCGCTCCAACAGGTGCGTTTCTGCCAGCAACTGTTGCCACACGTGATGATGTAGCACATGTCATTACCCGCTTGAGCTTCGGTGTAACACCAGATCTCTATGCCCATGTACGACAAATTGGCGCAAAAGCCTTTATAGAAGAACAGCTTGCGCCGGAAAATCTGCCCGATGTTCAGATGCCAAATCGCTTACAAACCTACATGCCCATTTTGAGTCAGAATGGTGGTGTGCTGGCACAGGCCGAAAACAAAATGCGTAAGGTGATTGCCGGAGCGCTCATAGGCAGTACAACAACACGCGCTCTATATTCTGACCGACAACTTTACGAGCGTATGGTGCAATTATTCTCCGATCACTTCAGCTTGTATATAAGCAAGGCGAATGTCCTGTTTTTGAAAGTGGATGATGATCGCGATGTTATTCGTCCCAACGCCATGACCACCTTCCGCACGATTCTAGGCGCATCAGCCCATAGTCCAGCCATGATGGTTTACCTCGATAATGCTCAGAGTGAAAAGAGCCATCCGAACGAAAATTATGCCCGTGAATTAATGGAACTGCACACGCTCAGTGTTAATGGTGGTTACACCGAAACCGATGTCAAAGAAGTGGCGAGAGCCTTTACCGGTTGGTCTGTGCAAGGTGGCAAGCAGAGTAAAAATAACGAAACCCTATTTAAGTTCCGCAAAGGTTTCCATGATAATGGCATCAAAACGGTATTAGGAACAACCATTCCCAACAACGGAGAGGCTGATGGTGAGAAAGTGCTGGATTTATTGGCTGCCAATCCATCAACCGCCAAGTTTGTCAGCACCAAGCTGCTACGCAAATTTGTCAGTGATACACCTTCAGATGGGTTGGTACAAACCTGTGCCGATGCCTACTTAGGTAGCAACGGTGACATTCAAACGGTACTGCGGACAATCTTCAACACCGGAGAATTCTGGAACGCGCCACCCAAGTTCAAGCAGCCATTTGAATACTCGGTTAGTGTTCTCCGCGCAATGGATTACGACGTTCAAGATGATACCGCTTTTGTGCGTTCCATGACTCAACCGTTAACCGCGATGGGCAACATCCCATTTGATTGGCCCTCCCCCAACGGTTATCCCGATGTCGGTGCGTATTGGATGAACAACTTGCTGCCGCGTTGGAACTTCGCCATCAGTGGTGCGAATAATAGGATCAAAGGCGCACATGCCGGTTTCGATGGCCTGAATCAGTTGCTCAAGGCCAATAATGTCGCTACGGATAGTAGTTCAGCGCTGGCATTCTTTGGTCAATATCTGTTCGGGCGACCGTTGACCGATGCCGAACACGAAACCGTGTTGCAATTCGCGGATGCAACTTTGGGTGACGAGCAGACACAAATTCAGGCAGGTTTGGCGCTTTTAATGGCCTCACCCGCTTTCCAGTACAAATAACGCAAAGCTATAGCAATCAAAAGGACACAATGATGTTCAATAAAAAAATCACGCGGCGAGAAATGCTGCGGAATACTTCGGCTGTAGTTGGTGTAGCTGCGGCTCATATGGTGCTGCCGATGTGGATGCCGAAGTTAGCCTTTGCGCCTGCTAACAGCGCTCCACGCGGCGATGTGTTGATTTCGGTATTTCTGCGCGGTGGTGCAGACATGCTCAATATGGTCATCCCACACGCCGAAGATGCCTATTATGCCGCACGGCCTAAGCTGGCAATTCCGCGACCAGATGCCAGTGGCAGTGATCCTAAAGTGCTGGATTTAGACGGTTTCTTCGGCTTGCATCCAGCGCTCGCGCCACTGCTGCCGATTTTCAAAGGTAGTGAGATGGCGGCTGTTCATGCCACAGGTTCACCCGATGAAACGCGGTCACACTTCGAGGCGATGGACTTCATGGAGCGTGGTACACCCGGCGACTTCAGTTTGCATACTGGATGGATTGGTCGGCACTTATCAACGCTCGACACAGGTAACAATTCGCCTGTGCGGGCAGTCGGTTGGGGAACAGCGGTGCAGGCTTCATTGCGTGGTGCTGTATCGCCGGTCGCTATCAAATCCATTGCAGATTACCACTTGGGGGGTGACCTCCAAGCCGCGGCGCGGATGATGACAGCCATCGACTCGCTCTATAAACTCGACAGCGACACATTGTACGCTTCGGCACAGGCTACAACCTCTGCAGTTGATGTAGTTGCCAGCATCAGCTACCAGAATTATCAACCACAAAATGGCGCAGCCTATCCCGAAACGGATTTCGCTTCGGCACTCAAGCAAACGGCGGCTTTAATCCGCGCAGATGTTGGTCTCGAAGCGGCTTGCATCGATCTCGGCGGTTGGGATACGCACGTCAATCAAGGGGGTATTGAGGGTCAACAGGCTAATCTCATGGCTGACTTAGCCAGCGGCTTGGCAACCTTCCATAAGGACATGGGTGATGATATGCAGCATGTCACGGTAGTGGTTATGTCCGAGTTTGGACGGCGGGTGCAGGAAAACGGTGGCGGTGGAACTGATCATGGTCATGGCAGCGCGTTGCTGACCATTAGTGGAAATCTGACTGGAAAACCAGTTATGGCGAAATGGCCGGGATTATCGCCTGATGCGCTTAATCGTGGCGAAGATTTGGACATCACCATTGATTATCGCGATGTGTTGGGCGAACTGATGACCAATCGCTTACATAATCCGGCACTCGACAAAGTATTTCCCAACTATACACCGAGTACACCGGGGTTGTTCAAGGTGTAGCGCAAAAAGATTATCTTGCAGCGTATTGTAAGAATCAGCAACTGATAAGGCAATCTCCCTATGACAGATGATATCCAACTGCAAGTGGCACTAGCACTTGGTTTATTGCTCTCGCCAATAAATCGTCTGAAGCCGGTGGAGCAGCTTGTCGCATCGGTTGAGCGTGAAATGAACAGCAATGTGACCAATGGAAAAGCGTACACGGATGTAACGCCACTTGCTAGACTTGATTTAAGCGACCGGGAAACCGTTGGCTTTGATGACCAAGTGAAATTGATCAAACAATTGCGCCGAAAAGGTGATTAATGAAGACAGGGCGTATCAATTACGCCCAAACCTTGTACATCACTAAGGTGGTGATTGGTTTGTTGGTGCAATAGCCGAATCTTGAGTCGGATTGGTCGAAACCCCTTGCATAGCACTGACTAGGAATGTTCCACCCACCAATAACAACCCAATAGCCAGCAATGATGAGGCTTGTAACAATTTGGAACGGTTTTCTCCTAAGAAGTAGCCACCCACCCCCAATGCAACGATTCCGGTTAGCAGTAACACTAAAACGCGGTTAGGCATTGGCGTGTTCGGTTCGGGAACAGGAACAGGCGTCTGTGTTTGAGGGGCATCAGGAACATTCGGATTAAAATCGACCAGCGTATCGTACTGGTTAGGACGCTGGATGGTGACACGAATGCGCCAGTCACCGGGAGCACTAAGGTTTGCCCCCGAAACCCGATAAACACCTTCGGCAATGCGTTCTGGTCGGAGTTCGCTTTCGCCAATATTTTGAGTTTGGCTCTCGAAGCGCATCCGTATCAATGTGACATCATTAATCGGTTCGCCGTTGCTATCCACCAATTTGAGGGTAAAGGTATTCATGCCAATCCAACCGGGGGTGGCATCGAATTGAATGAGCAAACCATTTACCGTACTTACATCTTTGATGGGTCGTGGCGTCGGAGCAGTCGGGTTAGATGCCCGCTGCGCCAATGTGGTACGCGAGGGACTGATGGAGGTCATCGCGCCAACGGCCACCAGAATCACCGATGTAAGTACGATTTCAGCACCAAGCAGGCCGCGCAATCTGACAGCCCATTTTTCATCACCGGCTTCCAGACCACGGTGCGTATAAACCAGATTGATAAAGGCCAACCCAATAACTGGCACGATCAAAATCAACTTAATGAGCAGCACTTGTCCATAAGGAGTTGTCAGTAAGCCTTCGATTGTTCCAACTTGCAACCACGCGGCATATAACCCTGTGATAAACAGTGTAATAACCGAAATTCGGGCAAAATTCGAGAAGCGACCGACGACATTGCTAAGTACCGGTGCAGCAGGTTCAAAGGTATTGTGAACAGAGCCAATGATGCTGATGAAATGGATTAACCCACCAACCCAGAGAGTCGTTGCCATCAGATGTAACCAGTCAGAAGCGACCGATGCGGTTAAATCATAAGCACCGTTTGCATGACTAAAAGCGCTGTTAATTGCCAGAATGACCCCACCTAGAACCAGCGAAACTAGATAAAACCAGCGGTCTGTAGTCGCGAACCATAAAGCACCGCCTAAACCAGCCCACATGGCCGTTCTTGATAACCACAAATGACCGAAGCGTGTATCTGCAACCACACTATTGAGCGAATCACCGTTGATACCGACCAGTAATGGGTAACCCGTTGCTAATGAGTATTGGAGCAGTAGTAATAAAAATCCTGTTACCCCGATAAGTATCCAGCCAACCCAGACAAGCATGATGATCCGACGTTCAATGGTGGGTGTTGGGGCAGGAGCAGCTGGCTTCCAGACAAACAAAAAGAAGCCAATGCCACCCATCGTCAACGCGAGACTTATAAGATTTGCCCAGCGGATCAAAGTGCTATCTGGGCGGATACTATCATCAACTTGACTGGTTGCACCTTGGAGCTGCGATGCATCACCAATCACGAGTGGATAGCTGCCTAAAGTCGGATGCCCGTCCGCAGCCGAAAGCGCGCGCCACACAACAGTATATAGACCATCAGGAAGTGTGCCGGGTTTCATACTCATTTGAGTCGAATCGTCAGGGTCGATTTGGGTAACCGGCGTATTGAGGATATTGCCCTCTTTGTCGCGCAGATTAATTTTACTGAATGTGGGTTCCAACGATTCGCTAAACCACATTCGAATTTCCGCAGGAGCAGCATTCAACACACTATTAGGTGGAGGTTCCGCCCGAACCAGATTAGCATGTGCCAGCACGATACTGTTGATGACCAAAACTGCCGACAAAAGGGCTATAATCAGTAATCCACGCCGCATCTTCTTCATAGCGATCCGTACCTACTTCTAAAACAAATCTACTCTAATGGTATGCCTAAAATAACACCTATCCAAGACTGGTAGATGAGAATACATTGGGAGTATCGTCTTTAGCAATATAACAAAAAAGGCATGTCGCGGACATGCCTCAAAAAACCAATACTTGAGCAACGGCACGCTTAATCTTTGCGTAGGCGACGAACACCCTGAAAAGCGGGATCACCTTGAATGCGTTGGAAACGCTCGGCACCACCATCGGTATACCATTCGACACAGAACATGCCGTTGGCATCGGTATAAGCCAGTGCAGGACGAATCATCAGGATTTGGCGTATGACACCGATGAGTTCTTTGACTTCACGCCCGGCACGAAGGATAAACCATTTACCGGGTTGATACTCAAACTCGACAGGCATTCCATTCCAAATGCCTTCCAATTTGATGGGAGACGTGTATTGGGTGCAGGTCATGGATAGCCCTTGCAGGCGATTTTTCCAGAGCGTATGGTTCACACGTTCCTCAATGAAATAGGGACGCGGTTCAGGAGTGGTATAAAACCATGTGCGTGAATCGGTGGACATGAAGTGTGTCTCCATGAGAGCGGTTGATATTATGCGGGTAGTGTACACCAAAACACCAGAAGATTCGAGATTTAGCTGAGATGGTTTTTAATTGTCTTGATAGTCTGCTTTGGAAACTCCTATAATGCTTTTGCTTCCCTCGATTTGGTGGTCTCCCTTGACAGAGTTGGTAAAATCATAACCAAAGAGATGCAGAGGGAGCAAGATGAGTGAGTTGGCATCAGTGGGCAGTTTCTGCCCCAACCCAAGCTGTCCCGATTATGGCAAAGTGGGAGTGGGTAATCTAA
>JBBSBM010000192.1:0-6190 GCA_038251275.1 Aggregatilineales bacterium
ATATTATGGCTGTTCTCAACAATCTGGTTGTCGCTTTGCTGCCATTGACCCCTTTTCACTACCTGCCTGATGCCCAGCGTTTCTTTAATGCTCACCTTTCTCTCGCCCTTCACTTGCTTCTCTGACTTTGCAACAGCCCTATTTCGAAAACTGAATCGCTTTACGACACAAGCTTCTCCCTCTGGCGCATAAACTCAAAACCCGCCATAATATCCACTATGACTAACGATGAACATGACCTCACACCCAACGACGATTTGCCGTCCTCCGACTTTGATCAGACCGAAGACGATTTACGTTACGCGCCTCCACGGGCTGTTGAAGTGCCCATCGTCTCTGAAGAACCAGAACCGGCGTCATTCGAAGAGGAAGCCATATCCGACGTTGCAGAGGTTGAAACAGTCGAAGAAACATTCGCGCCTCCCGCAACTGAAACAATTGCAGAGAATGAAGAAGAGCCAGCGGTAGAAGTAGCAAGCGACTCGCTACCTATCAATGTGACCGACGGACTGGATATTGAAGCAGCTCTAGCCGCTGTATCTACCCTCAGCGATGTGATAGCTGAACAGGAAGCCGCCGAACAAGCTCGTATCGACCGCATAGAAGCCGAAGCACAAGCCAAAATTGAACGTCAAGCGCGGATGGAAAACCCGGAACGCTTCTTCTCAGTTCCGCCGTTGACAACGCTCAAACGGGGTCAACTGGCTTCAATTATACCAGCGCTGTGGCTCATCGGTGTTGGCGCATGGCTCACATTTACACTTACATCTACTTATACTGCACCTGATACCATTTTGTTGATTCTCGTCATCGCGATTGGCCTAGGGCTGACTTTTATTGCACGATGGCTAGCATCCCACCGATGGGCGCGAGGATCATTGTTCTTCGGTCTTGTAAGCCTTTTGTTCGGCGGACTCTTTTTCTACATCAACCAACCTAACGCTTTTGGACTTGCCAGCGCGTGGCCTCTATTCTTCACAGCTATCGGCCTTGCGATGTTGATCACCCGCATCCTAACCCCTTCGGTGCAATCTCGTCTACTGCTGCCGAGCCTCATCCTGATAATCGCCGGATTAGCTGGTGCGGTCATCACAATGGGATTGCTCGACAACAACATTACCGTTGCTGCCGCTTCGCTGTGGCCTGTGGCTCTAGTCACCATTGTGGTGATTTGGTTGTTCCCTCTGGTATTTAGGCAGCGTCAGTAAGTGCGTATCGCAATTGATGCCAGCCGCTGCACTGTCCCACGCGTGACAGGTACAGAAAACTACGCGATCCAATTGATAAAAGCACTGATACGCCTCAACACGAAACACCAAATTACGCTCTATTTCCGTGACCAGCCACGCGCTGATCTTTTCCCAGCCTCATCATTGGTCGAACAGCGTATCATTCCTTATCAAAGGGTCTGGACACATTTTCGGTTTGCGGCTGCCCTCTGGCACGATAAACCAGATGTGACCTTTGTTCCCGCCCACACCCTGCCCTTTATTTTTCCCGGACGAGCTGTTGCCACCATCCATGATCTCGGCTTCAAATATTTCCCGCAGGCGCATCCCACTTCCCAACGCATCTATCTTGATTGGACGACCCGTTACAGTGCTCACCGTGCCAATGTCATCCTAGCGGATAGCCAAGCCACGGCTGATGATCTTCACAAGTATTACGGCACCCCGCCCGCCAAAATCCATGTGGTTTACCCCGGCGTTGATAAACCTAAAGTCGCAGATATAGAAGCGATTCGCCGCAAATATAACTTACCCAGACGCTATTTCTTATTCTTAGGCACATTGCAACCGCGCAAGAATATCGCCCGCCTCATCCAAGCCTTTGCCCTATGGCGAACTCAGCATCCCAGCGACTCGACCGACTTGGTGCTGGCAGGCGGACAAGGATGGCTATATGACTGGGCTTGGAAAGCCAATGTTGAAGGGATTCACTTAACAGGTTACATTGATGATGGAGACAAGGGAGCCCTTTACGCTAACGCAGTAGCACTCGTGTTCCCGTCACTCTACGAAGGGTTTGGGTTTCCTGTGTTGGAGGCTATGCACTCAGGCACGCCTGTTATCGCAAGCAGTACATCTAGCCTGCCCGAACTCGTAGGCGATGCTGGTCTGTTGGTTGACCCACTCAGTATTGAAAGTATTGCCGCTGCGATGACCCATCTTTCGCATGATGAGTATCTCCGTCAATATTACTGTCAGCTCGGCTACCAGCAGGTTAAAAAGTTCACGTGGGAAAAAGCTGCGGAGCAACTTATAGCGGTATTTGAGTCCTTATGAAGCTATACATTAAAAGCTAATTACCAAATGTCCGAACGCTATCTCATTGTTGAACTTGCCGATATTGGTGACCTGATTGTCTCAACACCCGCGCTGGCAGCCCTGCGTAAAGCGCGACCAGATGCCCACATCACATTGCTCACTACAACGCATAGTGCGCCCGTCATCGCAGGGACAAATCTCGTTGATGAAATCGTTACTTTTGATAAGAAGCAATTCAATGGTTCAAGAGCATTCTTTCAACCCGCTAACTTACGTCGTGTCTTCGATCTGCGAAAAGGTCATTATGACGCGGTTATTTTCTTACATCACTTCACACTTAAACTCGGCACACTCAAATTCGCCTTGATTGCGCTCGCTTCCGGCGCGAAACAACGTATCGGACTCGACAATGGTAACGGTTGGTTTCTCAACCATCATCTACATGATGGTGGCTTCGGCGCAAAACACCAAGCCCAATATTGGCTCGACTTAGTCGCCCTACTCGGTGCATCATCTGAACCTCGCCCCGCCAACGTCGCCGTTCAAGACGCTAGCAAATATCTTCCCGCTTCAGCTGAAACTAATGCTTCACACTCGGCACTCAGCACAATTGTCATGCATCCCGGCAGTGGTGGTTACAGCCTCGCGCGTCGTTGGGATACGACCAAATTCGCCGCCCTCGCGGATGCACTTCACCAAAAATACAATGCCCAAATCGTGCTTGTTGGGAGCGTAAATGATGGTAGTGATGCAGTCAAAGCCGCCATGAAAACGAGCCTGATTGATCTCACAGGCAAAACGACTCTCGCTGAACTAGCGGCTGTTATCCAATCAGCTAATCTTTACATTGGCGCGGACAGTGGTGTTATGCATATCGCCGCGTCGGTTGGCACACCGATTGTCGCCATCTTCGGCCCTAGTAATGTAGACGCATGGAGTCCTTGGACACCCACCAGTAAATCAATCGTCGTCCGCAGTGCTCCCGAATGCAGCCCATGCAGTTATGTCGGGCATAGTATCGGACTACGTGAAGGCTGCCCTGCCCGCACTTGTATGAAAATGGTCACCGTCAATCACGTTCTCACGGCTGTCGAACAAATACTCAATGACGACTTTGTGGGTACACGACAGTTTATTCCAGCGTTAACAGCTCAATCGAAGTCGATGTCAGAAATTCCTATAAAGAAGCCAAATCAAACTATTCGCATACTCGGACTACCTGTTGATGCCATCACCTATCCTCAATGGCTTGACCTGATTGGCGAATGGATTACTTCCAACCGCATCCACCATGTTTGTACTATTAACCCTGAATTTATCATGATTGCCCGTCAGGACATCAACTTCCACAATATTCTCTCCCGCGCGGATTTGTGTGTACCGGATGGTATCGGTTTATTGTGGGCTGCTCGCCACCTGAACAAACCGCTGCCGGAACGGGTCACCGGCTCAGATGGGGTTCCCAAAATTGCCGAACGTGCTGCTCAAGTCGGCTGGAAATTGTACTTTCTGGGTGCTGCTCCCGGCGTAGCGGATCAAGCTGCTGCTGTTCTCCGCCAGCAACATCCTAATCTCCAAATCGTCGGCATCTACAGTGGCAGCCCCGCGCCCGATGAAGAAGATGCTATCATCGAAAAAATAAATACCAACGCTGCCGATATTTTATTTGTGGCTTACGGAGCACCTGAACAAGACAAGTGGATTGCCCGCAACCTACCCCGTCTACAGATCAAAATGGCGATGGGTGTCGGCGGATCATTTGATTTCATCGCGGGTATTATCCCACGCGCCCCACTGTGGATGCGCCGTTACGGGATAGAATGGTTGTATCGACTTTATTTACAACCATGGCGCATCCGCCGCATGTTACGTTTGCCCCGTTTCGTGTTGGCAGTCCTTCTCAAAGGTGAACATGGCTAATCTCAAACATTGGATACCCCAACTTGCGGGTCAACGCATTCTGGTTATTGGCGACCTCATCCTTGATGAATATCTGACCGGTAACACCACACGACTCAGCCGTGAAGCACCGATACCTGTGCTGGAATTCGAATCGCGCCAATTGATTCCCGGTGGAGCAGCTAATCCTGCCGCAAACATCGTCGCGCTCGGCAGCACAGCGGTACAAATCGGTATCATCGGCTCGGATACCAACGCCACCAATTTACGTCAGGTCCTCCAAGCACGCGGTATTGAAACGGACACTCTGATTACTGACTCTTCCCGCCCAACCACAGTCAAAACCCGCATCATGGCCCATATGGGCTTACGCTTTCCGCAGCAAGTTGCCCGTTTAGATACCCTCTCACGTGAACCGATTAATCCCACTGTCGAACGCAATGTCCGTGCGGCTATAGATCAGCAAATCCCACAGGTCAAAGCCGTATTACTGAGTGACTATGACACAGGTTTGCTTACTCCTACATTAGTCGCGACCATCCGAAAACTAGCCGCTAAATCCAATATCTTGTTGACGGCTGATGCTCAAGGTAAATTGGAGAAATATAAGGGTTTTGGTGTCGTCAAATGTAACGCAGACGAAGCGCGTGATTATCTACGCCGTCCACTTCAAACGAATGAAGATTTCGCGGGGGCAGCGCAGGAACTTTGCCAATCCCTACATTTGACTCATGGCATGGTGATTACACGCGGCGCAGATGGGGCAACTGTTTGCGAGGCATCAGGCGCAGTCACACACTGCCCTGCTCCCGCTGTCACCGATGTTTACGATACAGTTGGCGCGGGTGATACAACCATCGCGGTGCTCACGCTGGCTGTTGTGGCTGGCGCTCCACTTGCCGAGTCCACTATACTTGCGAACTATGCTAGTGGATTGGTCGTGCGCCGTGTCGGTAATTACACCCCTACGCCCGACGAAGTGGCTTGGGCATTTGACACTTGGCGCGAACGTTAACCTCCAATGACTCGCACATCTCGAATAATTATGTCATCAAAGCGCACCCATAATGGCTGTCCAACCGCACCTAAGACCGCCCCAATTTGTCCTGCTTTAAACGTCGAGTCGCGCGCTTCGGCAAGAGCAACTCAATGCAACTTTTTCAAGCACAGTTTTAAAAATAATAATTGAAAAGTAATTATTTTTAATAAAACAGTATAGAACCAATTAGAATACTTGTCTCAACTAATAAAAACAGTGTATCATTCGGTTAAGCACTTTTCATAACTCAGCGTTTGTTTTAGTCAATACTTCTAATGTAACCTAACAGAAATAAATGGTAAAAGCTTTCATTAGTTACTCTCATTTTGATCGTAGTTTTGTTGATAGATTCGTGAAGGATCTTCGCGCCCAAAACATTTCCTTTTGGCGGGATTGGGAAGAAATCCCTCCTTGGGACGCATGGGATGATGATGTGCAATATGTCCTATCCAACGGAACAGTTAGTCACTGTATCTATGTCCATTCGGAATCTGCCGCAAACTCGGTTAATGTTAAGAACGAACTCCGCTTAGTAGCTAACAAGAAGATCAAGACGATTGTACTTGGGTTAGACGATACCCCTGTCCCTTTATCAGTCATGGCCTTTACCCCTTATAAAATTTATAAGGATTACTCTGGATGTTTTGAAAATTTGATTTACTGGCTAAATAAAGAGTCTCCTACAGTGCCAGTCCGCCCACCAAAAATCACTCCTAGAGAATTGCGTCAGTCACGTCCTACAAAAGATCAGATAATCGCTGCACATGATAGTGAAAACAAGAGGATTAGAGTCATTGCTGGCCCCGGAACTGGAAAGTCTTTTGTTATCGAGGAGCGGGTAAAGTCTCGACAAAGTCACATTAGATGTCTGTTATCAGTTTACACAATGCCTCATTGAAAAATAGAGGTTGGACGGTGACCTAATGACTTATCCGTTGATCACATCATCTTGTATGAACTCCACTGATTTTAAAATGCGATATGG
>JBBSBM010000193.1:0-6187 GCA_038251275.1 Aggregatilineales bacterium
TACGTGAGCTGGGTTCAGACCGTCGTGAGACAGGTCGGTCTCTATCCGCTGTGGGCGTAGGGAGTTTGAGGGGCACTGCCTCTAGTACGAGAGGACCGAGGTGGACGAAGCGCCTGTGAGTCGGTTGTCACGCCAGTGGCACAGCCGAGTAGCAGTCTTCGGAGCTGATAACCGCTGAAAGCATCTAAGTGGGAAACAGACCTCAAGATGAGACTCCCCATTTCTTAAAGAAAGTAAGACCGCTGGGAGACAACCAGCTGGATAGGCCGGAGATGTAAGGGCAGCAATGTCTGTAGTCGACCGGTACTAATGGTCGAGGGCTTTTGAAATGTGGTACGGGGAAATTAGTACTCTGGCGGAGAGTACGACTTACGAGAAAACACTATTTGGTTGAGTTGTTTAACAACTGAATGCAGCAATGCAGTCATGAACACTGAACTTTTGAAGAAGAGGAAAGTGGGAGTGAAGGTAGTTGGTGGCTAGAGCTGTGAGGGTACACCCGGTCCCATTCCGAACCCGGTCGTTAAGCTCACAAGCGCGGATGGTACTGCCATGGTAACGTGGTGGGAGAGTACGCCGCTGCCAACCCCCTTCACTCCTCCTTTCTTCTTTTTTCTTTCTCCCTTGTTACTTTTTTCCTTACCCCTGATATTTTTCTTATGTGATTTGAACGAGGGCATAGTTTTCACTATACCCATTTTTGTGATCCCAAAAGCTGGACTAATTGTTATCCACCCCATCGCCGCAGCAACGATAGTCCTTGTGCTTTTCTAGCAAGCTAATTTGCTTTTCGAGTAGTTCATTTTCGAGGCGCATGCGTTCGAGTTCATATTCATGTTTGGCAAGCATTGCCGGTTCGCAGACGATACAATTGCCTAGTTCGCTCTCTACGTACAGCGCTTCGGTGGGGATGATACCTTCTGACTCATAGGTGAAATCAATGTTTTGCTCCTTAAGCATTTCTTCAACCCGTGCGACAGCATTGGCGCGCTCTTGTTCCTCTTTTACAAATTGGGCATAGGGGATGTTTGAGACCGCTTGCAGATTTATTTGGTCAGATGTTAATCGCTGTGCGACGAAGGCATTACGGAGATTTCCAACTGCTGGTGTTGTGGTGCCTACGCCCTGTGCAAAGTTGAGTTTAGCGTTAGTGGCGACAGAGACACTTACAGGACGTGTTCTGATTGTTGTATCGGCTGCGGTCGTCAGCGCCCGAAGCGTCCTTTCTACAAACGTGATTTTGACTTTCTGCCGCTTACCAATTTGGTAGAAGTAGTGTGTAACCGTGTGGCACATGTTGTCATTCTTGAAGCGGCGCGTGCTGACTTCGAGTTCTTCGTGTTGTTCAGCCGTTGTTTGGCGGTGGCTGTTGATCTGGGTCAAGCTAATGGACGTCGCATCCCGCGTGACTTCGTTGGTCTGATGCACACTATTTTCAAGATGCTGGTGTAAACGATCATTATAACTGCTGCTCGAATTTGCATCGAATGTGCCGGATGCTGTTTTCGAACTGCTGCCTACGAGTAATTGGGCCAATGGCGGGTCGCTGCCCGGAGTAGTCTGGCTATATTTACTATGGGTTTCAACGTGGCTGCCACCATCATCCTCTGAATCGAAGGTTGTTGACGCATTCTTGAAGGCTTCCATCCAAATACGTTCGCTTGAGCGCGAGATTTGGGATGCGGAAACCGAACTATCATCTGTAAAGCGGGCAATACTGTGTCGAGTACGCGTTGAGAGAAATACTTCTTCGCCGGGGAACAGTGTAATCGAATGCGCGAGGTCACATAGGACGTAATCCTCGGTGCAGCGTTCTACCTTGTAGCGCAAGGTAACTTCAACCAATTGGTTTTCGATACGTATATTATAACTATAGGTGAGAAACGTCACATCACAAATGTTGTCTCTCGGCCACTCACGCGGTGGACAGATCATGTCATTTAGTGCGTCGCCAGCCTTGACCATATCTTTTTCAATCGGAATTGCATTGATTGACATTGCGGCCTCCTCGATAGATCGTGCATATTTATCTATAGAGGTAATGTCATTAAATCGCCTTTCATTGACAAATAGGCCGCTATTCCACCTACTTCATCCGGTCATAAAGGCGACAATGCCATATTGATCGCTCATATGACCGGGTGGTTTTTTGCCGTAGACCATGCGTGTGACATAGCGATCATAGGGTATATGATGCCGTGTAATGATGTCACATGCAGACGTATTCAGTTCTGGGACATTGATGCGATAGTTGGGATAGTTTTCTTCTGCTGCCAATGTGCTGCCGAGCTGGAAAAGTGCTTCGGCGGTCGCCGCATCGCGTGCATTCCATCCGGCAAGCCGCAAGGTATCCAAATGTTTTTTGATAAGGATAAATCCGGTAATATTATTGCCTTGTGTGGCGACAAAGCCTTGTCCCGTTTCAAAAAGCCAATGAAGCACCGCGCTGCGTGAAACACCTACGGCATCATAATCCATCTCAAGAGTGGCAGGCATGTCGTCATTCGTCATGGGACGGATTGATGGGCTAGGCTCGAAGCGTTGAGGAGCGCCAATATAGACATTGATTTTGTAAAGCGATTGGAAACCCATCTTGTCATAAAGTGGATAGCCCATTGTTGAGGCGTCCAACATTACACTATCCACATCGCTCAGGTAAGACATGGCGTGGTTCATCAGTCTGCGAGCGAATCCGCGCCTTTGATAATCTGGATCACTGATGACGAGGCCAATCCACGCCAAGCGTTGGCTGTATTTGTTGGCGATGGCTGTTCCAACGATTTCATCACCGAGGGCAAGACAAAAACTGCCTTTACCTCCCCATACAATGCATTCGCGGGTTTGGTCAAGCGAATGATCCCAGCCGATTCTGCCCATGAGTTTCAATACAGAAGGCGCTTCGTCAGGGGATAAAACTCGAAGTGTTGGTTCATGAACTGGCATCGTTAACCACCTGTGGTTGAACAGCTGGCGCACGGCGGAACAAGCTGCCAAACTTAAGATTGACGATAGCAATACTTCCCATGATTAAGGCTGCGCCAATGAGTAAGCGAATATCCACCGCCTCACCGAGGAATATAGCGCCTAAAATCAAACCAACAGCCGGAATGACATAGGTGACCATTGAGGTGCGGGCTGCGCCGAGCGCCGGAATAAGCGCATAGAAAATGATATAAGCGATAAAGGTGTTGACAAAGCCCAGTGCCAGAATTGCGCCGAGGACACGGGGTGTCAAATCTGTGAGTGGCGTTGGTGCGGGTCCACCAAGTAAAGGGGCTGCATAGGTTAGGATGCCGGAAATAATGGCGGTTACAGTCATTGCTCCAGCGGCAGCGATAATCGGTTCCAAGCGATTTTGGATGGCGGTACGACTGTAGGTTCCACCGAGTGCATAGCAAAATGAAGCGGCGACAATCGCGAGTTGACCGAGTAAATGAAGCGTGGCATCGGTTTGAACGACTTCGCCTTCTGCGCTGCGGCTGGCAAGAATGACAACGCCGATAAAGCCGATGAACAACCCGATGATTTTGCGAGGTGTCATGCGCTCGTCCACGAATACAAAGTGAGCGACAACCATTGTGAAGAGGGCAGCCGTACCCTGCAAGATAGCGGCTAGGCTGCTTTCAATACTCTTTTCACCCCATGTGATGAGTACAAATGGGAACACCGTGTTGACGATACCCAATATCAGTAAATCACGGATGCCTTTCCAATCGGTTGGGAGATGTTTACCGCGCATGTAAGCCACGACATTTAAACCGATGGCGGCGATACCTGTGCGAATGAATACGACTTGAAAAGTGGTTAGTTGTTCAACACTAATGCGTATAAAAAGAAATGACGATCCCCATATTAATGCAAGAATCCAAAAGCCAATCCATGCCCGTTGTTTGGTCACTTTATCTCCTTAAATTAGATCAATTAAAAGCTGAAAATGTTCAGCGATGAACTAACTGTATGCCAATTTGTGGTTCATTAGAAGCGCCACCTTTTGATGTGTGGAGGGTACCACGTTGGCGTTGGACTATATGAACATGTTCATCATAACTGGAAATAGGATTAGAAAAATATCCGTTTATTGCCACTTTATGACAGGTCTTTAAGGCGCTCCAAACGAGCTGCTTCATTTTCTACCAGCCACACATCTTTGGATAGTTCGGTATATGCCTGTGTAAAGTAAGAACGGGCTTCATCGCTTCGGCCTAATTCGAAAAGACATTCGGCAATTTCTTCGCTAACGTAACCATCAGTTGTTCCGGCGGCTTGATGTTCGGCAAGTAAGGCCAATTGTTGATCGAGCGCTTCTTGAGTGCGACCGAGTGAACGCAATGTGCGGGCGATGCACCATTTGGCGACCCGGATCGTTGTGGGTTCGCCCTGTTCTTTACGCCACTGAAGCGCCTTTTCAAAGATAGCGAGGGCTTCCTCATATTGCTTGAGGTCGTGGTATGTCCAGCCGATGTTGTTGTAAAGTGAACCGATCCACTTGTGAGCGCGGGGTTGTGGGCTGGATTCGGCTAAAGCCAACGCTTTAAGGTTCCACTGCATTTGCTCATCGGATGGGGAGACAATCGCTAACATATGAGCGGCATCAACCGCATAAAAGTCTTCATGAATGCGCTTTGCCTGTTCCCAAGCTTCCATAAAAAACGCACGCGCTTGATCCGATTTGCTGGATGAATTCAAGACACGTCCACGCTCAAGCTGATAACGAACGTGAGCCGTTTGAAGATCATCGGTTAGGAGTTTGGATACCACATCAAGTGTTTGATGGGCATCTTCAAACAGACGGTGTAAACCCTGCGCCCGTGCGATCTGGGTGAGCAGTTGAGCAAGGTAGGATTTGTCACCCTGCGCTTCGGCAGCCGGTAAAAGCTGGCGAAATTGGCGCTCGGTGGCTGCGGGATCGTCATAATTCCAGAGCGTATCAAAGTCGAGCATTTGTGCGTCGATCATATTGGATTACCTTTTGTAACAAAACCAAAAACATTATGGCAAAGTTGGCAATTTTAACAAGGGGATGTCCGACGCCAACTTTGCCAAAAAACATTTAACCCCAAGCCCTTTCCAGCCGTTTATGCGGCGCGGTGAGGGAGGCAAAGCCCGCTTTATAAAGCAAAACGCTGTTGGGATATATGTCATTCATGGCAATTAACTGCTGTTTTTGCCATTGAGTGTCAAGCAGCATGGGATATTCGCGCTCCAAATAGCCGATAAATTGTGAAGGCGTATTGGCCGAGTCGGTGTTCTTTTTAAAGAATAAGCTGGTGATGTAAGGGATTTCCCATGCCCTGAATTGTTCGAGTGTTCCCTGAAGATCATTCCATAGGCCGAAGGGACTGAGGGTTGGAACGACCCAAATCCCCGCTTGGCGCAGCGTTTTGATGGCGGTCATGCGCTGCTTATACGAAGGAGTCGCGCGTTCCCACGAACGAATCAGGTCTTCGCGATCTGTGCCGATACTGTAACTGACCACGACCGGCGGGCCATCATCCGAACTCTGCGTTGATTGCACGTAGGCGGCGATGGCTTCGGCATCGCGATCAGGACGATAACGGGTTTGGACAGCAATCCGGCGCGGGCGCAAATGAACAGGTGCTTGGTTGAGCGCTTCCCAGATGGCATGGGTTTCTGCGGGACGTGTGGCATAAGGATCTGTCACACCACTCCAATACATGGTTTTGTCGGCTAAATCCCCTTTTTGCAGATGGATTACGAATTTCTTGATGACATCGCGCTTGGGTCGGACTTCAAAACCCCATTGTCCGCCGCGCAGACTTTCGGGCGTGAGCATGCGACCGGAAGGCACATAACAGAACAAACAGCCACCGGGGCAGCCAACTTGCGTTTGCATGGTCAAATCAAAACCTTCGATGAAGCCCCGCGCTTCTCGAATAATGTCGGTCGTTGACTCGTGATATTCGACTTTTTCTGGCGGAGGCGCGTTGAAAAACTGCTGATATATTTGGTCGTAGGTTTGGCTCATGCAAAATCCTTTTGCGCTCATTTGTTCTTATTGTAGCACAAAATTTCTGAATGAGCCAAGCCTCGACAAAGTCACATTAGATGTCTGTAATCGGTTTACACAATTCGTCGTTGAAAAATCGAGCTTGCGAATTGATTTATGGGTCGATCCGTTGATCAAATGATGTCGCGTGATTTCCATGATTCATGAAATGACTTCATA
>JBBSBM010000194.1:0-6187 GCA_038251275.1 Aggregatilineales bacterium
AAAAGGAACTCCAACTTTGGCAGGCTCGTTCTTAAAAGCTCAAACAGTTCATGTCTATCAGTTCGCATAAATAACCCTTCATGCCCCAGCTTTTTATCGTTCAATCTGAGGCAAACTCTGCGTGCCATTGCCAACGTATAATCCGCCATATATGATGCCAATTGTAGCCTCGCAAAGCAATTCAAATTACATCATCACCTTGCAGATCTTCACCATATCGCATCCGATTTTCCGTATGGTGTGTCATGCTCCGAGATGCAATAGCGTTTGAAATATATTTCTATCTCTGCTTTTCGAATAGCCACCGTCCGCTTGGCACTCATCAACCTCGACAACGATGTCGCTGCCACACTGTATAACATTTAAGCGCAAGCTTTAGCAAAAGGGTACAGCCAAATCGGTTGCGCCTTCCTTTTAAATCGACTATCAATGTAAAACAACAATGTTTGCAGCATTGGCAATCAAGGTTGATGATTGTTTGGTTTGAAGATCAAATTTGATCACTGACGACTGATCAGCAGTTCGATAGAGCAACATTACACCTTTACTATCAGGAAACCATACTGGGGAATACACGTTCTTCAATTCAGTGATAAGCTGACCTGTTTTAAATTCCACCAATACCATTCCAAAACTGCCGCCTGCACCATAAAGCAAATATTGACCGTCTGGTGAAAACCACCAATCCTGAACCGAGGTATAGTCACTATTGAGTGCATCGTATGGAAAATCAGTTAATCTCATTGTACTGAGATCGAATTTTAGAAACTGTACAGGAGCAGTAACATAATTTTTCGGATTAACACTGAGCAACAATGAGTTTGTTCCCGGTATTGGTACAGCAGAAACAATGTCCCATGTGTCTGGAATTGGCAATAGGGTCATTTCAAGAGTAGAAGAATTAACCAAATAAAGTTGGCGTTTCAAGGATAGGACAACAAAAGTCTGATTATCTATCCATTGCATGACCTTAGGCGCGAGTGGTAAATTTAGCTCATTACAAGTACCTGATACCAATGTTAAGACACAAGCATGCTGACCACTTCTACCGAATTCCCCATCAAAGTAGAGTGCCAAGATTTTGTCGTTGTTAGGTGACATTAGAAATGTGAACAGACCTACTTTAGTCAACAAAGATTTCTGATTTTGTGTCAATATATTTGTTTGTACGATCTGCAATGCATAAGGGAGACCACGCTCATCTTTGCTAATGACCTCTAACGTATAAATATATTGATTGGTCCTATCTAAAGCGATACTCAGTGTACCTAAATTTTGTTTTGGCGTTGATACATTTTCCTGTCTATTCATTTCTAACTCTGTTAGATTGAGGTAAGATTTCTGTACTGAAACGGTCGGTTGCCATTGGATGAGCGATGACCCATTCCAGAGTAGAAATGCATCATTCGGAAATACAGGCTGACCATTACCTGATGAATCTTGTGATGTCGTAACTGAAGTTTGAACGATGAAAACAACTATGAAGATCATCATAACAACTAGACATGGTTTGGATGTTTTGCTGAAAAACATTATAGCCTCCAGTGAATTCGGTTTCTATTTCTAACTACAACTACCAGGTGCACTCAAAAAAGCTGTTGCATATATTCTGTCACCATACTCTGCAATACCAATAAGCAGATCGTTTAGTATGGAAGAAGAGCAAGACAATGACAGCAAGTCTAATTGAGTTTGACGCGAAACAGGGTCTCGTGGAGTTGGTGAAGCATTTTGTACACCATAGGTATACAATCCATACCATCGGATTCCCATGTCAAAGGGGGTGGGTAAGGCTAAATTGTTGACAAGGCTATTGGCATATCCTCGAATTACTGGATCAATATTGCTGATGCTTCCCAGATTATTTCCCCACCTTGCTCCTTCACCCCAGCATTGAAATTGAGTGCTTTGCTTAATTACTTGTGCCGCTGTACCTTGATATAAACCAGAATTCATACGATTACGAACGACGTAAGCGATACCTAAAGCATCTTTTTGCGATTGTATAGTACGGTCATTCCCCGCTTCACAAGCTAGTACAAAAGCTACTTGATCCACATCACTATATGGTTGTGCAGGCGGTGTAGTTAAAGGGCAATCAGGTGGCTGCGAAGGAATTGTAGGAGTAGCGCAACCCGGAGCAGAAATTGGAAATGAACCAGCGGTTGTCGGTATAGGAGTTACATTGATATTCAATGATGGCGCAGGAGGAGTTAATGTAGTGCACTCGGCCTCGGTGTTGGGTAGACCCTGTTTAACCGAGTCTGTTCCATCTTGATCTTTGGTTCGTATCCAAAGTGTATCACGTCCATTGTATGCTTCATATCCCGATATTCTAACCCATATTACCCCATCTTGAGCTTTACGAGTTTCAATTACTGCTAAAACCGTTCCGCTGGGTACAGTCATTATTACTTTTCCATCAATTTGAATAACAGGAGCAACTTGACCACTTGGATAATTTCGTACATTCACAAATGATTTAGTACACGCTACATGCCAATATGTTATATTGCCTGTTTCTGATGTTGGAAACGGCGAAGGTGTCCAAGTTGGTGTTGGTGTAACTTGCACACAGGGATTATCTCCCGGCCCTAACGCACTGGCCTGTGCCGCGAACCCTGTTGGACACGAGTATGGATCTCCGCCGCCGAAATCATCCAGTAAGGTGGCGGAAGCATTCACTGCGTTCACGCCAATGTAGCCACCGACATTGGAGAACGTTGGCACATTTACATTGCCGAGGAAGGTGCTGTTCTTATAAACCTCAACATCGCCGTTGCTCTTTGCACGTGCGCCGAAACGGTCTCCGGCAGAGAAAGTTACAGAAATGGGTGAAGAGGGAGACCAAAGGCCATTGTTATACGTGGATACAAAAACACGATTCATACTCGATTGATACCAGACTTTCAGTGCAGTGTTCGCATGAACTTTGAGATATAGGCCAATCTCCTGAGCCGCTGGATCGATAGTGGAAAGGGAGACGTAGGCTTCTTGGTCAAAGCCAAAGCTGGTATTAATCCATTGGATGCCGCTGCCTATACTGCTGGTAGTTGTTCCAACATCGAGCTGATTATTATTGATACTAAAATCACCCATAGTGCCTGACCAATTGCCGCCTATCACTCCATTAGCGCGGTTGAAGTTATCCAAGATACCTGTTGCAGGGAAACTACTTCCACTCGATGTTGCGGTTGGAGTGGGAGTCCGAGTTGGTGTGAGCGTAATAGTCGGAGTTCGTGTCGGCGTAGAGGTTGGGCTACTATTTAGTGTGAAAATAACATCAACCCAGAAATTCGCGCCACCCCCATTACTTGTCGGGAAAGTGCCACTTGTTCCTATGCCGTATACCCCGTTCCCGCCCGATGAGGTGTTATCGAGTGCGGTCAGCGGCCCGTTAGTCCATGCACTGGTGAGATAATTGAGTGTATAGCTAAAACGTCCACTCGGTGTGTGATAAGAGATGATGTAAATTGTGTTAGCACTGAGGGCAACTGGATTGCTAAAAGTCGCGGTTTGCCAGCCAGAAGCAGACTCTCCGCTGAAGGTTACGGTTGCCAGTAAAGTTCCGGTTGATGTCCATAAGTGGCCTGTATGTGTGCCGGTGTTATTGACATCTTTATAGAAGCCCATCCCCGTCACATAACCCGAAACGGATGACTTAAACTTGACACCGACTTCGACCGCTGCAAGATTACCGCTGTCAGAGACGGCTGGCGTATTGCCTGTCGTCCACAAGCTGCATGGACAGGTGTAAGAACTGGTTGTTGGTGTAAGCGTTGGAATAGGTGTGAGGGTGGGTGATGTTGCCACGCCATTCGACCAGTCGGGGTGATTGTCCACTCGGTTGCCAGAAGTCACTTGATTAATAATGCCGCCGCTCGTATTAATGATAAACAAGTCATCGGGTTGGTTGTTACTGCCTTTGCTGATGACCAACTGGTTTCCATCAGGTGACCAATTTGGACTATAGGCGCTGCTATTATAGATGGTGCCGCTTTGACTACCGATGACACCGATGCGTTGATCGGCAGGGTTCGGACCTACACTGTAACGATAGGCAATTTTGCTACCATCCGCAGAGTAATTCGGTTCTACACCATACGCACCGAGAAAAGTAGCATTTGTTCCGCTGCCATTATCGATATATAAAGCTCCAATACCCACAAAAACCAAACGGTCAGTATGTCCCCACGACCAATTGGCTTGTATACCATTCGCTTCGATGAGGGAAGTGGGTCCATTCGGGGCGATATTGATCTTGTAGATTGCTGGGGAATTTATACTAGGCTGTCCATAAGAAATCCATTGTCCATCCTGTGACCAAGAAGGAGTATCTTTGCTGCCTGTACCGGTCGTCAGTTGGGTCACGCTGCGGGTTGCCACATCCATAATGTAAATTTGAGCGCCACCGTTCCGGCTCGAAATGAAGGCAATCTGTGTCCCGTCCGGTGACCATGCTGGCATTTGGTCGTAGCCTGCGTTCAGTGTCAGGTTCATTAAACCTGTGCCATTCGAGTTAACCATGAAAATGTCACTGTCACCCGTACCATTATCATAGGAGTCGAATACAATACGTGGGGATGTTACCGCTAAGGCTTGAATACTAGATTTCGATATTTGTGCAGAATCAATTGGTTTGGTACTCTTCGTGTTCGCTTTCAAAGTATCAATTTTGGCTGACAAGCTAAAGCCGTCGAATGAACCTTCGCCGCCTCTCATCGAAATCACGCCAGCAGGTAGAGGATTAGGATCAACCGCCCGAATGATTTCTTTTCCGGCTACTGTGATCGTGATGAGGCCACCAACCACTTGTAGATTGACCGTTCGCATTTCATTTTCAGCAAAGGGGGGCATAATGGCGATACCAATTAATTGTTGGGCTCTATACAGCGTCACCGAACCATTGGCATCAAAGGCGACTGAGTAATTACCCGCCTCACTTGAGTAAGTGGTCAACCAAACGATCCCCTTAGAAACATTTAAATCAAGTTGTAAAGATAACTCTTTCAAATAACCTTGATTAAGGAATACCGGTATTTGGCTGCTAGAGAGCGCTAGTTGTTGACTTCCGCCTTTACTGATGCGACGGTCACGCACATCGCCTGCCCAATTCGAGAGCGTTGCGTCATCAAAATTATCACTGACATTAAAAGGTTGGTCATTGGGATCAGAGGGCGTTGCGACTACCTGAGTACCCGGCGCTGCCTGTAAATCTAATCCGGATTGAGTTGCCGATGGGGTAAGTGTGATTGTCGGAGATAGCGAAGCATCAACCGTCAATGTTGGCGTGGATGACTCACTCGTTAATAGGACTGGAATTTCTGTTGCTGTTTCGACCGCCGTTAGGGTTGGTGTTTCAGTCGGCACCAGCGTTGGCGTTTCGCTTGGAAGGATAGTCGGTGTGAAGGATGGCAGGGGTGTTGCACTGGGCAGATCGGTTGGCGTTTCAGTCGGCGGCAGCGTTGGAATAATGATTTCCGTTGGTAGCGGTGTAAGAGTCGGTGTTTCGTCCTGTGCGACGATTTGCGACAGACTGAGGATCATCAGACAGAAAGCAAGCAGCATCAACAGGCGGCGACTGTGCAGCATCGTGGAATCCTTCTTCGGTTGCAGTTGTGTGAAAATGAGTATAGCTTGAGAGGAGAAATTGTCAATAAGCGTAGGGCAAACGAAGGATTATTTAATACTATTACAAAGGTAGTTTAAATGATTTTTAACAGGAAGTATTTTTAAACATGATCATGATAATGTAATGAGTGTAGGCTGGTTGAAGTCATTTTAAGGGGCGATAAATACTCTAACTTTGCCCGTCAAATAGGTGACTAAAATAAGGATTACAGTCACCTATTAAATAAACCTATGTCAGCTAAGAGGGCTTGTAAAACGAAGTTCACTAGGGTGAAGTTTGACCTATTATTAGGAAGATTTTTCTTTAACAACATTTCAAGCTCGTTAACATAATTTTACTATTAATTCACACACCTTAACGGAGTCGTGTTGACTCTGATCTTTAGTCGTTATCTAATGTAATAAATGATTGAAGAAAGATTAAGGTGTTTGTCAATGGTTAATGTAAAACAATTAACAGCATTAATTTTGGTGGTCCTTTTTTCCAGCATCAGTGTTTCTGCACAGGACAATGGCAAATCCTTAACGATAGGGTTTGCCCAAGTCGGCTCTGAAA
>JBBSBM010000195.1:0-6174 GCA_038251275.1 Aggregatilineales bacterium
TCGGAATGGGGTATCAGTCCAGGGACAATCAGAAAACCCTGATTACGGAAGGTAATATAGTCTTGCACAGTAACATGATACGGCTGGTAGTTTGGCGTTGAGATGGGATCAGAGACATGCAAACTGGAAATAACCATTGTGATTGCCTCTTGAAATTCTATGCTGATATTGTAACGGCAAATCGGGGAAAATTATACTATCCAGACAATTTGACAGTGAGATTTAAAGAGATCTCGGAAAACTGGTGATAAGCAGATGGCAAGTGGGCTAAAAGCCAATGTGGAAGGGTAATTACCTTTTTCAAATACAGTACAATATAATTGTTCGAACGGGTTGCCGTACGTATCCTAGATATTTCAAGCTCGGATTTGTTTTCCATAGAGCAAAATATTCGTCTCAATCTCGTCCTATCGATCCTGCAAAAATAGAACTTCAAGCCAAAGTCGCCGCACTTCGCTCACTTGGATGGAGCTTTCCAGCTGTTGCTAAGCACTTTGGCATCAGCGTTGGAACTGTTATGGAATCTAATTAAGCGTAAAAGCTAAAACTTTGTTACTGCTCGCGACTGTTTGAACGGCTTAATTTATATACTATTCCATAAAATGGCATTTGATTCGTAGGTTTGCATCTTAGAAATAAAATTACAAAAATAGAGTCATATATTCTTCGGCTCCTTACTTTCAGTCTAAAAGACGTTTCTTCTATCGTAAGATCATAATTCTTTTGCAATATTTGTGGAATAAAGGAGAGCGAGAGGTTAGCTTCAAATGAGGGCTGGAACGGTAATCATGACTGGATATAAATAGTAACCAGTGGTGCATTTCTCAGTTTTGCCATGATTTACTATCTCGGAAGTCGAATAAAGACCTATTCTAACCTTTACTGACCTAGTGAATTTAGCTTTTCAAGAGCTAAAGTATCAGAAACTTACTAAAAAGCACAGACTTGCACCACTGGTTAGTAGCAAAGGATGGTCGACTGTAACTGTGACAGGGTAATTGTCGACCATGGTGCGAAGCGTTAGAATTTGGAGTAACAGATCATTTGGCGGAACTGACCCAAAGTGCAGGTTGGCTCAGATTTGCTTGGCGTGGAGCACATTGGTCCTTAATTGGAATAAAACTCAGCGCGATTGGCTGATCACCGAGTTTGATAACGCGCACTTGCCAAACGCCTGTATCGCAGCCGGGAGGTGTTTGGCTGGTCACGGTAAACGTAAGCTGCCCGTCTGCAATTGCTATTGTGCCATAAGGGAAATTTCCATGCACTGACGCTGTATTTTCGGGAGTATCTGCGATAAAGAATGTTCCATCCTTATTGAAGCGGATATATCCCATTCCATCAGAAGAGGCAAAAGCGGGATTAGCAAGTACATACGTTTTCCAGATGCCGGTTAAATCTGCGGGGTCAGTCACAATCGTTACACAAGGCTTCATTTCTTGAGAGGCTACGGCCGTCCCTGTACAGGGAACAAGTGGCTCGAGATCCGTTTGAGATATTGGTGCTGGTGCTGGAGTCCCTTGTGCTTTAATCAGGCTGACAGTTCCCCAGACGAAAAGTGCCACAATAAAAACCATAATACGGAGTCGTTTAGCATAGTAATTAGTCATCAGATCCTCCACAATTAATCGGTTAGGCAATGCCTATTTACTATGATAAGAACCTACCGTTCCGAAATCGTTTCGATTAGTGAGGTGCGATTGAGTTGTTGGAAATCAGCACTTTAGGTAACCTGAGCATCAAAGACCAGGGTGTCGTATTAACCGGATTTGAGTCGCGGACGGTTGAAGCGCTGCTGGTCTATCTCGCTTACAGCCAACAACCGGAGTCTCGGGAAAAGCTTGCAGAATTCTTCTGGAGTGAGCGATCACAGGCGCAATCACTTACTAATCTCCGTGTAGCATTGTTCCGTTTGCGGCAACAACTTGCGCCCTATCTTGTGATCACACGCAAGACCATTGCTCTTGATACCAAACAACATATTTGGCTTGATACAACTGAATTCAAAGAGGGCTTAAATCGGCTGAGCCCTCGATGGGCAAACGAAAATGGATTATCGCCCATCGAAGCCGCTCAGCTTGAGAAAACCCTCGCGCTTTATCAAGGTAATTTCCTGGAAGATATATCCTTGCCTGATTGCGCTGCATTCGAGGAATGGAAACTCATTGAGCGCGAGATGCTCCACAGCCAAGTGATCGAAGCACTGCACGAGTTGGTCACCTTTTATCTTGCGGCAGGTGTTTATAATGCCGGTATTGTACAGGCGACACGCCTTATTGAACTCGATCCCTATCGAGATGAATCCCACCAACAATTATTACTTTTACTGGCTCGCACGGGCCAGCGCAGCGCTGCATTAGAACACTACGAGAATTTTCGCCGCCTCCTACTTAAAGATCTAGCTGTTTCCCCCTCAGATAATCTTGCTGAAATCGCAGTTCAAATTCAATTGGGCAAACTGATCCCGGATTCACTTTACTTATCGCTTCGCAATCGAACAAGGTTGACCGATGTCGAACCCTCCAAAATTCTAAATCCATACAAAGGATTGCACGCTTTTCAAGCTGAAGACACTGCTAATTTTTTTGGACGTGAACGCATGATTGGCGAGTTGCTCATATACCTTAATCAGCCGCATGAAGTTCATTTTTTGGCAATTGTTGGGCCAAGCGGAAGTGGTAAATCCAGCCTGACTAAAGCTGGATTGCTGCCAGCCGTACAGCAAGAAGGATTATCTGGCTGGAAGCAAGCTCATACCGTAACGATGTCGCCGGGAAGTCAGCCTTTTGCACGGCTGAAGAAAGTGCTGAACCCGTTACTGGGAAAACTATCAACCGAATCTTCTGCACAAGTACAAAACGTCGACATAGATTTTTCAGAAGTGATTGGTTATCTATCGCTGAGATCTGAGGGGTTGATTCTGCTGATTGACCAGTTTGAAGAACTATTTATGCTGGTCGATGATGAGGCTGTGCGGTCGCGGTTTCTCGAAAGACTCATCGCGTTGATAACTGATCCACACAGCAGAGTTTGGGTGATTATTACGTTGCGTGCCGATTTTTATGATAGACCGCTATTTTATCCTCGGTTTGGCGAATTGGTGGGGCGTTCTACCTGGGTTGTGCTGCCTCTCAAAGGCAGTGAGTTGGAACAAGCGATTGTCGGACCAACCATGCGCACGGGCCTAGCGTTGCAACCGGGATTACTCGGACAAATAATCGCTGACGTAAACGAGCAGCCCGGCGCCTTGCCGCTCATGCAATATGCTCTGACAGAATTGTTTGATTTACGAGAGGGTTACCTGCTTACAACAAAAGCCTACCACGAGATTGGTGGTGTCTCCGGTGCAACAGCTCGTCGGGCTCAGCAGCTCTATCACAACCTAGGTCCGGCGGATCGTGAAGTTGTAAGGCAAATCTTCCTACGGTTGATCACGCCGGCAGAAAACTCGGGCTATACCCGCCGCCGAGTACCACTGCAAGTACTGTTATCGACAGGAGGTGCTGTTGTACAAACGATGCTCGACAATTATGGCAAGTATCGTTTATTAACCTTCGACCGTGATTCCGCCACTCAGATACCTACTGTCGAAATTGCTCACGAAGCGCTTGTTGATGCATGGTCACAACTTAGAGCTTGGCTGGATGAAATCCGTGACGACTTACGGGTCTACCAGCGACTAACGAGCGCCGTTAAAGAATGGATCGAGTCTGATTACGACCCAAGTTTCCTGGCTACAGGTGTGCGGCTTACCCAGCTTGAGGCGTTGGGTTCTGCATCGCCAATAGCTCTTAGCGGAGAAGAACGAGCTTTTATTCATACCAGCAAGGAGCAACGGGATCGACTACGCCGCGAAGATACAGTACGCACCCGGCATGAACATGCACAGCGCCTTGCTTTTGAAGCCAGCAACTTGCTTGATCGAGGAATGAGCGGAGAACTACCTGCTCTCCTTGCAATTGAAAGCTTGGAAACAGAGTATTCACCTCCGGCGGATGCATCACTCCTGCGTGCGCTTGAGTTTGGGTTCATCCAACAGCAATTTGTTGGAGGTGTTTTGCACGTTGTCGCAACAGTTTTTTCACCCGATGACAAATCAGTTCTTACCGGAGGACGTGACAAAACAGTGAAACTTTGGAGCGTCGAGACAGGCAGAATTTTGCAGACTTTCGGCCTCCATGATGGTGAGGTATCCGGAATTGCGTTTTCACCCGACGGTCAATTCATCGTTACAAGCAGCTATGGTGATGTTGCCCGGATATGGGATAACGCAACAGGTGTTTGTTTACGAACGCTAAGCGGCCATCAAAGCAGTGTAGTTAGCGTTGCCTGGTCGCCAGATAGTCACTACATCGTTACCGGAAGCGTAGACCAGACTGCGCGCTTATGGGATGCCAACACCGGCCAAATCCTACACATCCTCCCCGTAAAACAAGGTGCAGTTTTGGATGTGGCTTTCTCGCCCGACAGTCAAATAATCATGACCTGTGCTGGTGATGCCATATACTTATGGGACTTACCGACCGGCGAACTGCTCCGCGTACTTAGGGGGCATTTTGAGGCTGTGCGAAGCGGAGTGTTTTCACCCGATGGTCAATATGTGTTGACGGGCAGCGACGACAAGACCGCGCAAATCTGGGATGTCACGACAGGACAAAAACTCATCACGATGACCGGACATACCGATGCAGTGCGTAGAGCCCTATTTTTGCCTGATGGTTTGCATATCATCACAGCAAGCTTTGATAAGACAGTTCGATTATGGGATGCGACAACCGGCACTGAAAGACATGTTCTTGCCCGACATCTTGACAGCGTATGGAGTGTTGCGGTTTCGTCTGACGGAAGTTATTTCGTGACAGGAAGCGGTGGCGCTGGCGACCAGATGGCACAGGTGTGGGGTTTACGACAGGAATCAGAGCCACTTATTTTCAGAGGACACACAGGCTGGGTCACAGGTGTCGCAGTATCACCCAATGGACTTTTTGCTGCGACCACGAGCGAAGATGGAACGGCCCGACTTTGGAAAATTAAAGATGGCGAGGAAATACGACGCTTTACAGGGCATACAGGCGCACTGATGTATGTAGATTTCGCGCCATCCGGAAAATACATACTGACGAGCAGCGAAGATGGAACGGCCCGCTTATGGGATATTCAATCAGGACAAGAAGTACATGTTTTCAAGGGAAACGGTGAACAACTCACCGGCGTGTCTTTTCTGCCTGATCAACGCCACATCCTTACGGGTAGTCATGATGGCACTGCCCAGATGTGGGATGTCGAAACGGCCAATGTCGTTCACCACTTTATCGGTCACGATGACACGGTGTATATGGCGAAAGCTTCAAAAGACGGTCAGTTACTACTTACAACCAGCGCCGACAATACAGCGAGATTGTGGGATATACACACGGCACAGAGCTTATTAGTGTTTCAAGGTCACACTGATATTGTAATCGGGGCAGCCTTTTCTCCTGATGGCCGATTTGTGGCAACAACCAGCCGAGACAGAACGGTGCGCCTTTGGGACATACAGGACGCTAGTGAACTGCATAGCTTTATTGGGCATACTGGCTTAGTGCGCTGCGTTGAGTTTTCACCAAATGGTCAGTGTATTATTACCAGCAGCGAAGATAAAACGGCTCGACTTTGGGATGTTCAGACCGCCCAAACGCTGCGTGTGTTCTCTGGTCACGAAGCGGGCATATGGAGAGTTGCATTTACCCCCGACGGAGAATCAATTCTCACTGGGGCAGCCGACAACATCGCCCGACTGTGGCGCACCGATTATCAGTCAGTCATCCAATTTGTCCGCAATCAGCTACCGCGCGATTTTACAGATTACGAGAAAAGGTTATATGACATTAAAATTGATCATATAGATTTCACATCGGAAAACCGAACAATAAAGCCTCCACGATAATTTTTTTTGTTCTCTCCAATTAAATGCTGGACATTTTGACAGGTATTTCGCAAGTACCGGAACTAGCCCAATAATGTGGAAAGACAACGAACCTCTTTATGACTTCCAAACACTTGAACATCTACATCGCAAACTAACGAGATGTACTCTATAAACTTTACAGGAATTAAGTATATTCTCTGTACTTTCAAATACAGTACAATATAATTGTTGCGAACGGGTCGCCGCACGTATCCTAGATATTTCAA
>JBBSBM010000196.1:0-6081 GCA_038251275.1 Aggregatilineales bacterium
CCTGAACCATTATGATCGGTGAACATGTTCAAGAATTTGATGAACGCGTTCAGTAATTTGGTAAACATGTTCATTTTTACCATTTTATACGCCAGATTTCTCCCTCAAAAAGCGTCCACCACTTAGTGTGGTGCTACCAATTCAAGGTAGCACCACACTAAGTGGTGGGGCGGTTTTTCCTTCGATCAAGCCCCTTTTTGTAGGGAAAAGGCATGCCTTTTCCGTCCTTTAAAGCCCCTCCCTGTGTTTTGGGGAGGGGTTTGGGGTGGGGTAAGTACAGTCAAACTTGCCATCCACCATTTAATGTAGTCCTACCGAATTCAATTTCTCCCTCTATGGTTCTGTGGTTCATCAGTCTTTGCATTTTCGGCGGAGTGTTCCCTCATATCCGCCATGCAGTTGCCACAAATGGCACGCGGTGGCATTAACCGAGTAATCCGCTGCACTTGTGTCATTTCAGCAGTCATAGCCGGGTCACCCGCCTGCCATTTGTGTCGATTCAGCGGCTTCTCCCTGAGCTCCCGCCAGTCATTTCAGCGGATAAATTGCACAATGTGAATAATCTATGAAATACCCCACAAGAAATGTAAATAGTCACATTAATGCATATAATGTAATGAACAATGAGGTTTCGTAATGAAAGAGTTTGAAAAGTGCCGATATTAATAGGATGGGATAGCCCTCAACAAAAAATTATTCGGATATGTATTAACGGCAAATGGGATGCAGACGAACTTCATCAAATCATTCTACAGGGTCGCGGCATGACCACTTCCGTTAGGCATCCAGTAGACAGCATTTTTGATTTTTCACAGTCAGCCAGTTCCCCTACCAGTGTCTTAGGAATCATACAGAATTTAGATTTGCAACATCCAGAAAACGAACGGCTAATCATCATTGTCAAGGCCAATGGGTATATCAAGACAATGGGCAACATCGCGCGTAAATTAGCTCCCAAGACTTTTTCCGGCTTGTTCTTTGTGAACAGTATCAATGAAGCTTATCAAGCCATCGCCACACCGTTTGCGCTAGTCAGATAGTAATGCCTTTAGCCCGAACTCCGTCTAGACGTCAATCAGCTTTAAAAACAACAGTATGAAGTTTAGAGATTATCGAAAGCTGAACCAGCGACTAACTACGTAAAACCCTCGCTGTTTCAAAGAAATATGCAACGCTTAATCATCGCAACCACGAGTGTAATGAAGGGTCGTCAACGTGTCGGTAGATATTGCATGGGATAATGCTGAAAAAACCATTATCAAGGTTACTTTTGATCAGCAGTGGGAAACGGGAGATATGTTTCGCATCATCAATAAGGGTACCAGCATGATGCTAACGGTAACTCACAAGGTCGATAGCATCTTTGATTTCACACACTCATTAGTGTCACCTTCCAAATTGTTGTCAACACTTGAACGGATGGAAGAGACTCATAACGATAATGAACGTCTCTTGATTATTGTGCGGGCGAACGGCTACCTCAAATCCTTATCCAAAGTTGCCAAGTTGCTGGCTCCAAAGACCTTTGCCAACCTTTATTTTGTCGATACTATTGCCGAAGCCTACATTATCATTGAGCAACAGCAACAATACAGCTTCGTCTAGCTTACTCGGTTGTTAAATCAAAACAGGGCGCTTGCTCTACACCCTGTTTCCCATTGATACCAATCACTTTTTTGTTTACTTGGCTTCCATAATCCATATTCGTTTGTCAGCCATGTTTTGGAAAGCAATCCGCTTACCATCTGGCGACACCGACCAATCGCCATTCGCAACGGTAAACGGTGTTGTGGACGGGTCAGTCAGTGCGCGGTCTTCACCGGTTTGCAAATCATAATAATGCATCACCTGCACGCCATTCACCGAATCAAACGGAATGTAATATAAACTCCCCGCATCCCGCCAACGCCAGCCTCCAAACCACGTTAATTTCTGAGGTTGTGCGCCTACTTGGGTTTCAATCACCGAAATACCATTCATGGCTGCGTCCGGCAAAAAAGCTTGATAGAACATAATCCGTTCGCCACCGGGCGCGACGCTCAGTCCGCGCATCTTATCCCATGTGCCGAGTTGGAAGCTCGCCCCATCAACGACATCAACGACCTCTAAAGTCGTTAGCGTTCGGTCTCGGGTAGATACCAATAACCGTGAGCCATCTAACCACCGCGCCGATATATCCGGCTTGGCTAAAATCTGTTTAGCATTTGTACCATCAATATTGCTCACCCAAATTTCGACCTGTGGTGGAGTTGCTCCCGGCACAGATTGCCCGTACTGCACTTCCCACAGCAAATGACTATTGTCAGCACTGATGCTCGGTGGAAATCCGCTGGTCTGCACCGGATAATCAGTACTGTTACTAAAGTCTCGTACAGTCACCTGACCACTGCCCCGAATCACGCGATAGGTTCCATCGGGCGAGAGACTCATAGGCGGCACATTTTCAATCCCACCCGTCATACCTTTAGCATTAGCGTCCCACTCAAAAATCGCCGCTAACTGCCCCGGTGATCCATCAATCACATACAGCAGATTGGGGTTAGTAGGGTTCCACCAATGCACCGCACAGCATCCATCTAGGGTCAAAGGCTGTACGTCCCACGTACCTTCGCCCAGCGCCGTGTAAGGCCGCATCGGAGCTGAATTCGGCGGCGCAACATCCTCGTTCTTCGGCGGCCAGCTTTCAGCATAGGCATTTAATCGTCTGCCACCAAAAGCGGTTGGCGGTTGGTCGTCAAGGCTCATCCATTGGCGTGGGTTGTTGAAATCCTGTTCAAACAGGCTGCGGCTGTAAGACCCGATACCTGCCAGCGCATCCCACGGCGCATTAATATAATCAATTGGATTATAAGCCGTTCGGTAATCCAATGAACGCACTTCGAGGTGCAAATGTGGGCGCGAATCGCAAGTTACGTCAGGATCGCCTGATAATCCTACAACGTCACCTTGCTTGACCGTTTGATACTGCTGTACCGAAGGCCGTTCCAGCAAATGTCCGTAGAGCGTCGTTACGCCAGCGTTCGGATGTCGCAAAATCAGGTTATGCGGCCCCGCGCCAAACGTCAGGTTATCGACGTAAATCACCTCGCCATCCCCCACTGCGATGAGGGGCGTTCTGCATGGCATGCTGATGTCGATGCCGAAGTGTAACCCTTGCCCCGCGCTGTACCATGCCGTCCCGAAGTTGAACGCGCCAGTTGTATTGCCATAGGGCTGCCCGAACAGCCATGTAGATGCACTGGCAGGTTGAGCAATCGGCATAATGAACGGTTTCGGATCGGGTTTGTCTTGGGCGGCAATCATACCCATGTTGAGTGATAAGATGAGGCAGGTTACAAGGCTGGTAAACAGTCCCTTGAATCGCATAGGTTATCCTCCGACTACTTTTGCACACAGTATATAGGCATCAGATCTGATAACAGTCTTTTTCACATCAACATTTAAGCCAACACCCATTTTCCAAGAATCAAAACAGCGCCACAAAACTGCAGCGCTGTCTTTCAATATTCGCCTCAATAGAAGCTTTTAGCGCAAAACCTGCGTGTAAGTCAGCAAGTCCGGCGTAATATCAACCGAAGTCACCACATAACCTTTATAACGCTTGGGCATCCGTGCATCCAGCATATTGTGGACACGACGCGCCCATACATTATACAAAGAATCGGACATTTCATTTCCGTCTAATGTCATGGCGCTCACAACCCACGTCACCTTACCCACAATCTCAACGTACTGTGGCACGGCCACCGCGTTAAATTGTTGCCGAACACCACCCGGCCCAACACCTTCGAAATCAACGAAAACTTGTCCTTCGCCTAACGTAACCACCACATTGATGAGTTGCGTGCTGTAAACGGGCGTAAAGGCCGTCGTGATCTCATCTTGATTCATGGTGATGACCAGCGGCGCAAGGGTTGGTACAATGGTCGCTGTTGTCGTCGGCACGGGTGTGTGTGGCGGTTGATTTGGGCCGGCTGTTGTAGTTGGTATCGGTGTATGAGGCGGTTGATTTTGGGCAGAAACAGGCAATGTCAGCATCGCCATTGTCAGTACCAACGCCATCATGACTGTCAGTAACACCATCAATTTTCGTGTATTGTTCATTGAAAAATCTCCTTTTCGACAACCCTCTCAATAGGGTGACATCAGACTACCGTGATTAGCTCAGTCCTGCAAGAGTTGAAAAGAAGCGTATGGCAATCGCCCGATAAAGATAAACTATAGATCAAGAAATTCAACCACCATATCCGCCACGCGAACTGCACTTTCGGGGGTCAAATGCAATCCGTCGAACGAATAGGTATAGCCGCCACATTCACGTTCGGTTGCGTAATCCTGCCAACCGCTGGAAACACGCTGCCCGATCAAGTTGATCGTCTTCTGAGATAACGGTGGACGTTCGGGAATGTGGTCGGGATTAAGTGCTTTCATGAGCTCCAAAGTTGGCACATTCAGCGCACGGCACACATCCGCCGCAATCTGGTTATATTGCTGCATGGCTTCCGCAACGGTCGGGTTATGCTCCATAGGACTCAGGCCAACGTAAGTGACTACCTGCGCTGCCTGAATGCGCGTCAGCAAATCACGGAAGTGGGTACGAAATGAGTCAGGCGTAACAACGCCGCCGGGAACTTTCATCACGCGCTCGTAATAACGGCGCGTATCCGGTTGGCTGAAACTGATCGCGTCATTACCACCACAAAACACAAATACGATGTCGGGTTCTTGTTCCAACAAGTTATCCAACCGCGCTAGCAAATTAAGGATGGTATTGCCGTTCTGTCCGGCATTGATGAGGGTGTGCTGCGGCAGCCGCGCGGCAACCTCTTTTACAAAGTTGCCGCCATAACTGCCCTCAACCAAACTATTACCAAGAAATGCGATTTTCACGGGGTTATTCTAGAAACCCTTATAACCATTATCAGCAGCGTCGAATCGTGAACGGCGCGTGACTTCAGTTTCTTCAATCATCTTCGCCAGTTCTTTGTAAAACGGCTCATCACCCAACTTCGCCTTCCGTAGTGCTTCGAGCAATTCTTTCCCCAACCGCTCAAGATCCATGAGCTGTTTGTTATTAACTTCTTCAAAGTTCATAAGGCTTGACTTTCACTAGGCGGCGCGGTCGGCTGCCCCGCTGATATTAATAGTTACCCTCTAAGGATAACGCCGAATGCCCTTATCACGCCACAACAGCAGTATTGCGGACTATTTAGGTACGGAGCATTGCTTTGACCATATCGGTGATTTCAGCACCGCGTGGCAAAGTCTCTCGCCAAAACAAATCAGCAGGTATATTCAAACCTTGTAGTATCTTGCTATGATATATTCCTTGCTCATCCGGTTGTATTGTCTCAAATATTCCATGAGCATTTCGCTGGTAGAAAATGGTTTCCCGATCAAGCGGGTCTATCACCCAGTATTCTTTTACGCCGCCTTTTTGATATTCACGTCGCTTGTCCACATGATCACGTTGGATGCTTTCTGGAGATACGACTTCGACCACCAAATCAGCCGGGCCAGCAACATCGTTATCACCGATAATATGCACATTTTCAGGCAAAACAATCTGCACGTCTGGCGCACGCCCCGGTAAATCGGGACGGGCATGCATGACCATTGGATCATGAAAAACTTCTCCACCCGTTGTGAGTGATAAGAAATCCTCAAAAAAAGCGATCAAAAATCGGGTGATAGTATTATGGATTTTACTAATTGAGCCCATATCAATAACGACTCCATTGACCCATTCAACTCGCTTTTCGCCGAAATCGGTACGCAAAAAATCCTCGTAACTGATGTCCGTTGTTAGAATAACTTCATGGAGTGGAATGAGTTTAAAGTTTTCCATCCTAGACTCCTTTCACAGCATATGTACCCTTGATATGCAAATTATCTCACGTTAGTTAGATGGAGTGGATTCATTATAGCACTGTTGATTGTTGGGTAGTCTCCCTAGAGGCTGTTGGTAGGAATAGGGACAGAAGTTAAGATCTCACGAATAGACCAGAGATGGTCAGTCAAACCAGCGACCATGGCAGGCGAGCGGGGCATCCATCTTTGGTCAGTGCGATGAATCTCGAC
>JBBSBM010000197.1:0-5924 GCA_038251275.1 Aggregatilineales bacterium
AACCCGTTTGGAGCAATTACCGTCCATTCTGATTCCCGCCCTCGACCAAGCGAATCATGTTTTAGATTTTATGGTACAGGCTATCACCACTACCATTTCAACAAATTCTGAAAACACTCAATCGCTAAGAATTTATGCTAGCCTGTCCAATTATGTAAATGACTGTCAGCTTGCAAATGATACCCCGTATGGACGTTTAAATATCTTGGGCGCAAACATTTGCGATGTATTCTCGAAGACGGTCAGCCAGCAAATGGGGAAACAAGCCAAAGTTATGTTGGTTCATGACGGCACTGCCGCCGCCAAAGCTTATGCAGGAGCATCCAATACGGCTGTCATCACGGTCGGTACAGCATTGGGAATGGGTTTCCCACCTTCCGCCCAATCTGTATGCCCACTCAGTGACGATTTTGCAATTAAACAACTTGTGATTTAATCCCATAAAAATGAATTTATATAGGGACACGGCATGCCGTGTCCGGCGACCAATTTATCATTGAACGAATTCCCTCCAAACCAATTTCTAACCTCTCCTCAACCTTAACCATCCGCTTTCTCCCTCGAAATTGTTAGTAAACTCGTCTCGAAAGAGTTACATTTTGGTAACCCCTTCTAGGAACTTTTGTGCTATCCTGTTCATATCGCTGTGTCATCGTGCCTTGGAGTCGTTGTGTCAAATCGATCTTTCTTTGCGTCCTTACGCCATCGCGCCTTTGCGTTAAATCGTATTGCATTCGTTTTTGCATTTTCGGCGGATCGCTCCCGTCGATTCGCTGCGACTACATCCCAATTATGCACGCGGCGGCAGCACGGGAGCAATCCACTGCACTCAGCGGCATTAGCCGAGCCACCTGCCAGTCATTTGTGCTAATTCGGCGGCATTAGCCGAGCTTCCCGCCGGTCATTTCAGCGGCTAAAATGCAAAATCTGCAATAAAATTGCACAGTCGCTTAAACACAGATTTTCACAAGTGCTATCATGGAATTACTCATTCATTACTCTCTATAGGGAAACCAGATGACACAACCCATCAGCCACGAAAATTTCACCAATAACATTTTTGCGGTGCTTGAAGAAACCTTCGAAAATCATCATGGTATTTACCTTGACAAAGGCACATCTCTCTTCGAAACTTTAGACACCATTACCGCCCAAGAAGCCTCACGTCCAATTTCGGCGCACTGTGCCTCACTCGCCGCTCAAGTCACCCATGTTATTTTTTACTTAGAGGTCCTAGAAAAAGCCATCCAACATCAGGAAATCGGCAAAGTCGATTGGGGCGAAATTTGGCAGCGTATCGACGCCGTTACACCCGATGAATGGTCAGCTCTGAAAGATAACCTCAAGCAAACCTACCAACGCATTTCAACCATGATGCACAATATTGATGACTGGAACGATGACGACCGCGTTGGCGGAGCAATCGCTATCATCGTCCACACCGCCTATCATCTCGGTGAAATTCGCCAGGCACTCTGTACCCTTAAATAATCGAGTTAGAGAAAACAAATGACACCTTCAAAAGCTGAACTCATGGCCGAAATGGATCAAGCGCGCGCCGAACTGTGGCATCTTGTTGACGCGCTCGATCCAGCTACCGAAATTTACCCCGATTGGAATAAACGGGATTTTTTCGCCCATATCGCGGGCTGGGAAGCCTTTGTATTCGAAGTATTTATATGCAATGCGGCATCAGCTCCCCTAAAAACCTACCCCTATAACAACTTGGGTAATATTAACGAGGCAAACGCTGGCTTCGTAGCCGAACGTCAAAGCAGTACCTTGGAAGGAGCTAAACTCGAGTGCGAAATCAGTCGCTATGCCATCAAGCGTATGATGAATGATATTCCGGCTGAAGATTTTGATAAGGCTATTCAATTTCCTTGGGGTAAGCTCACTGCTGCCCAATTCGCACGGGATGCTATCACCCATGAGCGCGATCATGCCGCAGATATTGTGAAATTAGAGCACATATAGAATAAGTGAGTTGTAAGATTAATTGCTCTGTTGAAAGGCATTATAATAAGATGTGTTAGCACCAACAGACAACTAAAGGAGCATCGCTTATGCCTATTACAAATTACTGGCTCGATGCCGAACATACCATTATCAAAGTGGATTATGAAGGTCGTTGGACTTGGGATGAGTTCTTTGTATCAGCCGATAATGGACGTGACTTAGCCAAAAGTGTTGACCATCGTATTGATTATATTCTGGATATGCGGAATGGCATAATCCCTCGCAGTGGTTCCACACTCACTAACAGCCGGACGGTGATGGCTCGCCGTGCCTCTAACACAGGCCTATTTGTAATTTTGACCACACCCTTCGTCAAAACCATGCTCAACGTATTTAAGAATTTTGACCGTGAAAATGGTGCTATTATGTTTGCTGCTGCAACACCAGAAGAAGCGCAAGCGTTAATTGACAAGAGTCGTCAAAAAGAAAAGGCTTCGGTCTAAACCAGAAGAGCAAGATACGTTACAATCTCCCTGACATTTAAATAATAAATGAGGGAGAACGCATGTACGACATTGTCATCTTAGGGGGTGGCCCTGCTGGAGTCACCGCCGCGCTTCGTGCTCGTGAGCTCGGCGCAACGGTTGCCCTCATCGAACGTGGCAATATGGGTGGGACATGTACCAACGATGGTTGTGTACCGACCCGTGTTCTCGCCAAAGCCGCGCGCCTCATGCGAGATTCCCAACAATTTGGTGATTACGGTTTGCTACTCGATAAACCCCCTCAGGTTGATTTTGCCGCGGCCTTACAGCGTACCCAGCATATTGTGTATCAAATTCAGGAAAAGAAACAACTCCTTGATCATCTTGACCATGTGAAAGTCGAGACTTTTTCCCGCGCCGGTGATGCTTCGTTTGTCGACCCCTACACAGTACAAATCAAAGGCGGTCAGCTTATTAAAGGTGAGCGTTTTGTCATATGTGTAGGTGGTTCGGCGCGGCGTTTACCCTTGCCCGGGGGTAACCATGCGCTCATTCATAGTGATGTGTGGCAGATGGATAAATTGCCTGCCTCGGTTGTAATTGTGGGAGGTGGCGCGACGGGTTGCCAGTTAGCATCAATTTTTAACGCCTTTGGTTCGCAGGTTACATTGATAGATATTGCCCCTCGGTTGCTCTTAACCGAGGATACTCTAGTCGCTGAAACTGTATCCAGTGAACTGGCTGAACACGGCATCAACATTACTACAGGCATTGAAACCTTGGTGCGTATTGACGCTCACGGTAATCAAAAGCATCTTATTTATAAGCGTAATGGTAATGAGCAAACACTGATCACCGATGCGGTTATTCTATCGGTGGGTTGGCCGGGAAATGTTAATCAACTCAATCTATCCGCAGCCGGTGTCAATACTGAACGCAATTACATCAATGTCGACGATTACCTTCAAACATCCGCGTCCCATATTTACGCGGCTGGCGACATCACCGGCAAAATGATGCTGGTGCAAAGTGCAGGTTCACAGGCGCGGGTCGCTGCCGAAAATGCCCTGCTCGGCACTAAACGCAAAGATGAACACAAACTGGTTCCGCATGGGGGTTTTACTGATCCTGAATATGGTGGTGTGGGTCTGACCGAAGCTCAAGCCCGTGAACAGGGTGATCCAATTGTGGCAGTCGTTCCCTATGCCGATATGGATCGTGCTGTCATTGATGGGCATTCTGTCGGATTCTGTAAACTGATTATTGATCGCACGAGTAAGTTGGTTATCGGCGCGCATGTTGTTGGAGAGCAAGCCGTTGAAGTAGTGTCGATGGTAGCAGCAGGCATCGCGGGTAAGCTGACCGTTGACCAAGTAGCCGAAATTGAATTTGCTTATCCAACATTTGCAGCTATTGTGGGTCTTGCTGCCCGTGAAATTCAACGTGTGTTAGGCAGTGTATCGGTGGCTTCTGAGTGGCGCGACCTCGGTCAAATTCGTGGCGCGGAATGGGAACGCAAGGACTGAAGGTTGTAGTTTAATGTCTGTTTTTGAATAAATTAGCTTCAGCCTTTGAGCGATTACATGAAGTCCCAAACCAACTACTTGCAAAAGAGATTGCGGGGCCTCTGCTAATGAGAAGGCTGTTCAAGAATTAGTCGATAATCTCCAACAAAAATAATAGGGCGTAAATACGAGATGCGCCCCTAGATTTTTGTCACACGCAGCTTACCACCACTGGCTTGTAACTCATTGGCACGGGTTTCAGGAAGGACAACCAACTGCGACTCATCACGATATTCGAGGGCGAGCGTGGTGAAGCTGAAGTACTTACTGCCCATCCAACGACGGTCAAGTAATTCAATGGCTTCGACCAAGATTAGCGCTTCAATAATCTGCCATGTATCAGCCGTCTTATATGGATGTGCGAGGACGATCTGAGAATCACCTTGAATTTTTGGGAGCCTACGTCTTCCAAAACCCGGTTTACGATTGGCCTCTATTTGAATATTTTGCGGGTAACGGGTCAAGTGCATACGAAGTGCATCCAAATATTCCCCGGGCTGCATAATATTCACAACGGCCTTACGAATACCACCGCGTCCACCTTCGTCATGCAATCCAGTGATGTTTACATCAGCTAAGGCAAGGCGACCATCAGGCAGCGGAAAGGATTTCAAGGAATGGGCAGTTTCATATATTGGAGCACTCCAACCCTGTCCACGTGGCATGGCACTGCGCCAAACGGTTTTCAGCGTATCATCATTAAAGCCATTGGTTGGCGAGGTGATGTTATAACCCCGTTTATGCCCCTCGAATACATACTCCAGTACAATTTGGCGCATGACTTATGACCGCCGCATTTATTTCTCACCAGCGGGACGCAATACATTGATGAACTTCTTCATGTATTCGGTCACGCCACGATTGGCTGTGATACTGCCTTCAGCGATTTCCCATTTGTAACCGATGCGCTCTGCCTGGCTCTTGAGGCGCTTCTGCTCATTTTTGTAGTGCTGCATGATGTCATCGAGAGTGGTTTCGTCCCCCCACAAATCGGATTTGTTCACGAGGATGTAAAACGCTTTTAGTGATTTAGCAGCAGCGGGTTCATCATCAATCATTTGCAATACGAAGTTGAGCGCGTCCTTTTGTAAGAAGGGATCGGTTTGATCAATCATGAACAAAATGCCGTTAGGATGCGCACCGCGGAAAAGTTCAACCCAATCGGTTTCCCACATGGCATACTCACCGCCCACATCGCGGTTGGGCTTGAGCTTCATATAGGTGTCGCCCACTTTGGTGGTGAATTCTGGCACTACATCGCCACCCGCAGTTGTGGGATCAGGGTTAAATTCATTGACCGTATTCATATTGTGCTTGAGCCATTCGATTAAGGTTGTTTTACCTGTTTGGCGTGAGCCCAATACGATGAACGAAACCCCTGAAACTTTGACATAGAAGAAATCTTGTAGGACATTGACGGTGGTGGTTACAACATTTGCCACACCGGTAATTGTTCCAATCACAATGGTGATGACTGTATCTAAAACGTTTGCCACGATACCTCCGGCAGCTTTCATGATTATTACACTATGTTTAATAATACGCAGAATCGGGTTTGATGTTGCTCGGTATTTTGGTAAACGGTCAACAGTAGTCAGTTTATAGTCCAATACAGAAGCCGTTTTATGGCGGAAATGTCGTCAATAATGTCATAGTCGTCCGTGAAATCTGGCAAAAGTAATGACATTTCGGCGGATGGCTAGGCTGAATTTGCGGCAATGTTAGTGAATGGGGTGCTGCTGCCAAAATTGCCAATTAATACCCCTAACCCCCAGCTTTCAGGGGTAGGTATTCGTTAAGTCAGGCAAGAATGTCCCTGTTTTTAATATCTGCTTAATGGACGACATACGGTTAAAGGCTCATTCAGTCCCGTTTACGGGGCTTTATTCATGTTGCCGGAGGGTTTATCCTCCGG
>JBBSBM010000198.1:0-5883 GCA_038251275.1 Aggregatilineales bacterium
CCTTCTGCACAAATAGACTTTCAGTGTAAATTAACATTAAGGCCAACAAGTTTCGTATTCAGCATAATAGTAATCATTCTAAACATTAACATATCTACTCAGTAATTAAATACCGCCAAATGGCGTATATATTTCATCGCACCAAGGAGTAAACTTTGTTGGTCGATTATTGATAGAATAGAGGAGATATACGATGGAACGTAAGACATTCCAAGTACCAACAATTGGTTGCGATGGCTGTGTGAACACGATCAAGAAAGAAGTTAGCCAACTTCCGGGTGTAAAACAGGTCGATGCTGATGTCGATACAAAGATGGTCACCGTTGAGTGGGATGCACCAGCATCTTGGAATGGTATCGAAAACAAATTAGTCGAGATTGATTACGCGCCTGCACCAGCGTAATTAATGTCTCCCCGAAATATGAACATGCCACCTATCAAGGTGGTGTGTTTTTCTTCTGCTTTTCTCCACCCATATCCATGTCGTCATTTGAAGAGTTGTGAAGGTTGCTTGAAACCCCGCAATAAGACATGATAAGGGCTGTACTTTAGCAAACCTATCATGTCTCCTTGACACATCAAATCAACTATCGGATTTACCGAAGTTCGGGCGTAGCCTTCAAAACTCCAGACTGCGATTGATATTCAGCTTTTTCATTCTCCAAACGGATACGTCGCAAACGCAAGCTGTTGCTTACAACGAAGACGGAAGAAAAAGCCATAGCCCCTGCGGCAAGGACCGGAGCGAGTACGCCGAATATCGCTGCTGGGATTAAGATGATGTTGTAGATGAACGCCCAGAAGAGATTCTGATAAATTGTCCGCATAGTCGCTTTGCTCAATTTGATTGCGCGTGCCGCACCGATCAAATCACCACTCACGAGCGTTATATCAGAGGCTTCCATAGCAATATCTGTACCTGTTCCGATAGCAATACCTACATTGGCTTGAGCTAGTGCAGGTGCATCATTCACACCATCGCCTACCATCGCCACCTTTTGCCCATTGGCTTGGAGTGATTTCACCGCATCCGATTTCTGTGCGGGCAGGACATCAGCTAAGATGCGCGTAATCCCAACTTCTGCGGCAATGGCCTGTGCCGTGCGTTGATTGTCGCCAGTGATCATAACCACCTCTAAGCCCAGCGACATGAGAGCAGCAATAGAAATAGCTGAAGTGGATTTTACCGTATCAGCAATGCCAATCATGCCCGCATAGATGCCGTCTACCACGACCATCACAACCGTTCGACCTTTCGCCTGTAAGTTTTCGACCTCGGCAATCATCTTACCTAGATCAATACCTAACTCACTGATATAGCGAGGACTGCCAATTTGCACCGATTGACCAGCAATCAACGCTTGAATGCCGCGCCCGGCTTCGGACTGAAAATCTTGCGGTTGGGTGAGGGTAAGTTTTTGAACTTGTGCCTTCTGAACAATAGCCTGTGCCAACGGATGCTCACTGCCTCGCTCGGCAGAGGCTGCAATTTGAAGTAATGATTCGCTCGTGAAATCTGTAGTTGGGATGACATCGGTTACACTGGGTTCGCCGCGTGTAATCGTGCCTGTTTTATCGAGGGCAATCACCTTGATGCGATGAGCATTTTCCAGAGCTTCGCTGTTCTTAAACAGAATTCCCATTTCCGCGCCACGTCCAGTCCCAACCATAATGGCCGTTGGAGTAGCCAAACCCAACGCGCATGGGCAAGCAATGACCAATACTGCGACCGCGTGCATCATAGCAGTCGTAAAATCAACATTTGCCAGTACCAGCCAACCAAAGAAGGTCAGTGCTGCTAGCACCAGCACAACCGGGACAAAAACACTCGACACTTGATCGGCTACATGCTGGATGGGTGCTTTCGAGCCTTGCGCCTGCTCGACCAGACGAATAATTTGTGCCAGCGCAGTTTCGCTGCCCACGCGCTGTGCTTCGATGACCAACCGTCCCTGTTTGTTTATGGTGCTGCCAATAGCATTGCTGCCAGCGCTTTTACCAACAGGTAGACTTTCGCCTGTTAGCATGGATTCATCCACTGAAGAACGACCTTCGACAACAACCCCATCCACAGGAATCCGTTCGCCGGGACGTACAACCAGCGTATCACCGACGACAATATCATCGACACTCACTTCTGTTTCTTGCCCATCTCGTAGCAATGTTGCAGTACGCGGAGCCAATCCCATCAGCTTCTTAATGGCTTCGCTAGTACGCCCCTTGGCCCGTGATTCGAGTAACTTGCCGAAAGTGATGAGTACCAGAATAACCGCGCCCGTTTCAAAATAGACATGCCCGGAGAGACCCTTGATATTGAGTAAGGTTCCAATCAATACGACTACGCTGTAAGTATAAGCGGCCAATGAGCCTAATGCGATCAGAGTATCCATATTGGCGGTACGATTGCGTGCAGCTTTCCATGCGCCCACGATGTATTGCCTGCCGAGCAAAACTTGTACAGGTGTTGCGAGCAGTCCAAAGACGAAAGGCCAGCCGACCCACATAAACCAGGGTAAATCTGTCGCGCTGGTTGCCATCCCCACCATATTGCCTACTGGGGCAGCACTCAACATCAATAAATCACGAGCCATGCTTAAAGCGAATAGAGGGATGGTGAACAAAGCGCCAATGATGACCAATCGTCGTTGACGTTGGGTTTCGGCTTCCCGAACTGCTCGTTCTGCATCTTCTGGCTGTTCCGCAGTGGTGAGGTCGATTACGCCGTAACCAGCTGCCTCTACTGCTTTGACCAGATCAGTACGGCGAACTCTACCCGGCAAATAAGAAACGGTTGCTTTCTCAGTTGCGAGATTAACATTTACAGACAGAATTCCAGATGGCTTTGAGAGTGCGCGTTCGACACTTCGTACACATGACGCGCAGGTCATGCCTGTAATGGGTAGTTCGATAGTTGCTTGGACTACGCCGTATCCAGCACCGGAAACACGTTCTATCATTTGTTCCAACTTAATCTGGGCGGGATCATAGGTTACAGACGCACAGACGCACGTTCAGTTGCCAGATTGACAGTTGCACTGATAACGCCATTAGCCTTTGTAAGTGCGCGTTCGACATTACGAACACAACTTGCGCAGGTCATGCCTGTAATGGGCAGTTCAACGTCCTGAGTTACGAAATTCGACATGTTAGGTCCCCGATCAAATTTACTTATTTAACACTACAGCTTGAAGATAAACGAAAATCTTCGGGCTGATACGCGCTAAATGGCGTGTATAGCAATCCTCTTTGCATCATATCTGATTAGCAAATTTATAAAACTACTCTATTCTGATATTGGTTAGTTGGAAATAAAGTCACGGATCGGGTGAAGCGATAAATTACGTGCATTCCGCTTCACCCAAAGAATGATTATACGTTTGACAAATCTAATCCGCGTAAGAGCTGGGCATTGATTGCCACGATGACAGTACTGGCGGACATAAAGACCGCCCCAATCGCTGGGTCAAGCGTGATGCCAAACGGCGCGAGAACACCCATTGCCAATGGGATAGCGAATACGTTGTAGCCTGCCGCCCAAACCAAATTCTGAATCATCTTGCGATAGGTCGCGCGGCTCAGACGGATAATTTTCACAATATCGAGTGGGTTCGAACGGACTAATATAATTCCGGCACTTTCAATCGCTACATCTGTACCTGCACCGATGGCAATACCGACATCAGCTGTGAGTAGTGCCGGTGCATCGTTTACGCCGTCGCCAACCATTGCAACTTTATTGCCACCTCGCTGCAATTCACGCACTTTATCCGCTTTGTTCTCTGGAAGTACTTGTGCAAAGTAGGTATCGATACCGAGTTCTTGTGCAACTGCTTTGGCTACCGCCTCGCTATCGCCAGTGAGCATAGCAACCTTCAGGCCAAGATCGTGAAGCTGTTTTACGGCTTGTTGGCTTTCCTCTCGGATAACATCGGCAACTGCAAACAGTGCTATAACCCCTTTTTCATCTGCCAGATAGATTACCGATTGACCAGCGGTTTCAGCTTTCTGTAGTGAAGTTTGTAAGGTCGCAGGTACTGTCCATTTTTGTTGCTCCAGCAAACGGGGTCCGCCCGCAAAATAAGTTACTCCTTTCACCGCTGCCTTCACACCCCGTCCGGCTAGACTTTCAAAATTGCTAACCTGTGCGGGTTGGATGTGCTTTGTTTGAGCATACTTGCGAATGGCTTCAGCAACGATATGTTCGCTATCGCCTTCAATCCCCGCAGCGATACTCAGTGCTTCATCAGCGCTGATTCCAGTAGTCGCAGTTTCCACGACCCCCTGTTCGCCTTTCGTGAGCGTCCCGGTTTTGTCGAAGATGATGTAATTGAGGTCCTTGGCACTTTCAAGAGCTACCCGTTTGCGGATAAGTAATCCGTTTCGTGCGGAGAGTGTGGTTGAAATAGCAATCACTAACGGAACTGCTAATCCTAGTGCATGAGGGCAAGCGATGATGAGTACACCAACGGTGAATCGCACCGCATCTGAGACATTTCCCGTGAAAACGATCCAGCCAATGAAAGTCAAAATACCAGCAATAATCGCCACAACGGTCAGGTAAAAGGCGGCACGCTGAGCAAGGGTTTGAGCACGCGATTGACTCTTTTGCGCTTCTTCAACTACGCGCATTATGCCAGCCAGTGCCGTACTTTCTCCGACCTGTTGGATTTCTACGCGGAGCGATCCTGACAAATTAACAGTTCCGCCAATCACATTATCACCCGTGTGTTTATCGACGGGTTTACTCTCGCCAGTAATCATCGCTTCGTTGATACTACTATCACCTTCAGATACAACACCATCCGCAGGAATACTTGCGCCGGGTCGGATCAAAACGCGATCTCCAGAGCGAAGTTGGTTGACGGTTACGTTTTCTGTCTGACCATCGGGGAGGATACGTTCTGCTTGGTCGGGTAAGAGTTTTGCCAGTTCCCGCAGAGCACCTTGAGCTTGACCGACACTACGCAATTCAATCCAGTGTCCGAGTAGCATAATGGTGATGAGTGTTGCCAATTCCCAAAAGAAATCAGTCATACCTCCAGTACGCATTACCATTGCATCATTTGTAGGAAACAAAAAGATGCCCATGCTATAGAGATAGGCAGTTGTGATTGCGAGAGAAATTAGGGTCATCATGGCGGGTTGACGAATGGCTATTTCCTGCCGAGCCATACTGAGGAAAGGGAAACCGCCTACTATGAAGATAATTGTGCCGATGATCGGCCCGATTAACTGGCTGCCGGGAAACTGCGGGGCTGTGAACCCAAACCACGTTTGAATCATGGGTGAGTACAACAAAACAATCAGGGTCAGTGGCACACAAATCCAGAACCGATTTCGCATCATGCTGGCATGACCTTCGTGCATAACCCCATGCCCGACGTGAGCATCATGTCCGGTATGTACACCGTGATTGCTGTGATCATTATGCTCCAACTGTCCAGCATGAGAGGAATGATCCATTGCCTCCATTTGCGTTAGCTTAGGCTCCATATTGGTACGATCATTGTGTTCCTCGTGCTGATCACCCATATCTGTTACGGAAGGGGTTGAATGCTGGTCACCATATTGGTGTTCATCTTGCGCCCGATTCTTAGTGTCAGGAGAATTATCCATAATTACAACCCTCTCGAAGCTTAGCTTTCTATTTCAATCATCATCTTACATATTACTAGACCGCCAATCATGCGCCATTTGGCGGGTTACAGATACAGAGAAATTGGCTAGGATTCGTAAAGTGAACTTACGAATGAGTGTAATAAGGTTCTTATGGCAGATATGAGGAGAATTACTGATGGAAGAAAAACCAGCGGGTCGAAAAGGAATATCCATGACATGGATAGTTGCTGCCATTGTGATTGCTCTAATTGTCTGGATAGTTTA
>JBBSBM010000199.1:0-5881 GCA_038251275.1 Aggregatilineales bacterium
GCCGCCTTTCCGCCTGAAGAAGCCCGACGGATTGCTCGCAAACTTGAATTTCACTCCACCCCTAAGCATGGCAGTTGGTTGAATAGGGTCGAAATTGAACTGAGTATCTTGGTCAAACAGTGTCTCAACCGTCGTATTCCTATAGGGTTTGCCTACAACACGAGATTGCCGCTTGGGAAAAAGCCCGTAATCCTCAACAGGCCACCATCAATTGGCGTTTCCAAGTATCCCATGCCCGTACTCGCTTGTCATACTTTTATCCTTAATCTTTACTGTGGTGAACTACTAGTGTCCGATTCCCAATTTGCGCGAGAGTTGGGCGAGTGTTGATTGTTCTTCGGGTGTTAAAACGTTCATGATTTCGACGATGCCTGCGACATGTGATGGGAAGATAGCCGCGATGAGTTTGCGTCCCTCGTCGGTGATCGACACCTGCATATAACGTTGGTCGTCCGTGCTGCGCTGGCGACAAACCAGATCGCGCTTTTCCAGATTTTGGATGACGGTGGTGATGTTGCCGGTACTCAGCAGCAGCTTTTGCGCGAGTGCGACCTGTGACAGTGTACCGAGATGATAAAGTGCTTCCAGAATAGCGAATTGGCTGGGCGAAAGGTTCGACACATTGAGGTGCTGCATCGCGCGGTTCACAATGCTCTGCGAGGCGCGGGTGATTTTAATGTAGGTGTCGAGTGCCTGTACTTCGGCCTCCGTACCCTGATATTTGGTTCCCATGTTGTGAGCGCTTTCTAATATGTTTCTGATTGACAAGCCCATTATACGATGTTAAACTATTCAATGTCAAATGATTTAATATCGAATCAATAAAACGCGCTCAATGCAAATTCGGCAAGAGATGACAAGGAGCAATATCATGCAATTACACGGCCTACATCACGTCACCGCAGTCACCGGACAAATTCGCGACAACCTGAACTTCTACACCAAGGTACTTGGCTTACGGCTGGTCAAGAAGTCGGTTAATCAGGATGACACCTCGGCTTACCATCTGTTTTATGCAGATAAGGTCGGCAGCCCCGGCACCGATATGACTTTCTTCGATTGGCCGCAAACTGGAGCCGATAATCGTGGAACCGACAGTATTGTCAACACGCAGTTCCGCGTCAACGGGCAGGCGGCGCTGGACTATTGGGTGATGCGTTTGGACGAAAACCATGTGAAGCATCAGCCGATTGAAAGCTTTAATGGTCGCAGCATCCTGCGCTTTGAAGACCCTGAAGGTCAACGTTTGACTCTGGTCGATGACGGCGGCGCTCCATTTGAGGCGCAAGTTTGGGACGGCGCGGGTGTACCAAGCGAATATGCCCTTCATGGCTTCTATGCCGTTCAACTTTCGATCCCTATTTTGGGACAACTTGACCACATTCTGCGCGAGATATTGGGCTTCGAAGTGGTTAATCGACTGCCGAGCCTTGATAATCCCAAGGAAGAAGTCGTCATCTACGCGATGGACGACGGCGGCCCCGGTAAGGAAGTGCAGGTCATCGTCCAACCGACGCTCGAACGGGCTTTCCTCGGCAGCGGCGGCGTACATCATGTGGCCTTCCGCGTGAAAGATAATGTTGAGAAAGACGCATGGGGCGATGTACTGAACCCTCGCGGACTGCGAAATTCGGGACACGTTGACCGCTACTACTTCCAATCGCTGTACTTCCGTGTTTCGGGTGGCATCCTGTTTGAACTGGCGACCGATGGGCCGGGATTTGCGACTGACGAAAATTTGGAAACCCTCGGCGAACGGTTGGCGCTACCGCCATTCCTCGAACCGCAGCGTGAACAGATTGAGCGCAATCTGAAGCCGTTGGATACGACGGTGAAGGCGAACTAATCTGTAGTCGTTGGTCCATAGAAAATGCGAGAGGGGTGCGAAAGCACTCCTTTTTGATTCGCCCTAAAGGACTCCCGTTGGTCGGAAACTGCAAAAGCTGCAAAAACCGCAAATGCGACAGAAGGCTTTGTCGGCGAGTTTGAGGGAGCGAGATGCCGAGTATGCGGAATATGCTGCAATTTCTTCAGATTCAGTGGTGCATTTTGTGTCGGCGGTGTCGTCGTTGGCGGCGGACGATATAAGCCGTTTTGTGGCGGCAGTGGCGGCGGCGGCAGTCATGCCAAAGGGCGATTTTGTGGCAGAACATCGTCAGAGGCTCAAGCCTCTGCCTGAGTGAAAAAGGCCGCTGAAGTGGACTGTTCATTCAACCGTTCTTCGTCCAATGTTAAGGTGTGTTGGAAATACCCCCAACCCCTAGCGCCTGCCGTGAGTACACTCAATCGGCGCTCCCCTTCCGCCCGTAGTAACAGGAGAAGGGGAGCAATAGAATACGCCGATGAATAGTATATTCGATATGGGGAGCAAAGGGGTTACATTTTGGAAGAACATTTTGTAACTGTTTGGCGGTGTTGGCGTTAACCGTTTTGAGGGAGTGCGATTGTTAAACGGGTTGGAGGATGGTTAGAGGCAGGTTTATGATGGTTTGTGCGTTTAAACTTAAGTCATAATATTATCGAGCAAAGTACCACCAACTACACCTACAATGGAACCCCCTCCGTCGCTAACGCGACACCTCCCCCGCAAGCGAGGGAGGAAACAATGCAAATCATCGTAACAATGGCAATATGACCAGCGATGGCGTGAACAGCTACACATGGGATAGAGCTAATCGCTTGCTCTCAATGGGTAGTGCATCCTATCAGTATGATGGTGAAGGTCGCCGTGTGCAGCAAACCGTCAGTAGCACTGTCACGAAATACCTGCTGGATATTCAGCCGGGACTCGCAGTGGTTCTCAGCGAAACCACTGGCGCAAACACCATGCGCTATGTCCATAGTCCACGCGGTATCCATGCCCATAAGGATACAGGCGGTAACTGGGAGTGGATGGTGCAGGATGGATTGGGTTCAGTACGTGAAGTGGTTGATAACTCAGTCGGTGTGCTGTGGAGTACGAACTATGACCCATATGGCAATCCTTTCGGAGCGACAGGGACAGGCCAGACAGGTTATGGTTTCACCGGAGAGCAAACGGATACCAATGGTCAGGTTTATCTACGCGCACGGTACTATAATCCGAATATAGGTGTTTTTACGGCTCGTGACTCGTTTGAAGGCAGATATGATCGGGCGATGACGTTAAATGGATATAACTGGGTTGAGGGAAACGTACCAAATCGTATTGACCCCAGTGGCTTAAGTTCATGTCAAGTACAGCCTCTCCCATGCCCTAGTGCTAGTCAATATGTTCCTAATGCTAACTATGATCTTCGTAAATATGTGGACACTAGTTACTCCTCTAGAGATTGGCTTGATGACATTGTTGGGTTGTTGCATACATTTGAACATTCAATTCAGTATTATGGTCTCCAAGAAGTAGCTAATAGAGCAGAGATTGCGGGAAATGTTCATGCCGCTCAAAATCTCCGGCATTGGCTAGATAATAGTGGCACAAGGGTTGATAACTATGATGTTGAAAATATGCTGCAAACTTTGCCCAAATGGAGAGATGACATCCGTGACAACATTCTTAACCCATCCGTATTTGATCTTGTAAATATCGCGTCGCCATCGGCTGAACCAGTGCCGGGATGCAAATTGTATCAAAACAACACAGCGGGCGGTCTAAACCCACGTACTGGACAATATGATACTTGGCGACGGGCGGGTCAAGGTTCTGCAAACAGAACAACAGATGCAAATATTTATGGCCCAAATGGTATTAGTACAGCACCCGGATCAGGTGGTTTTCAAGCAATGTACGGCGATCTTCCAGCCAATGCTGATTTCACTAGAGCCGAGTTTGACTACTTTATTGCTATGAATGCTTTTGACTATTCGCTCTCTGAAAGCGTCATGGTTAATGAGGCTACAGGTGACGCTGAGGTGTGTTACCGTATTGATATAGCAGATGAGTATGGTTGGTATGTTAATGAAGGCACAGGTGCTTTAGATGAGTTACTGGCAGGGGCTGAAAAAGATCGTATTGGCACACATTATGAAATACGTGGAGCATCAATGATAAAGTGTCAGCGCTTCAATATTAGGCAAGCGGTAGGAACAAAGTCTTATGGGTTAAAAGTGCCTGGAGGATAAATTGAGCGACAACGGTTTATAATAGATTGTAAGGCACTATGAAAGATTTTGTGTATATCGCATAGTGCCTTTATTACACTAGTTTGTTGGAAAGGGAAAACCTTGTCACAAGTAAGCAAATTAATAATGGCGATCCTTGTTGTAGTTGTTGTAGTGGTCTTGCTGATTGTTTTGCAAAATAATCAAGCTGTACCTCTCCCTACAAACCTGAGTCCCAACGGAAATTTGTGGGATACGGCAAGTATTGAACGTGAGCTTGGGACAAGGTTGCCGACTGATGCAAAGGATGTTCATTTTGATGGTTTTCAGGGTAGAGGAGGTGGGCTTGACTTGTCTTTCAAGATTTCGGCTACTGGTGGCAAGGATTTCATAAGGCAATTTTGTGATAACGTTTTTTATCAAGGTTATGACCCTTTTAACGCTGTCAATCTTAGTGAGCCATTCACATTCGCCCATTTAATAAACGTCGGTCAATTCCCCTATTATTCATATTCCCCTAATACCGCTACCACAATTATGGGAAATCGGTGTCAATTTCCGAAAGGAGCGCAATATCAGATTCGTGTAGATACTTCTAGTCAAAGCGCTTATGCGATACAGATACACGTATTTTTTTCATGTGAAATTTGCCATAACGTATCCTCAGAAACCGTTAAACCAATCTCAGAATTCCCCGCTCAGCTACTAGGATTACAATCTGAAACGAATGGCTACTCTCTGCCATTTAGTGAGCTTTGTTTTGGTCTTGATCTTTCTACCGCATATTTACGTGACAAATGGAAGGAACTAGAAGGAGCTACGCTAAAAGTGTCACTAGATCACACCTTAATCTTCTCGGCTGTTACGACGAATGGTTCTTTAAATTTGCAGCAGGATGATAGTAGCTCTTCAAACGGAAATCAGCAGAGTTATTGTTTCAAACCGGATTTAGGGTATGGTTTACATACACTTTTGGTAGATGTGACTCCCTTGTCAGATAAGAGCCATCAATATTCATGGGATTTCCAACTTCAGGCAGCATCAGCAACGCCTACACCATATTCCATGTAGTAAAGATAATTCGGGCATCAATTTCAAAAGATGAGGTTGTATCGGCTACATATCCTTCATCATTTCGCTTCTCAACCCCATCGCTGCAACCGACCTGACCCTCAATTCAGCCTAACTAACCTTGAAGAGCCTGTACACCGCAGGCTCTTCCATTTTCGGCTTCGGCCTCAACTCAAGTCGTTTTTGAAGCGCGACTATACGGCGAGAGGTGCAGCAAGGGCAAAGTGGGTCGGCTTGGCGTGAGGGGTTGGTAGATTTTTGCGGTCAGGGTGGGGAAGTGCAAGTCTAAAGGAGAGCAACAAACTCGTCAACGGTCAAACCCGCTTGACGGATGATGGAACGCAGCGTGCCGGGTTTCAGGGGTTTATTGTGATTGGGAACAGTGGCACGGGCAAACGGGTCATCGCGTATCAGCGTGATATGACTGCCTTTTTGACGATCAATGACAAAACCGCCGCGTTGCAACGCACTGATACATTCACGGCCTTTGACAACAGGTAGTCTGGTCATACCGCCATCAATTGTATGGGGGCGAAATCCTCTGGTACGTCTTCACCATGAGCGATCATGCTTTCAATATGCAGTTCAATGGCTTCTTTGATGTTGGCGAGTGCTTCATCAATGGTGTCGCCTTCGCTGACGCAACCGGGAAGGCTAGGGACTTCAACGGTATAACCGCCGACTTCCAAATCTGGAATTAAGATTACTTGGCGCATGTTCTATCCTTTCA
>JBBSBM010000200.1:0-5646 GCA_038251275.1 Aggregatilineales bacterium
ATGCTTCGTTGGTCGCGGTATCGCCCAGAATATAAGAGTGCGTGGATGCCAACCCGAGCGTTAATATGCGTATTTCGATGCTCAAGACACTACCTCAGCCAATGTTTTCCTGCGTAATACCATGCTGATCAACATTTGTAGTTCGTGCATTTTCAGCAGATAGGCAGTAATGAGAAAGGTTAGTCCTCCAGTACCGACCATTACTCCAACTTCCACTATCGTAAAAATCTTACCTCTTTCGTTCAGGCCAAGTGCTTGCCACACCGCACTAACCACCAAGATAACCAATCCCATAACCAAACTTGATACCAGCGTTTTGAGGGTTGATTGTGCTAACACCGATTCGTTTGCACCGTGCCACCGTCGTCTTAGAATCCATAACAATACAATAACTTCAAATCCCGTCCCAATTGAATTTGCCAGTGCCAGCCCACCGACTTTACTGCTATCTAATTCGCCAAAAGCAACGCCGCTTAGGACCAGTGCCAGTACGAAGTTGATAAGTGCGCCACCTGCGGCTGCCCATAAGGGGGTTAACGTATCTTTATCCGCGTAAAAGCTGCGGGCTACGACTTCAAGCGCCGAATGTACCACAAGACCAAGTGCAAAAAAACGAAGGGTGCTGTAGACCAAACTCGAAGCTGAGGCATCAAATTGACCCCCTTCGAGCAGCTTAATAATCGGTTGACCGATCAATATTAGCCCAACTGCCGATGGAATGGTGGCGATCAATATGAATCGGAGTGCTCCCGACATGGCCTCGCGCTTGCCGGATTCATCTCCCATTTCACTGAGGGCGGCAAGTGTAGGGAAAATCACTGTACCCATTGCCGTCCCTATCAACGTTTCAGGAATTTGCATCAGCCGCCATCCCCAACTCAGGGCACTGACCGATCCTTCACCTAACCGCGAAGCAATGTTATTCATCAAAATGAAGTTCAGGCTGAACAAACCCAATCCGGCGACACGGGGCAGCATGAGCCGTAAAACGCGCCACAACATAGGGTCGTTCCAGCCAAAAGAGGCGTACCAGCGTGCTCGAAAGTGAATTAATCCCGGAATTTGAACCGCAAAGTGCAGCGCCGCACCGAGGACGGCTCCATAAGCGATGCCATGGACACCAAAAGGCTTGAGTAAGAACCCTGCGCCAAAGAGAATGCCTAGATCGAACATGATGGGGGCAATGGCCGGTAATAAAAAGTGATTATGGCTTTGCAAGATACCCATCGAAATACCACTCACTGAAAAGATGAGTGTGCTGACCAGCAATATCCGCATGAGTTCTGCTGTTTGCTGCTGTCCGGCGGGGTCAAAGCCCGGTGCTACAAATTGGGCAACCAACCACGGCGCTGCAACAAATACGATGATGCTTACCACAGCCGTGATTGAAAATATGGTATTAATGACATGACTGGTCAACAGCCATGCGCCGGTTTTATCATCACGTGCCAGATACCCACTAAAAATCGGGATAAAGGCATGCGCTAATGCGCCACCGGCTATCAACGTGAAGATGAGTTCCGGCACACTATTGGCAGTAACGAATGTGTCCCATTCGCGGCCTACGCCAAAGACTTGTGCGATGATAACAGTTTGCGCAAGGCTGATAACTTTTGCAATGGCAAAAGCCGCCATGACGATTAGGGTTGATCGTGCAAGCTGCCGATTACGTTTTTCAGTGGTTTGGCTGGTCATAAAATAATTATGACTTCGGTAGCGCGTTCAGCGCGTCCTGTGCAGCCGTATATCTTGAGTTGTGTGCGAGCGCCAGTCTAAATGATGCACTGGCTTTAGCTATGTCGTTTTCCTGTGCGTAAACTTTCCCCTGCCAGTAGTAAGTTTCTTCAACAAATTGACCGCCATTGAGTAAATTGGCATTCGTTAACGACATAATTTCCTCGTAACGGCCTACGTTGAAGTAAGCCTCAAACGGTGTGAACTGGTACAGGGTCATTCGCCAATGTAGGCCAACTTGACGTGCTTTATCGAAAGCAGCCGCTCCTTGCTGGTATTTACCCAGTCTTGTAAGTGATGAACCTAAATTAAACCACGCAAACGCATTTTGAGGATTGGCGCTGGCTTCATGCTGGGCAGTTAGAGCCGCCAGTTCGTCAGCTTTGGTGACATCCGCACGGTCGCCCAGAATATTGCGGACAAGACCTTCCTCTTCCGGCTTGTAAAGCACGATGAACGTCCGGTTGAAGTTTTCCCAGAATGAATCAAAGTCTTCATAAGCCTTGGGCATGCCTGCACCGTTTTCGCCCGTTCCAAGATAACTGTCGTATACGTAGAAAACCTGCTTGGAGTCGTCGTACCCGACCACGGTTTGGTAATGTCCTAGCCAATCCGAACCTTCAAACATATAGCCTGTCTCGATGAGCACGGGTAACTTATTGGATAGTAGTTGTTTTAACAACTTCATATCGCCGCCGATACGGTACAAGGCGCGGATTTGGCTTTGTTCATTAACAAAATTGACCAACTCCCACGGGTTGACATTTTTGTCTTCCCGACTGGGTTTTAGATAACTCAACGCGAAATCTTGCGTTTGCGTCCATCCAAAATAGGAAAGCGCCATTGTAATGTTTGCCGGCCCGCAGTTATTCCAACCCTGCTTTACAGGCGTTATACCTGTTAATAGGGTTGTGATGGGTGTAATTGGCTGCGAAATACTTTGATTAATGGCTGCCGGTGAAATGGCCGCCACCGTAGCTTGTGGAATGCTGGTTGCTGGTACTTCATCCGTTGGTATTGAAGTTGCAGGAATAACCTGTGTAGAAGTAGCCGCTGAAGTCACAATTGCTGTTACCAAAGATTGCATGACCGGAGAAGCAGTTGCAGCAACGGTCGCAGTGGGCATTGCTTCAGTGGTTGGGTCTCCTTGAGCCGGGGCAACGACACCCGAATCTGGTATAAGTGTAATCGGGGCGGCTAGGTCAAAGTTAGAATTGAGTAAGTCGTCAGTGGTTATGCCTTCCTGAACGGCTTCCGGGGTGGGCAGCGAACTATTAATGGGTGGCAACGGTGGTGCAAATAGTGCCATGAACGGTAAGTAGTGTTTGACTGTTTCTCTCTGCCCGGGTTCAAGCACCGTGCGAAATACCACCGTAAACGCAATCATTCCTACTATGCAGGCAGCGATCCATCCAGTCGTGAGCCATAAGGCAAACCGACGGGGTAAGCGTTTCCGGAATCCAATTGATGCAACAATGCTCGCTGTGACAATGATTGGCACACTAACGATGGCAATTTGTAACAGTAAACTCATTGAGAGTTGTCTTTGTAAGAGTACGAATCCACCTGCCGCAGCGATTAGAAATACAACGAAAATTCCAACAACTGCCAACAACAGAAAACGTGGTGGTGGCGCTATTCCATCGTCAAAATTTTGTGGTTGCATACGCTTGATATCCTGATTCATCTTCTATCTGTCTCCGCGTCATGCCCGGTATTCTTGCTGTATAATAAATACCCAATTTGGCTGACGATATGTTACGGTGTTCCAGAGGTTCTATAGTACAGAAAACCATAGAGTGTCGTCAAGTTTGTCACATTATAGTGAATAATAGCCTACGCTTACTCGCCGCTTGCCTGACGTTTGTTTTGGAACCACAATTTTTATCATCAATAACTCATTTGATTCATCCTTATCTATATCGTGGACGATAAGGTATGCTAATCTATGTCGTGTATCGATAACCTGTTACACCTTTATAAGATGGAGCACTTAGGGCATGAGCGAATTATGGAATGTCGATTTGCATAGCCACACACGCTGGTCTAAAGATTGTCTTTCAAAGTTCGAAACGATCATTCAACTTTGTGCACAGCGGAATATACAGCGCATTGCCATAACTGACCACAATACCGCTGAGGGAGCAATGGAGATGCAAAGACTTGCTCCTGACCTCGTCATTGTGGGTGAAGAAATTATGACAACGGAAGGTGAAATTCTGGCCTATTTTCTGAAGGAAAGTGTGCCTGCCGGTTTAACACCGGTCGAAACCATACGAAGATTGCGTGATCAGGGGGCGGTAATCAGTGTGTCGCATCCGTTTGATCGACTACGAAAAGGCGCATGGGGAATAGAAGCCCTTACCCGTATTATCCGTCAGGTCGATGCAATCGAGATTTTTAATGCGCGCTGTTTATATGCAGATGATAATAAGCAAGCGCTGGATTTTGCCCAAAGGCACAATGTACGCGGGACTGCGGGTTCCGATGCGCATAGTTCACCTGAATATGGTCGCGCACTGACTCAACTTCAACCCTTTACTGATGCACCGAGTTTTCTTCATGCGTTACAATCCGCCGATTTTATCAAGCAGATGAGTCCTGCCTACGTTCATGGGTTGAGCACGGCAGCCAAATGGTCAAAGAAACTTGGCCTTCGTCCTCGCTTGTGGGAAGGGGGCTAGTGGTCTGACCGCCGTGAATTGACAGGTAGAAGAAAGTAGGGTCTCCTCTACGCAGAGCACGAGCGTAAAGGAAACCGAGGATGAAGAAGTATCGGGTGACATTGACGAGCGAAGAGCGCCATGCATTGAACCAACTCATCAGCAAAGGGAAAGGGGCGGCGCGCAAGTTGCTCCATGCCCGCATTTTGCTGAAAGCGGACGGCAGTGAAGGGCAATCAGCGTGGGCAGATGAAGCGATTAAGGCAGCACTTGAGGTGAGTATTTCGACCATCGAACGGGTGCGAGAACGGTTCGTAGAGGAAGGATTAGAGGCGGCACTGGTGCGTAAAGCCCCGACCCGCGAGTACAAGCGCAAATTGAATGGGGAGCAAGAAGCCCATTTAGTAGCCTTGGTATGCAGCCAGCCACCGGAAGAAAGTCAACGCTGGACACTCAAACTTTTGGCAGACAAGATGATCGAGTTGGACTATGTTGACACGGTATCGAGTGAAACCGTGCGTCAGGTGCTTAAAAAAATGAACTTAAACCTTGGTTGAAGAAAATGTGGTGTATCCCAGCCCAAGCCGACGGGGAGTTTGTGTATCATATGGAAGATGTACTGGCTGTCTATCATCGCTCTTACAACCCTCAACGACCGACTGTTTGTATGGATGAAACCAGTAAACAATTAGTCGGGGAATTGCTCCAAGCCCTGCCGTTACAAGCGGGACATCCGGTCTGCTATGATTACGAGTATGTCCGCAACGGGGTCAATAACCTGTTTATGTTTTTTGAACCTTTAGCTGGACAGCGCTTCGTCAAGGTGACGGAGCACCGCACCAAAGTCGATTGGGCTTATGCGGTACGTGACCTTGTTGACCTCCATTACCCACTGGCCGAGTGTATTACCCTAGTCATGGATAATCTCAATACCCATTCACTCGGTTCCCTCTATGAGGCCTTTGCACCTGCCGAAGCCCAGCGTATTGCTGCTCGTTTAGAAATTCACTATACGCCTAAACATGGCTCTTGGCTGAACATTGCTGAAATTGAGTTGGGGATTTTGAGCCGTCAATGTCTTGACCGTCGCATTCCTGATCCTGCCACCCTTCAGCGGGCTGTCGCTGCCTGGCAATCCAAGCGCAACCTACGCCAAGTCAAAGTCGATTGGCAGTTCACCACTGCTGATGCTCGTATCAAACTCAAACGCCTTTACCCATCCATTCATGATTGTTAGACTACTAGTTTA
>JBBSBM010000201.1:0-5310 GCA_038251275.1 Aggregatilineales bacterium
CAATCCATAACAGACTCTGACTCACAAACAAAACAGCATAAAAACCATCAAGCTATACAACACAACAGCTATTCTGTTGCTGTTGTGGAAACTGAAAGAGAAGAGAAAAAAGAAATTCTCGTGTCACTCGGAAATTTCGGGGTTGAATACCTTAAAGCGAAGCAACTCATCGAAAAGCATGGTCACGGGCGTGTAGCCGAGGTGATCAAACATGCAAAAGATCAAAACTGTAAGAATGTGGCAGGATACGTAATTCGTGCGCTAGAAGAAAAATGGACATTCTGGTCAAAACCAGAGAAAGAAGATTATGCCTGCGGTGATGGAAGGGCATATATCACAGGGAAATACGCCGCATTTATCAACCATTAGCATGTCTGACTATCACAATAGTGGCTTCGCATCTGAAAATGTTATCAAACACGAGGCCAACTATATTCAGACTCTTATGGTGCAATTCTGGCATCTTCTGGCCTTACCACATCCCAAAGTATAGCCTCTACAATTCGGTCACTAATCGTTTTGTGAGTCTATGAAAAGGGAAATCATGAGTAAAAGCAATGGGGCGCATTTAGCAGAAAAAATGGAAGCCACCGACACACTTGAACAAGCACATTTGCTGAAGCGTGGATTAGCACAAATGCTTAAAGGTGGCGTGATTATGGATGTCGTCACGCCAGAGCAGGCCAAAATTGCCGAAGACGCAGGCGCTTGTGCAGTGATGGCTTTGGAACGTGTTCCGGCGGACATCCGCGCCCAAGGTGGTGTGGCACGTATGAGCGATCCCGACATGATCGAGAGCATTATGAGTGCCGTTTCCATCCCGGTGATGGCGAAATGCCGCATCGGTCATATTGTGGAGGCGCAAATTCTGGAAGCGCTGGGCATCGATTATATTGACGAGAGCGAAGTACTGACTCCGGCTGATGAAGCCAACCACGTCAACAAGCATAAATTCAAAGTGCCGTTTGTGTGCGGCTGCCGTAATCTAGGCGAGGCACTGCGCCGTGTCAGCGAAGGCGCGGCTATGATCCGCACCAAGGGCGAGGCTGGTACCGGTGATGTGGTCGAAGCAGTTCGTCATGCCCGACAGGTACATTCCGAAATTCGCCGCCTGACCAGCATGGACGAAGACGAACTGTTCACATTTGCAAAAGAAATCGGTGCGCCGTATGCTCTGGTGGTGGAAACCGCCAAACTCGGTCGCTTGCCAGTAGTGAATTTTGCGGCAGGTGGCGTAGCAACACCGGCGGATGCGGCCTTGATGATGCAGCTTGGAGTTGATGGCGTGTTCGTGGGCAGCGGTATTTTCAAGAGTGGTGATCCCGCTAAACGCGCGACAGCAATTGTGAAAGCCACCACACACTTCAATGATCCGAAGCTGTTGGTGGAAGCCAGTCGTAATCTGGGTGAGGCGATGGTGGGAATTAACGTGAGCAGCCTGCCGGATACACAGCGTATGGCGGGGCGTGGATGGTGAGACGCATCGGTGTACTGGCGCTCCAAGGCGATTTCGCCGAGCATAAAAAGGCGATACAGGGTGTTGGCGCGGAGGCCGTTGAAGTACGGCTGCCGCAGCAGCTCGACGGTTTAGATGGGCTAATTATCCCCGGCGGCGAAAGTACGACGCTGCGGAAACTCGCCGATATGTATGGTTTAATGGAACCACTGCGCACGTTCTCGGATCAGCATCCGACATGGGGCACATGCGCCGGAGCAATCATGCTGGCAAAGGAAATTGTGGGTCAGACCGCGCATTTAGGCGTGATGGACATCACCGTGCAACGCAACGCCTTCGGGCGGCAGATCAATAGTTTTGTGACGACTCTGCATATCGAGGGCGAGGATTATGCGGCGGTGTTCATCCGCGCGCCGTTGATAGTGGCGGTCGGAGTGGGTGTCGATATACTCGCCACGCTGGACGATGGGCGCATCGTGGCGGCTCAACAAGGGCATTTGCTGGCGACCTCGTTCCACCCTGAACTGACCGATAATTTAGGCTTTCATCGGCGTTTTCTGAAAATGATCGAGCGCTATGATTACGCTCAACCGTGATGCGCCCGAAACGCTGTATCAGCAGCTTTTTAATTACTTTAAGGAACAGATTCTCAGCGGTGCGATGAAAGCTGGAAAACGGCTTCCAGCCAGCCGTGTGCTGGCGGATGAACTGGACATTAGCCGTACCAGTGTGGTGAATGCTTACAGCGCCCTCGAAAGTGCTGGGTTGATCATCGGCCGTGAGCGGCGGGGACTTTTTGTGGTCGATAAGCTTCCGATTCTGTACGTCGAATGGATGCTGAGCGATGGCGATTTCATGCCATCGGCGGCATCCAATGTATCTGATAGTCAGGAATTCCCATCGCTGATTAGCTTAAGTGTCGGCAGCTTGCCGGTGGACTTCATGCCGGTTGAGGCCATGCGTCGCGCCTTAAACGCCGTGTTGGATCGGGATGCGGGTGCAGCATTGGGTTATGAACCAACCGAGGGCTATAAACCGCTGCGACGTGCGATTGCCGACCACCTGCATTCACATGGGATGAACGTCAAGGCCGATGAGGTATTGGTGACGGGCGGCTGCCAGCAAGCGATTGATCTGGCGGTGCAATCACTGGTTCCACCCAACGGCATCTTGCTGACAACTGACCCAACCTATATCGGCTTGATCGACATCGCCCGTACGCGCAATCTGGAATTGATCACCATTCCTTGGTCAGATCAAGGTATTGATTTGACCAGCCTCGAAGCGATTATTCGTGAACGGCATCCTCACCTTTTCTACTTGATGACCACCTTCCTCAATCCAACTGGCGCGGTACTCTCGATGCAGCAGCGGCGGCAGCTACTGACCTTGGCGGCAACTTATCAACTACCAATTTTGGAAGACGGTGTATACGACGGTTTTGATTATGAGGACGCGGGACTGCCATCGCTGCGGGCGCTAGATGAAACCGGACTGGTTTTGTATGCCAGCGGATTTTCAAAGACGGTCGTGCCCGGTACACGCATCGGCTATTTGATCAGCAGTCCACAGTTGTACAGCCGTATTAGCCACGTGAAACAGGCGGCTGATGTATGTACACCGGGACTTAACCAGCGGGCGATGACCGAACTTCTCCGCAGCGGACAGCTTAATGCCCATCTAGAAGTGGTGCGCCACGCCTGCAAACATCGCCGCGATGCCCTGTTGGCCGCGCTGAAGCGTCATGCCAGTGGCACGTGGTCTTGGACAACGCCGAAGGGCGGCTTGTATGTCTGGGTCGAAATTCCAGCGACCGGCCCAACGGCGGTCGAACTCCTGCAAAAAGCAGCTGATTTGGGAGTGGATTTTGCCCTCGGAGCCAGTTTCTCACCGAATGCCATTTGGCCGTATCACCTGCGGTTGAACTTCAGCAGCTATGCGCCACTCATTTTGGAAGAGGGCATACGCCGCCTGTGGACAGCGTGGTTAGCCTGTTAGTGCGGTGTCAATTCTGAAAACACAGGTTGCTCAACCCTTTCAATATAAAAGGAAGGATTTTTCTGGAATGCTCCTTGGCATACAGGACAACAAAAATAGAAAGACTTGTCTTCATACTGAACATGCGCGTAAGCTTGATGGGGCTGAATCAATGCATTACAGACAGGGTCGTGTACTATATTGTCTGGTTGTGGAACTTCCATACATGGGATTGCTATTTTGATTTGTGTCCCTTTGGGTCGTAGACTGTGAATTTGGAGGGAGCCTCTTAAACTTTGAACCCGTTCATGAATTCCAAGTAAACCATAATGACCGTTAGAAGCTAAACAACTGAAATCTGCTGGTACACTAAAGCCCGTTCCATTATCTCCAACGGTCAGTAAAATCTGATCCGGTCGGTAGTTTACCTTGACAAGAATCTCGCTGGCAGCACTATGATGTTGAGCATTATTGACAGCTTCCTGAGCACAGCGAAATAAAGCAAGTTCATATTTCTCTTTTAGCCGACGTTCGACTCCATCAACTTCGACATTAATTAGGGCTTGGGATGGATTTTCTGCTAACATTTTTAGTGCAGCAATCAACCCTAGTTCTTCCAGTGCAGGCGGTCGCAAATCAGCAATCAGATGACGCAAATTAATCACGGCATCGGTTGCTTGATTCCTTATTGTCTTCAGCATTTCAACAGCTTTCGTAGGCTGCTTATCAACCAACGAACGCGTTAAATCTGTTTCTTGAGCAATTGCAATAAACAATTGTACGGTTTCATCATGGAGTTCGCGCGCTATTCGTGTGCGCTCGGCTTCCTGACCGTTAGTTAACACACCTGCATAAAGGTGACTCTGTTCTTGTGAACGCCGTACATGTCCTACCATTGCCATCATCGAGCGACGCAGGGCATCAATTTCAGAAATGCCACCACATGACAATTCGAGAGAGTCGAAGTCGCCTTGCGTAAGTCGTTCAGCCTGCCGGGCTAGTTGGCGTAAAGGCACTAGCACTCGCCAGATAAGCCAAGTATTGACGACAAATAGCATGATAAGCAGAAATGCGCATAACCATAATGGTTCTGTCATAGAGGTGTATCCTCATTAAGATGAATTAAACCCCGTCCGAGACCCATTGTAACGGCTTCGGTACGTGTACCCACACCTAGCTTTTGGTAGATATTCTGGAGGTGCCCCTGAACGGTGCGGTCTGAAATAAACAGAGACTTGCCAATTTCCTTATTGGTCAAACCGTGTGCTGCCTGCGTCAGAACTGCGATTTCTCTTTCAGTCAAGCCTTCAACTAATGGGTGATAACTTTGATAGGCCTTTTCAACAACTTGGGGGTCAAAGGCCGTGCGACCACTTGAAACTTCGATCAACGCCTTGTACAGCTCTGATAATTCGGCTGTCTTCAATACGAAACCATCGGCTCCAGCGTCCAGTAAGGCATGAACATAAACCGGATCATCATAAGCCGTGAGTACAAGGATACGTATATCGTTATTCTCGTGAAGGATACGGCGCGTTGCCTCGATGCCAGTGAGTTCCGGCATATGAATGTCCATGATGATCACATCGGGCCGCAGCGAACGCGCCATATCAACCGCTTCTCGACCAGTTGTAGCCTCACCCACAACTTCGATCCCCATGCTTTCCAAATAGAAGCGGGTTCCCTGACGAACAATTTTGTGATCTTCGGCTAACAAAACACGCTTCATAATTCTGCCTTCTGCACAAATAGACTTTCAGTGTAAATTAACATTAAGGCCAACAAGTTTCGTATTCAGCATAATAGTAATCATTCTAAACATTAACATATCTACTCAGTAATTAAATACCGCCAAATGGCGTATATATTTCATCGCA
>JBBSBM010000202.1:0-5257 GCA_038251275.1 Aggregatilineales bacterium
CATAACTCTTCCCGCCGCAGGGCTGCATCGTATGCAAATGCCAACATGGTACGATTGCGAATAGAGTCCTTAGCAGCAGCCTCCAAAATCGCTATCCACTGCTCATTGGTCGGTATCCAGGGTAAACGGCGCTGTCGTGGCACTAGTCCACGGTGGCTTGTGTCGGCACGACCGGGTGTATAACTTCCTCGTCCGACAGGATTGCGAGAACGTAATCCTTCTTCTACCAGAAAATCGTAAAACAGTCGTACAGCCGTCAGCCGCTGTTGGATAGTCGCGTTTGATAATCCGATGGCTCCATCTTCACGGGCACGGGTTCGCATATCTTGAACAAACAGGGCTACGTGTTCACGTGTCACCGTCAGCATACTGATACTGTGCTGTTGGCAAACACGCAGGTAGTCCTCCAACGCCCGACCATACGCTTGTATCGTGTTCGGTGCTAGTCCTAGATGTTCTTGAATCTGCAACCAGCGTTGGGCTTCAATGACCTTCTCCACCTGAGGAAACCGATTCCACTCGACCATTTGTATTTCTCCTAAGTTAAGTAGTTTGGGCTATGTTAGCCCTTATTCCACGTAACTTAGTCCAAACCGACGGTCGATTGGTCTTCAATGATGCGAACGGTACCGGTTTTGAAGATACGGGGTTGTATTGGATTCAGGTCGGACATGATAAGGTCTCCTTTTTTACAAGATCGATATGTTTGGATAGTCTGAATGAGAAGCGGTTATTCGTCGGTTGCATCGTCCCGACGATGCCCATTGAGCGAAGAATTTCCTGTAGGCAGCCGTTCGATTTCCATACCTTCGTCCTCGGTTTCGACAGCATCACGGTCATCGTTCTCAACGGATTCAGCGATATCAATGTCACTGCTCATCTGCACAAAATCTTCCAACGCAAACAGGCTCATCTCAGCGTCAGACAGGTGCTTGAGCTTGCGCTGCACGGCGTACACATCGTCGATGCGAATGGGCGACTGACCATCCCACAGTTTGCCGTCGATGAGCTTTCCGCCAATCAGTGCCGCCTGTCGATAGGCTGCCGCATCGGTTTCGCCGCCGACAATCTTGAGATAACTCATTTTGACCGCCAGCGTTCCCTTCTTGATTGGGATGTCGATGGTGGGTTCTTCAGCCACAACGGGCTTCTGTTCGGCCTTTGATTTTGCTTTGAGTTCAGACTTCGATGTATCTTTGGGTAGATCAGGAATGACAGGCGGTTGGGCTTCGACAGAGGCTAGTGCAGCGTACGCCTCTCGAATGGCGGTGGTCATGTCATCCATGACGACATAAATGAACTGACGCATGTGCGCCAGATCGCCACGCTGAATCAGCAAAGTAGCCGTGGCTTGATCCAGTGGAAGACCGCCATCTGAGGGAGAAGGCAGAGTCAATGTGATGAGGGTCGGTGGTGAGGCTAGTTGGGTGTTTTTCTTCTTGTCGGACATGGTGTGTTTTGATCCTTTCTACATTAACGATAGATGCCACCGTAATCGGCGGCGTGGATACCCAAAATGGAACAAAGGTCGATGAGCCGAAGCGTGCCATGTCGTCCATGACAGCGCCCGCAGCCGAGTGTGGGATTCCAGAATAAGTTACGTGGAATATGAGGTATGAATTTGTTGTAGCATGGCTACCTTCATGCATTTATCCGAAAGGAATTCGACGTGACAAGCATTGACTGGGAGCGCTACCCACGAGTAGCGTATCAACCCCAAGCACGACTCTGGTTGACTATTCAGGTCAATCTTGGACTAGCGCACAACACGGTTATGGCATATGGACGGGGACTAGAAGATTTTCTGCGTTTTTGCGAACTGCATGGGATTACTTCAGAGCAGGCAACACGTGAACATATTGCTCTGTATGTTCATGATATGGCGCAACGTCCACGTTCGGTAAGCGGTCCAGTTGCGGGAAGGAATTATGATGTTGGATTAGCAAATGCGACCATGCAGCAGCGCCTGACGGTTGTACGGTTGTTTTACGACTACCTTATGGAAGAACAAATCCGTGAGGATAATCCAGTTGGACGCGGGCGGTATACGCCAGACAAGGGTTTTGCGGGCGCACGTGAACGCGGTCTAATTCCGCATTATCACATGCTGCCCTGGATTCCCACTGAAGAACAATGGCTGGGGATATTAGGTGTTGTGCGGACAGAGTCTCTGCGGACACGCTTGATGTTCGCCATGAGCTACGATGCCGGATTACGCCGTGAGGAGTTATGTTTGTTAGAGACTGGAGATATTGACCCCTCGCGCCAACACCTTCGAATCCGTGCTGAAACAACTAAGAATCGTCGAGAACGGATTCTGCCATACTGCGGCACAACCAGTCTGTTGTATGGCGCATATCTGCAACAACGCCGTAAACTTAGCCGCGGACGTGGATTGCTATTTTTATCGGAGTCGCGCCGTAATTATGCCCAGCCCATTTCTTTCTGGACGTGGTCGAAAATCGTCCATAATATTGCCAACCGTGCTAACGTACCACAATTTTCACCACACACCATACGACATCTGTGTCTGACTGACCTAGCGCGTGCGGGTTGGGATATGCATGAAATTGCCTTATTTGCTGGTCATCGCAGTCTTCAATCCACTCTCCTGTACATCCATCTTAGTGGGCGTGAACTGGCCGAACGTCTCGAACGGAGTATGAATACCATCCGGGCACTGCGTGTCACAACGTTGGAGGAGTTGCTATGACAACAAAACAGACTCCTTCATTCGAGCCAGTGTTTGACCTGAGTCAATATGACTGTACACCGCAATTGAGCCAATCTGAACGGATTGCATTGAGCCAGTTGGTTGAGACATTCAATGCCAAGAGGTTTCACTGGCCTGAAGGCACCGAGCGAGTGATGGAGCGATTACTTCGTCCATTGAGCGATGTGCTTGCTAAGACTGATATGCGCCACAAATCCTGTGTGAGTATCATGCGCTTGATGATTCGCTGGATGAACGACACTCAACAAACTTACTGGACCTGGTCTCCAGAAGTCTGGTACCGCTATATGACAGATGATCTGCCCTCAGAGTCAGTGCGAACCGATTTTGCGCGACCAGCTGTTCTCACTTTTGCCTACTGTTTGGGAGGATTGCGTCAGATTCCACCGCATTACAGGATAAATCGTTATCATTTTGCCTCACTTATATTTGGGCATGAACCGGTTCGCGAAGCAGTTGCGTTGGTCGTAAACACATTGGTTAATTGGGGATATGGTGGGCAGCATACACGTGAATATATCAGACGTATTCTGTCGGTGATCTTTTTACAGAACGGCAGTGCCAGTTTGGCGAGTATTCCAGAAAACATTCTGGATCATATTGATCCTCATGGTCAACCTATTCACCTGTATAAGACCGCTCATAACATCTCACGTGTCCTTGTCAGTTTGGGCATTCTCACACAGCCTATTCGGATTCCGCCAGTAGAAACCAGAGTCACAGTTCAGACCGTGGCTTCGAGAGACATTTCGGACACTTGGCTTGCCTGGTGTCAGCGCTGGAAACAAACCAGTACACTGGCTCCAAGAACAGTTCAGGGCTCATATTACAATTTACTCAAGGTGGGGCGTTGGCTTCAAGCCTGTCATCCAACGATTGCCTCACCAGAACAATGGGATCGCGATTTGGCAATTGGTTTTGTTGCAGCCATCCATAACATGAAAGTGGGCGAGTGTGTCTCTCAGGCCTGTTTTCATCGGGAAATAGGGAAGCCTCTGGCATCTCGTACCCAAATGCGTATTTTGTGGACGATGGTGCGCTTCATTCGTGATTTGCAGGAATGGGGTTGGATTCCTCGTCGTTTTAATCCGGAACGCTGTTTCCGTGCACCGCGTTCAGTCATCGCTGATTTAGTGCCTAGACCCCGTATTCTCGATGAGGCACTATGGGCCAAACTGATCTGGGCGGGTTTAAACCTGCAACCAGAAGATCTGCAATCCCGTGCCATATCGATGTATCCATTCGACATGGTTCGAGCAATTGCGGTTGTCTGGTTATTCTCAGGACTACGGAATGACGAAATTTGCCGTTTACGGGTTGGGTGCATTCGGTTACATCCTGTGCTCGATGCGGATCATCAGGAGGGAGAATTAGCAACCTGCCTGCTGGATGTACCGGCGCATAAAACCGGTGGGCCGTTCACTAAGCCGGTTGCACGACTCTTGGGCAACGCAGTACGAACATGGGAAACGAAACGTCCGCAGCAACCGTCAATGATAGATCGTCGAACACGAGAAAAAGTCGACTTTTTGTTTTTGTATCGTGGGAAGCCACTAGGTGATGATTATATCAACCATGCACTCATCCCCATTCTTTGTGAGAAAGCAGGCATTCCGGAGGAAGACAATCTGGGTCGTATCACGAGTCACCGTGCTCGTGCTACGATTGCCACTCAGCTTGGCAATGCCCGCGAGCCCATGTCGCTCCTAGAATTACAGGAATGGCTGGGACATCGCACACCGCTTTCCACACAGCATTACGTGAAAGTTCTGCCACAACGTTTGACTCGTGCTTATTCTGACGCTGGCTATCTTGACCGCAATATCCGGGCTATTCAAGTTCTGGTAGACCAAGAGGCGATTCGTAACGGCGCAGCTTCTTCGGGTGAGCCTTGGAAATACTACGATTTAGGACACGGGCACTGCACTTACGATTTCTTTGACCAGTGTCCGCACCGGATGGCGTGTGCGCGTTGTGACTTCTATATCCCAAAAGACTCAGCTAAAGCCCAACTACTTCAGGCAAAGTCCAACCTTTTACGCATGAAACAGGAGATTCCCTTACTCGATGACGAACTGGCTGCGTTGGAGGAAGACGTCGCCGCTATTGAACGTCTGTGCGACAAACTGGCAGATGTGGCAACCCCATCTGGCCCAACACCGAGACAGATAAGCACAACAGGTTTAATCCAGATTAGTGATATCACCTGAACTGTGTGATGTCTGGGCGTGGTGAACGAGCGTACGCACTCTGAATGGTTTTCCGTGCTTCCTGTTCTCTGGCAGTGGGATATTCGTGTGGCTCACTATCTGCCTTATATCGCGCTACGAGCACTGTCAGCGCTTCCACAAGTGTGTAACCTGCGTCACGAAATTGACAGGCTGATGAGAACAATGTTCGGTTACGTTGTCCAACATGTGACCCGTAGTTCAGATAGTCTAAGGTTGACTTCGGCAGGGGTGCTCGATCTTTGTTCGTTGGCACTTTCCCTTCTCTTGACTTTGAATTTGATTCCACATAAAA
>JBBSBM010000203.1:0-5081 GCA_038251275.1 Aggregatilineales bacterium
ATACGAGGTCCAATCTTTACCTTACGACCTTATGAGCGAGGCATCCAAGAAAAATTAGGTGAATATACCCGATTTGTGATGCCGGGACTGGGATTTCAATGGCCTATTCTCCAGCTTGTCCGTGTCCGTGATGTCCGCGAACACACTATGGATATCGAACCACAACCGGTGATTACCAAAGATAATGTTGAAATCACAGTCGATGGGGTGATGTGGGTACGCCCTACTATTGACGAAGAAGGAATTAAACGCACCTTCTACAACATTGATAATTGGCAGCGGGCAATCATCCAATTGGCAATGACCAATCTACGCCAAGAATTTGGCGAATTGTCATTGGATGAGAGCTTGGTCGCGCGCGTGAAAATCGCCACCAATTTGCAGACGATCCTGAATAGTTTCGCAGTTGAATGGGGACTTACAGTCACCAAAATCGAAATTCGCTTAATTGATCCACCCGATGATATCAAAAGAGCCATGCATAAGCAGAAAACTTCTGAGCAAGAGCGGCGTTCCATGAAACTGCTGGCGACCGGGGAGTTCGAGGCGGCGCAACAGCAGAAGCTGGCGATCATCCAGCGTGCCGAAGGTGAACGCGAAGCCGTAATACAGGTAGCTCAAGGCAAGGCTGAAGCGATCAGATTGGTCAATGAAGCGGCTGAACGCTACTTTATCGGTAATGCCCAAGAGCTAAAACGCATAGAGATGATTGAAAATTCTTTACGGGACAATACGAAGGTCGTCATTACTGAACATGGGATCAGTCCTACTCTCCTATTGGGCAGCTTGCCGTTCAGCGTGGCAAGCGAGAAAAATGGGCACGCTGTCAAAGAACCACTATAAGCTTAAGGGGTTTGGCGGCAAATAGTCGGCATGAATAAAAATCTCAACACAGATGCATAACATAAGAAAGCGTATTAATGATGAAGAGCGATACTGACTTGCAGCGTGATGTACTTGACGAATTGCAGTACGAACCGAGCTTAGAAGCACAGGCCATTGGTGTCACCGTTCGGGAGGGCGTTGTTACGCTGACCGGACATGTGCAAACTTATATTGATAAATATACCGCTGAGACCGCTGCGAAGCGCGTTGTGGGTGTACGGGCTGTTGCCGAAGAATTGACTGTGAGTTTGTTTAGTGGTCACGAGCGGAATGACAGCGACATTGCCCAAGCGGCTGCTAATGCGCTCGACTGGAATGTAAACGTCCCTCTGCATAAGGTACAGGCGAGCGTAGAAAACGGTTGGATCACCCTAAGTGGGGATATAGACTGGAATTATCAACGTGAAGCCGCCCTAAATGCTGTGCGTCATTTGATGGGCGTAAAAGGTGTGAACAACCTTATGGGTGTGAAACCACCTGCGATACCAACAGTGTCAACAGTGGAAGTTCATAGCAAAATTGAAGCCGCGCTCAAGCGGAATATGTTGAAAGATTCTAATGCTATTACAGTCGAAGCCAAAGATGGTAGGGTCAAGCTGCATGGGAAGGTTCAGTCGTGGGAAGAGCATGCTGCTGCTGGGGTCGCGGCATGGTCTGCCCCCGGTGTCACTGCGGTCGAAAACGATATCCAAGTTAGGTATTAGAAGATCGTACAATTTGTGTTATCAATCACCGATTTATCTTGATGTTCAATATAACTGGACAATCATCCAAACTAAGAAGTAAGACAAAAGAAAGCGTGTCAATCATGAAGACCGATAGCGACTTGAAGCGTGATGTTCTCGCTGAATTAGCGTATGAACCGAGCATAAAAGCTCAGGAAATTGGTGTCTCTGTCAAAGATGGAGTCGTCACTCTAAATGGAAATGTACCAACCTATACTGAGAAATTTGCTGCTGAGACCGCTGCGAAGCGAGTTTCTGGAGTACGTGCCATTGCAGAAGATTTGACAGTGAGTCTTTTTGGTAATCACGAGCGGAATGATAGCGACGTTGCTCAAGCGGCTGCAAACGCCCTCGATTGGAATGTAACTGTGCCTCAAGGCAAGGTGAAGATGATAGTCGAAAATGGGTGGATCACCTTGCGCGGAGATGTTGAGTGGCACTATCAATGTGAAGCTGCCCATGACGCTGTGCGTAATGTGATCGGCGTAAAGGGCGTGACCAATCTCATATCGGTGAAACCCCTTGTGGAACCTTCAGTATCAACTGTGGAGGTGCACAGTAAAATCGAAGCCGCATTAAAGCGGAATATGATGCAAGATCTTGAGAGCATTACCATCGAAGCCCAGGATGGCAAGGTCACACTCCGTGGTAATGTTCATTCGTGGGAAGAGCGTAATGATGCTGCGCACGCTGCATGGTCTTCTCCCGGTGTCACTTGGGTTGACAACAATCTCGAGATTACATAATAGCTTGTCAGCTATTGAGCCATGATCACAATGGGGCACAACTCGATCCATATCGGTGTGTCCTTGTTACGCATTGATGACTGCATAGATTTATAGCAAGTGGAAGTGCTACCGAGCCAACTCACCCAGCCAATAAGATGATCTATCTTGATGTTCATTTTGACTGCTGTTGAGATGAAGAATCTTTAATCCACAGATGAAGAAAAAAAGAAGGAGTATCAATTATGAAGAATGATAATGATTTGCAGCGTGATGTTCTCGACGAACTAAAGGCGGACCCGGCGTAAATGAAGAGGATATCGGTGTCATTGTCCGTGGTGGTGCTGTTACCTTAACAGGAAATGTGCCAACCTACACCGAAAAGTTTGCTGCTGAACGAGCTACGAAGCGTGTTGATGGGGTTCGTGCTGTAATAGAAGATCTAAAAGTAAAATTGTCTAGTTCTAGCGAACGAGATGATACCGATATTGCCCAAGCTATTTCCTAACGCCCCGCATATGGATGGTTTTAGAGCAAAACCTAAGATATCAGTTTGTTTTGATTTTAAACGAGAATGGAGCAATGATTATGTTTCCCACACAACAGTTTTTGATAGTGGGTTGGATGCTGGTTATAAGTACATGGTACGTACTCTCTGTGAAACTCCATAATTATAATTGGCTGTTCCCACAACCCCCACGTGTCATCCTCCGCTATGCGTGGTCAGCGTCACATCCCGGCTACCGGCGATGACCATGCTTTGTGAAGGGCTGAAACAGCACTCCACCATTGCCTTTCTACCCCGCACCACTGTGGAAACCATGCAACTAATTGCTATTACCTGATTAACTACCCTAACAATGGATTTGAGCCAAGACCACGCAAACAGAAAAGGAACAGCGTCATGCAATTCAAAAATGGAACCAAGGTTTACGCATTCGACGGTCAGGATGTTGGTCGTGTTGACCGGGTAGTGTTGAATCCCAAAACCAAAGAAGTCTCACATATTGTCGTTCGGAAGGGTTTTCTGTTTACAGAAGACAAAATTATCCCTCTTCAGTTAGTTGCATCAGCCACTGAGGATCGCGTCTCGCTGCGTGAGAATGCGACCAATCAGGATAAGTTGCTGCCGTTCGAGGAGACACACTATATTCCATTAGATAAGGCTGATTTGCGTAATGCAGCCTATCCAGTGGACTCGGCTGCAGCCCTCTACTGGTATCCGCCAATGGGTGGCTGGATGGGGCTTACTGGCAGTACCGGCTTCTCTTGTCCTCCTCCTAATCGACTAGAGACTGAACAGAATATCCCTGAAGACACTGTAGCTCTAAAAGAAGGTGCAAAGGTTTTCAGCGATACCAACCAAAATGTCGGCAATGTGACACGGGTTTTCACAGATCCAACCAGTAATCAGATAACTCATTTCTTGGTGGCTGAAGGTGTCCTTTTTAAGGAAAAGAAGCTTATTCCCGTGAGCTGGATTCATGAAATACAAGAAGGGGAAATTCATCTGAGTGTTGGGACTTCTGTACTCGATAAACTACATGAATACGAAGGAGCTTAGCGGTTCTCCTTTGAAACCAGTCATTCAGTAAGTGCCGATCATTTTTGGAACAACACCGTGTATCTACCGGCTTCCATTTGAGCGTTGAAATGGCTCAAGTTTAGATAAAGTTGGTACACGGTTGAAAAGTTTTTGGGCAAGTACCGGATTGTTTTACCTCACAAACGAAGTTAGTTGCTGGAAACACAAAGAATGAATGCACAAGCGCTTATAAACACCACAATGACGCTGGTCACCGGCGATAAGGGGCTACTTGCGATGGATGAAAGTACGCCAACCTGCAACAAACGATTTGCGAAGTCGGGGATTCCCCAGACTGAGGCGGCTCGGCGTGCCTATCGTGAATTACTTGTGACAGCACCCGGTCTTGGTGAATGTATTAGTGGTGCAATTTTGTGCGATGAAACCATCCTCCAGCACAAGAAAGATGGCACTCCCTTCGTCAAAGTCCTCACCGATGCAGGAATTATCCCCGGTATTAAAGTTGATTTGGGTGCTAAGGACATGGCAGGTCATCCCGGAGAGAAAATAACCGAAGGTCTGGACGGATTGCGAGATCGTCTCAAAGAATACGTTCAAATGGGTGCCCGTTTTGCCAAGTGGCGCGCGGTAATCACAATTGGCGATGGCATTCCCAGCCGGGGTTGCATCGAAGCCAACGCGCAGGCTTTGGCGCGATATGCTGCGTTGTGTCAGGAAGCTGGACTGGTTCCGATTGTGGAGCCGGAAGTACTCATGGACGGTGAGCATACTTTAGAGAGATGCAGCCAAGTGACAGAGGAAGTCCTGCGAACCGTTTTCAACCAGCTTTACACACAAGGGGTGATGCTGGAAGGCATGATTCTAAAGTCCAATATGGTACTTCCGGGATTAGACTGCCCTAAGCAAGAAACGGTGGATGAGGTGGCCGATGTCACAGTGCGATGTTTATTGCAAAGTGTACCCGCTGCTGTTCCGGGGATTGCATTCTTGTCGGGCGGCCAACCCGCTGAACTGGCTTCCGCCCGTCTAAATGCCATGAATGTTCGATTCAAAGCGCGACTGCCTTGGGCGCTGACGTTTTCGTTTGGTCGCGCTATCCAGCAGCCCGCACTAGAGATTTGGCACGGGGTGGAGGCTAACGTGCTGGGGGCACAGCAAGCACTCTATCACCGAGCGCAGTGCAACTTAGCTGCCCGCCAC
>JBBSBM010000204.1:0-4984 GCA_038251275.1 Aggregatilineales bacterium
CGGATGTACAGAAGGCGCTCGACGAAGGCGGATAGGCTCGCAGGCATTCACCTGGAGGATAAGGATCAGGGCAATTTGAAGTTATCCAAGTTGCCCTGATGATTCATCCCATAGATCAACAAACAAAGGGTTTCGAGATCATGCACAGAATGTTACGTGATTGGAAGGCGATTCTCGTCTTCGTGGGTCCGGCTCTTCTGATTTACATCGTGATAGTTTTCATTCCTGTTTTGTGGTCGATCGTCTACAGTTTCCAGGAAGGCTCGATTCTGAGCGGTTTTCGATTTGTCGGACTCGACAATTTCGTGAAGTTGTGGAGTGACCGCGATTTCATCTACAGTTTGCTGTTCGGTCTCCGCTATGCCATCGTGGTGACTATCGGACAAATCGCATTTGGGTTTTTGCTGGCACTGTTTTACACATTTTATCTGAAGCAGGCATCTTCGATCATTCGAACGATCATCTTTTTCCCCGTTGTGCTGCCAACCGTCGCGGTGGCGCAAATGTTCATCAAGCTCTTTGAAATAGCCCCGCAATATGGCCTGGTTAATGCTCTATTCGAGGCGGTTCATCTCAATTCCTGGATTCAGCCGTGGCTTGGTCAGGCCAGTACGGCATTCGTGGTCGTCGTCATCATGGATATCTGGCGAGCGATGGGCTTCTATGCCATCCTACTCTATTCTGGAATCCTCGATATTCCCGATGAGATTATTGAGGCGGCGAGGCTCGACGGTGCGCAAAGACTGACTTTGGTTCGATACATCGTCACGCCCCTGCTCAGACCGATCCTGGTTACTTCGATCATTTTCAGCTTGAACGGCACACTCAAAGTGTTTGATTCAATTATCGCCTTGACGGGCGGCGGTCCCGGCACTTCGACAACCCCATTGACCCTTTACATGTATAAAACGGCCTTCACCGTCAATCAATATGGTTATGGCAGCACAATAGCCATATTCTTAATGCTGGAATGTTTGCTGATAACGCTGTTGTTATACCGATTTGCGAGGCGAGATATTGCTTAAACTGGGACAGAAGGGATTCCAAAATGGCGATAACTAGAAACCTGCCTAAGAAAGATGAGACCCGTTCGACAGACATAGTCAGAATCGCGTCGAGGACCATATTACTGTTGTTCATCTCCGTGCTTTTGGTGATTGCACTCTATCCTATTGCCTGGCTGCTGCTGGCCTCATTCAAGTCTCCGTCCGAATTCAATTTGCGACCCATTTACGCCCTCCCGGACGGTTTCTATTTCAAGAATTATGTAGATGCCTGGACCACAGGCAAGTTCAACCTCTACTTTGCAAATAGTGTTTTGGTGACCGTGCCTTCCTTGATTCTTATTCTTGGCCTGAGTGTTTCCGCTGCCTTTGGCATTGAGATCATGCGCTGGCGGTTCAGAAACGGGATTTTGTTGTTGTTCCTGGCCGGAATCTTGATTCCTGCTCAGATGGTGCTGCTGCCGTTGTATACCATGTATTACCAATTGCACTTGCTCGACAATCGTTGGGGATTAATTGCTGCCTACACCGCTTTTGGATTTCCATTATCAATCTTTCTTTTTACGGGTTATTTCAAATCGCTCTCCCACGAGATTTTGGAAGCAGCAGTCGTGGATGGTGCAAATATTTATCAGATGTTCTTTTATGTCGCGCTGCCGATGATCAAAAACTCGATTTTTACAGTGGGTTTGGTTCAATTCTTCTTCATTTGGAACGAATTAGTGCTTTCTATGACCTTTGTCAGTAATACCAAACTACGCACTATTCAGGCTGGTCTTCTGGATTTTGTCGGGCGCTTTAATCAACGCGACTGGGGTCCGACCTTTGCCTTCATCTCAATGGCTATCCTGCCCACGTTGATCATTTATCTTATTCTCAACAGGCTGATTGTCCGAGGTTTGACCGCTGGCGCTGTGAAAGGCTAACGTGCTCGTGAAGGGACCATTTAGCCTCGGTGAATTCTGGAAGGATCCGCTTTCGTTTGCTTCGGCATCATGAAATCCGGGTGTTGTAACGAATAGTTAAAATGGTTAATGTATCGGAGAGTAAATGATGCAATCCATAAAAGATGACAGCCGTGGAGAGACTGCATGAAACGAGCAACACAAAAAGACGTGGCACAGAAAGCGGGCGTTTCTCGTTCCACGGTATCCTTCGTGCTAAACGCTCAGACTGACCTGAATGTCCCAATCTCCCCTGAAACCCGACAGCGGGTGTTGGATGCGATTGCTGAATTGGGGTATGAGCCAGATCTTCATGCGCAATCTTTGCGTCGTGGGAGCACCAGGACGATTGGTGTACTCGTTCCAACACTTCAGAATCCCCATTTTGTGCACATACTGTCTGGAATCCAGGGTGAAGCACAAGAAGTCAATTACAGTCTCCATTTGTCGCAGAGTTCTCTGAATCCAGAGCAAGAGCGTCTTAATCTCAGGGATCTCATTCAACACCAAGTAGAGGGATTCATTTTGCTCACTCACTTTAAGTTGTTGCCCTCGGCCACGCTTACCCATATTCAAAACTCCGGGCGCCCGATTGTACAGATCACCACAACCGGTTCGGAGTTTGATCACGTGCTCAATGGTTACATATCGGGAATGCAAGCCTTGATGGCTCACCTTTTTGAACTGGGGCACAAACGTATTGGCTTCGTGTATGGTGTCGCCGAGGAGTCGCAAGGTTATGACCGTCTCCTCACCTATCGTCAGGCATTAGAGGATGCTCAATTACCGGTCGATGAGACATTAATCCAACGCTGTGGAATTACAATGGAAGATGGCTATTTCGCCAGTCGCGCTCTTCTGAGCCGTAAAGATCGCCCAACCGCCCTACTCGTCATTAACGATCTCCTTGCTCTGGCAGTTATGCGTGCGGCCGCTGACCTGGGTTTAAGCATTCCCGGTGATGTCTCTATTGCAGGCTTTGATGACATACCGTTCAGCAGTTACACCGTTCCACGTCTGACAACTGTTTCCGCATTCCCGGAACAAAATGGTCGAGATGCTGTCAAACTCCTTTTTAAGAGACTCAATGAGCCAGACCGACCACGAGAGGTGATAGTGTCAGGTACACAATTAGTTATCCGAGAGTCGACGGGACCAGTGCCATAACTTGGTAACACATTACTTCTGGCCAAATCCATGCGCTTAAAAAAAGGAGAATCGCGTGACCTCGATCACCGATCTTATTTGTGAATATCGCACCGACCCGATTGGCATTGATGTTTTGAAGCCTCGACTGGGCTGGCAAATGCAAACCGACCGTCTTGGGGCGAGGCAGACCGCCTATCGTATTTTTGCTGCCAGTGATCCTGAAAGACTGGATACAGAGACCGCTGATCGATGGGATAGCGGCAAGGTTGAGTCGGACCAGTCGGTACACATCGTTTACGCTGGGAGTCCGCTCGCATCGCGGCAACGTGTGCATTGGAAAGTTCTGGCGTGGGACGAAACGGGTAGTGTAACCCAGAGTAGTCCAGCTCTGTTCGAAATGGGTTTGTTGAAACGCAAAGACTGGAAAGCCAAATGGATTGGTACTGCTCTGGCAGGCGGACCACGCAGCACAGTCCCCACACCCTACATGCGGAGGACTTTCAGGCTACCGGGCGCAGCCCGTTCAGCACGGCTCTATATTACTGCTCTGGGACTCTACGAGTGTTCGATCAACGGTCAAGTGGTGGGCGAAGACGTTTTGAATCCTGGCTGGACGAACTACAACAAAAGAGTACAGTACAAGGTTTATGATGTCACCAACCTGCTGTGTGATGGCGAAAATGTACTCGGTGCCACACTCGGTGATGGTTGGGCGGTTGGACGAGTTGGCATGGGGCACCGCCAGAACTATTCTGACCGCCCGTTGCTGCTGGCACAGTTAGAGGTTACCGTAGCTGATGGTCGCACAATCACCGTGACTACTGATCGCTCTTGGAAATATCATTTCGGCCCTATACTCGATAATGATCTACTCGATGGCGAATCCTACGATGCCCGGCGTGAGATGCCCGGTTGGGACGCGCCCAACTTTGACGACAAACGCTGGCTCCGTGTCCAGGTTTTTGACAATCCGGTTATCGCCCTGGTTGCTACCAATGGTCCAACCGTTCGTCGCATCAGCGAACTAAAACCTATCAGCGACCCGGTCGAGAAGGGTGGCTTTATCACGAAGCGACTCATCTTTGACCTGGGACAGAACATGGTGGGACGTATTCGTCTCAAAGGTAGCGCACCTGCGGGGACAACTGTGGTACTGCGGTTCGCCGAAGCCCTGAACTCGGATGGCACACTCTACACCGCTAATTTGCGCGGCGCACGCGTTGCTGACCATTACACTTTCAAAGGAGAAAACGAAGAAATCTGGGAACCAAAATTCACCTTCCACGGTTTCCGTTATGTGGAAGTAGCAGGTTATCCCGGTACGACATCCTCTGACACTATAACGGGCATTGTGCTTCATTCAGAAATGACCCCAACAGGCGAATTTGAGTGTTCTGATCCGCTTCTCAATCAGTTGCAGCATAACATCATCTGGAGTCAAAAGGGCAACTTCGTCGATATTCCCATTGATTGTCCCCAGCGCGACGAACGTCTGGGTTGGACAGGGGACATTCAAGTTTTTGGGCGCACGGCTGCGTTTAACATGGACGTTGCCGGATTTCTGACTAAATGGGCGCAAGATGTCGCCGACGCGCAAACTGAGCGAGGCAGCATTCCCGCCGTCGTCCCGAATATATTGCCAAACTTGGACGATGGAGGGCCAGCGTGGGCTGAGGCTGTAATCATCTGCCCTTGGACGCTCTATCTATGCTACGGCGACCAACGCATTTTGGAAAATAACTACCCTGTCATGACTAAGTTCATGGAATTCCTTGTCAACTCGAGTGTTGGATACATCCGCTGCGCGCCCGAGTATGAAGGTTGGCAGGGCTTTGGTGATTGGCTCTCGATTAATGCCGACACGCCCCGTGATTTGATTGGCACAGC
>JBBSBM010000205.1:0-4811 GCA_038251275.1 Aggregatilineales bacterium
GTTTTCCGCAGTGGCTGTTGTTACCATCGCGGACGTGGAAAAGTATTTTATTTCCGCCCCGGACATGAGACTTACCCGACTTATTACCAAACCGAAGTGAAGCGCGTGATTGCTAACAGTGTGCGTTGGGCAGCTCCCATCGCTGGTGGTCCAGAGGTCAAAGTCGAAAACGCCAAACAGCCGCTAGAGGAAATTAGGCAGTGACCATAGCTGCAAAATTATATGTCTCATACCGTTACTTTCAGCACGAAATGAGTGACCCTATTCCGAACACGTATGGTATTTTCTCCTGATGGAGTCGGCCCGTCGGTAGTAATAAACGCAATCGCCAGATCACGTTCGGGATCGCCCACACTGAAGACCGTGTCAATGCCCGCATGACCAAATGTCCTGGCACTGGTAGATTTACCAAGACCAAACCGATGGCTCCGTAGATTCCGCTTGATAAGCCAGCCCAACCCCCATGGTGCATATACTATGACTCCACCAGAGTTTTTGGCAGCTGCAATAAATCGTTCGTATTGAATGCGATGCATCTCGCGCAGTTCTTGTGGCTCGATGAGAATCTGTCTATTCATACACCGACGTTGAGGTGAAGTTGCATAACTTTGAGCATATCTTCAAGTCGCCCGAAGCAGCCAGCACCAGGGTGTCCTAGTCCGACAAATCGAGTGGTGTCAATCGAGCATGGCAGCTCCTTGGGTTGCGGCGAGAGAGAGGTGGTTATGCTTTCTGGAATCTGAAATGTCAACTCTCTGCCCCTATGGGATCGAGGAGCAGTTCGCGGCAGATAGCTTCCCACGAAGCTCCGTGCATGGTGCGTCGCACTGCCTCTGCCGCTAGGAACAGTCCAGAAGCCCAATGGTATTCGGTACGACTCCCCGGTTCCCAAGCAACTGGTTCATTGCAACAGGCTTCAAGGCATTGTTGCCATTCTTTATGTGAATAGGCTGGACTAGAGGGGCAGTCCGGAATACCTGCAGAGTGCGTTAGCAGGTGCCGAATGGTGGTTTTATTCCGCTAACCGCCTTGGTATTCTGGAATGTAGGTCCGAAGCGGTATATCGTAGTCAATGAGTTTCCGCTGGTGAGCTAGTACGAGGGTGGTTGCTGAAATGGCTTTTGAAAAGGAATACAGCATATAACGGACGCCCGAATCTAGATGGTTGTCACGCCGAGATGGATTGCAATAGGTGACCCAGTAATGTTCAAACAATCTCTCCCCGTGCTGCACTACTCCCAACCCCGCGCCGGGGAACGTACCCGCAACCAGTTCAGACTCAATGAATGCTTGGACTTTATGAAAACGTCTTGAACTCACTCTACGTCCTTCGCTTCAAGTTCGATTATGTTTGCGCCGCCGTGCAGGGGAATGATATGCTGTCGGTAACGCAACGTACCCGTAATACCAGCGGGAAGTTTGATATGTCCCACGAACTTGCCATCCCATATATGATATTCAGCCTGAATCACGCCTTTTGGATGGGGTATCATGCCCTTTGCATCGGTCAACTTGCCAAGCTGGGGTTGGATGATGACTGTAGAAAAACCAGCACTTGCAGGACGCACACCAAGCAAGGTAGCAAAATAATGGTACAACGGATGTGATCCCCAGCCGTGACAGTCAGAGCGGGTCGGTTCAGGCACCTCAATCGGCGTCCTAAGCCCGTTTTCCTGGAAGGCAAACCACAGTGATAAGCGCTCGAACAAGGCCTCGACGACCCCTATCTGCTGGTAGGTCTCAAACAGATAGTGACAGAAGAAAACAGTTGCTCGTGATAAGTCGCTTCTACGAAGCAAACTAGTGGCTACTCTATTTTGTCGCTCGGGTGTGAGCTGCTCACTCAAGATTGCCAAGATTTGAGCGTGTTCCGAAAACTGGCTGAATGTCAGATCATCTGCGTATAGTCCGTCCTGTTCGCTCCAAAAGCGTTCCAATTGGTTGGCGAGGTTGGTTGCCTGCTGTTCACGGTGTAGTGCGAGGAGCGGTTGCCCGACTATACGTTCCAACTTCGCGGAGGTCATCAATGCCCAGGCGAACTGCCAATTGATGACGGCACTTACGCCTCGTGCGGCATCCGGCGGCATCCCGGCTTCCCATCCCGGCACCCAGTCCATGAACTGCCACCCCGGTACCTGAGCGATAAGACCATCATCGTTGGCAAATTGCAGGTAGGCTTCGATAGTGGCCCGAACCCCCGCCATAGACTGTTTGACGAAGGCGATATCGTCCCGCCACATGGCGTAATCGTGGACCATACCAATCCACCACAGGCAAAACGGACCAATGATTTGTGTCACCCGATTAGGATAACGAGCCTGCATTAGCCCATACCAATGGCGGGAGTAGTCGAACATCTGGATGGCTTTGCGCGGCAGACGATCATCCCGAGTCATCGTATACGTGGTCAACACTTGCAGTCGGGTATCCCCGCTGTACATCAACTGCTCATAATAAGGGCAATCCACAAAGGTCTCGTGAGAGCACATCTGAATACCTCGAACGAGAAGTGGGAGTAGATGTTCCAGCCGCGCTTCACTGGCAGAGAATGTTCCCTCCATCGCCAATGGATAGCGCGTCTCCGTTAGGGTCACACGCTCAATGGTGAGCGTCTGCGCTTGGGTCTGAATTAACACCTCGATGTAACGCCCCGCTTGCCACCACAGCGGCGCAAAAATGCGGTGTTCGCCTCCGTCGGGTAGGAAAGTATCGCCAACGCCGAAGAAAAATTTACCGTCTATAAGATCGCGGTTACCTTTGCGCGGATGAGTGTTGAGTCCAGTGTTGCCATGCCTTATGTCGTCCTCGAAAAGCGATTCTGCCCAGAAAAACTGAATTGTGCTTCCTTGCCCATGCGTAGTTAGCACTTCTGGATAGGCACAGTAGTAATTGTCAAGATCAACAATAATTCGGCACATCGAATGGGGCGGGATTATGGCGGGATGTTCGTTTTCAAAAAGTGCCTGCCAATCGTGGGATTCTTGCGCGAGATGCACCTTCAGATTAATGGGGCGTGCAAAAGTCTGTAGGCTAGATACCCCTTTCAGATTCTCGATAAATCGAACTCGCGCCGTCTTTACCGGTTTACGAAGCATAGGTGGCAAGGTCGCCGGACACAAGACGCGGGGTCGCAAGAAATCCCAATTGCTGAGTATATTCGCACCCTGTTCTAACTTAGCCGTTTGCTGCCAGTTGTCAGCTATGCCAGATTCAATACCCCAAGGGTAAAGTTGCCCGTTGATAACGATGTTAGCTCCAGTACCCCATGCAGGGGATGGATCCACAAAGGTATATGCGTCAATGACTCGCGCATCCCAGTCCGCTATCCCGGTGCCCATCAGTTCGACGTAGGGTGGTTCCGGCGCGAAGAAAAACCCATGATAAACACTCATCTGGGAATATGGCGCTAATTGTCCAAGCGACCATACGATGGCGACGAAAACATGCTCGCCAGCTGTCAGCGAAAAGTCATAGGTTTCATAAAACCAATGTAATGGATCACCACGCTCACTGCCCAGGCCGACAAACTGTCCATCCAGGTAGAGTTTGTAGCGTTCATCGGCGCTTACATGGACACGGATGACTGTATCTTCATCGAGTGAAAAGCGGCAGCGATAGGCGGCAACAATTGGCCTTATCCAAGTTTCAGGAATGTCGCGGATCGAAATCCACTGGCACGACCATTTGCCGATATCTGTCCAGGGGACTTTCTGTGTAGGGGTCATTGATCTCGCCTTTATCAGATTACAACTAGGTGATATTGACCTGCTGCGACCGTGTGAACCGAGCCGGTGGCGGGTTTCCCATTTAGGGTAATTTTTGGTGTCCCGCTCACGGGCACATACAGGGTCGCTGTGGTATTGGGGGGAACGATCACCGTCCATTCAAAGCGGTCATCCTCCAATTCCCACTGTGAGGTCAGCTCACCATAGAGGGTTTTGAGTTTGCCACAGGCATGAGTCAGATTACCCCCGGGTCGAGGACAGAGAATTGCATGTTTGTAACCGGGCAGTTTTGGGTCGATTTCAATACCCGCTACTGTGTTATACAGCCACGCCCCAATTGACCCATAGGCATAGTGGTTAAAGGAATTCATCCCCGGATCTTGAAAACCACTTCCTTCCGTCCAGCCATCCCAGCGTTCCCAGATGGTCGTCGCCCCTTGCACTACCGCATACAGCCACGATGGCCAGGTTTTCTGGTTGAGCAGCGCGTAAGCGATGTCTAGCCTCCCATTGCTGCTAAGTACATGCGGCAGATGAGGTGCGCCAACAAAGCCTGTGGAGAGATGCATGTCGCGGCGTTCGATGTCGGCAACCAGCTCGGCAACGGCAAGTGGACGCAGATGCTCTGGCAGCAGGTCAAAGTGCAGCGCTAGGACATAAGCCGTTTGAGTTGGCGTGAATAGGTTGGTGTTGAACACTTGTGAGGCAATCGGCCCATAATCGACTGGCTGCAGCTTGCCGCGTGAGATCGAATCCGCTCGATCCATCATCTTCCGCAGGTCGGACTGTGGAGTCGCAACCACAAACACCTTACTGCCTTTCAAATAGCGCCTGCCAAATGAAGCTTTTGCGTCGCCAGCGAGCTTGCGATACCGATTTACGTCATGTGATTTACCGAGTATGGCCGCAATCTGAGCCATCAGGTTGGCGGCATAAACTAGGAACGCTGTGCCAATCAAATCACGGGGCGTGTCGGCATTAATCGAGAGCCAATCACCAAAGCCCTGCCAACCTTCATACTCGGGCGCGCAGCGGATGTATCCAACACTCGAGTTGACAAGGAATTCCATGAACTTAGTCATGACA
>JBBSBM010000206.1:0-4800 GCA_038251275.1 Aggregatilineales bacterium
TACTGAACGCGTTCATCAAATTCTTGAACATGTTCACCGATCATAATGGTTCAGGAAGGTCTATATTGGCGGCCCTACTTCTATGATTTGTGATGCGCTTGATTTCGTCGCTTTTCTCCACCGTTTAGTGCAGTCCTACCTTAGTCCAACACTCAATTTCATTTTAGAACAAAAGTTCACAAAACGCGCCCGAAATCGGTTCGAGTTTACAAACTTTTGGATCGATTGAAATTGTGTGGGTTAAGGGGTGAACAAGTCAATCTGGATATGGGAAGGTCTGTGACCTCCCCTATCGAAAAATCATTGGAACTAAAATTATCTTAATGCGGCGAAGTGCGCGATTAGGAATCGATTGCGGCTTTGGGAGTGAGCTTTTCGGCTGCAACTCCATGTCGCTTTTCAAGCGTGTTGGCAGCGCGATTGACTTCGTCTTGCCGCTGAGATTCTGACCAACCTAATACACTTGATAGAATCGTCGAGACTTCCTGCAACAAATCACCAGTGACATAGCCCAGCATGGCTAACAAAGACCGACGCAGTAGCAAATCTTCGAGGTGAACGATCTTCTCGTGTGCGACAAGGAACATGATTTCCCGTTGGGAATATGTCGATTGGGATTGCAACGGTGTATCCTGCCCTGCCGCACAAAATGTCGCAATATCACTTGCATAAGTTCCATAGCGCTCAAATAATGTCTTAATACGTTCGGCAGAAAGACCTGTTTTCTGCTGAAGAGTCTTTAACCATTGGATTTGTTCATTCTCAGAAACGGGATAGCCTTTACCGCCACCGATACGAAGATTTTTGGTGTCCGTTTTTCGGCTGATGCCAATCCGACTCATCACTGCATCTGCCGCTTGTTCCGAAAAAGCTCTAAAGGTTGTCCACTTGCCACCAATCAGCGAGAGGACAGGAAACTTGATCTTATCGTCGGGTTCAATTGTCCGAATGCTGTGATCGCGGCTAATCGCGCCCGTTCGTGACGCACTACTATGAGGGAGTGGACGAACACCACAAAAGCGAAACACAATCTGAGAACGCTCAATTTTGATGTTGGGGAAAACAAAACTGACCAACTCGATCATGTAATCAACTTCCTCTTCGGTACACACCGGATCAGGAATATCGCTGCGAATGTCGGTTGTTCCAATAATGACTTTGTCCATCAGCGGGAAAATCAGGCAAATACGTCCGTCTTTATTCTCAAAGAATATTTCGCTTCCATGCAGCATCTCATGGAGTTCAGGGTTATCTATGAGGATATGTGACCCTTTCGTCCCACCAACAAACTGGGTTTGTTCACCAATGGCACGGTTAGCAAGATCAATCCAAGGCCCTGCTGCGTTCACAACCAATTTGGGTTTAATGGCAAAGGTGTCACCCGTTAGTTCATCTTTTAAGGTGACGGTGTCGCCTGATGCACTAGCCACGCTGACATAATTGAGCGCATGTACATTGGGACTAACGGACTCGGCATCCAGCACCATTTCCATGCAGATGCGTTCGGGGTAAGGCATCCAAGCATCATAATAATTGGCGGTTGCCACAATCTTACTGTTCAACTTCGGTCTCAGTTTCAACGACTCTTCGCGTCCAATCAAGCGATGGGTCGGTAACCCTTGCTGCCCGCGCGTAAATCCGTCGTACATCATCAACCCCAGCTTGATAATGATGCCACCGCGTTCTGAGGGTTTGTCACGCAAATTGAGGAACTTAAGGGGTGCGTTCAAGAAACCAGAGAACCAACTATAAATTGGGATGGTTGTAGGGAGTGGCTTGGAATAATGGGGGGCATTGTGCAGCATACGATTACGTTCAGTCAATGCTTCTCGCACAAGGCGGAATTCCCCATTTTCGAGGTAGCGAATGCCACCGTGCAGCATGTGTGATGATCCCGCGCTTGCTCCATTACAAAAATCACCCTTATCAACAATCAGTACATCCACACCTTGCAGCGCTAAGTCACGGAATGTACCGATGCCATTAACCCCTGCCCCAATGATGAGTACCGACACTTCGGATTGTTCGCGGAGTGCCACCAGTGCTTCATTTCGGGTCATCTCACACCATCCTCAATTTGCTTCTAGCAAATGTTATACCGCAACACGCATGAACCAAGCGTCCAGTTCATCTGCGCTCAAGAAACCATCCGCCGCGCTGGTTGCACCGATTTTATACGATGCATAAACAACCGCTTTACGAATAGCCTCATACGGATCATCCGTTTGCTGATAGTAATGAATAAACGAAGAAAACAGCGCGTCTCCAGCACCAATTGTACTCTCAATCGGTCGCGTTTGGACGGCTGGGATACGCTCAATAAAATTATCGCGCTTCACGGACAGGAGCGCTCCTTGCGCACCCATGCCGATAACGATAATCTCGGTTCCATAGCGGTGTATGAGCCATTTTGCCCAATCTTCCGGCGAACAGGGTAAATGCTCATGACTCATAAAGAGGATATTGGCGGCTGCCATATAATCGCAGTTATATGAATCATCGATATCGCTAATGGCATGGACATCGGTCGCAATCATCTTACCGACACGTCGTGCAGATTGAAGAAAAGGTCGCGTGAAGTTCACATTACATAGAACGGCCAATGAACATTCGGCTAAAGCTTGCTCGAATAACACCTGTGGATAAATACTCTCTTGAATATCCTTCAAATCAACATTAACTTGACGATTTCCATGAGGGTCATAAATCACCACTGAATGAGGCGTTTGCTTCAAACGGTCAAGCATGTACTTTCCACGTATTTCTTCATCGCTCAAAGCCTGTTTAACCAGCTTTTGGGCGGAATCTCGTCCCGCCAGCGACAGGAAATTAACTGTATCGCCTAAACGGGTGAGTGCCTTTGCCACATTAAACCCAACCCCCGAAACCGAACTATTAATCCCATGAAAGGGATACAAGACCGGATTATACTGAATTGGAAATGAGTCCACTTTGAGTGTCACTTCGATATTTGTCAGGCCCGCAACAAGTATTTTGTTCATCATAACAATCCTAAATAAAATCAAGCACGATAAAGCTCATTTTTTAAGAGTGACATTAACAACGCCTAACATTTTTAAGATTCCCAATCTTTTGCCCGTTCGACAGCCCGTTTCCAGCCTGCATATAGGCTATCGCGTGTTCCGACGGCCATTTTCGGCTCAAATGTTTTCTCGACAGCCCATTGGTGAGCAATTTCCTCTTGTGACGACCAATAATCTGTCGCTAAACCAGCTAAATAAGCCGCGCCAAGTGCGGTCGTTTCGGTCACAGCCGGACGCTGCACGGGTACACCCAGAATATCTGCTTGAAACTGCATCAAGAAATCGTTGCGAACCATGCCACCATCGACACGTAAGGCTTGCAAGGCTAAACCGGAGTCTGCTCTCATGGCTTCCAAGACATCGCGGGTTTGATAGGCAACACTTTCCAAAGTCGCCCTAACAATTTGGGCGCGACCACTACCGCGCGTCAAACCGACAATTGCACCCCGCGCGTATTGATCCCAATAGGGCGCACCTAATCCAACAAATGCCGGAACGACATATACGCCACTAGTATCCAGAATACTTCGGGCGATGGCTTCGGTCTCGGAGGCATTCGCAACGAGTTTCATTTCGTCACGCAGCCATTGTACCGCCGCACCTGCGATAAAAACGCTGCCTTCCAGCATGTACTGCATCGCGCCCTGTCCTACCGTCCAACCAACGGTTGTCAGTAGATTATTTTGGGACTCGGTGGCTGTTAAGCCAGTATTCATCAACATGAAGCAGCCCGTACCATAGGTATTCTTCGCCATACCCGGTTCGTAGCAGGCTTGCCCGAAGGTAGCCGCTTGTTGATCTCCGGCAATACCAGCGATCTTAATTGACGCACCAAAAATCTCAGCAGATGTTTCACCGTAGATCATGCTACTTGGAACAACTTGTGGCAGCATCGAAGTTGGAATATTCAACCGCTTCAGAATCGTATTCGACCACCAGCGCTTGTGAATATCAAATAACATTGTACGGCTAGCATTGCTGACATCCGTGATATGTAATCGTCCGCCCGTCAGCCGCCAGACTAAAAACGTATCGACTGTTCCAAAAGCTAACTGCCCTGCATCGGCTTTTTCTCGCGCTCCCGGCACATTATCTAATAACCATGCAACCTTAGTGCCAGAGAAGTAAGCATCGGTTACCAAACCTGTTTTTTCGCGGATAGTCTTGTCAAAGCCTTCCGCTTTGAGCTGGTCACACAACCCAGCCGTGCGACGATCTTGCCAGACAATCGCGTTATGTATAGGTTGCCCTGTTTGCCGATCCCAAACCAGTGTCGTTTCGCGCTGATTGGTAATGCCAATTGCCACAATATCGGCAGCAGTGAGTTTTTGAGAGTCAAGCACTTGCCGTGCAACTTGGTACTGGGACTGCCAAATGGCTTCGGGGTCATGTTCCACCCATCCCGGCTTCGGATACAACTGAGGAAATTCTTTCTGGGCAGTCGAGATTATGCGTCCGTTACGGTCAAACAAAATCGCACGAGAAGAGGTTGTACCTTGATCTAAAGCGAGGATGTAATTTGCCATTAAAATTATTTCCTACCAGCATCCGATAAAAATTTCGTATCACAATAATATAGCGCGGTAAGCATAAACACACCTACCGCGCTAATCGGCTCAGGGTAATCGCATCAAATTCCAGCAATACTCTAAACATCTCTTAAGAGCTACTCTGAACCAAGTGTAATAGTCGACTATACAGAAATTCCTATGTATTCCTACGGAAAGTCGGTTCAGTTTAGTTCAAAAGGGTTCAA
>JBBSBM010000207.1:0-3962 GCA_038251275.1 Aggregatilineales bacterium
AGCATCAGCTTCTATGAGCCGATATGAACCGGTAATTATCTAAACCTTGTTCGCACAAGAAACACTTTGCCCCAATTTACGACATTTCGATGGATCATTTCGGAGTTTAAAAGGTCATAACGATATATGTCCCACCCTCATGTATGTAGTAACGGCAGTGCAGCAACTTGTATAGTTGTTAACTTAAAGGTTGTAATCGCTTTATGCTTCAAGCGAATTTTGTGGCAACACAGCCTGCCCTATCCGCCGATTATTGACCACACCAATTAAGCTGCTGTAGAAAACACCACCATCGTTTGTTGATAAAGGAAATACAACTTTTATACTTTCGCACTCCACCATCAGAATGTCAAGCAATCCGCTTTAAAATCTGATTTCTTTCTCCCCACAATGGATGCTCACAAACTGATGAGACATTAATCAACCATCAGCTTCACAAAGTCATGCACCAATCCCATCGACTTTAAGATGGTGCGCTGTGGCTGCGGGAACAACGGCACGGCGGTAGCTGGCTCAAGCGGTTCGAGGCGGTTAATGGCATATTCTTTTTGATGCCAAACGAGCTTGCAACCGCCTGCTGCCAGCACATTTTGATACCAATCGACCTGCGGCCCGTAGGTGAGCGCGATCATGAAACCGCCCTGAATCGGGAAGGCCATAATCGGCGTTTCGTAGGCTTTGCCACTCTTGCGCCCGATGTGTTTGACCAGCGCAAACGGGCCGAATGGTAGATTAACAAATTGCCCCAGAACCTTATTCAAGAAGTGCTTATTGAAATAGCGAACACGGTTCATCATAAGATTTTGCCTTTCGTCAAATATAATTTGACCCTTTGTGAACCGATCAGAACTTGATATGATGTATACCTCATAAAAGATAGTACTGCCAATAATTAAGGCAGCAATGATAAGACGACATGACTGAAAAATTTCAAACACTGGTTGATGAACTACATCATCCTGATAAAAATATTCGGAGCAAAGCAGCCGTTAGCATCGGCAAGCTCGATGATGCGGCTTCGGTGAACAGTTTGTTAGATGCTCTGATGACCGAGCCGGATATGTACGTGCGCGAGGATATTACGTGGGCGTTGGTGCGCGTGAAAGAGTCTGCCTTGCAACCGTTGATCCACTTTTTGGATGATGCGACCCCCTCAACTCGGCATCTGGCGACGCATGTGCTGGGGAAAATCGGTGGACAAGAAGTGCTTGATCCATTAATTCACGCGCTGCATGACAGTGAGCCGATGGTGATCTCAAAAGCGGCGTTTGGATTGGCACAGATTGGCGACGAAAGGGCGATACCGATGTTAGTGAGTTTGGTTGGTCACGAAAACCGCGAAGTCGAAACGATGTTGATGATGGTATTGGAACGGTTTGGGACAGCATCGGTACAACCTCTAATTGGGTTGATGGCAAGCGAGCGCTGGCAGGTACGTGAACAAGGAGTCGATATATTGGGTGTGATTGGCGATAAAGCAGCGATACCTGTACTGATCGAGGCACTCGAGGATAAGGTGTGGCAGGTACGTTTCGCGGCGGTCACGGCCTTGGGGCATTTAGGTGGGGCGCAAGCAAAAGCGGCTTTACAACAGATGCCCGAAGATACCGATCAACGGGTTCAGACGTTGGTTGCCAAGCTGGTCAAACGTATTAAGGTCTAGGAATGCGCGAAAGCGACCCGCCTCTTCCCTACAACAAGATGCCTGTATTATGTGCAAATCATTGCTTCATGTTCGATATAATCACCGGCAATTCACTTGATTTCAATAGGAATTTGCACGATGTCTGCTCCGTCAGGGGCAGTCAAACGGATGCCAGTTGTGAAATCGTATAAACCGATTTGTAACTGATAAGTTCCGGGTGTGGTATCGGGTGGGATTTGAAGGGTGATGTTATCACTGATATGGAGCTCGTTGGGATCATCCCACTGTAAGGTGAGGCTGCGCGAGGTAGTTGGCGCTCCGTCATATTGGGTGATGAGTTTCGACCTATCCTCGTTGACGAGATGGATAAATACTGAATAGTTGGCGGTTGGACGGTTAATGGCTTGCCAGTAGAGGCGCAGGCCAATTGACTTGACGGTGGACTCATTTGTGAGATCATAACCGACCAGTTCAATTTGATTACCTAATACGATACCCAAATGCGTTTGAGGGGGCAGCATCCGATAGATGTAGACAGGCAATCCGGCGCTGGGGGCGGCGGGCAGCAGCGTTTTAACCGGTTGAAGTTGGCTGACAAAGGCACGGAAGTCTGGCGAATCGAGGCGTTTGCGATCATCCTCAGTCAAGGTGTAATAGGTGATACCCCTGTCGACATAATGGGCAGGGGTATCTTTAACCTGTAAATCTTCCACCCACCACTGGAAACTGGTCTGCCCATCGTAACCGCTCCAAGGGCGATTCCAAGTAAGATCGACCGAACTGCTCGGCGGCATCAAAATCATACCGTCAGCAGGGAGATTTTGATCACTCCACGTCCAGAGTTGATAAATGCTATTGGGTGGCTGGAAGCGTTCGACGAGCGCCCAGCCTCCAATGAGTGTGGGGACGAGCCATACGAGTAAGCTGAGGGTGGCTAATCCTTTTGCCCAAGGAAGGGAGAGCGACCGCCAATGCCTAGCGATCAGCGCTAGACCCGCACTCCACAGCAGGATAATAGCGATCACTCCCGGCATGACATGACGGATTTCCGCACCTGCGCGACCACCTGTATCGGTGACTAATGTGGATAGTGGAACAACGGGCAGCAGGTAAAGAAGTGTTGATCCGATAAAAGGGTCGATTCGTAATTTTTTGCGACGTACTAGAACGACGATAACAGCTACAGCAGCTAAGGCGAGGGATAACAGACCGATTGGGGCAAGCATCGTCTGGAAGTTATTCCAGTTGCGTGTGGGATCGAGCAGCAGTTGGAGGCCGACATTATGGACGGCTTTGGCTTCACCGTTGGTTAAAGGATGATCGGTTATGTTGTCGATGAGCAAACCGCCCGACAGCGCACCGATTACTGCGATAGTGATCCACCAGCGCAAGGCGTTTGGTTTATGGTGTAGTGTGAGCCAAACCAAGGCTAACAGGGGATGAATCAGGGCATAAACAGGGACATATTTAGTGTAGATCGCGGCGATAGCTCCGAGAATACCCACCAATGCCCATCGGAAGGATTGGCGGTGAAAGGCAGAAAGCGCTGAAAGGTGAGCAAGCGGGCGAGGGTTGCCAGCACAAGGATGACGATGAACAGCCTGAGCCACTGAAGCTGAGAAGAACGCGAAAGTTGAACGGTCATGCAATTTCTTATGAATGGGATACGACGACATTGATACTAAAACCTTCTTGCGTGAAAATCCACTGCTTGATCTAAAATGCGGTTATTGCACATTTTGCATCATTCCCGCTGAAATGGCAGGCGGATGCGAGGGAGGAAGGCGCTGAATGAACACCATTGCGAGACGGCTGGCTCGGCTAATGCCGCTGAGTGCAGCGAATGGCTCCTGTGTGTCCGCCGCGTGCATAATGGGGTGTCGTCGCAGCGGGAACGAGGGAATTCTCCGCCGAAAATGCAAAGTGAAATGCACAACCAAAAGACTCAACGCAAGGAAGCAATGGCGCAAAGAAAAAACAGAAGCATTTTTATTGCAAAAACTCCAAGGAGAACGAGACAATGGTAAGCTTAGTATACGAGATTATTGAGGCGAATGGGTTACCAAAATGTAACTCTTTGGCGACGAGTTTACCAACGATTTTGAGGGAGAAATTGGGCGGTTGAGGTTGATGGATGGTTAGAAAGTGGTTTGGGGATAGTGTTTTATGGCGAATACAGGGTAATCGCATCAAATTCCAGCAATACTCTAAACATCTCTTAAGAGCTACTCTGAACCAAGTGTAATAGTCGACTATACAGAAATTCCTATGTATTCCTACGGAAAGTCGGTTCAGTTTAGTTCAAAAGGGTTCAAAC
>JBBSBM010000208.1:0-3894 GCA_038251275.1 Aggregatilineales bacterium
AATGTCTTTGACCTGTTTACCACTTAAACCCAATTGGATAATTTGGCTAACCATTTCCATGTGGGCATCTATCGGCAAACTGAGAACATATCTCAGTCTCCATTCGTCAAGGTTATGTCGATCTGATAACTCAATCGCCTCGTCTGATAGTTGCAACAAGGCCTTAAAACGGCTGAATTGAGATTTATTAATCCCACCCATTGCCGACAAAATATCAGATACATATTCGCGTTTACTCCGAAGGTTGAGTTCAAGTGCTTGCCTATAAAAATCATGTGTTACGGGTCCATCGGGTATCTCGCAACCATGCACATAAAGCAATAGCAGAGCAGCTTGCCGTGCCATCGCAATCGCAGAGAGTCCAGTACGGGCGGTGTTCTCTTTTGCCTGTCGAAAAGCGGAGGCGCGTTCGGCAGGAATGATGATGCAAGGGATCATGCCGTCACTCTCATAGCCAGTGATGAAATTGCGCAGCAGCCATGTTGCCCAATAACGTCGTTCACCCGTTTCGATACGGTAGAGACGGGTCACGCCTTGGGTCGCATCGACCACCGTGAGCGGGTTGACCTGCCCATCGTCGCGAATTGTTACGGCAAGATTAACGAGGTCGCGTACCAATTGTTCTTCGGGCGATAGCATGGGAGCTTCTGATTCGGTTTCGTCATCCGGATTACCCAACAATTCCAGAACATTGGTAAAGGGTCGTCCATTCTGTCTCGCAGCCAGTTGAGCCGTCTGAATGAGTTCCTTCAAGGCTTGGGTCGGGGTCATCCGATTCGTGTGAAAGGCTTGGTAGATGCGTTCGGGCAGCACACGTCGTGGTTGTACGGGGTCAGGTCGAACCATCTCCAGCAAAATGCGCTCTACCCGCACACTGTTATCCGTTGCGATGTCAAAGCTGCCACCACCCAGCATATCAGCTGTGATCGTATCAAGAAGACCCGTGTTGGCCTGTCGTTTCTTGCCGTTCATGAGAGGCTGGCCTTCTGTCCGGCCATCTCACGAACCAACTTGCCAACCATTTGGGCATAGGCTTTGCTGGCCGGGGCTTTCGGATCGTAGTTGAACACGCTCAAGTGGTGATGATGGGAATAGGACACCGCTTCATTAGCTGGGATGACTCCACACACAAGCTGTCCCAAAACACTGTGCGATTTGAGTTCGTCGAGGAGCTGCTTATGCCCTTTGACGCGTGTATCCATCTTGGTGACGAGAATGCCGCTGACATGCAGGTGCGGGTGTCGCCAGCCTTCACGAATATCATTGATCTTGGATATGACAGACAATAACCCCACTGTTTCAAGATAGCGTGGTTCCACCGGTACAATCGCATCGGTGGCTGCCAACAACCCCATCTCGGTCATCAACGAGAACGAGGGACGGGTATCAATCACAATCGCTGCATAATGATTGGCAATCCGGCTAAGTGGTTCAGCAAGTCGATAAGGCGCACCGGCTACCCCAGTGAGCTCCCTCTCGGCTCCTTCCAACATCGGTGAAGCAGGCAACACATGTAGGTCGTCATCCCAAGTGCTTTGTACAAGGCAATTCGAAAGGACATTCGAAGCCTCTTTCCGATCCGCCATCAGAACGGTATAGAGGCTGTTGTCTGCACCATAATCCTTGTGACCGGTTGTGACGAGCGAAGCATGAGCTTGGCTGTCAGTATCTACCAGCAGCACACGACAATTGGCAGCGCCAGATCGCCTGAGCAGTCCAACTAAGCCATAAGCGATATTGGTGGCGGATGTCGATTTCCCAACACCCCCTTTATGATTGGTCAATACAAACGTGCGTGTCATTTGCTTTCCTCCGTCTATAAATAGGATTGAACAAAACCACATCTGAAAGCATCCGCACGACAAGTCATGCTAGACTGTTGACCGGAAGTGCCGTATGCCTCCGTTGCGGTACTTCAAGGTGGTTGGGGGAGGGCATACTCTCCCCAGTCACCACAAAGTCCAAACTAGGTTTTATTCGAGAGGAAAGTCAGCGATTGGCGTTGGGGAAACGCTAAATGTTGGAAAAAAGCAGTCCTTTTTCCCTCAGAAGATGGTTCGACTTGGCTCCAACCGGGGTCATACACGGGAAAAAGCGACGCTAAAGTAAGTCGCTTTTTTAATTTTCTCCCTCGAATAGAGTTCAAGTCCTGTTGGGTGTGAAAAATCATTACGATATGAGGGTTTGTTGAATATACTTACAACTAGTCGAAGCACCGAAGTTCGATTTCTACCTCCCCAGAACTTAGAAAAAAGCACCACATAGGCACTTTTTCTTGCATGGCATTTAATTTTTCACAATTCATATTCGATTCTAATTAGGATCACATACGTGAAAAAAAGCATCTCATTTGTGAAGTGCTTTTTTTACTAAAAATGTTCGATCCCTATTAAAGTTTTGATTCCCTTATATCAAGTCGCAACCCCATGTTCCAAACATTCGAGACCACTCTGCAATTGTGGGATGCGATTTATAAAAATCATCCTTATTTGCGAGTGCAAGGGTCTCGTAGGCATATGAACAAGCTTGTTCTTTATTTGTCATCAGCAGGGAGATAATGGCTAGACTTTTTAAACTCTCAAGTTGAAGCAATACGTGATTAATTTTTTGTGCGAGTTGGATGCAATTGGTATACGCTTCGAAAGATGCAATATTTTCTGCCTGATATTTATGTATCTCCCTCATTCCCAATAAACAGTTTGCTTGTCCATGAACAGCGCCAACAGCGCGAAATAACTCCACAGCCTCTTTATATTGTAAGATTGCTCTTCTGTACTCTCTACGTTTCCGATTAATATCACCAAGTCCAACCAAACAATTAGCCTGTCCATGTACATTGCCCAATGACTTATATAAGTCGAGACTTTTGCATAAAATTTTTGCGCGGAATCATCATTTTTACGTGTATTATCTAACTCTGCCAAACCAACAAGGCAATTCGCTTCTCCAAACTTATCTTCCACTTTAATGAATGAGGCCATTGCAGAATGATAACAGCTCTCTGCATCACTATATTCAGCAATGATACGGTACACATCTGCTAATCCAACTAAGACATAAGCTTCATTGCGCTGATCAAGCCCGTGAAGCTCTCCCAACTGCACGTACAGGTTTAAAGCAGCGTTATAGTTTTTGATCGCATCTTCATACTTATCCTGATAAACATATAATCGACCTAAACCGCTAAGGCTTTGGGCTTTTCCCTTCAAATCATTGATCACATTATAGAATTTAACCGATGCTGTGTAAGCCTCATCCGCGTCATCATATTGCCCCAGTAGTCGATATATATCTCCGAGTCCGCTTAAGCATTTGGCTTGACTCCACACCTCTTGCAATGATTCATATAACTTGCACTCAAGTAATGTGCTTCAGCCTGTGCATAATCCGCATGTAATCTGTAAATATCGCCAAGACCAAAGAGGCTGTTGGCCTCACCTAATACAGAATTAATCCGCCTCGATACTTGGCTAGCAACACTGAGCCACTTCAGACGATCCTCATACGAGACATAAAGATTAAAGAAAAAGCGTAACGATTCAACTAAATGAACAGCCGCTTCACGTTCATGTTTGAATCCCCAATCCATAACCACCTTTACCTGACCAAAATCTTGTATCAGGTTAGGGTGTATGATTTCAGCAGCGCTCTGATCATAACCAACATAAAGATCTGTGTAGTATTTGAAAAGCAGAAATTCCGTTTTTGACATAAAACGCATCCTGAAATCGTTACTATGCTCATAATATAAATTACTAGCTACCGGACACCAAACAAAGGTTCGAAGGGGAGATAATGGGAAGAGGGTCAGAGAGGGCTAAACAGCGCTCCACGAAATCCCAACCCCAGCGAAAGATACTCAAATCGTGGCGGTCATGACGATCCACTAAATCA
>JBBSBM010000209.1:0-3817 GCA_038251275.1 Aggregatilineales bacterium
GGGCACAGACTTGGCCCATCAACTCCACAAACATCCGCCGGTCTTCCTCATCCCGGAAAATCTCCTGACGGTGATCCCCGCGGCTCATCACGTGATAGTAGGCACCTTCATATTCCATCCGGGGTTGGCGCGCCATACAGTACAGTCATCTCAGCCACCTCCTTGAAATCTGTCAACACTACAATCAACGGACTGACCCCGTTTCGTCGCATCGGTGACGTTCACTGTGAAGGTGCTACTACCCGCCGTGTCCGGCGTACCGCTGATCGTGCCGCTGCTTGCATCCAGGCTCAGCCCGCTAGGCAGTGAGCCACCGCTGCTAATGCTGAACGTGTGCGGCTCCGTGCCGCCCGTGGCTGCCACGGCGGCGCTGTAAGCCGCGTCCACCGTGCCATCGGGTAGGCTCGTGGTGGTGATCTGTAGCGGCGGCGGGTCATCATTCACCTTCGGGTTACGGCCCTGCTGGAACTCTTCCAGATTGTTCAGCGTATCAGTATCAGAATTGCCCTGCGCATCGCCCGCATCACGCAGATTGAGGTTGTAGCGGTACTCCCACGCATCCGGCATGCCGTCGCCATCGTGATCGCTGGCCGACACCGAGGGCGCTGGCGGCACGTACTCCGTTAGGAAAGCCTCCCAGCCATCCGTCACGCCGTTTTCGTTGGCGTCCTCCTGGGAAAGCCATGAGGCATTGGCTGCCCCGCCTGCATTGGCCTCCAACCATGTCGGCGTGATTGTCTGCCATAACGCATTCAGCCAGCCATCCCCCTCCGCAGTCAAGCGCTTGCCTTTCAGGTACTGGGCCAGCACCTGCACATCGGTCAACGGCCCACTGCGGGTCTGCGGGCTGCCGGGGTTCAGACCCAGCGCGATCTCCTCGAAGTTCATCACTCCGTCGTTGTCAAAATCCAGCACCGCATCATTCGGGTCCGCCTTGTTCAGACTGCCGGGATACTGCGCTGCCCACACATCCTCCAGCACATCCAGAATGCGGTCACCATCGTTATCGAAGTTATTGTTGAAGCTCATCGTCAGGCTCCAGCCATTGAGGTAGCCCTGCGTGTTGCTGTAGCCATCGCCATCCAGATCACCCTTACCATCAAGCGGGTCGTCCTTGTTCATGGTGAAGCCCTGACTGTTATACCACTGCTCAATGAGATCAGGGATTTGATCCCCATCCGTATCTGTCAGGCTGACCATGTAATAATCCGTGTAGAGCTGCTGCGGATTCGTCTTTTGCAGAAGTGGATTGGTGAAGTAGGTGAAGAGTTCCTCCGGGTCGGTCAAACCATCGTCATCCGTGTCCGACACCGCTGGGTTCGTGTGGTGCTGCGTGCGCTCCGCGTAGTTGGTCAGGCCATCGCCATCGCTGTCGAGGCCGTTGACCGGATCGTCAAAGCGACAGCGCCATGGCGAGAAGACAGCCCAACCCAGGAGGCAAGGCCACCCGCTGCGCTTCCTTTGCTGCCGCAACATTATCAACACGGTGTCGATGCTGCCACTCGCGGCCCCAACTGCCAAGTCAGAATCACGGCTGCTTGAATACTTCGCGTTTCCCGCAGAGATCCTGAAACGAGTGTAAAAAATCTCTGTGCTCTTCGTGTCTCTGTGGTCAAATTTCATCATGTTGATCACCCATTATCTCACCTGTTGACGCAGGGAAACGGGGGGAACAAGGTCTGCGTGCAACTGGCTAACAAAATAGCTTTCAGAGATTATTACAACATTTGTCAAGGAATTGCACACTGACCCCGTTTTCCCGAGCCACACTTGCCGTTGCCTGATGACGTTGATGGCCGATCACTTTCGGTTCTTGAGCAACAAGCACAGCAGGCCAGTTGCCGCGACGATCAGCACGCCCCACACAAGCCACGGAGTTGATGAGGTTGGTTCCTCGTGCAGTGTTGATGCGGGCATCAATTCCAAAACCTGCTTTGGTGTTGAAGGTGACGGCAAATGACTGGTTGGTGGCGATGGCACTTGAGGTTCAGCACCGAGCCTGCTGCTTTTCCCATCACTAAACTGCGCTGAGGCTAGTGAGCCAGCGCTTCGCTCAAACCAGGTATAGAGAGTTTCAAATCCGGGTATCGGCGGTGGCGGTTCTTCGCCCAAGTGAGCAGCTAGCTCCCTCCTGATTCTATTCGCTACTGGACTGATTTCGGATTTTTCCTTCTCAATGCTAATCAGCACGGCTTTGGCAGCATTAGGGTCAACCGCGCAAAGGGCCTTTGCGGCAGCAATTCTAGCATATGGGTTCGTATCAGTTGCCATCTCACGCCAACGGGAGGCACGGTTATCAGGGACGGCATTTTCAAGCTCAGACGTCAAGCGCCCGTTCTTGAGCACGGCATCTGTCAGCAAGCCACGCTGAACATCAGAAGCGCCAATTTTGAGAAGAAGTGCTCTAGCGCGATCATTGTCGATGCGTTGGAGGAACAGAGTTGTGACGGCGACCGACACGTCATCAGAGGCCCCCAGCGATTTCTCGATAACCGCCCATTGCTCATCGGACAAGGGCTGAGAGCCATCTATAACGGCACTGAGTTCAGCCAATTCCTGGAGACGCTCTGCTGTTCCAGAGTCGAGCGGCTTTGAACTGCAATCCAGACAAAAACCAATTAACCAAATGAAAAGCGAGATGCCCCGCAGCAGCATTCTAGTCGTCATATTTGTCCAGAGTTTTGTGCTGCATACCCGGGTTCGCCCAGTCTTTGGAATGATCTCCCTTTACTGTCGTGTGTCGCTTGCAGGTGTAGTCTTCCGCATCGTCAATAATCGCCGCAGGAGTTCCTGCCAAGTTACTCAGACCGTTCGACCAATCGTATCGATCACCACCATCGAATGTCTTGTTTAGATTCAAGTCCTCAACACTGTTTGGCAGGTAATCACTTCCGCCTCTTGAAGTTGTCTGCGGGTCTTTATTGTCGTTCGGCCCATCTTTCCCATATGCAGCTTGCCATTTTGTTATTCCCTGGTTTTCGACACTCCAGTAATCGCACCAGTCTTTGTAATGTTGAGACTCGTGTCTGGCCGTCCAAGCAAAGTTGTCGATGCCCTGCAATGGATTGTTTGTGCCATAAGGGGCGTCGTAACTCAACCTGTCGCCATCGCTGAGTTTAAACTTGTTCGTGTTCGGATCGTAAGCGCTTCCACTCACGGCATACTCGACCACAGGATTCGGCCCCAACAAGGTTACTGTTTGAAGCCAGTAGTAGAACCAATTCGGGTTGGTTCCAGCACCGTTGCCTGGGTGATTCTTCGCATCGCGGGGAAAGAACACCTCGAACTTTGCCTCTCCAGCATTATTGCCACTGTGCTTCACTCGCGCCTTCTTTAATCCAAAGTTCGAGTTGTTCTGCGGCAGTCCGGTATAGGTCGCCGTGGCCGTGATGAAGTCTCCGCTTACCGTCGCCTTGCCGCCAGGGTTGGCTGCGTCCCACGCAAAGGTTGAGTTACCGATGGTATCGACTTCAAAGGTGAACTTGGCTTGTTCAGCAGCAGGCATCGAACCGATACCTGGCACTTTGGCTTTCAGCTTCATTGTCAGCACTCCAGTCGTTGCCGCGCTGAATGTAAACTCATTCGCACCGTCCGGAATCGGTGCTGGTGGACCCACCTCCGGTGGGACTGGTGCATCGACGGGAGCGTTTACTGGATCACCTGCGGGAGTGATAAACTCAACAGGCAGGAGGAGAACGCCGTGATCGACGTTCGTGGATTTCTTGCGTGCTATAGCGGTAATCATTCCAATGTCGTTTATACGCGAAGCACTCTTGAAATGCCATTCTTTGCCATTAGACAATTGATTTAAGTTGGA
>JBBSBM010000210.1:0-3743 GCA_038251275.1 Aggregatilineales bacterium
GCATCCAAAGAACATCATTATGCTGACCGCTGATGCTTTTGGTGTTTTACCCCCCATATCGCGGTTGAATCCAGCGCAGGCAATGTATCACTTCCTGTCCGGTTATACGGCAAAGGTCGCTGGAACCGAGCGCGGTGTTACTGAACCTTCTGCCACCTTTAGTACATGTTTTGGCGCGCCATTTATGATCCTGCCACCGCATGTTTATGCCCAACTGCTGGGAGAAAAAATCGCAAAGCATGACGCGCATGTCTGGTTGATAAATACAGGCTGGAGTGGTGGGCCTTACGGTATCGGGAAGCGTATGAAGATCGCTTACACTCGAGCGATGGTTCGGGCAGCACTGAACGGATCATTATTAGCTATTGAAACACGAATTGATCCGAACTTTGGGTTGTCAGTACCAATCAGTTGCCCGAATGTGCCTTCTGATGTGTTGGATGCTCGCAGTACGTGGGCCGACGGGGCTGAATACGATATACAGTCACAAAAGCTGGCGCGGATGTTTGCGGATAACTTCACGAGCTTCGAGAACGAAGTGTCCGAAGAAATCCGTCAGGCTGGCCCGACTCTTCTACATGCTTAGATCGGCTATTCAAAGTCAACTTTATGCACCAGCTAGTTCGAGATGACATATCGTTGCGCTCATGCGACGGGGATTTAGGAAGCAGCAGTAGATATCGTCCTTCTGGTAGATGATGTAACCCAAGTTGCTTATGTCGTTTAAACCGGGATGAATTCAATGAGTTTAGTAAGAGGCGAGAAATGAATGGTCTCTCAGGCAAGATTGCAATTGTAACGGGTGGTAATTCTGGCATTGGGTTAGCGATGTCGCAGGCTTTTGCGGCTGCTGGCACGAAAGTGGTCATCGCTGATATTGGAGACGGGACAAAAGTAGTAGAAGACATTAAGAAGGCTGGCGGGGATGCTATCTTCGTCAAAACAGATGTAACGAAATCGGCTGATATACAGGCACTTGTCAGGAAGACGGTAGAAACCTATGGTCGACTAGATATGGCTGTGAATAATGCGGGGATTCTCGGTGGAATAGCGACGACGGGCGACTATACCGAAGAGGACTGGAACCGCGTGATTGGCATTAATCTGACCGGGGTCTGGCTGTGCATGAAGTACGAGTTGGAGCAGATGCTCAAGCAGGGCAATGGCGCGATTGTCAATATGGCTTCCATTTTAGGTTGGGTGGGGTTCGCCAAATCTCCTGCCTACGTAGCCGCTAAACATGGTGTGATTGGACTGACGAAAACGGCAGCTATTGAATACGCCGCACAAAACATCCGTATCAATGCAGTTTGCCCCGGGTTTATCGAGACGCCGCTGCTGCAGCAAGGGGGCATGGCGCAAGGCACTGACATGCATGATCACCTTGTGAGCTTGCATCCGATGAAGCGTTTGGGCAAGCCGGAAGAAGTCGCTGCTTTAGTACTATGGCTGTCTTCAGAAGAGGCATCGTTCGTCACAGGCAGCGCTCATCTGGTAGATGGGGGGTATGTTGCACAATAAGTCTAAAATGAGGAGACCGTAATGAGAGATCTAATTGAGGATTATACAGTAACCGGGATCGAGAAAACGCCTCCAGCAGTGGGTCAAATCATGGCGTACACTGGCGAAAACATTCTTGAGGGTTGGCTACCCTGTGACGGTAGAATGCTGCGGCGCCTCATTTACCCTGAGTTGTACGAAGTACTTGGTGTCAAATACGGCGATGGGGATGGCAGCAATACTGCTTTTAATTTGCCAAACATTGCATTTCCAACTCCCGACAGCCGCTACATCATTTTCGTGGATGCACAAAATACAATAGGTTTGTGAAAATCTGAGTATGGTTTCAATAAGTTCGCTACGAGGTGAGAAATGAACGGATTATCAGGCAGGATTGCAAGCCAGAGAAGGTTGCTGATTTAGCGTTATGGAAGTTCGGAAGGGGCATCGTTCGTTATAGACGGCAATTATCTTATGGATGGCGGGTACGTCACCCAATAAGAGATATCTCGCTCAATCTACTCATCACTTAGGAGAACTGTGTGCAAAATAAAATCCTCCCGTTTATGCGTGAAAACCCGGTGCCATTTATTGCACTGATCGGTCTACTGGGGGGAGCCTTTGTTCGGTTTGCTGTGGCTAGGCCGGACATTGCTGACATCATATGGCTGATCGTCTTAGTCGTGGGGGGAGCGCCAACCGTCCTAAAGACTATCCAGAAGATGCTGAAAGGCAATTTTGCCGCCGATGTCGTCGCCATGCTTGCCATCATCACCGCAGTCATCATGCACGAATACTTCGCGGGTGTGATCATTGTCATCATGCAGTCCGGCGGTGAAGCCCTCGAAAATTACAGTTTAAAACGCGCATCGTCCACGCTTGAACAGTTACTCGCACGTGCGCCACGTACTGCCCACCGCAAAGAGAACGAGCAAATCACGGAAATCGAAGCGGGGGAGGTGCGGGTTAACGACGTTCTAGTGGTGCGACCGGGCGACTTGATCCCTGTCGATGGAACGCTACTTTCGTCTGAAGCCAATATAGACGAATCGGCACTGACGGGCGAACCATTGACCCGCAGCAAACAATCGGGCGACAAATTATTAAGCGGCAGCGCCAACGGTGGCAATGTGTTCGAGATGAAGGCACTCAAAATCTCGGCAGAGAGTACCTATGCACAAATCGTTCAACTGGTGCAGGACGCACAACAGGATAAACCACCGCTGCAACGGTTGGCTGATCGTTACGCAGTCTGGTTCACACCCATCACATTGATTATGTGCGGGGTAGGGTGGTGGATCACAGGTACGCCGACAACCATTCTGGCGGTACTGGTGGTCGCTACACCTTGTCCATTAATCTTGGCCGTTCCGGTGGCGGTGCTCGGCGGCATTAACCGTGCTGCATCCGCCAGTATCGTTGTTAAAAGCGGGACGGCTATCGAGCAAATCGGTCATGTTGAAGCAATGATCTTCGACAAGACCGGCACGCTCACCTTCGGCAAGCCCACGATTGATCAGGTGATGACGCTGGATGGCGTATCGGGAGACAATCTTTTGCACATCGCGGGCAGCGTGGAGCAGCTTTCCTCACATACCTTGGGACAAGCCCTGACAGCCGCCGCCCAAGAAAAGCAACCGCTGACCCTCCCGACCAACTTTCAAGAAAGTTCCGGTTATGGGGTTGAAGGTGATTTGGAAGGTCAGCACATCGTTCTCGGGTCGCCCCGCTATCTGAACGACAAGACCGGCACAGCTGTCCCTGCCGCAACTTTACAATCCGAACTGACCACCTATATCGCGATTGATAACCAGCTTAAGGGATTGGTCACGTTTAAGGATCAACTGCGACCGGGCGTGCCAGAACTGATTGAGCGTTTGCGCAAAATGGGTGTCAAACGCACGATTATGCTTACGGGTGATAATGAGGAACATGCACAGGCGGTTGGTAAAGCGGCGGGTATTGATCAGATTAACGCGAATCTGCTGCCGGAAGATAAAGTGCGTTTGGTCAAATCCTTAATGCAGAAGTATTCCGTGGTGGCAATGGTCGGGGATGGCATCAACGATGCACCGGCATTGGCGACGGCGACCATTGGCGTCGCGATGGGCGCGCACGGAACCGGCATATCGGCAGAAGCGGCGGATATTGTCTTGTTGGTTGATGATGTAGCCAAGGTTGCGGATGCGGTTGAAGCCGGACAACGGATGCTGCGGATTGCCAAGCAAAGCATTTACATTGGA
>JBBSBM010000211.1:0-3681 GCA_038251275.1 Aggregatilineales bacterium
CCCGTTGGGTGAAGGTGGGCGACCCCGGCGTGCTATTTTGACCTGCGTAAAAGTTGCAGATTACCAAAAGCATAAGTGGTTATCGATCAGACGGATGTGCTGTGAAGGCTGCGTTCGCTCGAAAGGGCGACGCTGTAAACACTGCCCAACGCCGATGTGCGTTGACGGTCTCCTAGAGATGATCGCGCTGTCCATATTATGCCAAACGCTCCCGAACCTGTGATGCAGGATCAGCTTCTCTGTTGGAGCAGAGCAGTTGATTTTGCCAAGCTGCACATGGGCAATCGGAGCGCAGATCGTCGTGGATGAGGCAGCGAAACCAAAAAGCTGTCTACTGGAATGGCCAACGTCTCGAGGTCACGCCTGCAAGGGTGTGCCGGGGCGCATTCAGGCGGCAACCTGCGCGGATGAGCGCTTCTGGACCTCACAGTCATCATTGGCTGTGGGGTCGTTTTTTATCTTATTTTCACAGTCGGAGTGAAACCTATGACTGAAACAAAACAGCATATATGTGCGGTTGGAACTGCACGGATTGGCTATCGTGGTCACGTCGGAAAGTGGGTATTGGACACAACAATCAAAAGTGTGACCGGGCTAGGCACGGTATTTGCACCCACATGGTCAATGGTTATGGATTGGAAGCGCGGCAGGATAGATTGGGATGCCTACACCAAACACTATACCGAACTCATGCGTCAACGGTATCACACGAATCAAGCGGCTTTTCTGGAAGCGCTGCAAAGTGATGCATTAATTGTCTGCTGCTATTGCAAAGATACTCATGCCAGTACACGATACTGCCATCGCTATTTACTGGTCGATATTCTACACAAGGTTGCGGATCGTCATCAGATTAGCTTCAAGCCCCTTGGCGAAGTTCACAATCGCTGATAAAAACATTTCTTTTTAAACCCCATCAACTGACCACTTATTTTGAAGTGAGGCTGGTATGAAACCGATCACACATCTCATGATCGCTGGTAGTCGCTACTCAACTCGCGAAGCACTGGCGTATGTGCGTCGTGTCGTGCAGCGCGCACATCAATTGGGCTACACAATTATTGTCGGGGACAACCCAAAAGGCGTGGATATGGCAGTGGTACAGGAATGCCGTCGGCTCAAAGCAAAAGTGCTGGTGGTCGGCATCACCAATTTTCCGCGTAACGGCGGATGTTCCCACGGCAGCTATATCAAAGTTGAGCGGGATACCTACCGGGCGGCAGGTGGCTATCTGTTGGATCACTATCACACGCGAGACCGCTGGATGGTGGATAACGCAACTCTCGGTATGTTCATCTGGAACGGCGACAGTCAAGGCACGAAAACGGGATATGACTACATGCTGAGCCGCCACAAAGAAGCTCACCTCATCACTTTTAAATTCAAGGAGGCTCGTCATGGCTGAAAACCACATTCTGGCCGTACATACTTATGGTTCGCAGCGGGTGAAAAACCCTCGGACAAAGAATACAGTGAGCGCCTATAAAATAGGCTATTCCAGTGCCGCCTGTGAAACATTGCTGGCGCTTTACAGGACAAAAGCGCGTGATGTGTCATCAGCACATGCGTCATACCGCTATGTTCAGATTGACGGGGACACTTCAGTGCGGCACGGCTACCTCTTGCTAAATGTGACCGCTGATGAATTGGCGAATGCGGAAGCGGTGACACGCCGCTATCACCGGGCTGCTGTGTTTCTCTGGCGAGGCGGAAAATGGCTAGAGTTCCCTAACAATAGTGTTACCGTCTACATCGAACCAGCAGGCCATTCTGGCCCTAACTTCGACCCATCTGGTTATCGTCCGGTATCGCCCACCACTGGTGAAAAAGAAGCGGTGATTGAAGGTATTCACGCCGAGAAAAGCCAGCGCGATCCACAGGAACGACCGTGGTGGTGGTTGCTAGGCGATACCTACCCAAAACGCGAAATTCTGAAGCGCTATGGCGCACGGTTTAGTAGCAAACGGCGCTGTTGGTATTATGTGGGTTGGGAACTCCCCGATGGTATCCAGCAACTCATTACTGAACCCATACCCGTTGAACCAGAACTGATAGCACAAATCGAGGATGATGCGCCCTGCTCTGATGAAGAAGTTGAGCATATTCTGGGTGTCCATCTCGCACCGCAATCGTCGCGCATCACACATGATGTACTGTCTATCCAAGAAAGCGTAATACAATCGCAGGACATAAATGGCTTTCGTCAGACAGCTGAAATATCTACTGAAGTGGTGTCAGACAGTATCCCTGTGCCGTCGGAGGTCGCTCCGAATGTCTTACCTGATGTCCCTACTGAGCCTCAGCACATCCGTGTGTATAAACCGCATTCTGTTCCCGCAGATGGCACACCTCTCGATGATGTGCAAAGCGCCATTGTACAGGCTAAGATTCAACCGCTGCCTGTCTTACACACTGTGATCTCGTCTCAGAAACGTATATTGGCAATTATTGGACAATCCTATGTCGGCGAATTAACGGGCAGTATCACGGGCAATGTGTACTGTTACGGTTATGCCATCCATGATGGCATTTGTGTCTACGTCAATATGGGCGGGCCAAGAATGGCGATCGAGGCCATTCGCGCGAAATTCAGCAAAGGCGAAATCGTGAACTGTATCCCGTGGGATGCACCGGCTGTCGAACTCACCGCAGGTGAAGGCAACAGCGGCATGTATCACGACTTCATGCAGAACATCCCCGAAGCCAAATTCACGTCGCTTATCCTGTGCCACGATCTACTGATAAACCCGAATTACGGCGGCAAGTCGATCACCTTCATCTTCCGAACAAGCGAGACTCAAGCTGTGCCGAAGCTCAAACAGCATGTTACAGAACTGGTCAAAGTGCCGGTCTTTGATGCCTGGGCGGCTTACCTGTATCATGCCGGGAAGAGTGCCATGCTCGTTCGTCAGACACGCTCCGCCGGAGCAATTGATTTGCTGACCGTTGATCTCGACAGTGATGCCTGGACACGCCTGATTACAGGCGGCATCGAACAGGGCATTATTGTTCTCCCAATAGCGACCTAATTTCATCCTGTCCGTTTTTTCAGCCTCCCGTCATGGATGTGACCGGCGGCTCTTTTCGATTCCAGAAAGGAACATCCTCATGGCACGCGCTGAAAGCAAAATGGTCATGGGCTACCTACCCATCGAACCCCATCATCATCCGGCAATTCTGTCGCTGGTTACACCTGCCACACCCGCTGTGAAACTGCTCGATCCCTTTGCCGGAGATGGATTGTTTCTTGAAGCGGCGGCACAGGCTTGGAAGGTCACACCTTATGCGAATGAACTGGATGGTGAACGCGCTCAAGCCTGTATCGAGCGCTTTGGACCAACCCAAGCGGTTCGCTGCGATGTGGAACGGTTGCTAGCCTCCAATAACGCCTTTGGCGCGGCGTGGCTCAATCCGCCGTATGACCATGACAAAACGGCTAAAGCCAATAAGCGCGTCGAGTTCGCCTATCTGCGTCACAGTTGGAAATGGTTGCAAGACGGCGGACTGGCGCTATGGTGTGTATACAACCAGCACATTACCGAAGATGCCGCTGCGTTTTTAGCAAAGAACAGCAGTCGCGTGGATGTGTGGGCACTGCCGGGGAAGCATCAGGGGGAATATCATCAAGTCGTCGTCGCGGCAGTCAAAGGCACACATTCCAATCCAACGGCACTCTATCAG
>JBBSBM010000212.1:0-3672 GCA_038251275.1 Aggregatilineales bacterium
GTGTCCTAAATGGATTATTGAACGAGCGGATTATCGAGTCACGGTGTTTCCAATTGCGCTATTTCGTATGCCAGTTGGTGAAGATCGTGAGGAGATTGAGCAGCGCGTGTTAAATGCACTCAAACTAGAATAGAAGGGTAGGGCCGCTGTCATATTTGAGTCGCGATGCACTTGCGAGAGTCGTGAGTGACGATATATACTAATCATTAACAGTTCCATAAACAAAAAGGACGAGTTTGTATCTCGCCTTTCTGCTGAAGCCTTTTGGGTTTCATGGAACTGCCGAACTCGTGCAGAGAGTCCGACGATGTACCCGATTATAGCATAAACCGGAGTACAAAACTAAAGTTTTTCGCTCGTTTAAAGTTATAATCGCGGCGAAATACCCAAGTTATCCAACTATGGAGCGTCCTCTCGGTCACACGAGGCGGCGCTTTTTTATTTGTTTCGATGGAGATGATATGAACTAACAAGGGATCGTGTCCCAAGAAAAATAGGGGACACCATAGGTGTGAGAGCACCATTACTTACCCAATATAAAAGCAAAAGCCTTCTGCACACCCCGAAAAAGTGACCAGAAGGCTATAGTAAATCCGCCGAGACACTACTGAAAGCGTCTACGGACATTTTTGTTGTCTTTCCAAAGGATAACAAGATTTTCAGTTGAGCGCAAGTCGAATCCCGGCAGTTGGGATTTGATTTGCAATTTTCTAACGATTCCCAAATGTTACTCACCGCTGCTGAGACCTACTCCTACCTCGGCTGGTTGGTGATTCCATTGTTGGGCGACCGCGATTCCTCGCGCTCGAAAGCCCCATCCGTTCCTCGCGCCTCATCTCCAGCACTCACTTTTATTTTCCGGAATATTCCGGAAATAAATCCTAGATCGCGGCATTCTAACCCAAGAACAAGCCATTCCTTGTTCGCTACAGCTCGGTCAACCTCCATTTGGCACTCCACAGACTCTACAGGCCGTCTACAGGTGCTTTTGAAACCGTTAAGCATAGGTCGTTCAAGTACCCGTATAGCGCCGTTTCCTGAGTCCTTCTCGTCGGTAATGGACAGGGCGGTGGTTAGGGTGAAATCTGCTCTCCGCGAAGGCTGGATCGCACCGCTCTTGGGCTGGCAGAACCGGTCGGGATATGGAGGCGATGCTCATGCCACCTAATCCCACGCTGCAACTGGACAACGACCTGCTGTTCATGCTGGCCGGAATATTCCGCGCCGACCGCTGGTTGCAGGTCGCCTTGCCGGTTGCCCGAAATCATCCCGAATACGCCGACGCGCTGGCGAAACAGGCTGCGACCAAGTTCTCAGGGGCGGAACTGGCACAGGTGTGCCGCCAGTTTGCGGATGCTCAGCGAACCCATGACAATTTGATTCTCAGGAATATTCCGGAAATGGCTGTACCGGTTCAGGAATGTCCGCCAATCCACACGATTGCGGTCGATCCTGAGCTGGCGCGGCTGGCGGTCGGCCTGAATGAAGCCCCGCAATTTCGCTTGTGGTTAGTCCTGCTTCAGATGGTGCGCGAAACCAATGTCAATCGCATTTTACGGACGGATTTGGAGGTGGCGCTGCCCAAGTACGGTGTAAAAGTTTCTGAGCGTAATTTGAGGCGTTGGCTGAAACATGGGCATGGGCTTTTCTGGAACGTCACCGAGCAGTTCGTCTACTTTGTGGGTTACGAGAGAGTCGCGTGCCGCTTGGTGGAAAGGGCGGTTCAAAAGAACCTGCCTGACCTCATCAGCACCAACCAACCGGGCAAGCGCGGCATGTACATCGACGTGTCGGGCAGTTTGCAGCAGTTTGAAGCCAACGTGTATGCGGCATGGCTGGCTTACCGTGAGAATCCCACCATTGCGCGGTCTACGCTATCGGCCTTATTCAACCGTGAGCCGCGTATCCTGCGTCAGTGGGACACGCGGGGTGGTGTCGATGTCATCACCAATGAGGCCCAGTTTGCCCCCGATTATTTCGCCGACGTTCCCGACCACGCCTATATGTATCAGGCGGCTATAGGGCAGGGGCGTACCGAAACCCGTTTCCGGGCGCGGATGGTGAACAGCTATCATGCGCCCTCCATCAGACAACATGGCAAGCGCGGTCAGAGCCGCCGTGTGTTTCGTGCAGTGAGTGAGTATCTGGAGTCAATCGAACCCGCTGGCAAATGTGAGCAAGTTCAAGGTGGTGAGACCACTTTGAATGGCGGGTTAAAGCCGACTGGCCGCAGATACTTCACTGACAGCAAACGAGCACGCAGCAGTGCCAAGCGACAGGGTGACCGTCAGCGCTACATCGCATTGGGTGTGAACAAGCAGAAGCAGATGATTTGGGATTACACGGCGGATGGTCGGCAGCGTACCACCGTTCGCGAGGAATTACCTATCGCCACCCAGCGTAAATTCAGATCGAGGATGGTGTATGCAAAGGACGTGATGTGTGCCTGATTCTCATCGGCGGACAGAAAGTGCTTATACATAGTGATCAAAAAAAAAAAGTGGTCTATGGAGTTTTGGATTGGGTTCCGCGTGCTTCCCTGATCCGTTGCCTGTGCCGGTTGACCGTGTGTTAACTATAGAGGAACGGTCGATACCGACATTCCCTCGCACCACCGTCACGACGTTTGACGAGCAAATGGTGGAGATTATCATTAGCACCCGCTTCTCTCATGTGATTACTGCGAAATGGGAGGAAATGATTGCGCGGACGATCTTCCAAGTGTGGAGCTGGCAGTCGGGACATGCTCAGTGGGCAGATACCCATCGCCGCGAAGTAATCGCGGAATCCCCAGACCACCTTCTACACCGGCTGGGGTTGTTGTTTATGTTGCACTCGAACAGTGGCAGGTCGTCGAGGCGGTCACTATAAATTCCTCTGACCGGCTGTTCGTCGAGGGTATTTGTGCTGTTGATGCGGAGACCAAGAGCATGATCGTTTTTGCCACCTCGATACAGGCTGAGCCCTTAGCCGCCAAGAAGCCGCAGAAAACAAAGTCAAATGTTGGAACAGAGACTTAGGCAAGTAGCTATATGAATCTTTTGGGATTGAGGAAGGGCAGGTGCAGCGGAATTACTTCAAGCCGCACCTCAGCTTTTGTATATGCCTGACGCAGGCAGCGCCCTCGTACTGCCCATCGTGCGTGCAGACCAGTCTTACCGGTGCTATCCTTCTGCCTCCGCAGTAGGGGTTAATTGCATATTCCCCCGATAGGGTACATTCAGGATTATTCCACTGATAAAGATAGCTCAATCCAGTTCGAAATTGGCAAATAAGACACATATCAGCCTTGCATTGCGCGGCATATTCAAAACATCAATGGCAGATGGCTCATAAGGTTTCAAGCAATGTGAGAAAAACTATCAAAAGGAATTTTGAGACATGAAATGAGACGCGATTTTCGCTTGTCTCGCCAAGTAAACGATACCGTTGGCGAACTCATATAGCGTCGAGAGCAGCAAAGGCAGATATGCGTGTCTCGGCTCGGTCAACCCCAAAAACCATGCGGCAAGACGTTCAAGATTCATCGCCGCAGCCGTCGCAACATGTTGGAGATGCGTCTTGCTCTGTCCAATGTATCTTGCCTGTCGGAAGCCGAAAGCACGTACTGCCTGAGAGATAGTTCCCTCGATACCTGCGCGTTTTTTGTACAAGGCAACGCCCTCTTCGGAA
>JBBSBM010000213.1:0-3654 GCA_038251275.1 Aggregatilineales bacterium
GCCAAGCCCGGGTTGAACTTTTTAGTTACATCATGGGCTTTTACAATCGTCAACGTCGGCATTCCACTTTAGGTTTTGTTAGTCCCTATGCTTTTGAATCCCGGAGACTCCCATTCACTCCACTAAACTAGGGTATTGCCACTTTTGCTTCTCTGCTAGAAGTTCTTCTCTGGTTTGATTATCTTGATCCATCACAACCTCTGACTACCGTTTAAAGTCAAGTGATTGAAAGGCTGAAGAGCCTTGGAACCCATCGGCATTATACATTGTATTCCCATCCAACTGGCTAAATAGGAAAATCGTCTCATTTGGTTTGGAAAGCATGTTTCGCAACTCTTTTTGAAATGGGATAACCACATACATCGTAGTAGACACAATGCTTATTGTGTCTACTTGCTACCCTTTTCTCCCTCAAAAACACGCTTTTTCAACGAACATTCTGTTTCTTATTATCTTCCTAGTAGACATATTTGAGCTGTAATGCAATTGTGTTTACACGTTTCCGTCAGCCTATAAGATATCATTACTATGAATTTCGTCGAACCGATTCGGGATCGAAAAAAGATTGCTCAAATAAAAAATCAACTGAGAGGTGAACAGCGTTTCCGCGATCTACTCTTATTTGTCGTGGGGATCAATACAGCTCTGCGAGTCTCTGACTTATTACAACTCCAAATTGGTGATTTTGTCGATGAGGATGGAGCGCTACGCGATCAGTTTTGGCTTCGTGAAGAAAAACGGGGAAAACGCAATGAGGTCATTATCAATGACAGCATGAGTGAGGTCATACGTGAGTATCTGGTTGCCTGCCCTACCCTCTTGGATAATCCAAATCATTTCGTGTTTTTCAACACCAAAACGAATGTGTTCAATGATCCGATTAAACGCGGTCAGGCTTGGAAGTTCATCACCGGGATTTGTAGCGATGTTGGACTGCGGGGTAACTTTGGAACCCACACCCTCCGCAAAACGTGGGGCTACCATGCTCGGCTCAGTAGTGTTGACTTGGCACTCATCATGCACAAACTCAACCACAATTCACTCGCCTATACAAAACGATATTTAGGTATTACCGACGAAGAACTGGCTGATGTGGTTAGAAAGTTAAATTTATAGATAACCTCCCCTTCACCACTTATCAGCCTTCTATGATCTGATTTCTTATACTGAAAACGTATTCCTTTTTCGGTTAACAAAAGTTAGCAAAAATAGGAACGTTTTGAGTTCAGTTTTGACCATTTGATCAGCTAAATATAATTGACTCAATTCATAGAAAGCTGCTCATCGCGCTGGTGTCTCCCATTCTACCCTTAATACTTCTGCCTTCCGGAGGTCGCAGAGTGCTTATACTGAATAGACAAAATAGTCCGTGCTACAGCAACAGATATATGCCAAAACATTCTCTATTTATTATGGTGAAAAGCGGCACCATGAATGCCGCTTTCTACGTTTGGAATGCCGTTCATTGCTTCAATTTGAACTTGAATTTTTCGTACAGGCGGATTTTGGTACGTGAACGCATCTTTACTTTGCGGCGAACACGTTGACCGCCCGAAGTGATGGAGGTGACAAACCCTTTTCCCTCTTCACGACTGATCCGCACCTTGCCAATACATGGAATATCCACCCAACCACCAGAGATAATATCTTCCGCGAGCGCCTCTAAATAGCGCTCGACAGATTCACGGACGAGGGCTTTGGTCAAACTTCGTCGCTGGCGGGCGACATAAGCAATGCGTTGTGTGTGGTTCATGTTTCTACTCCTCAAAATCTGTGACAAATGGGACTCCGTGACAACGTGACTTTGTGACAAGCACGATGTGTCACCGAGTCACTTGTCCCATTTGTCACGCCCGTCACCAAAATTACACGGTTGGATGATGCTCAATGGCGGTATAAGCTTCCGCCCCATCCCTTCGGACTTCGACCACCAATCCGGCCTTGACCAATTCTTGCGCTACCTGCCGTCCCACTTTGGCGGTGATGTGCATCTGGCGATACAGGTCGCGTAGTTCAACCCCTACATTCCCGTTGGCTCGAATGGCCGTGAGCATCCGATCTTGCTGACGACGTTCAATGGTCGCCTCGCCGCTACGGTCAAGCTGTTCGAGCAGTCCGTGGGCACTCCGTCTCCAACGTTCCGCCACCGCCTGTCCTGCGTTCCAGTGGTCTACAGTAACCGTCGGTGTTTCATCAGCCGTTTTGAGCCAATCCAGCGCCGCGAACAACGAAGCCAACTTGAAGGCTTGAACATGCATCCGTCCGTAAACACCTTTGAGACGGTCATCGAGTTCGGTGTCCTGACCCGGATCGCATTTACGCCGCAGCCAATCCCCATACTGCTGACACTGCTCCCAACATTGGACATTCAGTCGCAGTGATCCCGGTGCGGTCATTCCAAATTCAGCCATCTGTGGAGCGGGTAATCGCTCATGTAGGGTACGCAAATCATCAATCAAGGCTTGTGACACCGGACGGTATACCTTCGCTGCGGGACGCTCGGTATAATTTGGTTCGGGAGTGAGTAATGCAAAACGAATCAGCAGTCCATTTTCCCAATCACCGGTGCTGACAGCGCATGACAGGCTGGAGGGTGTGGTCACGCCCAGAATGGAGAGTGCTGCATTCTCAACGATGTTCAAACCAGTCTGGGTGTCTTTGTCGAAGTAGTCCGGGCAGTCATAGAGTTCCATCAACAAGTCTTTCATCCCAACCATATAATCCCGTTTATTGATGGCACCAAATAATCCGGCTACTTCATCCTTCAGCAAGCCGCGCTGGGCTGCGAATGGCTGTGCTTTGGTCAATCGCTCGCGCTGTTCTTGAACCAGTTTGTCAAAGTTGGTCGGTAAGCGACCAGCCAGCGCCTCTTGAAAACGTTCAGGTGAACCGGGTGTCGGCATGAACATGTGCGGAATGGCTGACCGCGCCACTTGTTCGGCTAATTTGTAAGCAGTAGATTTGCGGTAAAAGGTCGTTCCTGCGACCAGCATCAGGTAGAGGTTGGGGTAAATCTTCACGCCCCACGGTGCTTCGCCGTAAAGTCTGCGTCCCACTGCCGTAGCCAGCAGCCATAATCCCGCTACCTGATGAAAAATCATCGGTGTCTGATTGCCGGTGGTTCCTGCCCAGTCCATGTACTGCGCCAACCAATCCGGTAATTTGTAATCGGTTGGTATGGGTGGCGATGGGTCTTTGGGCTTATCAGGAATCGGTGTACGCTTCAGAGCCGGTAGCTGCTGTCTTTCAATCAGTCCGCCAGGGGGAATCGGATCGATGTTCAACGTTTCGCAGACCTCTTTCGCCAACAGGGTTCCACAAACATAGCAATGCCCATAGCCAGTCCGTGTGTTGAAGCGAAAGGAGGGATTACGATCACCGTTTTTGTGTCGCTCCGGATTGATGCAGTTTCCATGTAACCAATCGCCATGCGCTTTGAAACCCCGTCCAACCAGCACTCGCGTAATTTCATCGATGACGCGAGGATTAAGTGATGCATCGCTTGTCGGAAGGTTGATTCGTGCTGGTGGCTGCCACTCGTGTACGGATTGATGTGGTTTGAACGACTCGATCCATGCTGCTAATTCCGTCAGTTCAGGTACCTGTAAAATATTGAGGGATTTTTCGACACAGTATGGTTTTCCTGTGGTCGGA
>JBBSBM010000214.1:0-3341 GCA_038251275.1 Aggregatilineales bacterium
AAATGACTTCATACGCAATTTCAGTCTGAAATCAGGAACTATTCAGATATAACATGTATCATTTGAACCGTCTTGACCTTGAAAACGATCTGAAACGGCTTCCCATAATTGACTACACATCTCTAATGTGACATTGTCGAAGTTACCATTTGGAAGAACATTTGGTAACTTTTTCGCAGCGTTGGCGCTAACCAAAATAGGCGAGTGATGAGTGCCGTATGGTTTGTGGATGGTTGATATTTGGTTAGTAATACAAACGCAAAATAAACCTAAAGTCTAATAACCCTGTCCGTAGTATCCTTCCACCGTTTTCCCAATTCGTGTATGCTTGCCGCCGATTCATGTCAATCTTATAAGCATGCCAATGAAATAGGGACGGACGGCAAAAATGCCGTCCCTACAAGTCACATTTATTTAAGTTTATGCCGTGCGTAGGCGAGACAGGCTTGAATATCTTCTGGTTCCAGTAAAGATATCGTATGCAGAATTTCGTCGAAACTGTGGCCTTTCTGGAACAGCCTTAAAACATAGTCGACAGGATTAGACTGATGATCTGTTTTCCCACGAAAATGGTAGGATTTCACGATCATTGGTTCGCCGCCTGATTGCCCAGTGTCGATCCGCTTTATGAGTTCTGCATCTTCAAGCTGCTGTTCACTTTGTCTGGCTTCAGTATAATGAATATCTTTTGCGATAACGTGAATTGTAGAATTTTCCGCCGTGAATTCAAATAAGAAGCAGTCTTCTGGATTCAATCCCTTCAAATTGACTCTCTCAACGAATGCGTCCCTTTCTACGAGCGACGCAGTTCGAATACTAGCTCCCCACCACCATATTGAGCCGTCAAAATATTGAGCATCTTCGAAAGTGACATATGCGTCTGCTACTAAACCCTCAAGAATGATAGCTAGCCTTGTGAAGGCATCGTTGGAAACCATTTCGACTACATGACACAAAGTTGAATTTAGGTCATCCAAACCCAGCAGATTATCCATGCCGTGTTCGATGTGTTCAGGAATTGTCATTTAGTTTTAGCTTACTACTTCGGCTTCAAGCTACTGCATATGAAGTTATGCAATAAAGTACCGACTTCGACATCAAAGCCTTTTTCAATCGGTGTGCTTTGCCACAGGTCATAAGCGACTTTACATTCAAATGGACGATCACCATCACCTTTGAACATCAAGGTATAAGTCTCACTGCGTCCGCTTTCGCGCTTGCAACCGATAGCTGAGCAATTCGATGTTATGTTGGTTTGCGGCCATTCTACAGTAGTTGTCTTATCCCCTGATGCGACCACCGGACTCGAACCGACCCATTGATTGGTCACGAAGGTACACATGTAACCCATAACCGGTTCGCTGCGATATTTGGTTTGGCACTGTTGCTCTTCGCGGAAAGTGCCGTCGCCTTGGTCAATTTGCTTGGTTTGGCAGGTTTGTCCATCTGCAACTTGCTTGGTATCGACCTGCTCGTAATTGCGTGAGACGTTGTAGGCAAATGCAGGCATTGAATCGCAGGTGGTTTTATTGTGAACGGGCTGCATCACATCAATGCTGATGCTGCGATCCCATTTGTATCCAGTAACATAAGCAGTGGCGTTTTTGGTGCGCGTCAGTGCGAAGACCGCGCCGATGATAACAGCTACTATAACTACGGCGATAATGACCCATTTGTTGAGGATACCACCCCTTTTTTTAGCGGCAGGTTTGGAGGCTGCCAATGCCGGAACTTGATTAGGCAATTGGCGCTTCTGCAAATCCTCAGCGGCAAACGACTCGCTCTCACCTTTGACGCGCGTTGCGCCTTGTTTGGCTCGTGCTGCATCAGTTAGGGGAGCGCCACAACTGCCACAAAACTCTGCTTTACCGCTGTTTAAGGTCTGGCAGGCTTTGCAGATAATATCTGCACCCACATAAACATGATCTTGAACGGCGACCTTTTCCGAATCAGCAGGAAAGTAGCGCCATGTTGGGTCTTGCTGTGCGCCACAGTTCGGGCAAAAGCGGTGGGTTTTGCCGAGTAATTTTTTCGTGCCACAAAACTTGCAATCCCACTGCATCTCATAGGTCTTCGCGCCATTTTGCGGCGTAGGAATTGATGAAGGTCGATTATCCATCGGGCAGCCTTTGTAATTAACGGTATATTGCCATTATAACCGCTCTCCTTTTGGATAATCCTTGTGAAGTAGCGGGTTGATTTACACGGGAATGAGACTTTGTTCATCCGAGCGCATCAAACCAAACTCTTTGCGTAATGCTAGCAGCTTGTGGATTTGTTGTTCAGGTAATGATTTACCTCCGCCAAGTTGGTGCACGAGATAGGTCAGATGGGCAGTGTGTTCCAAAGTTTCCAGGCGCATATAAGCTTGCCATACATCTTTACCCATTGTCAGCGACCCATGAAACGATAGCATAATGGCATCATGCTTGCCTGCCAAGTTCGCGATAACGTCCCTGTCTTCGGTAGTCGCCGGAGTAGCATAGGGCGCATTCGGTACTTCACCTAGCAAAAGGATTGCTTCGGGGATGATATAGGTTTGTAAATCTATGCCAGCCATCGACAGCGCCACGGCATAAGCTGGATGAGCATGGACGACACCGTTGATATCAGGACGGCATTTGTAGGCTTCCAAATGCATCGGTGTTTCGCTGCTGGGTTTCAGATTGGCTGTAGCTTCACTTTTATCAACTTTATTGCCGTTTAAATCGAGAACAATCATTTGTTCGGGCTGCATAAACCCCTTGGACACACCTGATGGCGTAATCAGGATATGATTGCTATCCAAGCGTGCAGAAATATTTCCGGCTGCGCCATCGACCAGCCGGTTCTGGTACATTTGCTTGCCAACCAGACAAATTTCTTCGCGCAGTTTTTGTTCGAGCGTAGTCATTCTAATTCCTCTACAATGCTATAGTGATTATCCTATTATAATCGGCTTGTTGTAACTTTTTGGGTAGAAGAAATCGTAATGGTTCCGGTATGACAGGCGGCGATATTTTTTACGCCGGCAGTGATGAAAGAAATGCCATAACGTGCTCGTTGAATACTTGCGGTTGTTCCATACTCGGTAAATGTGCTGCTCCCGACATAATGACTTCTTTCGCATCTTTAATATGTTGTGCCATATATTGACCAGCGGCTTGAGTGTAAGTGGTATCAAGGTCGCCATAAATCATTGATATTGTTTATTCACCATACTCGACAAAGTCACATTAGATGTCTGTAATCAGTTTACACAATGCCTCATTGAAAAATAGAGGTTGGACGGTGACCTAATGACTTATCCGTTGATCACATCATCTTGTATGAACTCCACTGATTTTAAAATGCGATATGGC
>JBBSBM010000215.1:0-3272 GCA_038251275.1 Aggregatilineales bacterium
GCAACCCGTTTGCCGCTCGTTTCTTGTAAGCGTAGCGCTTCCCGTTTGAATTCATCGCTGTACTGCTTCTTTTCCATCATTCGCGTCTTCTCCTCTTCATTCGCTCTATTTTACAAGGAGAGACTCACTCACTCCATTTTATTAGGGTAATTCCAGAGTACTGTTGACTGACTTTGTTAGCCGACGTATCTCGTCACTGCGCCAACAGTAGTAAACCCAAAAATAGTGAGAGAAGGAATAATCGTATGACACGAGTAGCTATTAACGGATTGGGACGGATTGGTCGAGCGACCCTAAAAATTGTCATGGAGACACCCGAATTCGAGATTGTAGCCGTCAATGACATCACTACGCTGGAAAACATCGCTTATCTCATCCAGTATGACTCGGTTTATGGCGTTTACCGGAAGCCGGTTGAAACTCGAGATGGCAAACTCATCGTCGACGGCAGAGAAATTCAGTATTTGAGTGAGCGTCAGCCAGAGAAGCTTCCCTGGCGTGAACACAAGATCGATCTTGTATTTGAATGCACCGGCTTGTTTACCAAACGTGAAGATGCAGAAAAACACATTCTCGCCGATGCGGGTAAGGTTATTCTATGTGGACCTACAGGTAGCGATGAGGTACCGACCGTTGTCTATAGAGTGAACACGCGGCTTCAAGACGAGGCGATCATTTCTGTTGCAAGCTGCACGACAAATAGTATTTCACCCGTCATCGAGATCATGCATAGCCATTTCAGTGTCTCCAAAGCATTAATGACAACAGTCCACGCCTATACGGCGACCCAAACACTCATGGATGCCCCCGGTGGGAAAAAGGACATGCGGCGGGGGTGCTCTGCCGCGGCCAATATTGTACCATCTTCAACGGGCGCAGCAATTGCAACGACCAAAGCCATGCCTGAACACGCGGGCCACTTTGATGGTGTCGCACTACGTGTGCCGGTTGCGGATACGGTAATGGTTCTGGAACGGGTGGTAAGAGTTGACGAAGTGAATAATGCCTTTCGCACGGAAGCGAGTTCAGTACGATATAAGGAGGTGCTTCGGGTGACAACGGACCGATTGTATCATCCGATATCATTGGAGATACTCACGCTGCCATAATCTCACTCGATCTTACTCAGGTGATGGGTGGGGACTTGGTCAAGGTCATGAACTGGTACGACAATGAGTGGGGTTTTTCAAGTCAGATGGTACGCATGGCGCAAAAAGTTCAGAGGCTTAACTAGAAAGTATGGACACGATGAATTCTCTTCACAGTGGTATTTCATCAGACATAGAATTTGATCTGTTACAGGATAGTCTGCATACGCCGCAGTTTCTTGAGCACTTCGAGTTAGATTATCCGTCTGTAGACCATCCTCGTATTGAAGCAGCCATTAAGAGCGTATTGGTCGCTGTCGGTGAAGATGTCGAACAGGAGGGGCTACGACATACACCCAAACGAGTTGCCCGTGCTTATGACGAATTATTGTCTGGCTATCGCACCGATCCTGCTGCTCTGCTCAACAATGCGCTCCTTGACGTCGATTACAACGATATGGTCGTAGTGCGAACATCGAATTCTCTAGCCCATGCGAACATCACATGCTGCCATTTCTAGGCCATGTCCATGTGGCCCACATCCCAAATGGCAAAGTAATTGGCCTTTCCAAAATACCTCGTATCGTAGACCTGTTCGCGTGTCGCCTCCAAATTCAAGAGCGCCTAACGCGCCAAATTGCTAACTTTATTGATGAGGTTTTGAATCCTGAAGGCGTAGCGGTTGTGATCGAAGGGCAGCATATGTGTGCACTGATGCGTGGGGTTAAGAAGCAAGACTTCAGCATGGCCACCAGCACGATGGTTGGCGTGTTTCATGACATCCCCCCGCCCGGCAGGAGTTTTTTCAGCATATCCAGTGGCATTAATATAGGGTCACTCACTGTAACTCATCAGTGACAGTTGAGCAGACTAAAGGAAATTTTTAGAGATATTTCAAGCAAAAATAAGGGAAGAGTGCGTATTTTGGGTTACATTCTTGAAGTGTCCAATAGGTCTTGACCACGTACATAGATAGACGATTAAAAGTCTTCTTGTTGTAAATAAAAAGGGGTGGCGCAAAAAAACTTGAAATGCTTTTGGTTCTGTCAACGGTCATCTGCCTACATACGCATGGAACAATGCTTTTAGCCTTTATGCCTAGACATATTCCACGCAGTTCCGACACTAATATCGAGATGTTTTGCAATCGCCGGATAGCTCCAACCTTTCGAATAAAGTTCTACAACTTTTGCTTGAAGTTCTATTCTTGCAGGATCTGATGGACGGGTTTGAGCCTTGTAATTGGCTCGATTGAAAGCAAACTCTATTCTGAAATATCTAGGATAGGTACGGCGACCCGTTCGCAACAATTATATTGTACTGTATTTGAAATATAATCCATTTCTTTCATTCTCATCAATTTATTCAATAGGAAGCCTCTCTTGAAACATAAACTTTGTGTTTCATTGTTTGCGGCGATGCCTAATAGCAAATCATCAAAAGTTTCGTCTCACGGTCAGTAGCTCCAAAACACGGAGTCGACTTAAACACTTGTGTTTTTAGACGATAAGAGTGCGCTTGAAAATGTTTATTTACAGGAACCGTTTGGAGAGGCATTAATTGGATAAAAACCATGCGCTGTTTGCTTTCTGGCTAAGAAGTCACCCAGACACCTTCACCTTGAAGGATGCGAGAGATTTGTTGGGGGAAATTATCTGGATTTAAGGGTTTTCCTAAAAAGCTATCGAAGCCAAATTTGCTGGCCGCATGTATTTCACTAATGTGAACAGTGCAGGCGACAATTGGTACCCCATCAAATCGCGGATTTGATCTTAGAAGTTTGTGTACTTCATAACCATCTATACCGGGCATTTCAAGATCAAGGAAAACGATATTAATCTCAGTACTATCTTGCAAAATAGCATCAAGTTGTTTTGGATTAGTGATATGGGTATTGGTGATATTTTCATCAGCAAGCAGATTCGCTAAAACATGAATGTTTCTAATGTTATCGTCAATAATCAGAGCATGGATAGATTTCATTTCTAAATTTCCCCCTATGTAGATAAGATTGGTCGTGAAATCGATTACTTTACGGGTTCTTCTAATCCCTCAAAACGGTCACCGGCATACCAGATTTTTTCTCCTGCTAAAATTCGTGCCAGTTGCTTTGGGAACAAATCGTCATTAATGGGCTTTGCAATAAAGCCCGAAAATCCCATTTGTCGAGTCTTAGGTAAGGCA
>JBBSBM010000216.1:0-3179 GCA_038251275.1 Aggregatilineales bacterium
AATTCAAGTTTGCGAGCAATCCGTCGGGCTTCTTCAGGCGGAAAGGCGGCATACAAAGCGGCAAAAGTAGGGGTATTGAGATTATCTAAGACCACGCGGATCATCAGCGCATCCGGGAAATGGACATCGACTAACTCACGCAACAAGTAGGCAAAGTCCGTTTTGGTTCGTTGAGCGGTCACTTGGGTGTGTCGCCAACCGAGCAAGGGTTGAAAAATGATGAACAAGTTGCACTGTCCGTGCCGTTGGTATTCGTAATCATATCGAGCAGGCTGACCGGGTTGCATGGGAAGCGGTTGGAGCTTGTCGGCGTGCAAGATACAGGGACGTTCATCAATGCAAACTTGCGGACGACAAGGAGCGTAAGGATCCGCATAGCCATCCAACACATCCTCCATGCGCCATACACAATCTGCGCCTAACTTACTCGGTAGACACGATTGTTGTTTCAGCCAAGGCTTGAGATCGTTTTTTTGAGGGTGCGGCGTATCGTTTCGTCCGAGATGGGTGCGTCTACGATCTGCAGTTCTACCAACTTATCGGCTAATAACTGCATCGTCCATTGGCTGCCTCCTTCTGGCGCTTCGCTACAAGCCAAGGCCACCACCAGTGCTTCTTGTTTGCCGTCGAGTTTGCGCGGATTCCCCGGTCGTGATTTCTGCTTCAAGGCCGCTGGCAAGCCCACTTCACCGTAGCGTTTCCGGGTGGCTGATACCGTAACCGGGTTTACCTGCACAAAGGCGGCGATGTCTTGGTCTTGTTTGTGTTCGTCCACTAGTAGTAATGTGTGCGCCCGCCGTATCTCACGAGCACTCCCTTTACCTTTCTCAATCATCTCACTCAGATAGCCTCGTTCTTCCTCCGACAACTGTACTGCATTCTGTTTCTTTGCCATTTTCTCTCCCTCATTCCCTACAATCCATCCTACACCTACTCTACCTTATTTCTTTACTGTGGTGAACTACTAGGGGCTGGATTTAAATTATTCTCAACATCATTGCCATTAGATTAACGAGCAACAGCACATAACACTCATTGTTTATTATTGGACAGTCCATCGAAGTTTGGATAGAGTTTTAAGAATATACTGCATTTATTGAATAAATATTCAAAAAAGAAATATTGAAATTAATAAGGTTATAGGTTCATCGGAATTGCGTCTATTGCCGCAATTTCATTATCTACTGCACACCAGAATATTCAGTCACTTCTTGCTTCTTTTAATAGCAAAATGGCTGTAAACAAATTTGATATTTCAACATTCAATGATTGCATAAGGAGCAAACACGTCTGAATTAATTGGTTAATCTTCACAATAGTATGATAAGGGATATAAACTGAGGTCATGATAATGCGCTACGAATACCTCAGCCAACATCCGAATGTGTTTCAGAAATGCACCGACACTATTATGGCGCTGACACCTGATGGCAACAAGTCGTGCATGGCGCAACTGACTTTTAACCCATAGTAAATCTGTAATAAACGATTTTCGAACGAGGGAGCAGCTAATGTTGTCTCCCTCATTTTATTCTCCATCAAAAGTCGTAGAAACATAATCCTACTGAATGCTGAAGGGAATTACGTTAGGCGGATGGACGTTTTAGATTAGACTTCACGTTTTAATGAGAGCAGCAAATTCCCTTAGATTCATTTGAAGAGAAACCTCTATGAAATTTATACATCGCCTTTCCCTGTTTGTGATTGTTGCTCTCGTTGCACTGCCGTTGGTCTCCCTCGTTTTTGTTTTAACTTTAGCCAGTTATAATCATAGTTTATTTGCACGGTATGATTGCGGTAATTATGCGTTATGTGACCGTTGACGAATTGGTCTATATCAATCAACAAGTGGCGACAGGCGAGGCTATCCATAGCATTGTCGAAGGCAAACGAGCAGTACGTGATATGGGTTTACTGGAAGCTGCCGCCGCGCGTCCGATGGCCAGTGCTTTCGGAGAGGATGCTTATATCACATTGGGGGAAAAAGCGGCTGTACTGTTACATTCTGTAGCGCGTAACCATGCTTTTGCGGATGGCAATAAGCGCACTGCAACCGTCGCTGCCCTATTTATGTTAGCAGTCAATGGTCTGCAAGTGACATGGGATGATCATGAGGCGCTTTCATGGATTATCGCAATTGCTGAGGGTAAGCAAACCCCTGAAGCGTTCGCCGCATGGCTGCCGACCGAGTCGGGCGAAGTTGCACTGGAACCAGATGTCGCCCGTGATACGCACTTGCTTTCTGGTTTGATACAGACACATGCCAATTTGTTGGCTCAACTGGCGGAGCGCTAACACCCCTGAAAGTGGGGACTGACAGCGCCGAACAGATAACCTAGCATAAGCTTGTGAAAGGTCTACAATGATTATTCTTGGTGTTGAATCGGGAATGATTTTTGATGAGGAGGTAGGTTATGTTCAAACGAATATTATTGGTGACATTGGCACTGGCAGCGCTGGTGGGTTGTCAGGTTGTTCCGGGTACAGGCGATAAAAGCACCGATGCGGCGGCAGCCCAACAGTTTGTCCCCGTGAGTATCCCCGGTTATGATGCGACGGATGCAGCAAGCATCACTGACGCACTGACGAAGGTTGGCGCAGCAGGTTCACTGCTCACAGGCAACCTCGTGTCCGCCGGAGCGATTGCCAAGTTGGATAACATGATTTCGTGCTACCAGAGTGTCGGCGCGGTTGCGTCACGCGTTTATGTCGATAAAAACATTGCGATGAATCCAAGCGCTCCGAAAGTGGGAGTGCTGGCAGTCATTAACACCACCCGTATCCAACGGAATTTGTTAAACTGTGTGCTAAATACCGGTGGCGCTTCAGCACAGGCAGCCGAAACCGGAATTCAACCGTGTGGCGGCAGTGGTGATAAGGTTGTCAACGGCGAAACGTTGAGTTATGTGTATGCCGCAACCACGCCTGAACTGTGTGTAACTTTCCAAGCCCAGTTTAATTAGTCTGTAACGACTCAGTATCTGAAAACAAAAAACCGCTTCACATGAGGCGGTTTTTATTTTGATTATATCAATTATCGGGTAGTCTCCCTAGAGGCTGTTGGTAGGAATAGGGACAGAAGTTAAGATCTCACGAATAGACCAGAGATGGTCAGTCAAACCAGCGACCATGGCAGGCGAGCGGGGCATCCATCTTTGGTCAGTGCGATGAATCTCGAC
>JBBSBM010000217.1:0-3046 GCA_038251275.1 Aggregatilineales bacterium
AATCCCGAAATTTCCGAGTGATACGAGAATTTCTTTTTCTTCTTCTCTTTTACTGTCCACAACAGCAGCAGAATAGCTGTTGTGTTGTATATCTTGATGGTATTTATTTTGTATGTTAGAGTCTGTTATAGATTTGGCGCTTTCAGCCGAATGAATAGGCTCATTTTCGTCAAATGAATCGGGCTGATTTGGCTCATCGAATTGGTCTTTATCGACCACATTCATTGGGCTAGATTGACCATCCTCATTGGGCGTTTCTGTTCACATTCACATTTTGATGCGAAGGGGCATGATTTATAAAAACTCGGCTAGCCGTTGCACCAACTGGTTTTCATCCAGCCGATAATGAACCGTTGGTGTGCCGTTAGCTTTCATTATGGTTCGTTCGATTCCAATGGATTCAAGTAGTGCTTTTCCGTGGACACGTTTGACCTGTGCTTGTGACAGGTTGCACTCAGCATTCCAATCCCGCCACGATTTATAAACCCATCCACCGATTTTCTTTGCTCGTGGGAACCAATGCAGCAAACGAACGGCCCTTAAACCTGCGTTTTGATCGCCGATGACTTTATCGATGAGGGCTGAAACTGTCCGAATATCAGGACGAATGAGTTCACGAACCAAATTTTGTAGACGTGCAAGTAGATCCGGTTGGCGATCACGTATGCCAACGTTAGAGTAGCCATTCATGAGTGCCTCCAAGCAAAGCTGAAAAGAAGTCAGGTTCAAGAAACAGGACCGAAAGGCGTTTATTCAGTTGCAGGGGAAGAAGGACTGTGATACATTGGAGTTACCACACTGAAATGTACCCACCATCCGTCACCCACCTGCCGATTTCGTCGGTGGGTTTTGTTTTCTAAGGCGGAGAACGGTTTCTGAATGTCATATTTACACTCCAAAAGGTTTACCCGGTAAACCTTTTTTATTGGCTAAGGTAGGATTCGGCCTCGTCAAGCATTTTTCGCAACATCTGCACCCTTGCTCGAGCAATAGTTTTGTCTTTTTCTTGGTCAATCAAAGCAAGCGCTAAGTGATAGGCATCTGGCAAGTGCTTAGGATTCATCAGACGAGCGAATTGAGTGACTTGACGCGACATTAGTGTGCCATCTTGTTCCTTTCCTTCTTCTTGAGAACCCTCAATCAAAGCTCTGATTTGATTACGTGTGAGACCAAATTGGACAATCTGTCTCATAACTTCAACTTGATCTTCTGGCGCGAGGTGTAAAACAGAACGAAGTAAGCTTTCCTGTATCCCGTAGCGGTCAGCGATTTCAATGGCTTCATCCGTCAATTGAAGTAAAGCCTTGAATTGTCGAAACTGAGCTTTACTAAGACCACCCATTGCCGACAAAATATCGGCTGTATATTCGCGCTTGCCTATAGAAATCACGCGTCACTGGCCCGTCGGGAATTTCGCAACCATGCACATATAGAAGGAGAAGGGCTGCCTGTCGCGCCATGGCAATCGCTGATAACCCCGTACGGGCAGTGTTCTCTTTAGCCTGTCGAAAGGCAGATGCGCGTTCGGCGGGAATAATGATGCATGGGATCATTCCATCGCTCTCATAGCCGGGCATGAAATCGCGCAGCAACCACGTTGCCAAATACCGTCGTTCCCATGTTTCAATCCGATAGAGACTGGTCACGCCTTGGGTGACATCGATCACTGTGAGTGGATTGACTTGTCTATCGTCGCGAATAGTTACAGTGAGGTTAACCAAATCGCGCACAAGCTGTTCTTCGCGCGAGAGTTGTGGTGCTTCGTTTTCGTTTTCGTCATCGGGGTTTCCCAGCAAATCGAGGACATTGGTGAAAGGTCGCCCATTTTGTCGAGCTGCCAGTTGAGCCGTCTGAATCAGTTCCCGTAGAGCTTGGGTCGGTGTCATCCGATTCGTGTGAAAGGCTTGGTAGATGCGCTCTGGTAATACACGGCGTGGTTGTACTGAGTCTGGTCTTACCATCTCCAGCAAAATCCGCTCAACTCGTAAACTGTTGTCTGTCGCGATGTCAAAGTTGCTGCCACCCAACATGTCCGCCGTGATGGTGTCAAGAAGACCCGTGTTGGCCTGTCGCTTCTTGCTGTTCATGAAACTGCCGCTTTCTGCCCAGCAATTTCACGAACTAGCTTGCCAACCATCAGGGCATAGGCTTTGCTGGCGGAAGCCTTGGGATCGTAATTGAACACACTCAGATGGTGGTGATGGGAATACGATACCGCTTCATTAGCTGAGATAACTCCACACACAAGCTGACCCAAAACGTTGTGCGATTTGAGTTCATCCAGTAGTTGTTTATGCCCTTTGACGCGCGTGTCCATCTTAGTAACGAGAATGCCACTGACGTGCAGATTTGGATGTCGCCATCCTTCATGGATCTCGTTGATCTTCGAGATGACCGATAGCAATCCAACTGTCTCTAGATAGCGTGGTTCAACGGGCACAATGGCATCGGTGGCAGCTAGCAATCCCATTTCGGTCATCAGTGAGAAAGAAGGTCGCGTGTCAATCACAATCGCGGCATAATGATTGGCGATGCGACCCAAGGTTTCAGCCAAGCGATACGGTGCACCTGCGACACCCATAAGCTCGCGTTCGGCACCTTCCAGCATCGGTGAAGCGGGCAACACATGCAGATCATCATCCCATGTACTTTGCACGAGGCAGTTTGCTAATACATTTGGGGCTTCTTTGCGATCCGCCATCAGGACGGTGTAGAGGCTATTATCTGCACCATAATCTTTATGCCCGGTCGTGACGAGTGATGTATGTGCTTGGCTGTCGGTATCGACGAGTAGCACCCGACAATTGACAGCACCAGATCGCCTCAGCAGTCCCACTAAACCATATGCGATATTGGTGGCGGATGTCGATTTCCCAACACCCCCTTTATGATTGGTGAGAACAAAAGGTGGTCTCCCTTGACAGAGTTGGTAAAATCATAACCAAAGAGATGCAGAGGGAGCAAGATGAGTGAGTTGGCATCAGTGGGCAGTTTCTGCCCCAACCCAAGCTGTCCCGATTATGGCAAAGTGGGAGTGGGTAATCTA
>JBBSBM010000218.1:0-2731 GCA_038251275.1 Aggregatilineales bacterium
CCACAACCAAATCTACCAAGTCGGCTTTTTCTAGCCCTTGTAGTTGTTCTTTGCTTAACGGCTTCTCTGTGGGTTTCATCCTTATGACTCTAGCTCGTTTTTATCTTTTTTGGTACTTTTTCCCCACCTGAGTAGTTACGGAGTCGCAGCTTAATTGCCTTCTGGCAGACTTTGGGATTGCGCACTTAACGGACGGCAGCGCAAGTATTACACCTGAGGGCAGTGTGGTCGGCACACCTCTATATATGTCACCTGAGCAGGTATCAGGCCAGACCATTAGCGCATTAAGTGATATCTACTCTTTGGGTGTAATTGCCTTTGAACTGGTATGTGGACAGCCTCCCTTTCAAGGTGCAACCATCCAAGTGATGGCACAGCATATGAATGCCAGCCCACCGATCCCGAGCTATCTACGTCCCGATTTACCTCAGTCCGTCAGTGCGATTGTTCTTAAAGCGCTTGAGAAGGAGCCATCCGTTCGTTTCCAATCAGGTAAATTGTTCACCGAAGCATTTAAGTCTGCGATTGCAAACTTGTCTGAACCCTTGTTAGTCAACACACTCATTGTAACCGAGCCAGCCGAACCCACAATCATCCTCAGTCCGTCCCAAAATATTAGCACCCCCCCAAGGCCATTCTCTCAAAAGAAACTTGTGATTGGTGGAATTGTGCTGTTGGTCATATTAGCCATAAGTGCTGGCATACTGGGTCTGTTAAACCGACCGGATACTGAAGCCGCTCAACGACTTAATGGGCAAGGTTTGCAAGCCTTACAACAGTTAGATTATCAGACAGCTATAGACGATTTCTTTGCAGCAATTCATGCTGATCCCAACCGGGCAGAACCCTACTTCAATATCGGTGTCACTTACGAGGAACGGGCTGATCCTGCTCAGAATGATTTGGATGCGGCCGTGACCGCTTACCGGAATGCGCTCAAATACGATGATCAACTGCTGTCGGCTCGTTATCGTTTGGCTGAAATGCTGCTTGATCAGAATAAAAATGACGAGGCGTTTGCCGTTGTCGATATAGCTGTCCGGCAATTAGCATCTGGTAATTTAAACTTAGATGCCACGACGCATGATACGCTTGTACTTGAACTTTATACTAGTCGTGGGCGGGCTTACTGGCAACTTGGCGGCACAAGCAATCTTGATTTGGCACTGAACGATATTAAAGCTGCATTCGCGCTTGATCATCAGAACCTGAATACGGCGGAATCCTACTATGTTGAAGCACATGTTTACGAGTTGCAAGGGCATAAAGAAGATGCCAAACAAGCTTGGTATAACGTTATCGCTAATTCCGACATGCAAAACGCCCGTCAGCGCCAATGGGATAACGAGGCACAATCGGCAATCAAACGATTGGAATAAATAGTAGATCTTGAATTAAAGTAAGGATAGAGGCTCATGCGTCGAATCATTCCGATCATTGCAGTGGTGGTGCTCACAATCACACCTTGGAAAAGCCTTGCCCAACAGCAAGCGAATGATTACAGTTCCATGCAAGGGTTTGTTCTCCAATCAAGTACAACTGCTCAGGTACGTCGCTCTGGATGGACAGAATTTACCCATTTGAGTTTGGGCGCTGGATTACAAGATGGCGACCTCCTCGACCCGAAAGGCGATTCGATTGTTGTGATCTGTGCTGATTTGAGTAAGCAGGTTGTCACTAGTATTAGCCCTGTACCGTGTCCAAAAGATCGCGCTATTATTACGCAAAATCAGATGGCCCTCGCCGGTTGGCAGCGCGGCCCGGTTCCCGACCCAACGATTCCTTATTTGATCAGCCCGCGTAAAACTCTAATCACCAGCTCTACACCGATGATTCTTTGGAATCCTGTCGATGAGGCGGATAGCTATCAGGTGATAGTGCGTGGGGAAGGAGTAGAGTGGTCGATCACCATTGAGGCAGCAGATACACACGGCTTGATGTATCCGCAAGATGCTCCTCATTTGCAGGCAGATGTTCCATATACTGTTGAAATTGTCGCTATGGCACAAGGTTCCATCCTCAGTTCCTCTGCAAATGAAGAAGCACCTGATACCAGCTTCTACGTGATCGCAACCGATCAGCTTGCGCAAATCCAACCGTTACTTGATAAAGTTCATTCTCAAATAACATCACAGAGCATTGCCAATTTGATTGACGCACAGGTATACATTCAAAATGGCTTATACGCGGATGCGCTGGAAGTGTTATTAAATACACAAGTATCCACAGTCACCACCAGTGATTTTCTGGTCTCCCCAATTCCGCAGCTTGTCTTGGGCAATATTTATATGAGTACAGGTGTCCAACTGGAAGCTGAAGGGGCGTATGGAAGTGCGCTTAAGCTTGCTCAAGACGCCGATGATCTGGAAAGCGAGGCACTGGCATTGACTGGATTAGCTCGCTTGACCAGTAACACCGACCGTCGAGATAAATTAGCAGCTCAAGCAGTCGAAGCATGGAACGAACTAGGCGCGGCAGCGCAATCTGAAGCGACTGCAAAGGAATTCAATTAATCGGGACTAGTAGGTTATATGAGGGTGGGACATAAGTTCAGAGTAACTCAAGAACAGATTTGACGGCACCTAAAGGACGGTAGTCTCCCTAGAGGCTGTTGGTAGGAATAGGGACAGAAGTTAAGATCTCACGAATAGACCAGAGATGGTCAGTCAAACCAGCGACCATGGCAGGCGAGCGGGGCATCCATCTTTGGTCAGTGCGATGAATCTCGACG
>JBBSBM010000219.1:0-2296 GCA_038251275.1 Aggregatilineales bacterium
AACCAAATCTACCAAGTCGGCTTTTTCTAGCCCTTGTAGTTGTTCTTTGCTTAACGGCTTCTCTGTGGGTTTCATCCTTATGACTCTAGCTCGTTTTTATCTTTTTTGGTACTTTTTCCCCACCTGAGTAGTTACGCATTTTGCGAATATTCGGCAGCACGCTCCCTCAGAACCGCCGCCATAAGATCAGCGTAACTTTTTCAGATGAATTCTCTGAACTTTTCAGCTTACCGCGCACCATGTCGATCCTTATGCAGGCGGTTTTCCAAATATACAGTTCCCATGGATAGCACAATCGTTAAATTGGCGTATAAAAACGCTAGTACTAACAAACCTTCGGGATAACGGAAGTTATTGCTTGAATACTGTCTTGTGAGATAAGAAATTTCTGGCACCGCAACTGCTGATGCCAACGAAGTATCTTTCAACAGAAATACGAAATTATTAGCTAGTGCCGGTAGTACGTTTCGAACAGCTTGCGGCAAGACAATATAGTACATGACTTGCAGATAAGTCATACCGAGTGATCTTCCCGCCTCAACCTGTCCTCGCCCAATACTTTCGATCCCTGCACGAAAAACCTCTGACATAAATGCGCCGTAAGTGACCGCAAAAGCCAACATAATGCGTAGCTCAGGATCAATATCACGGGTTCGGAGGACGGTAGTGGATATTTGATCTTCAGGTGTCCCAACGAGTCGCTGAATCAAGTCATCAAGAATTGGGATATTGGCATTGTTGCCATTATCCGACTCGCCGACCACAAAACTAACAATAGCAGGTGTCAATACGAAGTTAAAAATTAAAATAATAACCAGTAGTGGGAGACCTCGAAAAAGTTCAACGTATAAGGTTGATAAATTGTAGACAATGATATTTTTAGAGATACGTCCAAATGCAACAAATAAACCAATAACCACCGCCACCACAAATGAGATAATCGTTATGCGGATGGTCGCAGCAAGTCCGGGAACCACATAATCCCACACTTTTTTGACTTCCGGCTGAGTGGCTATGCTGTATACCACAAAAATATCCAATAAAATAAACAAAATAAGCCAAGTCCTATTTTGCAATATCTTCCGCGCGAAACCCTGTAAATTCACCAACTGGGGTGGACGCATGGGCGAATTAGGTTGCGGGTCAGCAATGGAGGCCGTGGAATTCATTTGGAAGTCCTTTTGTGATCGTAAAAACAAGGGGTGAGCTTGCGCCCACCCCTGTGAAAATTGATGGTTGAATCGCCGAACTTACTTAGCAGCAGGCGTAAACCACTTCGCATAGATTTCGTCCCATGCCCCACTTGCCTGCATCGCAGACATTGCAGCATTTACAGGGTTCACCAGTTTACTTCCGGGAGGGAATGCAAAGGCGAGACCTTCAATACCATTGAGTGATTCGGGCAAAGTCTTGAGACCACCTTGTGCCTCAATGTAACCTTCTGCAGCAGGTCGGTCAACCACTACAGCATCAGCATCGTCGTTCTTCAGTGCTTCAATCGCTGCCCCGAATGTATCGAAGCTCTTGACATTAGCTTCACCAAAGAGAGCCTTAGCTGTGATTTCGTTGGTAGTGCCGATCTGTGTAGCGACTAAGAAATTTGGGAGCTTCTTCAACTCATCAGCAGTCGTGAAACGGGTGTCGTTATCACGGATAAGAAGGGTTTCATCATAAGCTTGATACAGTTGTGAGAAATCAACCGTCTTATCACGTTCGGGAGTATACGTGATACCATCAGCAGCTACATCATAGCTTCCGTTGGAGATACCAAGCAACATACCGTCCCAAGCAACTTCTTCGAACTTAGGTACGCAATTAATCAACTTGCAAATCGCGATAAAGGTATCGTAATCCCAGCCCTGTCCCTTACCATCGACAATTGCATTATAAGGAGGATAGGCGTTCTCAACAGCGATGGTAATTTCTTTACCACCTAAGTCAGGCCAAGCAACTTTAACCTCTGAATCCTGAGCAACTACACCCAAAACTGGAACCATGAGTGTAATCATTAATACAACAAATAACCATTTTCTTCGCTGTAAACCCATTGTTATTTCCCTCCATAAAAGACATTACATAATACGCATATTCCATGCGGAACCACGTAGGCAAGATTTTACCACGCAAGCCGATCATAGCAACAAATTGATAATGCCACACAGGGTAATCGCATCAAATCTGGGTAAGCAAGTGAAACAAGAAATCATTGTCGAGAGCAGCCCGAAAGCGCTTTTGCTTCAAACTGCTTTTAGAGGGGTCTTGTTTGAGAATGTTCAACGCTAAAGAGCGCAAGACC
>JBBSBM010000220.1:0-2185 GCA_038251275.1 Aggregatilineales bacterium
ATCCGGTTATCGGGATATTCGCCAAAATCGCATTGGGCTGCAACTGGGCGTAACGTGTACTAACCCAACCGGTAATCTCGCCATAATTGACTTGCCACCATGTGTTGCTAGCGTTGCGACCAACGACTGGTATCTGATTACTGCGAGCAACTTGACCTAGGATGGCGCCAGATGCACTCGGTGCACTTCGGACGTTTACGGTAGCCAATGCTATAGCAAAGTAACCAGTTTGAGGTAGTTGATCTAAGCTTGCACCAGTGCTTAAAGTTACCACAGGTACAAGCTGCGGATTATTAACATCGAAAAATCGCCAATAAACCCAACCAACCGTGCCGTTAATGTCGATTTGCCACCAGGAACTGTCTGCATTGCGCCCTATTACGGGATACGTCTCATTAAGATTGATTTTCACCAGAATACCACTGTTAGCATTAGGTCCACGTCGGACATTTAATCGTACTGCTGTAACGACTGTTCCTGTGGTGATTGGTGTTGGATTGACTACTGACGGTGGGATGAGATTAATAGGGATAAGGCTGTAATCAAGGAAGGCTATGCCACTTGCCTCATAATAATCGACCTGAAGACTATGCTGTCCCGCCGTCAAATTAATATCAGACATATAGGTTGTGTTGGTAGCGGTGTGCCATTCATTAATCACAGTGATACCATCAATATAGACACGTACGCCGTCGTCCGCATGAACACGGATTTGATAACTGCCTGCATTGAAAGTTTGAACACTCGTCCAGCGCGCAGAGAAATTATCGCTTGGAATGTTGTTGCTTGGTGATCCCGTTCCCCAGCTATGCGAAGGCGTGCTTTCCCCTAGAATGAGGGACGGTGTGCCTACCAAACCCGGATTAGGAAAATATTGGGCTGTCCAAGTACCCCCAACGGGAAGTGGTGCTTGTGGAACGGGAAAATTCGGCCCTGTCGGATTTGTTGCCAAGTTTGCCCATGTCACATATACATAGGCGTTACCGGTTACTTCGCGGTAGTCGACTTGAACATGATGAACTCCGGCCTTTAAAGTGACATCAGCCGACAAGATTTGACCGACTGATGGATTGTTAAAGCTATCTATCTGAGACTGAAATGGAAAATTAACTCGCAGTGCGACATTGTCATCCGCTAAAACGTAGAATCGATAGGTTCCAGCGGCAAAATAGGGATCTGATGCCCATCGCACGCTAAATTTGTCAGCGTTTATTTCTGGTGACGGTGCTGCCGAACCCCAATTGAAGGCAATAACCGCATCTTGCCGGGTTACAACTGGGGTTCCGCTCAAGTAGGGATTATTGTAATATTCCGCGTTCCAAATGCTCCCACTTTGTGCATAAGACGGTCGAAATGTCGTACCGAGTATTATGACTCCGGCAAGAACCACTAGAAATCGAAAATATGATATAGTCTGATGTCGAAAGTGAAATTGATACATAGAATCTCCTGTGTTAGCGAAGCTTCGCGACTGAAGACTCTAAGAGAAAACAGCCGACTAACTACTTCGCAGTAAATGATCTGATACGAATCGAAATTTTTTAGGGTCGTTTTATGAGTTCTGACTTACTTATATTTAGCATCACATTGTCTTCCGAAACCGATTCGATTTGATCCGACAGAATGTAACGATCTGTATTGAACAAGCCGCGAGCATCAACCCGAATAAAGCCAAAACGCAGCAATCGATCTCTGAAAACTACTGGAATTTCATCAGGGCCAAAGACCTTGGCGATGCTATTAACTAAGCTGTCTTCAGGCGCTAGTGGTGCTGAATGGGTCGTGATTGTTTCTCCGCCGGGTTTCAAAGGGTCTTCATCGCCAAATTGAACATAATCAACCATGCCAACTTCATCGTGCGCCTGATCATAAACCTTCATACCATTGTGAATTTGTCCAAGCAGCTTGTTCATTTAATGACCTTCTTTAATATTATTTAGGGGATGGTGTTTTGGGTATGGACTTCTAAGTTACTTCCTAGCGCGGTACCAAGACCCGCTACCTATCTTGAATTCAGTGGTTCTCATGTGAGTCTTTTATGTAGTGCTAGTACCTCAACCAGCTAAAGATGAGGGGTAATAGTCAACAAAAACCCGTTGAGCATCTTGAAGGGTAAAAGACCAATGAATGCGACGGTGGGAAGCGTTAGCAGCCTGTTCCCAAGCAATAAGTTCCAGATTGAGGG